>CALIML010000001.1 GCA_938045475.1 uncultured Sulfolobales archaeon
CTCCATGTCGCTTCTCTTCACTCTCCTTACTGCAAGTATTCCTTTCTTAGCTAGGAAGTGCTGCGCTACTTCATCAATACCCTTCTGGCATATAACTACGCTAGCGCCAACGCTGGCAATCCTGTCAACCATGTCCTTAAGCAGCTGTGCTTCTTCATCTAAAAACTTCTTAATTGCATCAGGTGAAGTAATGTTTATTTTAGCAGATATCTCTGGTTTTTCTACTTCTAGTGGTGCGTCTAGTAGCGCTATTCTCGCTTTCTCAACTCTCCTAGGCATACCTGGATGAACCACTTCCTTATCAAGGACAATGCCGTAGACAAGCTGAGTGTCTAAGATGCTTCCCCCCTTCTTCTTCTCTATCTTAACGTCATCGAGTCTAACGTTGTACCTACCGCTCGGATCTTTTTCAGCTATAGCTAGTACAGCATCTATAGCTATGTTTGCGAGCTTATCCTTCACTGCTCCACTGCCTATATACTTGCTAGCTATAGCTGTATCAACAACCTTCCTAAGGATGCTCCTATCCTCTGGATTGACTTGTTCAGCTATTTCACTCAAGGCTTCAAGGGCCTTTTGCATAGCCTTGGTGTAACCTTCAATAATTAAAGTTGGGTGTATGTTTTGATCGAGGAGTTCCTCGGATTTAGCTAAGAGAGTTCCAGCAAGAACAACGGCACTAGTAGTTCCATCGCCTACTTCAGCGTCCTGAGCTTTTGCAACCTCCACCAACAACTTGGCTGCTGGATGCTGAACCTCCATTTCCTTAACTATGGCTGCTCCATCGTTAGTTACAGTTATGTCGCCAAAACTATCAACGAGCATTTTATCTAAGCCCCTTGGCCCAAGGCTTGACTTAAGGACTTCGGCCAGCACTCTTGCAGCCATTATATTAGCCCTTAATGCATCTCTACCAGTAGTTCTCTGAGTGCCTTCCTTCAACACTAGTACAGGTATTCCATAGAGAGCCATAATGTACTCCCTCCATAAAGTATTCCAATAGTTAACATGAAGCCGGTTCTATATAAGTTTATATGTTAATCAATTACCAAGATCTTGAGAAATTATATCCTTAGAAATACGTTGTGATTCCTAAGAATATCTCTAATCGTTCTCCTCAAGATCATTGCATCAAAATCCCTCTTCCCAAACCCGCCCATCTGCTCTAAAATGAGCTTCCCATCTAGGAATACCTTTAAACACGGAATGGCCTTTACGTCTTCCAATAGCTCTGGGTGGTTTACTGCAGATACTCTCATAATTAATATCGATGAGTCCAGAGTTTTCTCCACTATTTTTAATGCTTCAGTAAACTCAACGCTCTCCTTTAACTTAGGGTTGTAGTATTCAACCATAACTACTCTATAGGTTCTCAGAGCTCTCTCGACTTCATCAATGCTAGTTGCTTCGTACATTATGCTTCGCTCCTCTTGCAAAACTCTACTTTTAAGTCTATATTTCTTGCTCTCTAGAACTTACCTCAGAAATTATAGAGGAGATTTCCTTTCCAACTAGGTATATTGGATAGAAAGTTTTTAGGGAACTAACGGCTTTACTCCTCGGGCTGTGCACACCGCTTTCACTAACAATGACGAGGCCTGCGTCAAGTACTTCTCTAAGCTCAGCTGTGCTTGCTGCCCTTATATAGTCCTCAAACAAGGCACTGAATGATAGTTGCTCTCTTACGTAGTTCTCCGTGACGCTATACCCACATATAATGCAGGAGTAGTCAGGCATTATAGATCTAAAGCCGCACTTTGGGCACTGAACTAAAGTAGGCCTACCGTACTTCTCCCAAACATACTTTAATGCATCTATCAACTCGCTTCTACTGCTTCTAATTAACTCCCTATATATTTCGCTAATGAAGGGAATTACTGCCTCCTCCCCATAGCTTATTATGAAGTTCAGCTGCTCTACCGTAAGCTTGTTAACGCTTTCAAGGATTTTAGCTGAAATGAGTTTATTTATATTTCTTCTATTTGATTCAATTCTCTTCAATAGTACGTCTATAGAAGGCTTAGACGTCGTTGAGTGAACTATTAGTTCTAGAACTTCTTTAACAAGCTCTCTCCGGAAGCCCTCGTCACTCACTAAATCCCTTAATCCAAGAACTTCACTTACTTCATCGAAGTACTGTGCCAGAAGCTCTCCAATAACATCTCTATTAACCCTTCTTACAGAGCTCCTCCCCTTAGACCTACTTTTCCTGCTCGCCTCACTATTCTTAACCATACAAAGCCTTCCCTTAGCCCACTCAATGAAGACTAAGTAGCTCTGTGAGCCCTCTCCCGCTTCCTGATGTACACGCTTACTAAGTAACTAATGACATTCATTAACATAGATTCATGCTTAGGGTGCTTATACTTGGCTAACAGCTCTTCATATTCTTCGGGGGATGGCTTATGATCGAATAGTCCTCTAGCCATCTCCCTACTTATGAACTTTAAAAGTCTGCCATACTCTTCACTAAGCTCTATTTCTACAGAGTAATACCTCTCAACAACTTCTTCTATAAGCTCCCCTACATAGTCGTCAGTTATATCCATAAGTCTTTGAACTACGTTAGCTTCCCTCCTCACTTGACCACTCTCCACATCAATAGCTTTATTCACTAACACTGGTAAACATATAGAAGTATTTAAGTTAGTTGACGTCAAACGCTTTCCTAGCCAATGACATCTGCAGATGCCTATATCAATGTTTCCGTTTGCATAACTGGCCTTACTACGTTATCCAGCCGCCCTGCAGAAAGAATGCAAACTCTAATGAGTGTGAGGGAATTAATGGGCTCTTAAAGGAGGCTCCTCTTCTCCTAGCGAAGAGGAGGTCGGTGCGCTAGGTGAAGAAAACGCAGTCGCCTAACTTTTTGCATTCAAATCCCTTACTCAATTTTATATACGAAGCTTTACGTAAGCCGTATGTTTCTTTAGCTGAAAATATAGTCAGTACTTTACCTGCGTGGTTAACCCTATATCCATCCACTACTTCATGACTTCTAATCACAGCTCTTACTCCAGCTGCCTTAATGAATTTCTCAGTAAGTTCCTCTCCAAACATTATACCCGCCCCCCTTACTGAGTCAATGTAATTTGAGATCCCTTCTATTGGATCGCTCCACAGAATGTCTTCAACGGCTAAGTCATCTACTTGAGGGAGACCTAAGCCCAGCGCCTCAAATACGTTGTCTGCGTGGATAGCAGTTCTCGGGATTCCTCCATGCAGTAACGCTAGTTCTAGTGGAGAAATAGCTATTAATGGGAGCTTTTGAAAGGATCTTAGGAATAACTCATACACCTCCCCCCACTTTAAGCCAAATGACGACCTTAGTTCATAGGGGAAGTCGTGGGGATAGGGAGTTAAATAGAGGTGGAGCTCGT
This sequence comes from uncultured Sulfolobales archaeon, assembly GCA_938045475.1. Classification (GTDB taxonomy): domain Archaea; phylum Thermoproteota; class Thermoprotei_A; order Sulfolobales; family Desulfurococcaceae; genus JANXDZ01. Next base: position 3,381 of record CALIML010000001.1, read on the forward strand.
GGTTCCCCCTCAGTGTTACAACATTGCTTGGATAGTGCACCTTTAGGTAGTAAGCTAGTGTTAGAGCCAGTAGCTGCCTCCTCCCGCGGTCAATGTAATCGCCTAGAAACACCACCATTAATTCATCGTTCTTTAAACGCTCGATAACGCTTTCCCTTGCAAACACGGCATGCAGAGTACTTACGTCGCCGTGAATATCGCCTATCACTAATAGATCTCTGCTGCCTCTCTTAACTTCCACCACTTGGTGATGTATGCGCCTTAGGCAGTCGTAGTCTCTACTGTTCGCTAATTGAAAGTCCCTAACTAATTCCTCAAGATCCTTCTTTTCCCCAGCTATGCTATTTACTTCACTTAGTAAGTTCTCTAAGCCCACCTCTACCCACCTTTCTCCACGCATCCCTATACTTTATTACTTCTAGGCCAAGGCTCTTGAAGGAGGCTTCGAGTACTGCAATGTTCTTAGGCAGTATCGTTAGTGAAACAACGTTTGGCTTCTCAAGCCTTAGTGAAGCCCCCCCAGTGTTTCTAGCGGTATAAGCTACCGCTTTCTCGAACTTGAAGAAGGACGTTAGCGTTGTCTTTAAAGCTAAGTTACTTGGATTAAAGAGCGTCATTCCTAAGTAATCCTCACTTATAATGTAGTCTCCTATGAGAATCGACTTTGGGAACAATATGAATAGCTCCCCAAAGTCTATTATCTTAGAGCAATTCTTAAGTAAGGCTCCTTCAGAGGATAGCGAGAGCAGCGCATTATTTAATACGTCGAGAGCCTGCCCAATTGAATACGTTATAAAGTACCTGCCTGACGAAAGAGTCATTCGTCCTTTATATAAGTGTATCCTCTTCATGTCAATATTCACTACACCTATTGATAAAGTATTCTTTAATACTAGGAGAGCGTTAGTTAAGTAGTGTTCCTCATCTAGATCTAGATGCGTTGAAGCAATGAAGTATGGAGTTAGAGCACTGATGATAGCGTTGAGCCATCTAGTGCTGAAGCTATAGTCGCTCACTAAATCAAAGTACATAGCTGGGTGCGTAGTGGATAGCATAATCTTAGATCCATCGCTCATGTAGATCTTTAAGCTATCGTTAATAGCTGTAACTCTCTTCACTGACGCCTCAATATCGCTAGTGAAGTCTACGCCTACGTTATAAATGGATAGCCCATTGTTAATTAATTTCAACTTAAATCCATTTACAACGATCTCGTCTTGTGCAATCTCCCTCTCCACGCATTTAGCTACAGTCTTTGCTGAAAAAGGCCTCAGCTTAACTATTCCATAGTCGAAGGGGACGATGGCTTCAACCGGAATGGGGTTCACTAAAACATCCCCTCCCCCCTCCTTCACTAAGCCAATGTTTACCAGGAGATCGCGGATTCTCCTGAAGTCTACGTAAGGCTTCCATGCAACCCCTACGTCTTGTGCTGATACAGCATGCCATGCACACTCCTCACAGCCTAGTTTAATGACGTACCCCGCCGGATCCCTTAAGGACATTGGCAAACCGCTATACTCAAGTCTAACTCTAGATAGTGCAGCTATTTGCGGCAAAAGCGCTATCTTCTTAGCTAACTCCTGGTCTATGGAGATCCCGGCCTCCTTTCTGGGCAGTATATTTAAGCTAAATGCGTAGCTCATGCTTCAATACCGTTGCTTACTTTATTTGCAGAACTGGGTATAGCCTTACTCCACTAATAGCCCTCCTATTGCCTACCTTAATTAAAGAAGCTATGAGCTTATCCACGCTACTCGTCCAAGCTTCTAACACTGCTTCTACTGGATAATGAGATGTGAAGCACGCTTTCTTTACTATCACTTCACGGGATGCTAAGTCCTTTACTAAGTCGTTGACTGAGTAGTCTCTATTAGTTATGAGTGCTTCAATAATTGCGTTAGTTTTAGCGCGTGGAACTATGGCTTTCGCCCTAACGCGGCTCTTAATATGAGCCCAGTAATGGTAGTACGTAGTTGAAAGCGGCATGCTCTCCCTAAGAGCTATTGTTGAAAGACTTGACGCTCCTCTAATGAGGTGCGCTACTATAGCTAGATCATATTGATCGAGCTCTGATGGCTTTTCGACTCTTAATGGGCTTGGAATAAACGTGCTCCAACTATTGAGGAACACTATGGGCTTAACGCAGTTGGTTAATTGTATGGCTTCTACCGCCATTCCATCACCGGCCACCTCCTCAAGTGATTCAACTAAGTGCTCTCCCCTCTTAGCAATAGTTATGTATGATAGAATGGAGTATGATTCATTGCATATAGATAGGTAGCTGTCTATAAGCCGCGTCATCGGGTAGTTGTCTAGCTTTAAGTACTTGTAAGCCTTGGCTTCAGCTATCACGTATATGGGTGAAACACCTATGGCATTTAGATCTATATCAACTACCTTCCCAAAGTACTTACTTAAGTTCCTGAGCCTTCTATAAAATGAAGTGCGTGAAATCCTTAGCTCCCCGAGGATCTCCGCAATGTTCTTTAATCCCATTGAGAGCTCGTTATATGAATCAATAATTTTACAGTCTTCATCGCTCAGCTCAAGCCACTCCAATTCAGCCACCTTTAAACTCTATGGAGCTAGCGGCGTCTCTTAAAGTTTTCACGACATTAGTTGTGTAAATAGCTCTAACTAAGCGATCTCCGCTTATTGTGGTTGAAAAACACGCGTTCTCCAACATACGGGCTACTTCATAGAGCACAGCCTTATCTCTCTTTATAGATAGGTATCCTGTAGCATTTGATTGATGGAGTTCAACCACTATCGCCGCACCGCCTCTATTAATGGAGTGCACTAGTAGATATTTTAATGCTTGAGTAAAACTTGCTTTCTTTACATCACTTCCTTTACAAGCAACATGTCGCTCAATTAGTAGCTTAGCTACAGCATCTAAGCAGTGCTTCATGCGTAGTACCCCTTAATGAGAGTGCTCAGTCAAATGCCTTTCAATCACTGTTCAGGGTCGGGAGTAGTCTTCATTGCACGCGTTTCCCCGCTAACGGTAATTTCGTTAGCGGGGCTGGCCCTATCTGTGGAATCGCCTGCTTCATCCACGGGGCGTGGGCTAGCCGAGCCTAACGCCACCTGCTCCCATCTATAGATGCCTCACCGCAAAGCGGGTCATCAGTCCCAAACTCGATCTATAGACACTTCAAATATTTATACTTATATAAGGCGCAACCTGTATCTACTTTCTTTAAGTCAGTGGCTGCAGAATATTGTCATTCAATTATAATTATCTTCTTTTAAAGAGTAGAGTAGAGTGGGGAGTGGAGTGAGTGAAATAGTTGTGTACTTGAAGAAGAAGGGTCTTTTTGAAAAAGTCTCCGAACTATCTAGGATAATTGAGGTTGGGGTAGATGAAGTTAGTGAAGTAGCTTTAGAACTAGGAGTCAACTCCTTGTACATACTTAACTCACCTAAGTATAGGGATAGAGTGGCTTCTATAGCTAAGGACTGGGGGGTATCGCTAAGTGAAGCTTCTAAGAGAATACTCAATAATGTGATTGCAACTGGAGTAGGCCTCTATGGAAAGATCGATGAATTCCTAACTGAAGTGAGTGGAGCAGGCGTAGATTTAAGAATAGTTGGAGTGGAGTGGCTTAGCGACATCAGTGAAATAGGAATAGTGGCGCTATTAGAGAAAAAGGATCGGTCTACAGCCTCCTTTAGAATAGACTTGAGGAGGGATGGCTCAATAAGGTTAGCCTGCTCAATTAATGTTGGCTCCGAACAAGAACTTGGGGAGAAGTACGTTGAAGTCAAAAGCGCTTTAGACGCTGTAATTGAAGATGTGAGTAGAAGCGAGGAGTACAACGCCATAGTGAATGAAGTTGAAGACTGTGGAGGAGTTATATCCATCGACTACTGTGAAGTAGTCGATGTATTGCAAATATATTCAGTGCTAGAAGTGCATAGCGCTAAGTGCGCTCCTAAGCTCAGCGACCTCTACGATCTCCTCATTAAAGCTAGAGGCATGGCGCTTAGAGCTGGGGCTTCATAACTGCAATTTTAAACAACTACACTTGCAAATCTATTAATACTTCTGATTAGAGAAGTAACTTAGTGAGCGACATGGAGTTTAAGCATGAACTCGTGGAAAAGGCCTTGGATAAAGCGCTTAGCTTGGGAGCGTTATTTGCTGTAGTTAGATTTCATGAAAATAAATATGAGCTCATAACTATAGATAGCGGCTTCTTACGGCAATACAGCTATACGGTAGCTAAAGGAATGGGGGTAGAAGTATATGTAAGCAGTGGGAGAGGCTATGCTTACACATCTGATCTAAGCTGGGAATCAATTGATAAAACCATTGAGCGATCAGTATCTATAGCGCGAGCAACGAGCTCTAAGAAGCTTGAGGTAGTGTTTGAGGATACAGCTAATAAGAAAATAAGTTTCAAGACTCCTGTGAAAAAGGATCCGCTATCTATTGATCCAAATGAAAAGATCAAACTATTAATGGATTTAAATAAGCTGAGCTTGAGCCATGCTGGAATAGCGTCAGGCATAACTAACATGGGCGTTGAAGTAGATCATAGGTTAATTGCTTCCAGTAACGGGGGGTTAGCTGAAAGCAACATTACTGGAGTAGGCATAGCTCACATGGCTGTTGGAAAAGTAGGCATATCAAGCGAGAGAGTATATGACTCTGAGTCATTTATAGGAGGCTATGAGTATGTAGAAAGATATGATTTGGAGGGCTTTATAAATGAATTGAGTAGGTTAGCTGCAGAGGCTTCTAAGGCTAAAACCCCTTCGCCAGGATCACACGTCGCAATACTTGACAATGAGGTAATAGGCCTATTCATACATGAAGCATTCGGGCACGCTAGTGAAGGCGACTTAGTTCGCTCAGGCTCATCAGTTCTCTCCAGGAGGCTCGGCGAAAGAGTGGGCAGTGAACAAGTGACTATAGTTGATGAAGGGTTAGTCGATGGAGGATACCCCGTTCCATTCGATGATGAGTGCACTCCCAAGGAGAGAACTGTAGTGGTGGAGAACGGAGTTTTAAAGAAGTATTTGACGAGCAGAATGATCGCGGCTTCTTTAAGCAGTGAGCCTACAGGTAATGCTAGAGCCATGAACTTCACTTACGATCCCATAGTTAGGCAGACGAACTTCTATATGGAGCCAGGGGATTTCAGCTTAGAGGAGCTATTCGAAGATGTAGACCACGGAATATATCTACGTGGGCGGGGAGCTATGGGGGGACAGGTAGATCCATCTGTAGGAACGTTCACATTCCACGTAGGTCCCTCATACATCTTAAGGAGGGGTGAATTAAGTGAATTAGTTAGAGGAGTAATAGTTAGCGGCAACATACTCGACGTATTAAAGAACGTGGACGCAGTTGCTAAAGACTTAAAGATAAGGACTAGCGTGTTTGGAGGCTGTGGAAAGGAAAATCAATTAGTTAGAGTAGGGGATGGAGGCCCTCACGTTAGAGTACGCAAGATAATCGTTGGAGGAGAGTAGGGAGTGCTGGAGTTAATTGAATTAGCTGAACGAGTTGTGAAAATGCTTAGCTCCAGTGGAGTAAGCGAAGCAGAAGCATACGTTGTTGAAACTTGTTCAACAGACTTAAAGTACGTTAAGGGGGAAGTGGATGTCGTTAGGAGTGGGAGAACTATTTTAGTAGGTTTAAGAATAGCTTTAGGAAAGAGAGTTGCGGTCGTTGGAGGCACGATAAGTTCTCTTAGCGATGTAATGATGCTCGCTGAGTCAGGCACAAAGATCGCTAGGGCAAGCCCTGAGGACCCTAATTGGAGGAGCCTGCCTAAGAGTATAGGTATGACTCCCGTTGGAAAAATATTTGATGATAGGATCGCTAACCCAGATATTGAATGGTCGAAGCAAGTCCTTGCCGAGTCAGCTAAAATACCGGGAGAGATTGATTCGAGAACTTCCTTAGTTAGCGCAGGTTTTAGATATGTTAAAGCGAAGCGTGTAATAGTGAATAGCTACGCTGACGCTATCTCAGATGATTCAACGAAGTTCCTATACTATGCTGAAGTAAAGGCATTTGAAGGCGGTAGTGAATCAGGGTTTACAGAGTTTCATGCTTCAACAACTCTAGAGGACTTCAGCTATGAATCCATAGTTGAGAAAGCTGCTGAAAGAGCTCTCGCCGGCTTGAGGTCTAAAGCTATTGAGACGGGAGCATATAGTGTTGTTTTAACTCCAAAAATGTTTGGCTCAATAGTTGCTTCAGCTCTCGCCCCAGCTCTTTATGCAGACAATGTTCAGAGGAACAGGAGTCCTCTAGCCGGTAAAGTTGGCGAAGAAGTCTTAAGCAGCGAGATAAACATCGTTGACGATGGATGTATTAGTGGACTATACTCTACACAGGCATTCGATGATGAGGGAGTGCCGACAAAAAGGAAGAGCGTCTTTAGGAAAGGCGTTCTAGAGACATACTTGTACGACAACTATACTGCTCAGCTGGAGTCCAGAGAGTCCACAGGCAATGGAATTAGGAGAAATCCTTCATCAATTCCCAGACCTTCAATAACTAACTTGCTAATAGAACCGGGCCGCTGTGACTTGGATAGCGTTGTAAGCGACTTAGGTAGAGCAATAGTGGTTTATGGGACTATAGGTGAGTGGCTGTCTAATCCTATTAGCGGACTGATTAATGCAACGATAACTAACGCTGATCTCGTTGAAAACGGAAGGGTATTGCATGGAGTAAAGGGAGCTGTACTGGCAGGCAATGTATATTCTTTACTTAAGGAACAATACTTACTTACCACTAAGGACGTAGAGAATTACTTCAACGTATACTCACCGGGAATAGCGCTTAGGGAAGTGTCTATAGCTGGCAAGTGAGTAGAATTAGATCCAACAACTCTTCCTGAAGTAATGCATTCATAGTGAACTATACGTGGATATGCTGAAGAATATAAGTATGCTCCTGCATTATTAGTTAAGGGATTAATAATTTAAGCTGTATAGCAACATGGGGTTTAACACGGATTTGTTGAAAACAAGGAATGCTCTACCCGGAGGAGAGCCCATATTAATATTTGATTCCCTTGGAGTGAAGCGGAAACAGACGGGTTTTCTATGCTGGCTCAATTGATGAAGCTAAAGTAACTAAGTTGAGGAAGGATGCTGGAGGCCTTGATACGGCAATCCACATGCTTTTAGCCTAGTTTGTCAGCGGCTGTTGAATAGTCAACTTTTCATATTGTTTTCCTAGCGTATTTGTGTAGTGATGAGTGTTGTTTGAAGAGTGCTCGATGAGCGGCTTTAAGCCGGGTGAGCATGCAGCTGCCTTAGATCTCCCTATGCGCCATCCCCCACTGTTGGCAGCGGAGGCCACTCCGTGAAGCATTAAAGAGGTGGAACGAATAGTTATTATAAAACGTTAACTACCCGACAACGGTATCTAAACGTAGGCCCAATAGTGGAGTGAGGCGAATCCACGTGGCTATCCGAATAGCAATAGTGGTAGCTGAATTCAATTATGACACAACGTACCTCGTGCTACAATGCGCAATAAACCATGCAAAGCTTCTTGGAGCTGAAGTAACGTACATAGTTAAAGCGCTTGGAAGCTATGAAACACCCTTAGCAGTAAAGAGCGTTCTTAAAAGGAAGGGGGAAGTTGATGGAGTCGTCGCCCTAGGAGCCGTTATACAGGAGGAGACAAAGCACGATGAAGTTGTCGCACACAACGTTGGTAAAAAAACCATGGATCTTACGGTGGAGTATGGAAAGCACGTAGGTTTAGAAGTAATAGGTCCGGGGGCTTCAAGAGCTCGAGCTCTTAAGCGAATAGATGACTACGCTAGGAGAGCTGTTGAAGCAGTAGTTAAAATGGCTAAAGGGCTTTTAACGCTGGAGCAGTCAACTTGCTTTAGTGGAACTATAGCCATAGATTAGAGTGGTTTATTTGCCTAGAGTAACTATAGTAGAGCTCTATAATTACAGGAAGTGGGCGGAATCTCTTGGAACAGATAGGGAATGGATAATCCAGTTTAAGCAGTCTGAAATACGCTCGCTTCTCCAAAGACTCATAGCTAAAAACGATGGATTCGTCTTGCCATTTAGATATGATTACTACATAATTCTATCAAACGCCATTAGCGAGAAGAGACATGAGGAAATATATACAGCCCTATATACAACTCTCGACGTGCCTGTAAGAATGGTCTCCTTGACTAGTAAGCACCCCTTTACGGCACAGCTGTGGGCAACAAGGATCATGGCTCGTTCACACGACAAGTTCGTCTACATTCATGGAGAGGAGGATCCTAACGTAATTGTTCACATAGATATAAGCGACATAGTTGAGAAATCCTATAGCACAAGCATATATGAGGCTTACGTAGCTGCAGTAGAGCTTTACCACTATATTGTTGAGACAGTTTCTAGATGTGGTGGATTGGCGGGTTACCTGGGTGGAGACAACATCCTCGCTGTACTGCCCCTAGACTCCTATGAAGACTTCCTCGATAAATTGCCTAGCTATGTAAAAGCCGGTGTAGGCATATCACTTATACCTAGAAAAGCTGTTAAACTTTCAATAGAAGCACTTGATGCTGTTAGAACTGGGGGGGAGTTAAAGAAGTTCGTTGTTTTAACAGAGTAACCTCGCTGAACTAGCTTTCTCCTGCATTACTCCATAAATCGAATTCAATGTAGTGGCAGCTGGTTCAAGCAGTCTTGAAATACTTGGTTCCCGATCATGCCAGTGATGCGGAGTACTTCATAGACTATGAAGTTAAATGCTGAGGGCATTCAACTTAAGTACATCTATTTCATGGCAATTCAATAATGCCCCTTGTGTTTGTGTTTTTATAGAGACCAGTGTTCAACTAATACTCTGGGGTAAGAGTAGTGGTTGATGTAGAGATCTCTGGGATTCTTGAAGAGAGATTGAGGAGGCTCGTTGACTTAGGCATATACTCAAGCCTTAGCGAAGCGGTCAGAGACGCTGTTAGGAGACTCCTAGATCAAATGGATTTAATGAACTTAGCTCTAAAGCTATATACGTCGAGTGAAGCCAGCTTCCAATACGTAGTTGAATTCGCTGACACCAGCTTTGATGACATGACTGAATACTTTATCACTAGGGGGTACATACCTTTAATAGGCTTAGAAGGACCTGATGACATAGAGTTTTTAACTCCCGGTAAGAGATATGTGCTTGACCCATTAACAATGCACATAGTTTTCAATAGCGATCTCTACAAATACTTGTCTAAGCTAGCTCAGAGAGGGTATGTGTTTCTAGCTCCAAGCAGCGTTAAGAACTGGAGCGAAGTACTTATTTCAAGAAGGCTATTACATTTGCTTGAATCAAGGAACTTAGTTGGATTTTTCAATAGTGAGGCGGTGAACTTAGGGTTAAACTTGGCTAAAGCTCAGTTAACTAAACATGAGCAATACGCCATAGCTTATGCAAAGGATACTTATGGTGCTACGTTAATTACTGAGGACTTTAGAACTAGAGGATACGCGAGATCTATTGGTGTTAACGCTGTTAGCTCTCTATCAATAGTTTACACTCTAAGGGACAGCATAAGCGTGGGGGAATTGCGTGAACTAATTTATTACTTAAAGTCCATACCAATAATTATGCCAGTTGAATTAATTAAAAGCCTGTGGGGCATTGATTTTGGCGACTAATGTTACTTATGTAGTCGATGCATCACTAAGCATGAAGAAAGCCTTTGGGGAACTCGCTTTAAGTAAGATAGATGTTGTTAAAGAAACCCTCATTCAGGTAGTCCCTAAGGTAGTTGAAAAAAATAACTACTACGTAGGACTAGTGGTTTTCTATAAACATGCTTTCCCACTGCTGGCTCCTACAAAGGAGGTAAGAAGCATAGTGAACGTCTTCTCAAGGATACGCGTATTGGGAGAGGGCACGGCTCCAGGTAATGGATTGATTGAGGCAGTAAAAGTCATGAGATGGAATAAAGGGAGTAAGAGAGCTGTAATGATAACGGATGGAGGGTTTAATGAGGGAGTGCCGTTAGATATAGCTGCAATTTATGCAAGCAGCTCAGGAGTAAAGCTTCATATAATAATTATTGGAGGTAAATTAATTGATATGGATGCAGTCTACATAGGTCGCGCTATTGAGACATGTGGTGGAGAAAAATACGTAGTTAATGATAGAGCACAGCTTGTTCAAGCACTGTATAAAGCTACTTTAAGTTAAAGGCAGGCCACGTGGGTTGAGAAGGCCAATACCTTAAATACATTCAGCAGTAAGTTAATCTGTAGCTCATAGTCCTCGCCGAACGGCGGGGGAAGAGGCTTTAGGGAAGTAACTTGAATGACATTGTTGTAGCGGCTGAGAAAAGCATCTATATAAAGATGGAGCCAGTGCTAAAGTTTCTTGACGAACTAGCGCATGCTTTATCTAAAGACGTCTTTTCAAGAGTTGGGCTAGTAATTTTCTCAAGCTATGCCTTCCCAATCCTCGACTTAACTTACAATTACTACAAATTATGCGAAGTTTATAAAGCCGTGAGGCCTTTAAAGGGGGTTCCTGAGCCAGCGCTGGGAATATATGAGGCAATAGATATGATTAAAAGCCTCGATGACGGTCTTGCCGATAAGAGGGCAGTAGCACTAATTGCATCTCTTTCCAAGAAGCCGGGGATTTCATTAGTGGATGCAGTAAATTATGCTAAAGCCCAGCAAGTGCGCTTGGCAATAGCCACTACCAATGCAGATGCTCCGTCATGGCTTCCCGAGGATATTGTTAAAGAGTTGGTTCGATTAAGATCAGACAACATTTATAAGATCATTAAATTGATCACTAACGGTAGTTGAAGACTAAAGTAAGAGATCTAAGGAAGAGGCACTAATGGCTTAGATTTCTGAGCCGCGTGCAGAAGTATTTAAGAGCACTAAGAAAGTAGTTCCTAGCATTAGTAGATGTTTGCTTAAACGCAACTATTGCGGTGATTGCATGGCGTGGCCTGTGAGGACTAAGATATACTGGGATCTAGAGTATGATGTGCCGTTGCTCATGCAATCTCAAAGTGGCGGTTCCTCTACTTCATTTATGCTGAAGCTAACTGATCCAGGTGATGCTAGGCCTGCTACACAAACTGATCACGCTAGGCTTCGCGAGGCGTTAAATTACGAGTTCGGTAGCGACAAGGTATACAGTAAGCTATTCGCGGATAAGTTCATATTGTTAAATAAGGTGCCCCACTGGGATTTAATGTGGGAGGTAGTCTCGTCGGGCAACGTTCTCGGCCAACTATACTACGATCCATTTAAATATAGGTGGAGATTTAGACTCAACTACACTGGAGCCGTTCTAGCACTTAGAGAAGGCTTAGTTGATCACATTACGGCATCAGGGCTCGTTGTCGAGAAGGGCGTTCTTAAAAGCTGTTATTCAAGTAGCTCGAGACAAGTAGTGATAGTTGGTAAAAATGAAAGGCCTCGTGGAATAGCTGAAAATGACAATGGCAAGCTTGTTGTAACTAAGCTGTTTAGGGCATTCATTGAACCTGTAGAGACTAGTTGGAGAAGCTCCTCGCTCCATGATGTATTAAATCTCAACGACTACGCCCTATACTACTTTGAGTCCAGAGCTAAAGCATTCATATACTCAATGCACTCTAAAACTGGTAGAGAAGTAATCGTATCATATTCCGGTGGGAAGGATAGCTTAGTATCGCTGCATCTAGCCATGAGCGTTGTTGGGGAATTAAAAATACTGTTTAACGACACTGGATTAGAACTCCCTGAAACAATAGCTAATGTAGAACACGTATCTGAAAAATATGGGCTCACTAAGGTATTAGCTAGCGCCGGCAATAGGTTTTGGAGGGATGTAGAACTGTTTGGCCCTCCTGGAAGGGACTATAGGTGGTGTTGCAAGGTGCTGAAGTTAATTCCATTAGCCAAAGTATCTAGGCAGGAGTGGCCTAGCGGAGCTCTAAACATAGTCGGCCAGAGAGCCTTTGAGTCCTTAGAGAGAGCTAGGAGCCACAGAGTCTGGAGGAATAAGTGGATACCGCATCTCCTAAGCATATCGCCCATCCAAGAGTGGAGCCAGCTCCACGTATGGCTTTACATACATAGATACAGGTTGCCCTACAACAAGCTTTATGATGAAGGCTTCGAGAGGCTTGGCTGCTACCTATGTCCAGCAAGTACTTTAGCTGAGTTTAAGGAAGTCGGGGCAGTATGCCCAGAGCTTTGGCTAAAGTGGGTTAACATCCTTGAAGTTTGGAGAAGAAAGCTTGGTCAACCAAAGGAGTGGGCCGACCTAGGCCTATGGAGATGGCTTACTCCGGCATTCGCCAAGCGAAGGCTTGAGCTAAAGACGCCTAGTTACTCAAGCAATTGGAGAATGGAGCACGCTAATAGACTTACTGAAGGAGCAGCGAGGCTTTCCCCCATAAAGATCGATAGAGGAGATGATAGTCTAACGGCTTACTTCAATGATGAACTGTTAAATGATGAATGCCTGCTAACATTTACATCAAATGCTAAGATGCTTAAGGCCAGCGTCTATAGGGACATTGAAGGCTTAGTTGTTGAAACGAACAGAGCTAAAGTAGTAATTAGTGGAAGAGTTATTAAGGCATCGTTCAAAGAGCGTAGCGGTGTAGAGGACTTAGCTGATGTATTAAAGAATATTTATAGAGTCAGAGGATGCGTAAAATGCGGTAGCTGCGTCATATGGTGTCCGGAAAAAGCAGTTAAGCTAACAAGCAATGGGCCTTTGCCTAGAGTTCCATGTTCAAGCTGCAGGATATGCATCGAGAATTGTCCTATAAGCGAAATGCTTGTTGAGAGAGTTGTAATGCCCCTCATACTTGATGACATTACGGCTTGGAGAAGGAGGACCAGGTTTAAGAGAGAAGACTTGCTGAAGTCGTTTAGAGCTATGGGTTACATGCCTTAGCGTTTAATCGGCTTAGGCATGTACTTCATCATTTTAACGAACTTCCTCTCTACACTATACACCATTCTAACGACGTCTTCTTCACTCCTCGCCTCATTGAGGACCTTTATTGCTTCCCTATTCCCTACGCCTCTTCCAGCAATTATTAAGGACATTGTTGGACCGTAGCGCGATGTGAGCATTGCTCTAAGCATTAAGCCATCCATAGCTTTTTTCTCCATTTTACTGAGCTTACCCCTATTCCTTAATTTAATGAATATGCTTTGTTCGCGAGTTCCATCGCCTTTAATTACTGCTACTAAAGTAGCGCCGCATTTACTACAAACGATGTTCCTTGAATTAACGAGTTCTTCAACCCTCGCTCTCCAAACGTATCCGCAGTGCAAGCATAGTAGCGATACTCTTCTCTTCAGCAGCCTTGATTTATATGCCGAGAGATCTACTGAATAATATTTCACAGGCTTGCTGGGAAGCTTGTTCACAGCTTCCTTGAAGAGAGCGTACTCCCTTTCTGGGGCCCATATAATCGTCTTGACATTGATGGCGTGCCCGAGGCCCTTGAGTATCTTGACTGCATTGACTGCATCATAGTCTCTGAGGAGAGTTTCTTTGAGAGCTTCTCTGCCTATAATAGTTTTTGAAAGTCTTTGCAACATGCTTTTAGTTACTTCAACTCTTGACCCAGGATCTATTACTCCAAACCTTTGGGCAACAAAGAAAGTTCTCCATAAATAAGCGTTGCTATTCTCAACAACTCTCTTAACTAAGTCTTCGTAGTCACTGCTTTCAACAACTGAAGACAGTTCTTTAATTAACTCATTTACTTGATTTATTGTTGGGTGAGCATCATCGAATTCAAGGATTATGTAGTATGGTGTAGCATACCCGCGTGAATTAGGAGTTATAGTTCTCCTAGCTATAGCTAAAGCTATCTCCTTTAGTAAGTTAGCTACCTTTGATCCAAAGAAGCCGTATAAAACCACTACCCCAGGATCTCTTTTTAACTCAACGACAACTATGTCATCTGTTGGAATAACGTTACTCTCCCCCAGCTCTTTAAGCACTTCTTCAATATACTCTCTTGACTCAGAGCTTATGTGTATATTGCTTAGTCCAAGGCGTTTAAGCGCTTTGGCTAAGCCTTCTTTAATTGCCATTCTAACGAGTGCGCCGGCATGTCTGGCGACACCGTATTCTACAGGTATGCTTTCGCCTTCCCACCTAGGTATAAGAGCTTTAAAAGACTCTTCAACAGGCTCTACGTATAACTTCCCTCTCTCCCTATTGTATCCAATGAATTTCCATAGGCTTCCAGCAAGTACGAATGCAGCGTTTTCCTCCAGGCCTGTTACTATAAACTCCTCGTTAAGAGATCCTATTACTCTACCAGTGCTTAATTCAACTACATTAACTACCTTTACTTCAGGTATCATTGTTACCCTATAGAAGTATTGCTTAAGCCTTCTGCCCGGGCGTATTCCTCCATTAATTACTCTTATTACTTTAAGTTCCTCTAGAAACTTTAGGACTTCATTAAATGAATCGAGGTCTAATCCTTGAAAGACTCTCGATGAATGGAATTCTGCATAAAGATCTGCTTTTTGTATACCGGGGGACATCATGACTCTTAGCGCTACTTGATGGGCTAAAACGTCTAGAGGTTTATCATAGATCTCCTCCTTCTCAAGGATCCCCCTAACGGTTCTTCCAGCCAATACTATTGATTCAAGAATGTCGTAGAAGTTCCTTATAGTAACTATGACTCCTCTAGAGACACCAGTTATTCTATGCACGCTTCTCCCAATTCTCTGCATAAGTCTTACAGCTTGTCTAGGGGACACGTATTGTATTACGTAATCTATATGGCCTACATCAATACCTAGTTCAAGGCTTGACGTCGCAACAACGGCCTTGAGCTTGCCTTCCCTAAAAGCTTTTTCAGTACTTACCCTGCTCTCTTTCGAAAGACTTCCGTGGTGTATGCTCACTCTTCCATAGAGCTCACATAAGTTAGATAAGTGCCAGGCTATGTTTTCAGCAGTATCCCTAGTATTAGTGAATACTATTGCGTGGCCTTGGCTTTCAATTAGTTTGGCTAGCTTTCTAAGCCCTACTTCAAGCTCTTGCCCACTGCGTTCCGTCACGATCTTTCCTGGAGTTTCAACACTTATATGCATGCTTTTAGAAGCAGTTGATTCAATGACTTGTACGTATGTTGGCGAATCTACAAGCTCTATAGCCTTGAGGACGTTGGTTAAGGAGGCTGTAAGACATGCTTTAACTAGTCTTCTACCAATAACTCTCTCAACAATGTTTATTGCCGAAAGGAGCTCCATCCCCCTCTTGCTCGTAACTATTTCCCTGAATTCATCTATTACAACGTAGTGTAAGTTGCTTAAATACTTCCTATAGGCTTCATCAGCAACTATGTATTGAAATGATTCAGGGGTGGTAAGCAGGATGTGCGGAGGGTTTTCCCTAATTTTCTTTCTCAAAGATACTGGTGTGTCACCATGCCTTACTGCAACCCTTAATCCAAAACACTTGCTTAATCCACCGATCCTTAGCTCAAGATCTCTGTTTAAAGCCCTCAGAGGAGTTACATATATTACTGAAATAGGTTCTGCTTTCTTCTCTGAGATAATGTTCATTATTGGAATCAATGCTGCCTCAGTTTTACCGGAGCCTGTTGGAGCCACTATGATTGTAGTGTAGTTCAGCGTAATGTATTTAAATGCCTTGGTTTGAATAACTGATAGCTTTTCATACCCAAGTTCTTCAAGACAACTAGCAGTAGAGCTATCTACAATTACATCCCTAATAGGTATTGATGGAATTATATCGTTAACCGTTGAACCAGCCATTACTGCCATCGTTCACCCCCAGACATCTACTTTCATTCTTTCATTACTTGGTATTTATTTACATAACAATATCTACACGGATTCTGCATTAACGCGCTCTATCAAAAGTCGTGGACTCAGCGACTCAAGCACTTTTGAAGCAGGTTATCCCCGTTTATCGTAGTGAGAAGCTACGGCTGTTCACGCGTTTTTCTCAACAGACCAGGATTTTCTTTAAAGGACTGATCATTTAGCTAAAAAGCGAATGGAGGGTTCTTTACATTAATGATTAAGAGTTATTAAGTGCTTTCCTAGTTCATACATGAGTTCCGGTGAGAGGATTTTGTCAGAAGAAGAAGTAGAGGAAGCTGAGGCTGCTGAGGAAAGTAGTGCTAGAACTTTCTCAATAGCTACTTTCTCGACATTCTTAGATAGAACTGAGAAATGGATAAAGTACGTTGAGGGAAGCATACGTCTGGAGGAATTAATTAATTTCCTTAAGGGAGCAACTAGGGCTAAGAAAGTGGGGAAAAAGCCTGTGAAAAAGAAGTGAACTTAAGCCCCTTAAGGAAACTAATCACACTTCCTTTCTAAACAAGACGCTAACGTACCCGATGTCTTTTAAAATTGTGTGCAGAAAGTCTTCGCTCACTCTTTTATCTATAACTAATGTAACCATCCTTACATCATTTCTTACATAAAGCTTTAATTTCTGAACGACAACTAAGCCTTCAATAATTTCCTTATGATCCTTTGGCGGAGATATGAAGTCCTTAAACTTCCTCTTCATATACTCATAGAATTCATCAAAGTTTCTAATGTATCTAAGCGATTCAGTGATGTCAAGAGTGGCTCTCCTAACTGCAGTTATTCTTTCTAGGAATTCAACAGCCTTTTCTAAAGGCAAATCTATGTACTTGTATCTTCCTACGTCAACTCTCACTACTATTTCCACCAAGATATCTCCCTTCATCGCCTACAGCGTTGTTCACGCATTCCATTCCTTTTTAGAACACATCGGCTGCTAATAAGGCTGGAGCTCTCATTTATTAGAAGCCGTTACTTAATGCGTGGGCGGGGCGCCCGTAGATCATTGATTACTAAGTTGAGACTTTTTCAACGTGCACAATATTTCATTAATGGGGGCATTAGTTCTGATCCCTCTTGGATCAAAGTGCGTGGCTGAAGCTTTGTAGCCCAGTTCTTCAAGAGCCTCTATTATTTTACTTCTTTGAGGCATATTTACTTCAGCTACTTTACACAATTTATCCAGCCTATAGTATGGAGTACTTATCTCGTATTCAATTAACAGCTTCTCTAGAAACTCTGCGATCCTGTTGTCTATAGGCAATCTGCGTTCACTCATAGATGCAATGGCTCTCCCAATAATGTCTGCATCAATTAATGAGCCTATCCAAAGGGGGCCTATAACTAAGTGCTTATCACATTCCTCTATCTCTAAGCTAGCTAAGTACTCACGGTTAAGCGTACTTTCGTCATACTTAATGTAACCTATGTTTTCAAGCAATTCATCAGCTCTTCCAGCACTTTTATCGGCTCTAAAAAATGCCCTGTAGTAGTAGTCTTTGTAATATGCTATCAAGGGCTTTAAAGCCACATCCTTGGCGGCAGAGGCTCTAATTATGCTTCCGACAAGTATCCTAAGCCCCATTTCCTTTGAGAAATCAACTCTCTTACACCACGCCCCATACCTTCTACGGCAGGCCTCTGGGTGATTGCAGTTAAGTGTGGCAGTATCTGTTGCAGTAACTGCAATTACTCCTCCTCTACCTATGGAGTGGGCTGCTTCCTCTATGAAGGGCATTGGAGATCCATATGGATCTAAATCGATGAAGTCTACTACGACGCCGCTATTTCTAACGCTATTCATAAGTGAATTAGCGTCATAGTTATATGCCTCTATAACGTTACATAAGTCATTTAAAGCTATGTTTCTCACTATATAGCGGTATGAAAGGGGCTCTAAGTCATTTGCTATACCCATTCCCCCAGCCTCAAGAGCTATTCTAATGCTTCTCACACCCGTTCCTGCAAGAGGCTCTATGAAGAAGAACCCCCCTCCATTAAATAAGGCTGTAAGCAACAGTACTGTCACAGATCTATTGTGCTCCATGACTGGATTATAGAATACTGGAGCCCAAGCTGGTTCATAAACTCCATCGCTCCGTAGGAAGAACTCTTGTCTAGGAGCTATTGCTCTAGCCTTACCTTCAATAATTATTGTATCCCATTCGTACAGCTCAACGCCTTCCATAGTATTCCCTAACAGCTTTAACTACTTCTAGAGGCAAATCCCTGTTCAACCCACTCCTATTGAATTGATCTACAGTAATCAGTGCGGCAGTTCTTAGAGCTGTAAGTATGTCGGGATCCTTTAATCTATAGTGAACTACTATTATGAATGGCTTTCCCGATAAAACGACTTTTTCTAAAAGATCCCTTTTAAACCCAGGTATGGAGAGCTCCATGGGTCCGACTTCATCCACTCCAATAACGTCGGCTTTACTTATGGACTCAAGAGTTTTTCTCCACAACTTTAATGCTTCATCTACTGCAACACCATACCTCCCCACCTTAATCTGTGAAGAAAGGCTTGCTTTAGCAAGCCATGCCTCACTACCACTATAAAGATCCACTATCTTGAAGCCTATCCTCACTCCACTACTTCTTACTTCAGGGCTGTGGATCCCTGCCACAGTGAATCCGTTAGCTAAAAGGCGATTAATGATGTTGTTGAATAGAGTTGACTTCCCCGATCCAGGTTTTCCAGTTATAACATACTGGGGAAGCCTAGCTCTAGAGTTTGACATGGCTACAACCCCTATCTTCTAGAGCTCTTTACTACTTTTAAGGAGTAAAGCCTGCTACCTCTCCATTTTTAACTACGATTAGCTCAGTTCTAGCTATGCTAGCTATTTTCCTTGCTTCCTCAACTTTCTGATTAAAGTTCCCTGAGCTTGATGTATGCTTTACTACAAATGAAACTGTTTCATCATATCTACGGCCAACGATATCTACAGGTGTTCTCTTTAAGTGTATGACTCTAAAATTCATTCTCCTTAAATCACTCATTATCTTCTCCTCAAGCTTTACGTCTGGAGGTGCTTCAATGCCTTCACTCATTACTGAAGGCTCTTTAAATATGTCTATTGGTTCAATTATTTCTTCTCCAAGAACTTCAATCAATTTTAGAGCAGTATCTATGGATACATGCATGTTGCCCCTCTCATATTCATATACAGCCTTTCTCGAAACACCAACTCTATCAGCTAATTCGCCAAGGCTTAATCCTAGCTCCTCCCTCAATGCCTTCATTTTCTCAGCATTGATTTTAATTATGTATGAGCCGCAGGTATTTAATATGAAAACTTCTTTTCCGCTTAGGACGCTTTTTAAAGTATAAGCTTTCACTAAGTATATCCCCCCTCTTTCATAAACTACATCGTCTTCGATTTCTCTTCCACGGATTCTTGAGCTCACTACTAGAGGTGCCGAGCTGTAGGCAGCTGAAGACTTAATTAATTCACTTATATCATCCTTGTCTAAGTAATAGGCGTCTGCAGTTATTTTAATGAATATATTTCCTCTTTTAAGAGATGAAGCTATGTCTATGGCTTTCTTACCCCTTATAGAGTAATCTATTACCTCTACTCTCCTTGAGAATTCCTTGAGGGCCTCGTAAGTTTCCTCAAGCAATTCATCTACTTTGGAGCTCATCTTAACGCACTGCATTCATCATAAGTGTTACGTAGAAATGTTTAATTAACTTATCTCACTTCCTCCTAAAGTACTTTGCATAAACCATCGCATGATCCTTGTCGTAGGGCTCCAGATGAACTACGTCAATTATTTCAAACCCTCTGCTCTTCAATGTCTCTATCTCCTTCCTATAGACTTCACTTGGTTCTTGAGTTACATCAATGCTTCTAGCCTTTATGGCTAGAAGCAGCCAGCCTCCATCCTTTAGGAAGTAGTCGGCGTTATCTGCTACAAGCGCTGCCTGCTCTGGCTGTGCTACATCTGCGTATATTCCATCTACGGCAGTAACTATATGCCTATAGTCCTGAGGCTTCCTAGCATCAGCTAGAATTGGGAACATGTTCTTCCTTATTTCAACTACGAGTATGAACTCTCTCATAACTCTTGGAGCAAACTCAACTCCGTAAACTCGGCCACTTAGCCCAACTATGTCTGATACATGGCTTGCAGTTGTACCGCTTGCAGCACCTAAGTATAGCACGAAGTCTCCTTCCCCTACTGGAAGCTCGTCTAAGCCATTCCATAGTGCAGCGCATAGCTTGCTTCTATAAGCATTCCACTCTCTATACTCAGCATCGCCATGTCTAAACAATCTCTCTCCATAGACTCTATGGCCTGGCGCTAAGTTTTTAGTGGCATACCTTATGGTTCCATCATCTAGCTCAACTACGTATACACTTGGGTATTTCTTATGGGGGGTAATTGAGGATACAGCTGACAACAGTCCTACACCTCTTCTCTCTTACTGCTTTTCTTCTTAGGCTGCTTTCTAGGTCTACTCTCTCTAGTCTCTCTTAGAGCCGCCTCTTTCCTTGGAGGGGGCTTAGGATAAAGCTTTTTAATTTCATCTACTCTCTCCTCAAGCTCCTTCCTCAACTTCTCTCCAACATCTCTGCCAGTAAATCGATCTATTTTAGCGGCTATAGCGAGCTTCGCTGCTAAAGCTCTAGCTATCTTCCCCCTCTGCCACCTCGGGGCCTTATGTACTTCTGGGAACTGAAATATGATTCCATGCTTAGGGGGCTTTCCGCCAGTTCTTAAAGCTCTGAATAAGGCTTTTTCAGCTCCAAGAACTTGTATAGTGCTTGCAGGTAGTTTAGCTAATTCATTGAGCCCCCCCGCTAGGCTGAGCAATCTAGCTCCAAGAAGGGGGCCTACAAGTGCTGTAATGTTTGGAGCCACTTCCTTCATTACTGCAGTTATGTAATCCGTGAGCCCTGCTCTAAGCTTATAGAGCTCCATTACTATGTTTGCTAGAGTCTGTATTTTCTCTACATCGAAGTCACTTAGTTCAGCTCCAATGCTTTTTTCAGCTGCTTCAGCTATTTTCTCAGCTTTAGACTTGCTGAAGCCTATTTCCACTAGGGGTTCAAGGACTATGTTACTTCTATAGCCCAGCTTAGCAACTATGTTAGCGTAATCAACGTGCTCCTTCACTAATTCATCGAGCTCTGGGAAGTGCAGGCTATACCACTCCCTTAGCCTAGCCACATATAGGTTTATCGTCTTATCTATGTCATCGATAGCCCTTATGGCCTGTACCGCAAGCTGATCTCTTTTACCAGCCTCCCTCCTAAGCTTCCTTCTAGTGGCTTCAAGAGTTGCTTCATGAACCATCCTCCAGTACTCTTCATGGCTTGAGGCAAAGCCTAGTGAAACGGCGTGCTTAGGTAATTGAGATCTAAAGGCTGTTGCAACTCTATTGCCGGCTTCAACGAATGCCTTAAGGCCGGCGGCATTAACTGCCTTAGCTAAAGCCTCTACTTCTACAACAACTTCACTCACACCAAGCTCCTTGAGTTTCTCAATGACTTCCCTATGTTGAGGTGTTTCTACACCGCTTTCTAAGGCTTCAATGAAGTCCGCTAATTCATCTAGACTTCGTGAAGCAAGGGAGTATGCAAGGACTTCTCCATCATCTCTGAGAGCCACTACTCCTATTAATGAGTCAACTAAGTATGCCTTCACATGAATCCACCATCTACAGTGGTATTCTTAGACAAAGAGAGATATATATAGGTGTACAGCTCTATTGGCTAGAGTAAGCGGAGTGCGTGGGTCGATACCATGCCAACACATGGATCAATGACTAAGGCGGGTAAGGTTAGGAGCGCTACACCAAAGATCCCGCCGAAATCCAGGAGGAACATGTCTCCAAGGGCTCGGAATAGAAAGGAGTACTTAGTTAGAAAGCAAAAGGCCGAAGCCGAGAGAACAGTTCTACAATAAATGCTCTTTCACTAAGTCAACTATTTATTATGTCCGTAGAGAGCATTACAGTTAGTAGAAGACAACCCCTCCCACTCATCAATATATGTAAAAAAGGCGGTGTAGGACTTGGAGATGCATGAGCGCTGGGGCTATAGAGGCTTTCTAGCTGAACTACTGGAGAGACTTGAGTTAAAGCCGGGGGATGTAGTTAGAGTACGTAAGGGGGGCCTAATTTTAGAAGGAATGCTCATGCCCCGCGAGCTATTGTATGGAGACAAGCCTATTCTAGTAGTTAGATTAAGCAGTGGCTATAAAGTGGGCATAAAAATTGATGAAAGTACATGCATTGAGAAAATTGAGGCAAGAGCTTTTGGAAAACGCAGCATTGTTGAGAGAGAGCAGAGAGCGGAGTTGCCTAAGGTGGCGCTGCTGAGCACTGGAGGAACTATATTGTCAAAAATAGACTATGAGACTGGCGCAGTAAAGCCCTCTCTTAACGTAGGTGAATTACTTGAGTGGGCACCTGAACTAGCTGAAGTATCGTTTATAGAAGTGAGAGAGGTTTTAAGGATATTCAGCGAGGATATGACGCCAGCTCTATGGGCTAAGGTAGCTGAAGAAGTATATAGAGCGCTCTCATCAGGGTATAGGGGGGTTGTAATAGCTCACGGAACTGACACAATGAGTTATACAGCTGCCGCACTAGCATTTGCTATAAGAAACAAGCCTTCTCCAATAGTTCTAACAGGCTCTCAGAGAAGTAGTGATAGACCGAGCACTGACTCAGCTTTCAACCTCCACGCTGCATTCATAGTTGCTGTAAAGGCTCCATTCGCTGAATCAGTAATAGTAATGCACGGTGGAACAGGGGATACCTACGCCTTAGTGCACAGGGGAGTGAAAGCTAGGAAAATGCATACCAGCAGGCGCGACGCATTTCAATCAATAAACGATAAGCCTATAGCTATAGTGTATCCAGGTAAAAACGAGCTAAGGATAGTCGGCAGAATCTACGAGGAGAGAAGCGAGAGTAAGGAGCCCATTCTTGAAAACCGCTTCGACGATAAAGTAGCCCTTGTAAAAACATACCCCGGGTTCTCTAGTGAAACAATAGACTTCCTAGTGGATCGAGGATATCATGGAATAGTTGTAGAAGGAACGGGCCTCGGCCATGCACCAAACGCTGCAATAGAGTCGTTTAAGAGAGCCGTAGAAGAGGGGGTGTGCGTCGTCATGACTAGCCAGTGTCTTTTCGGTAGAGTAAACATGCATGTCTACAGCACTGGGAGGAAGCTCCTTGAAGCAGGCGTAATTTCAAGTAATGACATGCTTCCTGAAACAGCTTACGTCAAGCTATCCTGGATTCTAGGCAAGACGAGGAATATGGATGAAGTGCGGAGGATCTTTAGGACGAATATTGCTGGAGAAATAAATTTGAGGCACACATTAGATCTTTATCCAAGGTGGGTTGTGTGAGCAGCGACTACAGATCGTGGGGCCTTAAAGTAGGGTTAGAGATACACGTTCAATTAAATACTTCTAGAAAGCTTTTCTGCAATTGCCCTACGAAGCTGGTTGAAAGCGGCGAAGACTTTACTTTTGATAGAATTCTTAGGCCTGCTAAAAGTGAGACGGGGGAAGTTGATGTAGCAGCCTTCTTAGAGTGGCATAGGGGCAAGGTATACAGGTATAGTTCCCCCCATGAGTCCTCATGCCTTGTTGAAGCAGACGAAGAGCCTCCTCACGAAGTAAATAGAGAAGCTCTAGCTGTAGCTATAGCCATAGCAATGGCCTTACGCTCAAACATAATTGATGAAATATATGTGCAGAGAAAAATAGTTATAGACGGCTCAAATACCTCGGGTTTTCAGCGCACTGCGATAGTGGCTTTAGGAGGCTATATAGATGATGAAGATGGAAGAATCGGTATAGAAACAATAACTATTGAAGAAGACGCTGCTAGAAAAATTAGTGAAGCAGGTGAATTAATTGAATACAAGTTGGATAGACTTGGGATACCACTTATTGAAATAGCTACTTCACCTGACATACATAGCCCAATTCAAGCCGAGAGAGCGGCCTTTAAAATAGGCCAGTTAGTGAGGCTCACAGGCAAGGCTAAGAGAGGTCTTGGAACTATAAGACAAGACCTCAATGTATCTATATTAGGTGGCGCTAAGACAGAGATCAAGGGAGTCCAACACCTGTACTTAATATCAAGAGTGGTTGAATACGAAGTCGTTAGGCAGATCAATCTTTTAAAAATAAAGGATCTATTAGTTAAAAGAAGTCTAAGGCCTGAGGATATAGGTGGAGAAATAGTGGATGTAACAGAAGTATTTAGGGAAACGAAGTCGAAGCTTATTAGAAGTGCTTTAGAGAAAGGCGAAGCCAGAGTCTATGCAGTAGTATTAAGGGGGTTTAAGGGCATACTGGGATTAGAAGTACAGCCTGGGAGGCGTTTTGGAGCAGAGCTATCGGATTATGCAAGAGTGTGGAGCGGAGTAAAGGGAATAATTCATACAGATGAGTTACCAGGCTACGGCATAAGTATTGATGAAGTCGATGAACTCTACAAAAGTCTTTCAGCTAATAGGGACTTTGACTCCATAGTGCTCGTAGTTGATAGAGCGGAAAAAGCATTTAAAGCGCTGCAAGCAGTTATTGAAAGAGCCCGCATGGCCTTTAACGGCGTGCCGGAGGAAACTAGAGCTGCTAACCCTGATGGAACGACGAAATTCATGAGGCCTAGGCCTGGTGCAGCTAGAATGTACCCCGAGACCGATATCCCCCCAGTGGAAGTTAGTAAGGAGATCTTAGATGAAGCGCTAAAGCTCATTCCAGAGCCCTACGACTTAAAGTACCGAAGGTTTGTCGAAACTTATGGCCTTAGTCCAGAGCTTGCTAAGGAGATTTTAAATAGCTTAAGGCTGGATTTATTTGAAGAACTCGTGTCATTGTATGGAAGCAGAGTTCAGCCGACTGTAATAGCTTCAGCTGTAGAGAGCGTGTTAAAGAGCTTGAAAAGAGACGGAGTCCCCGTAGAGAATATAACTGATGAGCATATAGAACAAGCAATAGCTCTCTTAGCTGAAGGAGCTATCGCCAAGGAGGCTTTGTCAGATCTTTTCTCCAAACTAGCTAAAGAACCATTTAAAACGGCTAGAGAAGCAGCAGCTGAAATAGGGCTGGGGGTCATAAGCATAAGTGAGCTTGAAGACATTGTGGAAAGAACTATTGAGGAGAACAAGTCTAAAGTCCTAGAGAGAGGAGATAGAGCATTTAGCTTAATAATGGGTGAAGTAATGAAGATCGTTAGAGGGAAAATAGATGGCAAAATAGTTGCCGAAGTCGTTAAAAGAAAGTTGGGCGATACTTTAGCAAGTTTAAGCCTTGCTTAAAACGTTATAATGCATGCTGCAAAAGCAACTCCAGTAATTAAACGTTGTTTCCCATGACTGTTCGAGGGCCGCTACTAAGACTGTTTTCTCGGAAATACTGAGAAGCCTGGATATAATGGGTCCTCTAGCTCGCTTTCAATCAACAGCAGCCTATTGTATTTAGCAGTTCTTTCCCCTCTACATGGAGCGCCAGTTTTTATTAACCCTGTCTCCAGGCCTACCGCTAAATCAGCTATAGTAGTGTCTTCAGATTCCCCACTTCTATGGCTGATTATAGCCCTATAGTTGTTTTCAACCGCTATCCTAACTACATCCATTGCTTCGGATAGAGTTCCGACTTGATTAACCTTTACTAATACCGCGTTAGCTGCCCCCACCTCTATTCCTTTCTTAACTCTCTCTGGGTTAGTCGTGAATAAGTCGTCGCCCACTACTAGGATTTTGTCGCCGAGTCTATTGGTCAATGCTTTAAATGTTTCGTAGTCCTCTTCGTGAAACGGATCTTCTATGCTCACTATGGGGTACTCATTTACCAACTCTTCGTAGAATTCAAGGAGTTTATCGCTAGATAGTTCATAGCCCTCGACTCTATAAACTCCTTTCTCAGCGTAGTAGAGCTGGCTTGACGCAGCGTCTAGAGCTAAGGCTATATCGCTGCCTGGAGAGTACCCGGCCGCCTTTATTGCTTCAACTAGCTCTGAAAGAGCCTCCTTTACGCAGCTCATGGGGGGCGCGAATCCTCCCTCATCTCCTACATTTATTGCGGAAGGCCCATACTTCTCCTTAAGTAGCTTCTTTAGGGAGTAGTATATTTCAACTGCTGCCTTAATTGCTTCGCTAAACGAGTTGAACCCCCCTGGGACAATCATGAATTCCTGAAAGTCTAAGTTATTTCCAGCATGTACACCGCCATTAATTACGTTCATCAATGGCACGGGCATTTTACGCGCTCTCACCCCCCCTATGTAAGCGTATAAAGGCGCTCCACTAGTTGATGCAGCAGCTTTAGCGACAGCTAGGCTTGTGGCAACGATGGCGTTTCCGCCGAGTCGGGCTTTGTTGGGAGTTCCGTCAAGCGTTATGAGCTTTAAGTCTATTTCCCTCTGCTTTCTAGAGTCCATGCCCTTTAACGCATGCGCTATTACGTTGTTAACGTTGTCTACAGCTCTCCTTACACTTTTCCCACCATAGTCCTTCCCGCCATCCCTGAGCTCAATTGCCTCGTGTTTACCTGTTGAAGCTCCTGAAGGCGATATAGCTACTCCAACTCCTCCTCCCTCAGTGTGAACTGCTACTTCTACCGTGGGATTTCCCCTTGAATCCAACACTTGTCTAGCTTTAACAAGCTTTATATTGAATGATTCATCTACTGCACTCACGCATACATACATTGCTAACACCGGGGTGCACTATATTGAATGACAATATAAGCGTAGATGCACTGCTCGCCGCGTCAATCATTATGCTCATCATAGCGTATCCTATATACGTTGCCCATTTAGGTAGAAGAGTAAAGTCTTGGGCTTTGTACAATGCCTTTATAATTCCATTGATCGTGGCCACAACATACTTCACTACCGCTAATGTTCTTAAAGAATTGAGCAACGTTATTGCATTAGCAATTCTATCAATAGGTCTACTGCTCACCGCGCTACTCAAGGAAAGATGGGTTATTAACGTCATCTATGTAGAGAGCTGTCTTTTAATAGCATTGCTTGCAGTTATGTCAGGAAACCCGCCATAGCTTCTAGAATCCTCTGGAAGCTGTTGCAGCAATTAAACCTCACTAGCTCTGAGAAGTAATTATTAGCTTTGGCGTTCTCCCGCAGCGTTCAGAAGCTCATTTATACCATCGTATGCTTCGTCTACGTCAATTAATTCAGCAGCATCATATTTGCCGTGTACTAGGACTCCTCCATCTTTTTCAATAGCACTGATGATACTTTCAATAATTATGAAAGCTAATAATGCGCTATCAAGTTCTTTGTGAAACACTTTTTGTAAGTCTATTGAACTGTTTAAAATCCACTTATTCTCTCCCACCCATGCACACCGCATGCTCACTCTAAGAGTCCTATCCCAAATCCCTATAATTAGGGGGTACATCTTACACACCAGTGGATGTTCTCCATGAATCAAGCACGCAGAGTCCTTACTAAATGGACACCTTCCATTAATAAGCCATTCATATAGTACAACCACCCGCTCTCGATCAGGTAATTCATATACCAGTCGTGGAACAAACTTTACTTCCCCCACTCTATAGTTAAGCGCTCTCATCTCCAGCAGCCTCTTCTCCCATGGAAATATTAGAGGGTAGTCGCTCTCACCTGTAAAGACGCAGCACTGAACACACCTTAAACACTTAAACTCCTTCACTGAAGAATGCATTACTAACGCGCCCCGAGTTACTTAATTCTATCCCTAAAATATCTATCTAGTGATGAAGCAAAAATAAACTCCATTACTTTACGTAGTTTCTTAAAACTCCAACGAATTCTAACTCAACCTCTATTACATCGCCTGGCTGAAGACCTTCAGGAGGCCCCGCTGGAGGGCTGCCAAGGGATATTACGTCTCCAGGCTCAAGCGTCATTATTTCACTTAGAAATTCAACTATATCCCAAGCCTTATATATCATGTTCCTTGTATTTGACTTACCTTCAACTAAGCCGTTCCTTCTGCGAAGTATGTTTAAGTTATGTATATCTATGCTTCTTTGAGTGAATTCATCCATTGTAACTATCCATGGACCTATGGGTGAAAAAGTATTAAAAGCCTTAGACCTTTGTTGATACAATACGAATCCAGGCTGCATCATCTCAATATCGTGCGCAGTAATGTCGCTAAATATAGTCACTCCAAAAATGTGCCTCGGCGCCTCCTCCCTAGCGATGTCCTTAGCCACTCTCCCAATAACTATAGCCATTTCAAATTCGTGGAAAAGGCATTTCGATGAAGTCCCCGGCCACCGTCCACCGCGTGGAATAACTACGTAGTCCTCGTGTCCTAGCAATGTGTTATTAGGTTTAAAGAAGAATAATGGGACGTCGGGCTTAGGATATTTTAGCATCGCTCTATACTCCTCGTAGTTAAGCCCTATCCCTATAATCTTCGGTGGATTGGGTATTGCCGGCAAATACTTTATCTCCTTTAATTCAAAGGCTATTCCAGCATTAATTAAATACTCTAAGTCGCTTCTTACATACTCCCTAGCTACTTCATCTATGAGATGAGACACTGCGGGTGAAAGCTCTATGAATCTCTGTGTATCGCTAGTTACAAAGTGTGCTAATTCATAAGCTCTACGAAGGCTCACTTTATACTTACTTACAAGAAGATCTGCTATAGCTCCTCCAAGATCTAATATATGTTTCTCCATCCATGGTATTCCAAGCCTTAAGCTCATGTCTCCTTTGGCTTCAGCGAAGGTCACTAATCTCAACGCTGTCACCAAACACGTCTATAGATCTATTCTTTGCTTGCTCTGAGCATCGTATACCCGCATATTCCTTGGGTCAAGGACTACGTAGACGCTGTCTCCTTCACTTACCTGGACGGTCTTAGGTACGATCACTCTTATGGTGATATAGTTAAGCTTTACGGTTGCTAAAGCATTGGCGCCTAGGTATTGTATTAGCTCAGTTTTCCCACTGAGAGTGCCTGGCTGATATGTTTTAACTATGCTTACATCGCTAGGCCTTATCGTTGCCATGACTTCCCTCTCCTCGAACTGCAGCCCGCGGCCAACATCCTTTTCTATAGATATTTTATCTATGTTGATCACGAGTTTTCCTCCAAAAGCCTTAGCGGTCCCCTTGAATATGTTGAGGGCTGGTATGCTCACATAATCATCCACGTCTAAGTTTACCGGGTTATTGAGTACTGCGAGCGGCTCTCCTAACTGCATTACCTCTCCACTAAGCATTACTGCTACTCTGGTCCCTATAGTGAGGGCCTCTAAAGGATCGTGAGTTGAGTAAATAGCCGTTATGCCGATTTTTGATTGAAGTTGCTTAAGCCATACAGCCATGTACTCCCTAATTTTTGCATCTAAATTCCTTAAGGGTTCGTCGAGGAGAAGTACGGCTGGATTAGTCACTAATGCCCTGGCTAGAGCAACGCGCTGATACTCTCCTCCACTAAAAGTACTTGGCTTTCTGTTGAGCACATGCCTTATTCCAAGAAGATCAGCTATTTCATACACTTTTCTTCTAACTTCAGCCTCAGGCAGGTTTTTCAATTTTAGTGGAAAAGCTATGTTTTCATAGCCAGTTCTATCAGGGTATACAGGAGGAGTTTCAAACACCATTGAGAAGCCTCTAATGTGCGGCGGGACGTCCGTTATATCAATTCCATTTAAATATATTCTCCCGCTTGTAGGGCTTATCAATCCAGCAACGATCTTTAGGAGAGTCGTTTTACCTGATCCTGGAGGACCAGCTATAGCTAAAACCTCCCCCCTGCTGACACTTAATGAAATGTTCTTCAATGCTGTTTTTTCCCCAAACTTCTTTGATACATCTCTTATTTCAAGGAAGGGCATTTCACTGCTTCACCCTACGCAGTGCTACTTTCTCCTCTGTGACTTTATCAAAAACATGCAATTTCTCTAAGTTGAATGAAAGCCTTACCTTCTCTCTCTCAGCTACTGCTTCATGAACGGGCACTAAGGCTTTTAACACTAGCTCCTTGGATATCTTCACGTGTATAGCCAGTCTTTCACCAGATACTTCTATTACTTCAGCTACTCCTTCAATGGGGCCTTTTACATCTAAGTATACATCCTCAGGCCTGATCCCTATAACTATATCCTTCCCTAAAAGGCTCTCCACATCATGATATGAGCTCATGAATTCGCTTACATCCACGACTACTTCATCTCTTTTAATTAAGAACCTCCCCCGTTCCTCGACTAACGTACCTTCAATTGTATTAATAGTTGGGCTCCCTATGAAGCGAGCTACGAAGAGATTCTGCGGATTGTCGTATATTTCAATTGGGGAACCAACTTGTAGAAGCCTCCCCCTATTCATTACCGCTATTCTATCTGATAACATCATTGCTTCAAGTTGGTCATGAGTGACGTAAATCATTGTTGCACCGAGCTCTCTCTGAATCTTCTTTAACTCCCTCCTCATTTTTTCACGAACTTTAGCATCAGCGAAAGTCAATGGCTCATCGAGAAGGAGGACTTCGGGCTCTACAGCCATACACCTAGCTAAAGCTATCCTCTGCTGCTCACTTATGCCTAGTTTACTGGCCTTAGTGTTAAGGCGGTCCGTTAATTCAAGGACTTCAGCTAATTCACGAACCCTCTTTGAGAGCTCTTCTTTAGGGACTTTCCTTACCTTTAATCCAAAGGCTATGTTATCATAGACGCTCATATGTGGGAATACAGCGTATTCCTGGAAGACTAAGCAAACATTGCGTAATTGAGGCGGCAGCGCAGTTACATCACTATCCCCTATATATACTTTGCCTGAGTCAGGTTTTTCAAGACCGCTTATTACTCGAAGAGTAGTGGTTTTACCGCAGCCGCTTGGCCCAAGTAGAGTAAATATTTCGCCTTCATATACTTCAAACGACACATCGTTTACAGCTACAAGATCCCCGAATCTCTTAGTAATATTTACGACTCTTACCTTAGCTCTTTTCATCCTCTCACCATACCGAAAGTGAATCCAGTTACGAGGTGCTTCTGAATGGCGTAGCCTATTGCTATAGGTATAACTGAGCCTATTAATGCTAAAGCAGCCTGTGGACCGTATAGCTGGCCCACTGCACCAACGTACTTACTTATATGCACAGGGAGAGTGACTGCATACACATTAGTTAACACGAGGGCGAACAAGAGCTCCGTCCAAGTGAGGAGAAATATGAAGAGGCCTGCAACAACTAAGCCAGGCCTAGCTATCGGTAGTACTACTTTAAATAGCGTCTTTATTGGAGTAGCTCCCTCAAGCATTGCCGCCTCCTCCCACTCAATAGGTATAGCGTCTATGAAGCCTTTTAGAATCCATATTCCATACGTCACAGTAACGGCTGAATACAGCATTATTAAGCCGAAGTGCGTGTCAAGAAGCCTTAGGTTTGAGTAATAGACCAT
Organism: uncultured Sulfolobales archaeon; assembly: GCA_938045475.1. Taxonomy (GTDB): domain Archaea; phylum Thermoproteota; class Thermoprotei_A; order Sulfolobales; family Desulfurococcaceae; genus JANXDZ01. The sequence goes on from CALIML010000001.1 coordinate 34,629, forward strand.
TATTGGAGTAACGAATGTTGCAGGCGGAAGCATACGGGTCAGCAGTGTAAAGAAGAGCCCGAATGGCCCGGGGGTGTTGTATCTGCTCGCTCCGTATGCAGTAAAGAACCCTATCATCACTGCAATTATAGTGGAGAAGCTTGTAACAGCAAGGCTATTTACTAAAGGCTTAGTGACAGGCTCAACTATTGCCGTAGCCCCCATAATTCCAACAAATGCCTCGGATTTAAAGAGGACTACGAAGTTATTCCACGTGAAGTTCTTCGGTATAAAGTACGATACTCTCCACTCGGCATAGGGTTTAAATGCTAACGATATAACCCATGCTACGGGTATGAGGACCCATAGTACGAAGACTCCTATAGCTATATACTTAAGGGCACTCAATAAGATCCTGGTTCCATGTGACTTCATTCCTACCTCCCCTTCTCAAAGAAATACCATATGAATGCTCTCACTATCACTATTATCATAGCTAATATCATTAGTGACATAGCTGCTGCATAAGATATATCTGTATACAATATGGCAGTCCTATAAATGTACATTGACACGGTCTCAGTAGTTATTCCAGGGCCTCCGCCAGTCATTATAAATGCGTAGTCGAACATTTTGAATGCTTCAAGGCCTCTTAACACTAGTGCAACTACTATTAATGGCTTTATCAAAGGCATCCTCACCCTCCAGAATATGGTGAAGCTTCTTGCACCAAGTACTTCAGCAGCTTCAACGAGTCTCTTAGGTACTGCTGATAAAGCTGAGTACATTATTAGGAACATGAATGGAGTCCACTGCCATATATCGGCAATAAGTAGTGTAATAAAGGCTGTGTCGGGTTTTAGAAACCAGTATATTCTTAGAGCTTCCTCCCCCATAATTGCCCTTAAGAACAAGTTATTAACGGGACCGTAGCTCTGGAACATCAAGTAAAATATTGTTGCAACCACGACCGGCGGCAGCATGAGTGGATATATTGTGATAGCTATGGCTGCTTTTTTCCCAATGAAGTCTCCCAGCATTGTATAGGCTAGCGCTAGTCCAAGGAAGAACTCTATTGCGACAACGCCCACCGTGTATAGAGCTGTCCTACCGAGTGCTGCAATGAATCTAGCATCTCCTAAAGCTCTCGCGAAGTTGGTTAAGCCAATAATGGGGGCCTCCCACCAAGGCATGCCCATTGCTGGAGACCACTTAAGGAAGGCCAGGTATATCATTATGGCGAATGGAATTATTAGCACAGCGTTAAGAAGTATGTTTACTGGAAGCGTTGCTAAGTATTTGACTTCCCTGGGAGGTTTTTCGGGCATATATATCCTCTCCACATCAATTTACGATGTTTCAATCCTTATTAAGCGTTTTAACAAGTATAGTGATTTAAAAAAAGTTTGATATTATTCCATTACCTCATATAACCCTTTGCTCTCCAGACGTCTTTAATATCATCCGGGAATAGCTGGGCCAGCCCTCTCCAAGCCTCAAGTTGTTCGTCTACGCCATATTTTCTAGTTATTGAATCCCACTCAGCTGATACGTCACTTAATGCGACTTCAGGATCCTTTATTCCAGCCATAACGCTGTTTACTTCAGTCGTCAGTTTCGACAGATACTCCGTCCCTCCTCTAATCAATATGTCTGGGAACGATATTTTAAGGCTCTCCATGTATACATCAATGAATTCCTCTCCATAGCCTTCAGCTGACTTAGGCCTATACGCAGGGTCTTTAAACCAGCACTCTCTGAATAAATCAAGTATTACTCCAGCAAGTATCACTTCTAGACCTGTATCAGGGGCTGTAGCAAATTGTAGGAATAAGTAGCTTAACTCAGGATATTTGCTATAGTTAGATACTATGCCAATCCAGTTAACTGGATTGGGGGCGGCTCTTACGAGCTTTCCATTAACTATTACTCCAGGCAGTAGAGCTGAACCAGCCACATCCTTTACTAATGATGTTGGCCTCATGGCTTCCTTAGTTAGTGAAGGCCATGCCGCTGTGAATACTGTTTCACCCTTTATGAATTTATCATATAGATCAGCCCAGCCAGCTGTAATAGCTTCTGGAGGCATGTATGGTCTAAGCCTTAGCATTATGTCAAATGCGTATCGACCCTCAGGACTATCTACTTTTGGATCCATTGTTTCTAAGTCGAAAGGTATTCCTCCTGCCTCAATGAATATGTTTAACCACGTGATGTAGGCTGCGAAAGCTGGTTCTGCATAGAAGTATGCACCATAAACTCTGCCTCCGCTGGGAGCCGTCAAACTCTTGTTGTAGAAGAACTCAGCCATGTCTATTAAGTCCTCCCAGGTATCCGGTACATTAAGATCCTTTCCGTATTGAGCTCTAAACTCACTCTTGTAAGCTGGGTCTTCTATTAGATCCTTCCTATACGATAGCGTAAATACATCTGAATCCAAGACTAAAGAGTGCCTCTTCCCTTTATATATCGTGACATATGATCCTAGGGGCTCTATGGGAGCGCAAGGCCCTGTGTACTCAGGGTCATACTTTGCATAGTATTCATCCAAGGGTTTCGCTAATCCAGCTTCAACGATGTCTCCAAACCATGTACTGAATATCGTCGCTATATCAAATGTCCCAGCCTTAGTGACTGCTTCAGCCATAGCTTTCGTATATACATCAGGCTCTTGACCAAGAGTTATTAATTCAACGTTTACTTCAGGCACATACTGCCTCCACAACTCGATGGCTTTCTCCAGCTGCGCGCGAGAACCTGCTACGTGCAGTATTTTAATTGTCGTGCCTGGCGTTATGACTCCTCTATTTAACAGATCTCTTACTCCCTCTAAAGCTCTAGTAGCAGCACCACTTAGCCCTACGGGGGGAGGCGTAACTCCGGGAGTGGCTGTAACTGTCTTTGTAACTGTAGAAGTAATTGTTTTCTCAACCATTTCAGCGGGTTTAGATAAGTAGCCAATTGCATAACCTATTCCGATTCCAACAACGGTAGTGCCAAGCGCTGTTAAAAACAGTCTACGCGATTTATTTACTTCACCCACAGTATCCACCGGACAAGTACTTATGCATACTGTCTTATAAAGAGTGATGTAAACAGGTTTTAAGTAGTATAGAGCGTCCTTTACAGCGTTAGAGCGTCAAAGCTATAAGTGCTGTATGTTGAATACATACTTCGGGTTCTTGTACAGTATGAGTTCCTTAACGTCATCCGTTAGTCTTAATCCATCTAACTTTGCAAACTCTACGGGCACGTTCTCTATGAGATCTGTTCCGAAGAGGACTTTATTGGGAACTTCCTTTACAAATGCAGCTAGATCATAGGAATAAGTCCATGAAGTCTCAAGGTATATATTGTCATATTTCTTTGCAATCCATAGAGCAGAGCTCGAGTACAGGCCGAAGCCTGCATGAGCCAGCACTACTCTTACATCACTAAACTCTTCAGCCCTAGGGATAACAGCCATTGGGTCTGAGAAAGGCCCGGGGCCTGTGTGAACCATTACTGGCACTTTATGTTTTGATGCATACTCAAATAGTATGGAAGCCTTAGGATTTATAGGTGATATAGCGTGACCTGCCGTATGAAGCTTTACTGCAACGAAGTTCAGCGACTTAAGAGCCCTACTTAGCTCGCTGGAGACGAACTCCTTGTCTAAGTGAGGATTCACACTCGCCATCCCAAGCACTCTTCCTTTAGTTTTAAAAGAGAGCCTATGTATTGCATTATGCACTTCAACTACATCTGGAGCTCCTGGAAACGGCTGTACAACTACTGCTGAAACACCGTACCTATCCATGTAGTTAAGGAGTTCTTCCTCAGTAATCCTTAATCCAAATATGGTGCATTCCCCTAAATGCATGTGGGAGTCTATTACCTTCACGTCCTCCACCTCAACTATAACTTGCTCCCCCACCAATTAAAGTACTTCCTATAAACAGTACTATGCATAACTTATATTACTGCAACAACTACCACAATGTTGTAGAGGTGTGCGTTTCTTGCCTATAAAAGGAAGAGGGGCCTTATTTAGGGAAGTTGGAAAGCCTCTCTCAATAGAGGACGTTGAATTCCCAGATCCGAAGTTTGGCGAAGTCTTAATTAAAGTTAGAGCTGTTGGAGTTTGCCACACAGATCTTGCGACAATCGATGGAGAGTTCCCTCCACCACCGTTGATGCCAACGATACTCGGTCATGAAATAGCGGGTGAAGTCTACTTAATTGGGGAAGGAGTTAGAGATTTAAATCCTGGAGATAGAGTAGTGCTGTCATGGCTGTGGCATACGTGCGGCAAGTGCTATTACTGCATAAGGGGGAATGAACAGCTGTGCGAAAATCTCGTGGAGACCGGCAGGCACGTCTATGGAGGCTACGCAGAGTACGTCCTTGCGAAAGCCACTCACTTAATAAAGATCCCGCCTAACGTACTGTGGGAGCATGCTCCAGCAGCAACAGACGCTATAGCAACGCCATTTAAGGGGCTTAGAGTAGCTGGAGCAAAGGAAGGGGATGTAGTTGTCGTATGGGGGGTTGGAGCTCTCGGATTTAATGCAATTCAAGTAGCTAAATCAAAGGGATGCACAGTCATAGCGATAGGCAGGTCAGAGCACAAGCTTAAGAAAGCTAAGGAAGTTGGCGCAGATGAAGTGATTAATTCAGTTAAAGAGGACCCCGTTGCCTCTGTTAAGAGGCTTACAGGAGGAGCTGATGTAATTCTACAATTAGTTCCTACAGACGTTAAGACATATGAGCAGGCATTCTACGCATTAAGGAAAGGCGGCACTCTTGTAATGCTTGGATATCCTCCCGGCAAGCTATGCTTACCAGTAATTGAGTGGGGATTAGATGAGAAGAAAGTAATAGCGTCCCTAGCCTTCACTAGATATGATATAAGTGAGAGCTTAAGGCTGCTTGCCCAAGGCAAGGTGAGGCCCGTTATAACTACCTATAAAGGCTTGGATAGCATTAATGAAGCCCTCGACGACTTAAGGCATGGCAAGGTTATTGGAAGGCCCATCATATTAATGTAAGTCGATAGCTAAATTAAGCAAACTTTTTTCCCCTTAAAGCAAATACTTCTGCCACCACGCTTAGAGTGAGCGGAGGACCTATTATGAGTAACGCCGTTATAGGCGTTGGATCAGGAGTTAGCACTGCCATCGCAGCGTAGCCTAGTATAAATATGTAGCGCCAATGCTTCCTCAAGCTGAGGTCTATGTTAAATACTCTATTAGCTATGAAGACGAACAGCGGTATGAGGAAGCCTATAGCTGTAGCTAAAGTAGAAATTATTATGAAGTCATAGAAGTCTGCGACATTTATGAATGGCTCAACGCCTGCAATACCGCCGAAAGAAATCATTATTCTTATCGTTAGCGGCGCTATGACCAGGAAGCCGTAGGTTAAACCAGCGTAAAACAAACTTCCTGTTGCCAAAGTTATTTTTAAAGCAATCTTCCTCTCGTGCGGATAAAGAGCCGGCCTCAAATATCTGTAAAAAAGTATGAGCGATATTGGAGAGCTTATAAGCATGCCGAAGAGCAGTGCTGATGATAAGATCACTCTAATAGGTCCCGCAGGCTCGCCCATAATGAGCACTATGTTGCCTGGAACTTCTATGAATGGGTTCCTTATAGCTAACTTAACTAAGTAAAATGAAATGGGTTCTCCATAAGTTAGGTGTATGGGCATAAGTAATATGAATATGGTTACTAGAGTTACAACTACAGCTCTCCTTAAAAACTTAGCGAACTCAACTGCTTCCCTCCAGACCTCCTGGAGTTCGCTGGAGCTCAATTCATTCAGCCATCCAGTAAGTAGCAGTGGAGATCTACAGTAAAAAACTATGGATTATTTCTCTTCTTCCTTTAATGGCTCACTTAAGCTTTTCCCAACTTCTTCAGCAGTTTTTCCTGTTTCCTTCATAGCTTCCCTAAATTCCCTAATGGCTTTCCCCAAGTCCCTCATTATTTGAGGAAGCCTTGACGGCACAATCAATATGAGGACTATTAGTATTATTAGGAATGCTATTTCCCAAAAGCCTATCATTATATCCCCTCATTGCATAATGTGAGGTGACATACTTATATTCTTTCATGAAGTGAGCATTTAGCGCAGTATTACTGCCTTTCTATGGGACTCAATGAATACCTCTAGCTCTCGCCACGATGGTTGAGCCTCTACGTCTCCACGAACTGTGACTGCTAAAGCTCCAGCAGCATTTGCGTATAGAAGCGCTTGATCTATTGACATGCCTCTATAAATTGATGCTATAAATGCTGCATTAAATGCGTCTCCAGCACCTATGACGTCTTCAACTAACGGTACTTTGAATGCCTCCACCCTATAGGTGTTCAGCTTTGAGTCGTAAGCTACAGCGCCCTCTTCACCTAGCTTTACGACGACTAAAGTACTGCCCTTACCTATAATCTTTGAAGCCGCGCCGCTGACGCCGTCTCCTGGAAAGAGTATTCCAAGATCCTCTATGTTTGTAAACACTATCTTGGAGTTAAGGAACTTAACTAAAGACTCTCTAGCTCTAGATTCATCCCTCCAGAGCTTCATCCTAATGTTAGTATCAAAGATCAAGTCTACGTCGTTTGCCCTAGCCACTTCATACACTTTATTCACAGCTTCACGGCATGAGTCGCTAAGGGCTGGAGTTATACCAGTGAGGACCACAGCCCTTGAATTAGCTATGTAATCGTCGTCAACGTCATTAGGCGACAGCCTGCTGGCGGCAGAGCCGTGCCTGTAGTAAAACACAGTTGACTTACCTGGAACAGGGTAATGGCGCTGAATGAAGTAAACGCTGGTGGGAGCTGTTTCATCTATCTTCACTCTTGAAACATCCACTCCCTCTCCTCTGAGAAAATTCAAAATAAGCTTTCCAAATTCATCGTCGCCTACTCTAGTCACAATGCCTGTCCTATATCCCAACTTAGCTAACCCAATCATGGTGTTTGATTCAGAGCCAGCAACGTGTACCTCAAAGTACTTCACATACCTAAGGGGCCCTGGCGATAATGCGTTTAACTGAACCATTACTTCTCCAATGGATGTAAAATCTAACTTCATAGAGTCTTACACCGCGAGGCCTATACTTGCTGAGCTCAACTGATCCTCTACAGGCTTTAGCAGTTTTTTAAGTCTAGCGATTTCCTCGGCATATAAGCAATGCGTTGGTAGAGCATAGAAGCCCATTCCACGCATCCTCAAGATCTCTTTAATTACTGCAGGGCTTCCTACACTAAAGCCCTTTGCATCATTCATTATGGGCAACATTGTGTTTGCATTTAAACAGCTGGCTCTAAACCAATTCTTAACTACTCCATACATTCCGCTGCCTAATCCATGAAAGCAATTACATACGCCGAGCGCTAGCCATTGATTGTTAACTATAATATGTGAGCAGAGCTGCATTATTAACGATGCGTGTTGTTCTATTGATTTAAGGCAGCGGCTACGCACTCGATCATGGGTGAAAGCATTAAAATAGCAGCCCATAATGTTAGTAAGCTCGGACATCAATATGTGCGGCAGCGCGTTCACGAAGGCTGTAGTAACAGGTGGGGCTGGATTCATAGGTAGCCACATAGTTGATAAGATAGTTGAACTAGGGGCTGAGGAAATAGTTGTTGTAGACAACTTCTCCTCGGGGAGAATTAAGAACTTACTCCACCACTTGGGCAAGGGTATTGTAAGAGTTGTAGAAAAAGACCTTAGGCTTATGGATGGCGAGTTGATTAAGGCGTTTCAGGGGGCTGATGCAATATTCCACTATGCAGCTAACCCTGAAGTAAGGATTTCAAGCACTGAGCCGAGGCTACACTTTGAAAACAACGTCGTGGCAACATTTAATGTACTGGAGTGCGCTAGGCTGAATGACGTTGAGATCAACGTATTCGCCAGCTCATCTACAGTATATGGAGATGCTGGAATCATCCCAACTCCGGAGGACTACCATCCACTAGAGCCCATAAGTATTTATGGAGCCTCTAAGCTATCGTGCGAAGCACTTTATGCCGCTTACTCAAAGCTCTACGGATTTAAAGTCCTTGTGCTTAGATATGCCAACATCATTGGCCCAAGAACATCGCATGGAGTTATAGTTGACTTCATACAAAAGCTTTCCAGAGATCCTATAAGGCTTGAAATACTTGGAGACGGCTCTCAGAGGAAGAGCTATCTATACATTACTGAAGCAGTTGAAGCATCTATACACACTCTCAACTTCCTCTTGAGGAATGGACTGCAGTACGAAGTATTTAACGTAGGCAACGACGACTGGATTACTGTGAGAGAGATCGCAGACATTGTTGTAGAAGCCATGGGCCTCGGCAGCGTTAAGTACGAATACAAGCCCATGACTCACGACGGCAGAGGGTGGCCTGGCGATGTAAAGTACATGCTTCTAGACATAACTAAGCTCAAGAACTCCGGGTGGAGGCCCCGCATTAGCAGTAGGAGGGCTGTAGAGCTGACTGTTAAAGACTTGTTGAAGTCGAATTTATTGAAAAACTAGACATAGAGATTAAAGAGCGATGCCATTGCTACTGCAGCGATAGCAGGTATTAATGAGTACTTTATTAAAATCCACACTCCTTGCTCTACTCTAAATCTCCCAAACAAAGCTCTCACTACTGCTACTAGCGTTAATATAGTTATGTACTTAGCCACTAATACGAGGACTCCTTGAATGGATAAGTGGCGGAATGGATAGGGGCCGCCTAGGAATACATAGATGATGAATAGTATTGAGGATGAAAGCTCAACGTTGTGTAATAAGTTGAATATAGCTAGTAATGGGCCGCTGAACTCAGTTTTAATGCCGGCAATCAACTCTTGTTCAGCTTCAGGTATGTTGAATGGATTAAGCATGGCTTTAGCTTGTACTGAGACTATTACAGCTGCAAGCGCGGTGATTAATGCAGCTGCGTAAACGAAGTTACTCCACGCACTGCCTATAGTAATTGAGGAGTAAAATATGGAGTATGGGGGAGACCTGCAGTAGGCCTCTTCACAAAACACTGGTGTACTAGAGCTTATATGCGTAGCTATTGATATGGGAGTCAGCATTCCAGCGAAAAACGCTGGCTCAACTATTAGTATCATTGATAAAAGTCTGGATGCCCCGGCGCTCACGAACGGATTAGACATGCATAAACTCATGGCTACCATAGCTATTGGAACCATTACGCCAAGTAAGTATACGTAAATTAGGAAGTCGTAGTCGGCCGCAATTCTAATTGGTGAAAGAGGAAGCAGTAGTAGTGAGGATACAATAGCGCTAATTCCAAGAACTCCGAATAGCTCTGCAAGCCAAATGATTGAGTGTTTCTGCTTTACCTCCTCCTTAACTACTAGTAACTTTACGAAGTCCATGAATGGCTGCAGCAGTCCAATGGGGCCAACATATGTTGGTCCCATTCTACTCTGCATGTGGGCAACGCTCTTCCTTAAATACCACTCAGTGAAAAATGAGAGGGCTGAAATGAATAGCACTCCTGGAAAGACTAGGGCTGAAACTATTAGCTCAAGGATCACTTGCATCACCTAGATTAAACTACTTACCCCCAACGCAATTATAGCTAATAGTAGCAGTATCAATAGCCAAGCAGTCATGTAGTACGCCCAATCAATTGCTATTCCAGTATGCACTTTTTCCACAAGTCCGCGGTAAACCCTCTTAAAGTCCCTGAATACTATGGCCCAGTAAAGCCCCGACTGCAGTACATGGGGTTTAGAGAGTATGTTAGGGTGTTCTCCACCCAGATACATTTCCCTGGATTCATCGCCGCTTCCACTATGCTTAGGCTTCAGCGCCTTCACTACTAGGTAGAGTAGTAGCGTTAGGCAGAGCATCATTAAGGAGATGAATATGGATGCAGATACAGGATCACTTACTATTAGCACAGCTAGCCACCCCCAGTATATCCTCTCAATACTTCTGCAAAAGATCCATAGTACATTTCAACTCCTTTAGGCATTAGCGAGTTTTCAACCACTGCCTCAATAAACTTTAATAGTGCAGGTGAGAATATGCCAAGCAATAAAACCGCTATCGCTAATGCTGAAATTATGGGCATCAACACTCCTTCACTCTCCTTCACATAGCTCCTCAGTAGTGGTGGAAATATGAGAGCGTAAAATATCTTAAGGTAGCCTAAGCTACTTATAGCTGAAACAACTATTAGCGCTACAGCCAATATGAGTTGACCGCTTGAAATAAATGCTTGATACATCAGTAACTTACTGTAGAAGCCCCCGAACGGAATTAAGCCTATTAATTGAAAGACCGCCATAGTGATCCCTATAGACGCTATTGGATAGAGTCTGCTTAAGCCGCTCAACTTATCTAAGTCTCTTTCTCCAGCTGATGCAGAAACAAGGCCTATTGAGGATATCATTAGAACTTTGCCTAAACCAAAGTTAACTATGTGGTATATGAGTGCTGTAAGAGCAGTCTTTAAAACATCGCTTGGAACATAGCTCATTCCCAGTGATAGAACCATGTATAGGAGGCCTATGTGACTTATAGTGCTATAGCCAAGCAATCTATAGGCGTTTTTCTGCATAATCATCATCAGTGATCCAACTAAGCCTGATGCTACTCCAAGCACTAATAGCATTAAGAGTATTGAGTCTCTATAACCATTTAATGCTAGTACGCTCCCCGCTCCAAACAACGTGTACATGAACCTAGCTACTACGTAGACACCAGTTACCTCTACTGCGCCCGAAAATGCTGCAATTACTGGAACTGGGGCAGCGGAATATACGTCAGGCACCCAGAAGTGGTTCGGGAATAAAGCTGACTTAAAAGTAAATACCCATAGTGTAAAGGCTATAGCGGCTAGAGATGCCGAAGCTATATCTCCAAATAACCATCCACTAAACCCGTTGCTGGAGGCTAGAGTTGACTTGCCCAGCAAGTCAGCCATGTTGAGCGTCCCATATGCGCTGTACAAAATTACTGTAGCTATGAAGTAGAGCGTAGTTATTACAGCTCCAATAAATGCATACTTAAATGCTGCCTCTAGGGCAGCGGGCCTCCTAGTGAAGAATGCTGCAAGTCCATAGGCTGATATCGATAGCACTTCAAGCATTACAAATAAGTTGAATACATCGCCTGTATATATGCAGCCAATAACACCGGTCTCCAGCCCCAGCAATAGAGTGTAGTACCAAATTACATCATCTATAAACTTTGAGTACCATGTGCTAAATAGGAATGCTATAAACATCACTAGTGATGCGTAGAGGCCTAGGAAGCCGTTGAGCGCATCTACTTCATAGACTATTCCTACTGGAGGAGGCCATCCCCCGAACCTATATATTATAGGCTTATAGCCTCCTTCAACTAAGCTCACGAAAGTCCATGAAGCCATGGCTAAAGCTATGGCTGATACAGCCAGTGCGTAAGCATTGTAGAACTTCTTGCTCCTTATAAATAGGCTTAGCAATGGAACGCTGAACGATGCAGTTGCAAGCAAAGGAGTTATTGCTCCAACAATGCTTGAAGCATGGTTCATGCAGATCCCTCAATCAAAGATCTTTCTTGCGTATTTTTCAAAGGTCTCAGATATATGCTTCTTAGCGCCGGCAGGAGTTAAGTCTCTGATATAAATCCAGTGGACGTAGTAAGTCCTTCTACTTGGATCTAAGTCCACTACTACTGTACCAGGAGTATTAGTTATTGAATTCGCCACTGTCGTCATAGCGTAATCAGTTTCAACGCTGTACGGCACGCGGACTATCCCAGGGTTAATGGGCATCTTTGGATGAAGTATTCTATGCATGACGTCTAAGTGAGCCTTTACTTCAGCTATAAAGAAGTAGTAGATGCTGTATGCTATCAGCCACGCAAGCCTCCAAACTTGGAGTAGTTTGCTAGGTTTACTTACAACGATGTTTGCTACAAGTAATCCAACCACTAATGCTACAATAACACCGCTCACTAAATCGTATGCGGAAACCGATCCGCTAAACGTTATGTAAATTATGAAGCTCAACACCATCGGTCCAAACGCCTTAGCAAGCCTCTTCATTTAGATCACCCCCTTAATTTAGCTATCCGTCTCACATCAGTTGTTCCGTAGAATCTATACATTTGTAGGGTTAGGAAGACGAGGAAAAGTGTCACAGCCAGCCCTATGACTATGGCTGTCAGCACTAGCGCCTGCGGCAATGGATCTACGGCTACTTTAGCAAACGTCTCTATGTCTTCCAACGTAGGACTAGGGTTCAGTAGTACTGGTGGAGCTATTTCCCCCGGGTTTCGCCACCTCACGTAGCCTATTATAATTGCTGTAATGTTGGCTGAATCACTGAATATGGTTAATGAAATGATCTTCTTAATTAAGCTCGGCCTATATAGAACTCCGTAAAGCGATATACCTAGGTTCACTATTATTGAAAGCATGCATGTTGTGAATAGGAATGTAAATGCGTCAATCAATGTTCTCCAACCTCCTCCCTCAACTGTTTTAATACCTCTCCTTCAGGTATTCCCAAAAGCAGAAATATCACTGTAAATCCAGCTGCAACTGCAAACATTTCAAAGAAGTTGAAGAACCATAGAGTGCCGCTTATCAAGCTATCGCCTATGTGGACGGGCAGTCCTACCGGCGCATCGGGCTTAGGCTGGTTTTGAAATACGTATGCCGGGCTACCAGCCGCTAGGCCTATTATGAGCGCTGAGAAAGCGGTCACCCCAATTCCCAGTAACCCTATGCTCCTTAATGCAAGCAACACGTTTTTCCTCAACCCCAGGTTCTCGAGGAAGTACTTGGAGAACACTATGAGTATGAGTAGTGGAGCAACAGCTGCTGTTGCTCCGCCTTGGAATCCTCCTCCTGGAGTTAAGTGTCCGTGGAGAGCTATTGAGGCAGCTACAGTTATTATGATTCCGGCAGTTAACTTAGTCACAGTCTTCACTATTGGTGAAAGGCCGAGGGATATTACTTCAGCTCTCTTCCCCGACTCTATGCCTCTGTAAAGTGAGAGAGCACCTATTATTGCTAAGTAAAACACTAGTGTTTCAAACAGCGTATCTAGGCCGCGAAAGTCCCAGACTATTGACGTCACTGCTTCAGGAGACTTTACAGTAAAAGTAGTGTTAAATGGATTGTAAGCGTAGACTAGGAATTGCCTAGCTAACTCCCTCACTCTTGATGGAGGCACCTCGTAGCCAAAGCCTCCGCTAGCTATTACTAGAGCGAAGAGCGTTATAAACAACACTATTACTAGTAACCCAAGCAACCTCCTCAACTAACTCTCCTCCTTCTCAGTCTTCTTTATCAACATTAGTACTATGGCTGGATATAAGCCTACTGAAACAGGTACGTAGACTAAGACTATGTCGGGAGCCATTAGTAAGTAGTAAATGAGTGCATAGAGAGTGCTCTGTATAGCTGAGTATAGCACTGCCTTAACTAAGTTCCTCTCAGTGATGGCTAGGTAAGTAGCTATAGTTGAGGAAAGCGCGAATAACGCCATTACGCCAAGCACTATTAATGACGCTTCAACCACTCTTGCCCACCTCATCTTCCTCTAGATAATTCACAACCTTTGGTTCAACTACAGCTGCGCGAGACCTATGCGCTGCTCTAGCTAGTGCATGTGAACCTGCCGGAGCCAGCATTAAGACCATGATCGCCGTTACTAGAGCTCCCCCAGCTATAAACCACCTATAGGCTCCTAAGTAAGTGCTTCCAGCAGCGAGTAGTGCAGCGCCTATTAGTGGAACGAATGCTCCTCCAATAGTTCCCACAGTAGCTGCGTGGAGCCTTAAGTAGAAGTTCGGGAACCTCAGCAAGCCTATTGATGCAACTAAATCACAGAGCACTCCTATAGCTATAAGAGCTTGACCTAAGTACACAGCAATTACCTCAAGCATATCCTCATCACTCCCCCATCTCTTTTGCTTCAAGATATTTAGCTACATAGATGTCCAGGGAGTAAATCCATAGAGCTAAAACAATGGCTGTAGCTATGAGTATTGGCGATTCAAAGAATATTGCTAAGATCACTAGGAATGCCGCTAGATCAAAAGTCATGGCGTCTATGGCTAACACTGTGTCAGGCACTGTAGGCCCCCTCAGCGCTCTAACCATGTAGAGAATGAACGAGGTTATATATATGGGCAGCACTGCAATTATGAACATCGATATTAGCTCCTTCACTGCGCACCGCCTCCAACACTTTGCAGGCTGTAGTCTCTTGAATATAACCTTGCCGGCCCCGTTATTTTGTAATCATTGGTAGTTATATAAGCATCGAATGGACAGACCGTTACACACCTATAGCAGTAAACGCATTTACCGTAGCTTATAACTGGGTATATCCTCCTAGGGTTCTTAGGTACAGAGACTTCCTCTGGAAGCTTCTCCATAGTGATGGCGTCAGCCGGGCATTCTATAGCGCATAGGCTGCAGCCAGTGCACTTATTTAAGTCAGCAAAATGCCTGCCCCGGAATCTATTTTCGATAGGCGTCTCTTCATACGGGTATTGTATTGTAACAGGCCTTCCAATAAACCACTTAAGGACTTCCTTGAGTAGAGACGGCTTACCCATATCTACTTCAACCCTCTGTTCAAGTCCTTAAACCTTACGTACTTCTTCTCGCCGCGCCTTAAGTCAGTGACTATGGCTCTCTCCATGCATGATATACATGGATCATAGCTAGTCAGTATAACGGGGACATCAGCTATAGTGTAGCCTATGTACGAAAAGCCTGAGTTAATAATGTTGTTAAATGATGGAGTCCTTATCTTAACTCTCCAAGGGTTTTGCCTTCCATCACTCATTACGTAGTAAGTAAGCTCCCCTCTAGGTGCTTCAACTCTAGTAAATGCTTCTCCAACGGGGAACTTCCTGGGAAGCTTAGTTTCATCAGGTACTGCTGGACCATCACTAGGAAGGTTTTCCAGTACGTACTTACACATATTTATTGACTCTATAGTTTCATGCCATCTAACCATCATTCTACTCCAAGAATCCATATCGCTTCTAACAATAATGTTAAACGGCACTTCGCCGTATGCATCATAGCCCTCCCTTCTAGCATCAATGTTTACTCCGGAGCCCCTGGCCGTAGGACCCACTAATCCATGTAGAGTGACGTCTTTAGGCTTTACAACCCCCACCCCCCTCAGCCTCTTCCCTATAGTCTCATCTTCTTCAAATACTCTGATGTACTTCCGTACTTCAGGTTCTAGCTTAATTAATACATCCTTGATTCTCTCTCTATCCACTTCACTTAGATCTCTTCTCACTCCTCCAACCATTAGGTAATCTCCTAAGACTCTGTTTCCAGTGAGTATTTCCTTAGCCTTCATTACTTTTTCACGATCTCTCATAATGTACATGAATAAAGTGTCGTAGCCCAGTACTTCAGCCATTATGGCGTTTATAATCATGTGACTATGGATCCTCTCAAGCTCCATAGCTAGCACTCTTAGGTACTTCGCCCTCCCCGGAGGCTCTATGCCCATAACTTGCTCTACAGCCCTCACATATGCATTGGAGTGAACTATGTTGCATATGCCGCATACTCTTGATACAATGAATATGTTTCTATAAAACGAGTTCTTCTCAACGAGTTTTTCTATCCCCCTATGGTTATACCCAGTGTTTACTTCTACTTTAACTACTTCCTCGCCTTCAGCATATACCTTCAACATCACTGGCTCGTGCAGTGCAGGGTGTTGAGGACCTATGGGTACTTCAAGTGATACAGGTATTTCAATGACTTTATCTACAGCCAACTCTATACACCACTATCCTTTCTAAGCGGAAACACTTCTTTCGACGCCACATCAGTTGGCACAAAGAACTCTCTCCTTATGAATAAATTCCCCTCAAACACTACTCCAAGAAGATCGTACGTTTCACACTCGCCTGAGAGAGCTCCTGGAAATAGATCTAGTATGGAGTCTACTTTAGGATCTTCTCTGGGAAGCCACGTCCTCAATACATATACGTTGTCGTCGGGGTGGGTCACTAAGTAGTAATCTAGCCTCACCTGCTTTTTATCGGGAAAATCCGTTCCAACAATTGTAGATACATAGATCCCCGTATCGCCACACCCCTCCTTAATTGCCTTTAAGACTTCCTTCACTCTATCCCTAGGTATTTCTATCACCAACCTATTTGGCTTCATAGAGTATGTAGTTAAAGCATATTTCTTTACTAATTCACTTAGAGCCTCCACTTACACCACCGCGCTCCTCAGCTTTTGGACGAGCTGTACAACTCCATCTAGAATAGCTTCGGGTCGAGGGGGGCATCCTGGGACGTATATATCTACTGGAACTACTCTATCAGCTCCAGCGACTACGCTATAGGACTTAGAGAATACTCCTCCATCTATAGCGCAAGCGCCTACGGCTATCACATACTTAGGCCTAGGCATTTGCTCATAGAGCCTCTTGAGTCTTTCAGCAGCTTTCTTAGTTACAGCACCAGTCACTATTAGTATGTCAGCGTGCCTTATTGAGGGAGACAACTTTACTCCAAATCTCTCAGGGTCGTAGAGCGGGGTGAGTGCAGCTAAGACCTCTATATCGCATCCATTGCATGCACCTGTATTGAAGTGGGCTATCCAGGGTGAATAACTAATTACTTTAGCCCTGCTCATAAGCACATCCCTACTACTTAAACTAGCGGGGACTCATTTAAATACAGTAGCGTGGTTTTCAAGGAGTAGCTATGTTAAGGAAGCTTCCAGCTTCTGCAGGAAGTATTTTACCAATCTCTGGATACCACACTCCGAGAATAAAGCAAAGTACTGACATAGCTAAGACCAGTGCTTGGACTGGTAGCCCAACATTTGACGCGGCGCTCTTCGTCGGTGCTTTAAGCATCAATGTGTAAAAGAGCTTTATGTATCCAAGTAAACTTATGGCTGATGCAACTACTATAAAGAGGGCAAGGGGAATTATTCCAACAGTAATGTATGCTGAGAATAAGTATATCTTGCTGAAGAATCCTCCCAAGGGAGCTATGCCAGCTAAGTGGAGAACACCTATTAAAATAGCTACAGAAGTCAGTGGAAAGCGCCTACCTAAGCCAGCCAGATCCTCTATATTCCTCGATCCAGCGGCCGCTATTAAAATTCCTGTTGCAAGAAATAAGAGTGCTTTTCCAATACCGTGGTTGAATATGTGATATACTGAGCCTTCAATACCTATGACTGTAGCCTCACTACTCCCACTTAAGCCTGAAGCAATGCCTAAGTATATGAGGCCTATATGGGATATAGTGCTGTACGCTAGGAACTTCTTTACATCGCTTTGAACCAGCATAAGTAGTGCACCAATGACTGCCGATAGGGACGCCATTACTGCAATTGATGCAAGAACAGCTGTCCTAAACCAATAGATGTCAACAATGCTCCCCTGCCCAAATATCGAGTACATGAATCTTAGAGTAGCATAAGCACCTACATTGACTACTAAGCCTGATAAAGCTGCTGAAACAGGTGTGGGGGCCTCTGGATGAGCATCAGGTAGCCAGAAGTGGTTTGGGAATAAAGCTGACTTAAAAGTAAAAGCCCATATAGCTAGCGATATTGCTGCAGCTGATGCAAGGTGTGTTTCTCCATAGGATCCATCTAGTAAGATCCCTCCCCCACCCCTAGCCTTGATAGATAGATCAACCATGTTCAGCGTTCCATAACAACTGTATATCACTACAGTTGATATGAAGTACAGAGTGGTTGCAACAGCCCCTATGAATGCATACTTCATTGCAGCTTCAACAGCATCTGGCCTAGATCTATAGTAGGCCACGAGCCCATAGGCTGATATCGATAGCACTTCAAGCATTACAAATAAGTTGAATACATCGCCTGTTAACAAACAGCCGAGAAGTCCTGCCTCCATTCCCATCAATAGAGTGTAATACCAGACAACGTCATCTATGTACTTGCTGTACCAAACGCTATAGAGGGCTATAAACCACATAACTATTGATGTAAATAGCGCAAGCGATCCATTGGCTACGTCAACTCTATAGGTTATTCCATGTGGTGGAGGCCAGCCGCCGAAAGTATATGTAAGTACACCACAGCTACTTACTTTAATGAATCCCCAGGCTGTCGCCGCTAAAGCTAGCGTTGCGAATGCCATTGAATAGGAGTGGTAGAAAACCCTACTCTTAATGCGTAAGCCAAATAGTGGAAGTATGAAAGCAGCAGATGCAAGCATAGGTGTTAGTGCTCCAAGCAGCGATGCTGAGCAGGGGCTCATAAGCTCAACCTTCTTTTAACCTATCTCATTTGCCTTAAATATAGTAAGCAGTTGCATAGCTATAAACTATAGGGTTTTAAATCCAGATCGGCTGCAATTACTTGGCCGAGGGCTACCCCCCCGTCATTTGGAGGAACTCTCTTCGGCAAAAGGATGTCCACGCCGCTCTCTGCAAGTACATCCCTAATGCCTTTAACTATTATTTCATTGACGGCTGCACCACCGCTTACTACTACAAAGTTCGATAATCTCTTGCCCTTAAGTGAGGCTAGTGCAGCCTCCCCTAATCCTCTGCCAAGAATGTACTGCACTGTGTATGCCAAGTCCTCTATAGAGCGCTCTTTAAAGCTATCCACTAAGTTTAAGTAAATATCTGCAGTCTTTATTATAAGGCCCCTCATAGACTCAACTATCTTTAGATCATTAATTTCCTCTACTACCCTCCCCCCTCTTGCCGCGGACTCGAGGAGTATTGCTGGCTCCCCCTCATAGCTCCTCTGAGTAGATATCCTTAGGAAAGCCGACGCTCCATCGAGTAATCTACCCATGCTTGAAGTCGGCGAGTACTTCTTCATTTCTATTGCCTTAAGTAAAGCCTTGACTTCCGCTAATCCGCCGGGCACCAGCTCGCATAATCCATACTTCACTGAAGTCTTTAGTGCTTCATCGGATCCGAGTTCCCTAGCTAGAACTGATATGAAGAACCTTATTGGATAGTACACTGTTCTATCGCTATCCAGGGGTTGATACTCTAAATGTCCAGCCCTCCTATAGATCTTCTTACTTAAATACACTTCCAATACTTCTCCACCCCATACAGCTCCATCATCTCCATATCCAGCTCCATCAATTGCTATGCCAATGAAGTCTTCGAACAATCCTTGCTCAGAGGCTGCTGCAAGCACGTGCGCTAAGTGGTGTTGCACTTCAACTATGCTACAGCCGTAGGCCTCCTCATAGCTTACTGCAAGTAGGTGTGAGGCATAGAGTGGGTGTTTATCCACAACTATTTCTGCTTCACTAAGGTTTACTCCATAGCTTTTAGTCAGAAAGCCTAGGTACTTGTCTAAGTCTACGAGTGTGTCTAAGTCATCTACATCCCCTATGTATTGTGTAAGAACTACCTTATTGCTAAAGCCCACTGCTCCAGCCGTCTGGAGATCCGCTCCTAAAGCTACGTAGTTCTTCCTCAGGTTAAACGGCACTTTTATCCACAGAGGCGCATACCCACGCCCCCTCCTAAGCATAACGGGCCTTCCATCAGTGAACCTGATTACAGAGTCATCAACTCTATTAACTATCTCCCTATCGTGCACTAGGAAGTAATCAGCTATTCCACCAAGATCCCTGTAGGCGCACTCCTCATCAATGCACATGGGCTTCCCATACGCATTCCCACTAGTCATTATTAAAAACTTGTCCTTAGTCTCAAGGAGTATTAAGTAGTGGAGCCCGGTGTATGGAAGAAACACTCCTTCAAAGCAAAGCCCGGGCGACACATACTTAGAGGCAGGTGTATCCGGCTTCTTTGGAAGTAAGACTATGGGTTTAGCTGGAGATTCCAGCACCCTCAATGAGTCCTCATTTAAGTAAACTAATTTGTCTAAAACAGCTCTATCAAGAGCCATGATTGCAAATGGCTTCCTAGGCCTGCTCTTCCTGCTCCTAAGCTTTAATACAACTTCATCACTGCTCGCTAATGCAGCTAAATGGTATCCGCCTAGACCCTTTATAGCCACTATATGCCCTTCATCAATGATCTTTGCTGCCTCTAACACTGGGTCATTAGTCTCCACCTTACTGCCCCTCCTATCAGTGAGCCACAGCCTAGGGCCGTCCTCAGGGCAGCTTATTCCCTGAGCATGATGCCTCCTCACGTCACTTATATCGCTGTATTCCTTAGCGCACTCACTGCACAGCTTGTACTTAGCCATCGATGTATTCTCTCTGTCGTAAGGCGCTTTATAGATCATTGAGAACCTGGGGCCGCACCAAGCACATGAATTGAATGGATGCCTATACCTTCTATTGCCTGGATCAAGTATTTCACTCAAACACTCGCTGCATATACTGAAGTCCGGAGGTATCATTGAGTGCTTCTCCTTTATAGTAGCGCTCTTCAATATGTAGAATTCGTTGAAGCCCTGTGGTTCCTGCGGATATAATTCTACTTCCTCCAGTATCGCTGGAGGAGGCTTCTGTAAGTATAGCTCCTTAATGAACTTAGATAAGTCCTCACGCTCCCCCTCAATCCATACCTCTACTTCAGATCCCCCTGAGTTCTTCACATAGCCCTTTAAGTTATGTCTAACGGCAATTCTATGTATGAATGGCCTAAAGCCCACTCCCTGGACTATACCTGTGATCACGAGTTTTAGAGCCTTCATGAAGGCACCTAAGAGGCTTCAATTACTTTCTCTACTTCCTCCCAGATCTTGAATATAGCCTCCACTTCATCTTCATCTATTTTTGATATAGCCATTCCAGCGTGTACAATGACGTAGTCTCCTGGAGCTATAGGCTCACTGGAGGCATTGATAACTTCTTTAACTATTCCTCCAATGGATACTTTAGCAATGCTTAAGCCACTCCTACTCTCTACGTCTAATACCCTTGCAGGAACTCCTAGACACATGCGTATCACTACTCAACATATTCTAGGTAGATTTATCGACTTAGCTTCAACTATAGTCTTCCCCCCTACTTCAGTTAAAGCCACTACTCTCCCCCTAACTATTGGGTTGCTTGGCTTAACTACTTCGCCGATCATTGCGGCATGCGTTTCCCCAGCCTTCCTTAGATAGTTTAAGGCTTCCTCCGCCATAGATCTTTTAATAGCTAATACAGCCACTCCCTCTGATGCAACATTCAATGGATCTATACCCATGGCGTCTAGGAAGTCCCTCACATCGCTTCTCACTGGAACCCTAGATCTATCTATGAGTATGGTTAACCCAGTTGACTCAGCCCACTCATTGAGTGTAGCTGCTAGCCCGCCTCTAGTCGGATCTCTTGCTGCATGAACTCCATCCGCGTATCTCTCGATTACTGGTAAAACAGTCTTTGTAAGAGGCCTTAGATCGCTTTTTAAAGCCTTGATCTCTTCACTTAACCCAAGTTGGTGAGCGAGTATTACTGCACCGTGTTCTGCAATAGGTGCTGTTACAATAATTACGTCGCCCGGCTCTATGTTTACATCAATTATCGGTTTCTTAGCTAACCCCATTCCTACTCCAGTAATAGTAATTCTATCTATGCTCCCCCTAGGCATTACTTTAAAGTCTCCTCCCACTAAAGGCACTTCCTCCTCCTTTAATAAATTAGTTACTGATTCAATTATTTTTTCGAGGAGGGGGATTTCAAAACCTTCTTCAACTACTATGGTGTCCATGAATGCTACGGGCCTTGCACCCATCATTACTACGTCGTTGAGTGTTCCAGATACAGCCAGCTTCCCTATGTCTCCCCCCTCAAAGAATATTGGGTTGACAGTGTATGTATCAACTGTTAAAACTACGTAGTGTTCGCCGACTCTTACCACAGCTCCATCATCTAGCACGTCTATTCCATAACCACCAGGGGTCTTCATCAGATCCCTTGGTACTTTAGAAACCACTAGCTTATTTAAAAGCTCCCACATCTCTCTTGAACCAGCTCCATGATGTAGCTCTATGCGCATTCCGCAGGACCCCAATGCTAGGAGTTAGCGTACTCAACGGTTTTAAGTACATTGATTAAAGAGCCTTAAATACTTGAATGCAGTGTAAAACGAGGGGTGGAGAGTGGGGCTCTCTCCATATACAGATCTTTTGAATAAGATTTCTTTAAGGGAGTTTGCTTCAATGATAGATCACACTCTTTTAAAGCCTCAAGCATCGCTCAAGGAGCTCGAGAAGTACATTAGTGACGCAAGGCAGTATGGATTTGCATGCATAGTGGTTCCGCCATCCCTAGTGGAGAAAGCGCGGGAAATAGCTGGAGGAACAGTGAGAATAGCTTCAGTAGTGGGGTTCCCCCTTGGAAATACGACTACAAGGATCAAAGTATTGGAAGCCAGAGAACTGGCTTCCAGTGGAGTAAGTGAAATAGACATGGTGATGAACATTAACTTCCTTAAGTCAGGCCTCCTAGACTACGTAGTTAAGGATGTGGAGAGCGTTGTAAAGGAGTCAAAGAAGCTTAGAGTATCTGTAGTTAAAGTCATTATAGAAACAGGGCTCTTAAACGATGAAGAAAAGTCTATGGCAACAGAGCTAGTAGCTAAAGCTGGAGCCGACTATGTGAAGACAAGCACTGGCTTCTTAGGAACGGGTGCAACAGTGCATGACGTAGCCTTAATCTACAAGGCGTCTAGGGGGAGAGTGAAGGTAAAGGCATCGGGGGGAATAAGGCACGCTCTAGACGCACTAGCACTAATAGCAGCGGGAGCATCAAGAATAGGTACTAGCGCCGGAGATGCAATATATAGAGAGTTCGTGAAGTTGAAGGAGTCAAGTAATCCGGGGCCTAGCACTTATTGAGCAAATCCCTTCGCGGAACACGCCCTTAGCTTCCACTTCACATAGGTGGCTTACTATGACTGAGTAGAAGAAGCATAGCTTTTCATCAGTATTCCTCTCCCTTAAATCAATTACTGTAGCTCCACTGGCTTCACTACGTATGGAAACGTGGTCTGCAAAGCCTAGCGCTCTTAACAACTCCCCGGCTACGTTAAGCGAGATCTTGTCTATGCGCATTAATTTAAGCAAACTGCCCGCAAGCAATGCCCCAAACTCCACTAGCTCTAAAGTGTCCTTCTGCTTTAAGTATGCAGCAATAGATGCTGTAGGCATTACTGCCAGCTTTCTCCCAAATAGCTTTAGAGGAAAGAACAATTGATTGACGTACACCTCACTGCTATCACTTAGCTTCGCTAACTCCACGATGCTAACTCCACTGATTCTAGAGATCTTTTTGAGAAGGCTCCATACACGGGCCTCTCCAGTGGATGAAACCATTAGAGCTATAAGTGCTTTATTATCTGATGTAGTTAATGCATGTGACTCAACTATTTGTAATTCTTCAGAAAGCTCTTTCGCTGCATAATGAATTACTTGGTTAGCGTGCCTCCAGTCAACTAAGATCTTTAATCCGTAAAGCCTTTTGCCTTCCGTAGAGAGCCTTACTGGAGAGAGCTCTATATGCTCTGGAACGCTCTCCTCGAGTAGAGGCACTAGGCGATCCTCGTATCTCAGCGCATACGCAAAGTATCTCACTATGTCGTGGATCTTTGACTTTATCTCGTTATCGCTCATAGATACCACTTACGCCGACTATAGTACAACTGTTAAGGATCCTTAATTAAAGTTAATGGCTGTGAATGTATGAACGTTGAAGCAACTGCGGCTTCAAAGCTTAATTGCTGCTTCTCTCCTACATTTAAGGAGAGTGTTGAGTTATGCATACACGCGTAACTACTGAAGACCTGCTCAATATTGATTACAGTGAAGTAGTCAGTGAAATATCCCTATTCCTAAAGGGGTTCGTGGATGCAAGTAGTTCCAGGGGGTATGTAATTGGGTTAAGCGGTGGACTTGACTCCGCTACTTTACTTAAGTTAGCTGTTGAAGCAGTTGGTTCAGAGAGAGTTCATGCAATAATAATGCCTGAGGATGGAGTGACTCCTGTAGAGGATGTTGAGGACGCTGTAGACATAGCGTCTAAGTTAAGCGTAAGTCACTCTATGCTCTTCATAAATGATGTAATTGAGGCTTACTCTAAGGCAGCTCCATTCATTGACTTAAGCGATAAACTGCCTGCAGGCAACTTAAAGGCGAGAGTCAGAATGAGCATCCTATACTACTACGCTAATAAAAACAACTACTTAGTTTTAGGCACAAGCGATAGGACGGAGCTTTTCCTAGGGTACTTCACTAAGTATGGCGACGGAGCTGCAGACCTCCTACCCCTCGGATGCCTCTATAAGACTCAGGTAAGAAGACTTGCTAAACATCTCAACTTACCGCAGAGAATAGTTGAGAAGAAGAGTGCTCCACACTTGTGGAAAAACCACTATGCTGAAGAAGAACTAGGGCTCAGCTATAGCGATATAGATCTAATACTCTATGCATTAATGGATCTAGGGCTTAGCGTTGAGGAAGCAAGCACAGCTACAGGTAGACCCCTAGACATGGTTTTAAGAGTTCTAAAAATGCATAGGAGGAGCAGGCATAAGAGAGCTCTCCCCCCGATTCCAAGGCTCTCAATAGTTGGAGAAGCTTTAAGAGAGCTCTAAGCCCCTAACTCCTCACTACGGAATATAGTTGTGTTTAAACAGCTCCCTTAAGACTACTGACGCATACATGCCTTTAGTTAAGCGGAACTCTACAACAAGCTTGCCGTTCTCTACGTAAGCTTTTGGCTCAAGCAACTTCATTCTCACTTTCCTCAGCCAGCCCCTTACACCTAGGCTGCCCAAGTTCTTAGCTAACTCATGTATGTTCAGAGACTCTGCAGCCGCTATATCTTCATAATACTCTGCTCCACTAGTGCATGAAGCCCCCGTTACGCAGATCTCTCCATCGTCAACCCATCCATGCACACTTATGTACTTATTTAAGGCATTGTTGTATAGGAAGGCTAAGTATGCCTCAATAAACAACCTCTTCACGCGGCGCTCTAGCAACTTAGTTACTTTACTCAAGTCCCTTTTCTTAATGAGCCTCATTAACTTAGCTTCATACACAAGCCTTGACTTCAAGCTGAATTCCCTCCTCACTCTAGAGCTTATGCCCTCAAGGGACTCCCTTGGATAGATACTGAAGGCCAGTTCGTTTACAAATGAACTTAAGTCTCCTTTAACTAAGTATTTTCCAAGTAAGTGAGTGTTGTACCTTATTGTACCAAACCTTTGATAACCATAGTAGGCGGGTAGGCCTCTGCTAACTAATTCACTTAAAAGCTGCCTCACTTCATTAAGCGAGCCTGCATCATCTATTAAAACCTTGAACTTATTCCCTATGAGTAGTTCTTGAGTAGGCTTAGAATCTGTGCAGCCAATTGCCTTAACTCTATACCTACTTGATTCAGCAACGACTTCCCCCATCCTTAAATCAATGCCAGCTATGTCGCCAATGAAGAAGAACTGGATTGAGTGAGAATCCCTATCCTTAAAGCCGAGGAACTTTATGCTTCCAACACTTATATTGAGTTTCTCAGCTAGTTCTCTAGCTACATACAGCGTATCAACGCCCTTCTTATCGACTAAGAGCACTAAGTACCTTGCCCTCCCGCTCCTCAACTGAAGCGAGTTGCGATCCACTTCTTCTTCAACAATGAAGTTCTCTGGAGATGGCTTAAATTGGTAGTCGAGATACTTATTAGTTAAACAGTACTTGAGGCCGCACACTCTATCCAGTGGATGACAGTACTCCATCAATATAGCTTCAGCCCGCCTGTGGCTTTATCGATTAGGCTCGAGGGCCCCGGTCCTATTCCAACTGCTGTTAAAGTTCCCGGAGGAAGCTCTGTTAAGCCGGCGTCTCTAATTATGCCTATCGGCAGTCCCAGCAGTGAGGCTTTTTCAACTAGTTCAACTAAGCTCTTTTCTCCATCAATTCTTAGGACTACTTTCTTCTGCCCACTGCTCCACCATTCATTAAACCACTCCGTCTTACTCTTAAATGCTTCAAAGGCTGCTGTAACAGCTGCATGAGCTACCTGTACAGCGGCTTTACCTCTACTCATCTCTAAGTCTGTTCTTACGACTACTACTTGCTTATACTCCACAGCTCCCACTGAGTATTCGCTAGAAACCAAATAGTTTATAAAGAGTAAGCATCTTTTTATGAAGAGTAGCTAGTGGAATGGTGTTTAAAGTGTCTTTAAAGCCTTCGCTAAAACTCTCAATAGCTGAGCCAGCTACTCCACCCATGTGCAGCAGCTGCCATAAGTTAATGGATCCAGAGGAGCCCGGTGCTGCATTTCCATGTCCTAACTGTGGTTCAATAATGATCTATAGGTGCGCGAAGTGCCGCAAGCTCTCTGTGCCGTATAAATGCCCTGTATGCGGCTTCGAGGGCCCTTGAGGGAGGAGCCGTGGCTAAAGTACTCGTAGTAGTTAAAGTATATCCTGAGAGCATTGAGTTAGAGCCTAGTGTAGTTGTGGAGAGGATAAGGAGTAATTTGCCTCAAGGAGTTGAGCTACTGAGCTATGATGTAGAGCCAGTTGCATTTGGGTTAAATGCCCTAAGGCTATACCTAGCCATGCCTGAGGAAACTGAGGGAGGAACTGAGCCCATTGAAGAAGCCATTTCGTCAACTGAAGGAGTTAGCAATGTAGACGTTGAACTAGTTCACAGAGTGAGCCTTTAGGCAACTAAGGCACTTACTTAAAGAAGAGGGATTTTAGTAAAATAAGGGGGCTGGAACTTATTACTAAGCAGTGGTGTATGGATTGGCTATGCATATAAAACAGAGGCTAATACTTAGAGTAATCGATGTACAGCCGCAGGACTCCGGCAAGGGCATTGCTAGACTCGATCCACTGGCAATGAGCGATCTTGAGGTAGTTAGCGGCGATGTAATTGAAGTTGAAGGACGTAGGAAGACCGTAGTAAGAGCTATAGAGGGATCAGCTGAAGACAGGGGGCTGGGGATAATAAGGCTTGATAAGACCGCTAGGAGGAATGCAGGCGTAGATATTGGTGGAAGAGTATCTGTAGCTAGGGCTTCAGCCACAGTTGCCTCAATAGTGAAGATAGCTCCATCGAGGTTTCAGGCAACTGTGGACAGGAACTTCGTTAGATTCGTTAAGGCAAGGCTTCTTGAAAGGCCTTTAATTGAGGGAGATATGGTTACCATATATACTCTTGGACAAGAGCTTCCATTTAAAGTAGTGTACACTAAGCCTAAGGGACCCGTCGTAGTAAAGGACTCAACCAACCTAGTGATATTGGAAAAGCCTACTGAAGAATATGGAATACCTAGAGTGACTTACGAGGACATAGGAGATCTTGAGGATGCTAAGCAGAAGATAAGGGAAATAGTTGAACTCCCACTAAAGTTCCCCGAACTATTTAAGAAGCTTGGTATTGAGCCTCCTAAGGGCATCCTACTATACGGCCCTCCCGGCTGCGGTAAGACGCTTCTAGCTAAAGCAGTCGCTAATGAAACCAATGCGTTCTTCATAGCAGTCAATGGCCCAGAGATCATGAGTAAGTACTATGGTGAAAGCGAGCAAAAGCTTAGGGAAATATTTGAGCAAGCGAAAAAGAATGCCCCGGCAATAATCTTCATAGATGAAGTTGATAGCATAGCTCCGAAGAGGGATGAAGTGATAGGGGAGGTTGAGAGAAGAGTTGTTGCACAACTCCTAGCCTTAATGGATGGACTTGAGAGTAGAGGTGAAGTAATAGTGATAGCGGCTACAAACAGGCCTGGCGCCGTCGACCCAGCTTTAAGGAGGCCCGGTAGATTCGATAGAGAGATAGAAGTCCCGCTGCCAGATAAGCAGGGTAGGCTTGAAATACTTCAAATACATGTTAGAGGAGTTCCTCTTGCAAGCGACGTAGACTTAGTTAAACTAGCTGAAATAACTCGCGGCTACACTGGAGCTGATTTAGCTGCACTAGTTAGGGAAGCCGCACTGCACGCTCTTAGGAGGTACCTGCCGCAAATAGATCTAGATTCATCAACTATAAGCCCAGAGCTCTTGGAGAAAATGGAGGTTAGAATGGAGGACTTTATGGCTGCCTTTAGAGAAATCATTCCAAGCGGCCTCAGAGAGATATACGTAGAGATCCCTGAAGTGCGTTGGAGTGATGTAGGTGGTTTAAGTGATTTAAAGCAACAGCTTATGCTGGCAGTTGAATGGCCCTTAAAGTACCCTGAGGCTTTTAAGAAGCTTGGTATTGAGCCTCCTAAGGGCATCCTACTATACGGCCCTCCCGGCTGCGGTAAGACGCTTCTAGCTAAAGCAGTTGCTACTGAGAGCGGAGCTAACTTCATAGCTGTTAGAGGGCCGGAGGTACTGAGTAAATGGGTTGGGGAAAGCGAAAAAGCAGTAAGAGAAATATTCAAGAAGGCTAGGACTTATGCTCCAGCAGTAGTGTTCTTCGATGAAATAGACAGCATAGCTCCAGTAAGGGGATTAGTCTATGACTCAGGAGTTACTGAGAGAGTAGTGGCGCAACTAATAACTGAAATGGATGGCTTAGTTGAATTAGATAACGTCATAGTTATAGGTGCTTCAAATAGACCTGATTTAATTGACCCAGCTCTACTGAGGCCCGGAAGACTCGACTTAATCCTCTACGTGCCTCCCCCGGATAGGAGTTCTAGGCTTGAAATACTGAAGGTACACACTAGGAAGATGCCCTTAGCTGAAGACGTTGACTTAGACGAGCTAGCTGATAAAACTGAGGGATTCAGCGGAGCTGACTTAGCATCTCTAGTTAAGCAAGCTGCTCTAGAAGCACTACTTGAAGACGTTAACGCTAGAGTAGTCTGCAGGAGGCACTTCATTAAAGCACTTGAAAGCGTTAAACCGAGCATAACGCCTGAGCTAGAGAGGATCTACAAAGCGTGGGCCGAGAAGTTTAGGCAGAGCCTCCCGAAGTCTTACTTAAGGCCAACAATATATACTTAGGTGATCGTTGTGAAAAACGTTCTATATCCATGGAGGGCGAGACCTCTTGAAAACATAGTTATTGAGGAGTTAGCTAAACGCGGGGAGAGCATGACTAGCAGTGAGCTAATGGATGCACTAAAGGATCTCGGCGTCGACGCTACTGTAAGCGAAGTACTATCAGTATTAATGAAGCTAGAGATGCGTGGAGTAATAGTTGTAAGTAAAGTCAGGAATGAGTACTTAATATCGTTCAACGAGAAGTACTTGCGTGAATTCACCTAGGGCTTTGCCCACGGCTTCTAAAGGCATTGAATTTCAGTAATTCACTTAAAACAGTCTTTAAAACTCCAGCCATTTCACTTACCGTAATTACTTTGGCTAACTGCATCGCTATTACTGATAGTGGTGTAAGTATTGCCGCTGACAATATTTCGTTCACCGGGATTACGTAGCTTAGCGAAATGAATGCTGCATGTATACACCATATAGCCATCAACCACTTCCCCGACTCCTTAATAATGATTAATGCAATAGGCATGAGTAGAGCGTTCGATAGTAGGAATGCAGTGGCGGCGCCCATGACGCCCTCAGCCCCCACTAAGGCTATCAATAATGCAGTTAGTGCAGCGAGCCTTAAGGCACCTATGGCTGCTAAAGCCCTAATCCCCCCATCTTTATTTAACTTCATAACTGTAGCTGCAAGTGCTGTAAGAGGCGTTAGTGAGAGAACGAGTACTCTAAGGATGGCTGCTCCCTGAACCAACTCTGGACTAATTACTGCTAGCACAGTTGCTGAAGCTGAAGATACTGCTACTATGAGTGGTGTTGAAACACCCAGCCCTATTCTAAGGCTTTCTCCAAATAGATCTAGGTTTCTGTGAGTTCCAATGGATAGAACGGCGCTTAAAATAGAGTGAGGTACTGCAAAGAGCGCAAGGGCTATCATCATGGATGCGTAGAGGATTCCAGTGTCTACAGCCCCCCTAGTTAAGTAAGCAAAGACGTAGATGCTTAGCATCACTAGGAGTTGATTCGAGATAGCGAACGGATAGTTGGATAAAGCTAGTAACGCAATGTCCCTTAAATAACCAGCTCTATAGCGCCACTCACTGAAGTTAAGTACATTTGTTAAAGCAAGCGTAGAAGCGATTAGAGCTGTCAGCGGGTGCGCTAGGTATCCAAGTAGGGGCGCTACAGCGCTTGGAGTTGCAGAGGCAAATGCTATGCCTACAAACAGCTTGGCGAGTGAACTAATAAGTATTGCTACAAAGTGCTCTTGAAACATCTCTAAGCCAATTAATGAGCTTAACGTAGCTGCAGATAATGAGGCGAGGAAAGCATATAGAGATGCGTAAAACACTAATTCACTATAGCCAAGTGCGTAAACGAGAGGTATTGATAGAGCCAGTGCTAAAGCGCCAGTTAGAGAAGCAAGCACTAGTGATGGGTAAATGGATCTACATCCTCTTAACGCGACCTCCCTGATGACTGCAACATCAATGCTGGCGCTAGCAACTAGGTATGCTACGGTTGCAGCACTGATGACTGCAGAAGCTTCACCAACGCATTTAATGCCGATGAACTTCGTTACAGCGAGAAGGAATATGAGCCCAGAGAAAGAGATAGCGAGGTTGCTTAAGAAAACCCATGTCCCTCCGGCAACAGCTATACTAACATGCTCTTCTAAATCCATAGCCACGCACCGCTCGCATACTCCGGGCTCCCCGACGAAGTTCTGTAAAACTTTTACTATGATCTCCAAGCATTGTTGAATGCTTATGTATTTCAACTGCTCGCTTAAGGTTGCAAAAGCATTTCAGTAAAGCCCTAGATGTGGCTGGGCGTGCTTCAACTCCTTGCATGCTTCCTCATCCTTAAAATGATTGCTGTAGCTAGCGCTATGCATGCAGCTGCAACGCCTGCAATGAATACATTTGCCGGCCACGAAACTCCTTGAGGTCCTCCTTCCTCCTCTAAATTAAATACCATTAATTCATCTGTCTCAGGGTTTATTAAGTATGCTTTATCTCCAACTAATGCTGCGTAAAAGCCCTCCGCCTTGCTGGCTTTTGAAGCATCTAGTTTGTATACCTCTATAACACGGTTGTTTATTACATAGATTATTTTTGCATTCCCTCCCTCAACTACTTTAGCCAACAATGCTTTTCGGTCAAGATCTATGTCTAGGACTCCGTTCTTTGGATCTAGGGGTATGAAGGCTCCTTGAGGCACTATTGAAAGTTTTTCACCTACAGTCATGTTCACTCCATCCCTGAACATTATTTTAGAGCCTTCTTGCTGCTCAACTATAGCGTAGTTCATGTATGGGGAGACTCTTGCCTCTGCGTAACCTATTAAATCTCTTCCCTCAGGGTATACTAAGTAGTACTCCATTCTATTCATTAATTGATTGTATACAGTTACGTAGCACTCCCATAAGCCACCTCTATTGAATACTTGTATGAATGGATATACTAGTGCAGCTACCGGTATTAGTGCAGGCAGAGTGAAGAGCGTTTCGTCTCTAAATAAATCTACTACTTGGGGAGTCACCCACGGGGTTTGGTTCTTAAACTCTACTTTAAATGTTGCAGCTATGAGAGTGTCGTTAAACACATATATCGACATAGCCATTCTACCGTTATACGTAGCCAGTTGCTTAAGCCCGCTTAAGCATAGGCTATATACTTCTATCAATGAGTGAGTAGTGTTAGCCAATAGTACTGCTAACCCCCTCGGAGAAGCAATGGCTGTTAAAACCATGTCTCCGCGCACTTCATTACCATCCACTACGTTAAACTCATATATCTTCTCGAAAACCCTCACCCCATTACTTAAGTTGTATACAACTATGAGCGTCTCGCCAGCTGATGCATTGATGCTTCTATAAGCGTATAGGTATAGAACTTCGTTGTAAACCTCGAAGTCTATTATGAATGACTCTAAGTTAGACCAGGGCTCTCCACTTAAATCTATTCTCCCCACAGGGGTTTCACCACTAATTGAAACGGCATACACGTAGCCACTGCTGTATAGAATGTACCTGCTGGAGTCTCCGAAACCTATTGCTATAGGCTTATCGTTTATGGATGCTGGGGCTGCAGATGTTAAGATCACTATAGTTAGCGCCGCTATTAAAACAGCATCCGTCTTAGTGAACAACCCGTGCTTCACTTCACGCGCCTCCTATAATAGTAGTATGTTAGCGCAACAATAGTGGCTGCAGCCAGTAGGAGCACGGCAGCGATTGCTGTATAGCGATATCTGTTTTCCTGGCTAACTGAGTTCAAGTACTTGGAGAACTCGTTGACTAAGGGGTATGGATCAATGCTTCCAGCAACGCCAGCTATCTCAACACGTTCATCCGATATTCCATCACCATCCAAGTCGACGAGCGTATAAGGCTCTCCCCAAAAGTTGCCCAACTTTAACTCTGGGCTATACCATTTGTTGTTTAAGCCATTGTCTTCAGCCCCTCCTCTAATGAAGTTATTCATGTATATGAGCGAGTTCTTGCAGTCGCTGTATAGCTTAACTGACAGCCTGTTAGCATAAACTACGTTGTATCTGAACGTTACGTTAACTCCCTCGTGCACCGATAGAGCTATGTAAGTGTCGTTGAATAAGCCTCCCTCAATAACTATATCCCTAGATCCTCCGCCAGTAATCCTTATGGCTGGGCCAGGGCTGTTTGTAAACGAGCAGTTCCTCACTAATACATTCACTGAATCCACAATTAGTACTCCAGAGCCTTTGAAAACCAAGCTTTCTAAAACTACGTTACTTGCATTAACTATTGAAACCCCTACTTCCGTACCATAGGGGTATGTTTCAATGCTTATGTTTCTCACTACAACACTACTAACGTTGTCTATAGTGACTGGCTCAAGAAACCTAGGCATTCCTTCACCTATTAATTCAATGGATTTATTTATGTAGACGTACTCACTATACACTCCGCCCTTAACCCTCAATACTCCGCCGCTAGACACAATGCTTACTGCTTGGTTAATGGATGAAGAGTCCTCTGGCACAATTACTTCAGTTCTACCATCACTCCCAGTACTCACGGAAGCATTAGTGAGTGTAAGAAGCAGTAGTGAAAGGATCGCTATGAATGCTCCGCGCATAACACCACCATTAGTTAAATGAAGGACGTATTTAAAAAATATTTATTAAATTTAAATAGTTACTACGTTACCCGACTGATTCGTACTCTCTGGCGACAGCTACAGGATATATCAAAGGTTCATAATTTATTAGTGGATACCATGGATGTGCTGTAGGTATTCCATTGCTGGTGCCCCAGTTAGGTCCTGTAATAGTGTAGTCTATCAGTATTAGTAGAGCCTGCCAATCACCAAAAATACTAACAATAAGTGGCCAACCCCATGTTGCGGCAAAAGCCGTCCAGTAAGTGTCTTGGGCATCAAGGCCCCAGACTAATAGCGCTGTATTATTGAAGTGATCTTTCGCTAAAGCTATTAATCCTAAGCCCCTGTCTGTTCCAACAAATGGACTTATGTCTATAGGCCCAATTGTTGGAAGTATAACTATATCCCACTGATAGTCTCCTCCTACAGCTCTAACTATTGGAGTAAAGTCATTGAAGTAGTATGTAGCCAGGTTCGGGTGTACTCCTGCAACTGATATTAAGAGGTAGTGCTTGTCGTGCCATGGTGTGCCACTTCCATAGTTAGCCTTATAGTATTCCCATGGGAATAAGTACTCCCACTCCATCTGTATTAAGGCTCTTCCATCACTCGTTAAGTAATGAAGCCTTCTCTCAGGATAAGTCTCTACAACGCCCGGTATTGGCTCCAGCCTAAGCATTAAGTATGGAAGCATCTTAGTACCTGGATTAACATAGCCTACTGTTGCAACCATATTGTATGACTCAACGTCGAAAGTCACAAGCAATGAAGTAAACCTAGCGTTAAGCCATGCAGCGCCAGCAGCATCAGGTGTTGCACCGGGGGATGGCAGAACCACGAAGTCATATATACGATATATATAGCCATCTGGGTTACCGTCGTCAGCTGCTTGTAGAACATCCGCCACTGGCTGCCGCTCAAAGAGTCTAAATAAGCAGCAAGTATATGGCGGAATCTTACTGAACACTGGGGGTGCGAACTTGTATGTCAGCTGCCAGTAAAGCTCCTCCGTCGGCCACCACTCAAAGGGTATGTCATACTCGTCTTGCGCTAAAATCGGATCATTGTCAGCGTCTTCGGCCGCGTCCTTGTTTCCATCCTGGTCTATGTCAAGGTATATGACGTACTTTATTAGCTCAGATTCCGTGCTGGTCAAAACTTCATTTGTCACCCCAGTATTTAATCCATCCCACCCATTATACCATGCCCACCAGTTGAGCCATCCTAGGGTTCCTGTGTGAATCCAGGGACATGGTGGTGCACCGATTATTGGTGGAAGAGTTACGCCAAATATTATTGGAACTATGTTCTCCGGGCTTACTAAGTCGTCTTCATACACTTTTCCATTGCTTAAGCATAGGTATCCATAATCGAACCACCCGCCCTCACCGCCGTCGTAGGCTCCACCGTTTACATCGTAGACGCCGTACATAATCATCTTCCAGCCTGTTTCAGCAACTCCTATTACTTCTTCAGGCATGCCCTCCATATCATTGTACCATTCAACTCTAACTAAGGCTTGATCTCCATCACCTTTTCCATCGGCATCGATGTCGCCCATGTAAAGCATGACGTATTTATCAAGCCATCCCGCAATCTTGTGTGGAGGCCCTATGCGTACAGGTGTAAATCTTAGTTGAGTAGCGTTCCAAACGTTAAATGCATCTACAAATGTGTCAGTGTCGTTGCTGTCGTACCATGTTGAAGCTATAGCCCAGCTGTTTGGAACTGGGTATGCAGCCATGTATGCAGCGTAGTAGTCGTATCCTAAGTCAGCGCGAACCCACTTCCTCAAAGTTTCATTAGTCCAGCTTAAGACTAGGAAGAACTCTGGATCCTTTATAGTCACGTTCTTCCAGCCGTAGAATGCGCGGTCACAATATGGGTTGGCATCGAATATAGCCATTCTAGCTAAAGCCATGTTTAATCTAACTGATACACAGCCAACTACGTTTGCATCAACTAGCTTTAAGTTCTGGAATATTTCAACGAACTTAGTTGCTTTATTAAATACAATGACTATGTCTAGCTCAAATACTGGTGTAAATGGGGAGCCTAAGTTAATAGCAGTTATATTGAAGAATAGTGCTAAGAGACGTGGATTATTAACCCATACAGATCTTTCGGCAAGAGAGATCGCCCAGTTATCGTTAGTGTCCTGCCCTATGACATTTGCAACTAACTTACCAGTACCATCGAAGCCGCTGAAGGTGACAATTAAGTAGCCTTCGTCGTAGCCTACTGGAGCTACAGTTATGTTGTATGCAATTAGCCAACCCTCAAGAGGAACTATATCAGTCTGTGGATTCGTCGGTGGATTTTGCTCTATAACAGGTAGCCAGTGGTACGGTGGCTTTTCCTCGCCAGTATAGTTCATTTTAGTTAACGTGCCGTAATTAGTGATCTCTAGGAATATGTCCTTCATGAACCCCACTGAATCATCATATATTGCCTTATCGTTTATATAAACCGGTTCCTTAAAATCTTGAAATACGCCTGGTCCTTGGAATACAGCGTTTGCAATATCTTCTTTAAGTGGATTACCGTCTGCATTCATGAAGTCAAATCTATCCTTCTCAATAACTCCAGAGCCAGACCAGAATACGCCGTATGTAAGTGGTTTAAGTACGGCAGCTGAAGCTATTGGCGCAATTACTGATGCCATCAGTAAGAGTACCAGTGCAGATACTGTAATTGCCTTTAGAGAACTGTTTTTCTCCATTAGATTCATATCATACACCTTCTCTATATTAATATACATGGTCTGAGTATAAAAACTTTGTTAGTTTCTAAACTTCATTGACAATAGATAATGTTATTTACAAATTTTATTTAAAACCATTCATATAGATTGTAACGTTTCTATAGTCAATATAAGTTGTCTTATATATAGCACAATTTATGTAAAGAAGAATAAAGTACACTAACGCATAATTCCATAAAGTATTTTAGAGATCTAGAGCTTATAGAAATGAAAGTAATGGATGTAGAGACTCCTGAGAATGTAATATATGCACTCCAAGTTCTGTAGGTAAAGTTCTGTGAACTCAGGGGGTTTCCTTAGTTTTAAAGTATTTAGTTTCCCAAAGGTCTTTAAGCCGTGGAAACATTAAGTTTAGTTGGATTACCCTGAGCTACTAAAACACTCAGCCACCAATGGAGAAGAGGCCTGAGGATCCGTATGAACCCCTGCAGTAGCCGCAGAAACCTTGGCGAGAGATTGCTAACTGAATAACTTGTTTAAAGTACTGACTTAGTTAATGCTGCGCTGGCTTGCACTATGCATGAATATTATAAAGTAGACAAGATCGAATTAAAATGAGCAGTTGCTGAAGGAAGATAAAGCAGTAATATGGCTCCACGGATGCCGACGTATAGCGATCCAATATACTTAAGTCAAGAGCGAAGTCTTAGAAAGTTAAAAGTCAATATATGTAAGGAGAAACCTTAGCAACTCTCTTTGGAAAATGCTAAACGGGAAACTTCACTATGGAGGAAGCGCTTCTAAATACAGAGGAATTTAGCGAATACGTCAATGAGCGAATAAGCATTTTTAAATATTTTCAATTTTCTTCAAAACAAACGGTTTTGAAACTCTTAGAATATTTTTCAGTTGGATTAGTGTGTTTAGCAAATGAAATTAAATGATTTGCTTATATAAAGCTGAATTCAACAATTCATACAAAATAAGGCTTCGCTAGAACAGAAGCCATGAAGAATTGCAATAGAGGCTGTGCACCATCTTTTTTATATGAGCTAAAGTGTTTAGATGAGACCTCATGTCCTTCAGCTTAAGTACTCATTAAATCTGTTTTATTGCTTTAATTTTATGTTTGCAGCATAACGTTTCCACTTAGGAAAATATTCAATAATTAGTGTAGCAGTTATTCGCATCCTTACTGCAATCCAACCTTTCTTTCGTGGAAGATCTAAACGGACTTTTAAACTTTCTAATTCCTGTTTTAGCCATTCTTAAAAACTTTAGGTAAAGAGAGGCTAAGTCTTTTCTGCTTAATAAAATTAATAGGAGAGCGGATAAGAATAATGATAGGAGAGTTGATGCCTCAATAAGCTTTTGTGTTTCATACACAATCTTTATTGTAAGGTTTCCTACTTCTTCTATTAGCCATCCATTTGCAAAGGCGTTTACCTTCAGATGGTTGGCCTCTGGGATTTGGCGGCCGTTTACATAAACCCTCCAATGATCGTCATAGTTTTGCAAAAGCACTAAAATGAAGGGAGCTTCTGATTTCACATTTACCTCAAAGTGCGTGGGGTTCATTTTTCTCCACGTTAAGTTTTGGGGGAGGGAAAGCATTTCTTTTTGGATCTCGACTTTGCTTGCTTCAACGAAAACTGAGTGGCTTAAAGTTCCCCATTTCAGGCTTTCAATGGTTTTGTAAATTTCGTTTACGTCTGAATAGCTTAGAATGTTGTCAGCTACATATATTTGTTGCAGACTATATGTATTTTCATATAATTCTATTTCGCTCCACTCCTTTACCAGCTTGAAGTGATTATTTTCTCGTATTGCTATCGCTACATCGTCTGCCGAAGCTCTGTTCCCGAAAATTATGTTTTTTTCAAGAACTAAGTACTTAATCCCAAGCATTCCAAGAAGCTTTGGAAGACCCGCGGTCTTAGCATAAACTTCTAGCTCCCAGATACTTACATTGCTGAATGGTCCGGGTTCAGTGAACAGTATTCGTATTTTCGTGGTTGAAATGGGTTGAGAAAGCGGAATCTCATTTCTTGTTGAATCGTTATTTTCTATTTCTACTATTGTTTCCCAACCAGATCCATTCCAGAATTGTACGGTATAACTTCTTGGGAATGCGGACTCGAAGAAGGTTATTATTCTCGATATTTCTTGGACATCAGTCCACTCAATTAAAAACCATTGAGGCAAACCAGGCTTGGAAGACCACCTCGTATCTTTACGTCCATCAACTGCCTTATCTGGAGTAAGCTCTTCTGATTCACTGGAACTTGCTGAAGCATTCCCTTCTAAGGCTACGTTTCTATAATTGAATTCTCCCGTTATTTCTTGGTAGATTTTATTTACTAAGTCTAAGCTTTGAGACTGTACATACTCTGTTCCAGTCCCGCTGATGATGGGTTTTGTAAAGATGAGGGGATACGGGTTTCCACAACTAAGCGGGATGCCTGAAAAATTGTATGCTACATATATCTCCCTCCCTGGCAGAAGAATGCTCCAGTGATTTTCAGGGAGCATGTTGTTAAGTTCTAGGTAGGAATTGGGGAGACGTGAACCTTTAATTTTTGGGTTTAACCAGTTGCTTGCAACCTCACCCGTGATTAGGGGATACGTTGTAACGGAAAACAACGCTAAAGTAAGGGCTATTGCAACGGCCTTAAACATTTTTTTCTTTAATCTATTGCAGAGGGCTGAAACAGTGCATCCTATTAAAACCCCGAAAGAGAGTATGGTGAAAAATATCCAGTTAGAGGCCTCTCTGAAGGGTTTAAGCATGGGCAAGCCCATTAGGTCGAAGTATATGCGCCTTCCATATCCAGAGAAGCTAAACCCCGAAGATAAAGCTAGGGAAATTATGGCCACGACTCCGAAGAATATGGTTGCTTTACGCTCTCTAGATAAGAGTATGCTACTGAAGGCCATGATGGCTGGGAGGAAGGATAGAAAAATCATTAATGGATTGGCTAGATAGGCATCTCGGTAGGGAATATATGGAACATCCATTGCGCCACTGTCAAACGCCCATTTTGCGATTAACCTTATCACGAAATGTAATTCCCTGCCTCCGGCAAACCATGGGATGAAAAGCTTTTCATAAGCCGAGGCTAAAACATCTAGATTTGTTAAGATCATAGCCATAACAAAAAGAGATGCCGAAAATAGAGCTAATAGAAAGGTAGTCACGAGTTTCAAAGATTTAATGGATACCGTGAACTTTATTGTTATTCCCTTATGGAAGTTGATTTGTAAATTTCTCCCAATGCAAAAGTAGAGTAACAATAAAGAAAGTGTCATAAAGGTTAAAAGAGTGGTTCGATAGTTGGGAAAGATTGCATATGTTAAGATATATAGTATTCCTGAAGTAGCCATCAGCTTATATGAATGTGTCTTAATGCCTTTTGCAAAAGAGACTAGGCATGGAAGCATCATTAAAGTTGTCCCTATAAAACCTATTGCAGTTATTTCTCTATCGTTTACAAGGAAAATGTTTGAAGTTAAGAAAAAAGCTGCTATAATAGATGTTATAGTGTTGCCATTTGTTATTGTTTTGACGAACATGTACATCAGTGTAGATGATAGGAAATACATTAGAAAAACTGCTATTATTTGTGAATAATGTAAGCTTACACCTAGTGTTTGAAGAAAAACTGTGAAGAAATAGAATGGGTCGAGGATTCTGGGGAGGTATACTGAGGGTATGCCGAAGTCTATTTCATCCCAAACGTAGAAAACCCTTTTTGTGAAAGCATCGTAAACTAGTGGCGGCCTGAGGTCACCGCTAATAAGTATGTATGGATATTCAAACCAGCTTAATACGCGTAGGCTAGATACAGCAAAGGCAGCTAAAACAATTAATTCCTCTACTGTAAGATGTTTATGGCTTCTTAACCTTTCAATGAATCTCTCTCCATTCATTTTTAGCCCCACTTGCATTTGGCGTTGAGATCGATAGAGCTTCAGCTTGGAAAACCGCTATTAGAGAAAAGCCTCTAAGTAGTTTTGATGACTTTTGAACATTTACGTGTGATATCAAAGCTGGCTTTCCTCTAAATCATTTTGACGTTTGCTTTTGAGGTTATAAATTTTTCTCTGAAACTGCGTCTTCCTTAACTATTTTTCAAAATTATGGGTGTTTCAGGAAGATAGGTCTCATTGTACGTCTTTTAAAGAGCACAAATAATGAAGTGATGAAACAGTTTTACGAAGCCTATTCTCAAGTTCGGTTAGAAGATGCTAATAGAATTTGTAGCTGAAATTCCGAGCGCCTTTAGATTTTGCCCTATCATAAAGCTTTGCTAGACATGAACACTTGACTATCGCATCAAGATGCCCAAGAACTAACTTTAAACTTGCACAGTAAATCTCGAGAAGACTTTAGCTAACAATACAACTATACGTACCGTTTGCGCCATGTATAGCAGAGGAGATAAGCTATTATCTCTAAGGCAATGGCCAAAAGTGCGCTTAAGTTTAATTAACAATGTAGTAGAAGTAACAGATAGATTCGAAGAATCTCCTATACTTTAACCTTGACAAATTGACCTGAAAGGAACATTATGAAACTTTAGGTACTTCTTCCTCTGCATGACCTAGCCTCAAATTTCACGGACATAAGGTGAACCCTCAGAATAGACAAGGCAACGCTTTCAAGAGCACTAAGGAAGCTGCAGAAAAAGGACCTAGTTACAGCGAAGAATTTCCTATACTGGATTAATTTCTCGAAGCGGATGAAAGCTCACTCAAGTCCCTGCAAGCCTCATCGTCAAAGCAGGAAGCCGTAGTCAGTAGTTTCAGGGTGGATGGACTTAAATAGATGTGGGTTGCAATAAGTATTGATGATGCCTTGACAGTTAAGTAATGTGGAGACCTACTTCCTCTGCTTTTGGAAGCATTGCTTCCTATGGAGTCAGGAATGAAGTGCGGACAAAGCCCTCAGATGTGGGAAGCCTGTGTTTACTCCGAAAGCCCCCATGGCAAGAGAGGAGAAGACCCAGCACAACGAAAGTCAATGCTAGGTCAGAGCGAAGTCTCCATACACCATAGCCATGAATGTCGGTCGCCAAGATGCTGCAGTGGTAATGCATATGAAAGTAAAATGCAATACGCGCTAGCCTTCTAATTTTCATTACCTACTCCCAGCTAATTTATTAATGAAGCCGCATTTTTAACATTGTCTTCATTTCGAGGGTTATTGGGATAACGAAGATTGCTTTAGTGCTAAAGCTGTAAGAATGTTTGTCAAGTTAACGGAAACTATAAGCCTACTAGATCTGTGTGTTAAACTAGCTGGCTCCTTAGCTAAGAGAATTGACTGTATTGCTTCTTCACTCTATGCCTATAGGTGATTGCTAGTAAGTCTATGAGCATTCTAATGGCTTCCTTAATCCTAAAGTGGGAGTTTAGCTTTATCCCCCAGATTGCTGGGACCTCTATGATCCTATAGCCTCTTGCCGCTATAGCTGTAAGCAATTCTACATCAAATGCGTATCTTTTAACTACTAAGCAGTGAGCAATGTCTTCAAGCACCTGCCTCTTAAATGCTTTTGCACCAGTCTGTGTATCACTCACTTTCACTCCAAGTAAGGCTTTAGCTAAAGCATGAAATAACTTACTTAAAACCTTCCTCGT
Organism: uncultured Sulfolobales archaeon; assembly: GCA_938045475.1. Taxonomy (GTDB): domain Archaea; phylum Thermoproteota; class Thermoprotei_A; order Sulfolobales; family Desulfurococcaceae; genus JANXDZ01. The sequence goes on from CALIML010000001.1 coordinate 75,973, forward strand.
AAAGGAGGCTTTGGTTCTTGAGTTAGTGTGCCATTTAGACGTTATTACTGCATCTGCTTTAACTCTTCTTAAAGCATTGATTAATACGACTATCTGCCTAGGATCTATATCAAGATCTCCATCGAAAAAAGCCACTACATCTCCACGACTCTTCTCGAATCCATGTATGAGCGCAAATCCTTTGCCCATATTCCTCGGCAATCTATAAGCTCTTACATGAGGATTGCAGTTTTTTCTAATAGCGAATCTATACGTACCATCAATGCTCCCATCATCGACAACTATTATTTCATAGCTAAACCCATGGATCTCCATAACTCTCTTAACGGCATTTATTGATTGCGCAATGCTTTCTGATAAGTTGTAAGCAGGCATGATTATAGAGATCAACGGGCTCTTCAACTTATATCCAACGACTCCCTCTCCCTCAATGCTTTGACTAAAGGCTTTACTAAACTCATGCATCATAGTGATACTGCTCCTCTTACACTGCTTTATGCCTCCATGCGTTATGTTTAAAAACGCTATGACTCCTAATATCAGTGTAATATGCCTGTAATTAAAATAGTTTACTCCTATACATTGAATACTATAGACAATTATTTGTTAGTTCTTTTAATTACTGTGTTAATATATGAGAGATCTATGAAGACATCATATATTGATTTGCCTTAATATGATCTAGTGAATCTATGCATAATGCATTCAGTCAAATCCGTTACACTCGCCTACTCTCCGAGTAGAGAAAGTAGCCCAGTGCAAAGGCGAAATACTCAAGAGTCTTTAATGCAATTACGCCAAGCGCTAGATGAGGAGCGCTCCAGAACTTCTTGTTTGTAAAGAATAGCCTAAGCCTATAAGCAGGGCTTACTTGAGCCTTCAGATAATCCATGCGTTTACCTCCATACTTCCTAACGTAAATTCTAGCTGACTTACCGTAGTAGTGCTTCTTTCTAAGCCACATAGTTAATGAAAAGCCCTCTTCATGGTGGAGTATGCATGAACGCGCTCTCGCCCTCACTCTATAGCCCAATTGCTCAAGCTTATACGGTAATGTGGCTTCTTCATAGAACACTACGTCTTCATCGTAACCTCCAACTGATAAAGCCAGGTCTCTCTTAAAGAAGCGCGGCGTCTCTATAGGTGTTTCTACATAAAAACTTCTTTCAAAACCTCTTACACGCGCCCAGTAGCTATTACCTATGGTTCTTTCCGGAATTACTACTCCAGCTACCTCGGGGTTTGATTCAGCGACCTCTACACATTCCTCCACAACCCTCGGCATTAACTCCATGTCTGAGTCTATGAACAGTACGTAGCTCCCCCTAGATCTCTTAAGCCCCAAGTTCTTTGCTTTAGTTCTCTCGCCTCGAGCCTTGATCACTAGTGCATTATAGCTTCTCGCTACTTCTACAGTTCTATCCCTACTGAAGTTATCCACTACTATGACTTCTATGCTTCCATAAGTCTGCTCTTCAACGGACTTCAAGCACATGGGCAAAGTATTCTCAGAATTATACGTTGGAATAATTATGGATACCAGTGGTTTAGCCATTCGTGATCAACTCGAGGACTTTCACAAACACTTCTACAGTATTGCTCCAAGTGAATTGGCGCGCGTACTCATAGGCTTTCTCCGCCAACTTCCTACGTAATTCAGCGTCATTTAAAAGCAATAGCATTGCTTCAGCTAACCGCATTACATTCCCTCGATCTACCAGCATTCCAGTCTCCATGTGCCTTACAGAATCCCTTAATCCAGGCACGTTGTAAGCTATGGCTGGTGTCTTGCATGCAGCTGCTTCAAGCACTGTCTGCCCCCAGCCCTCTCTAATGGAAGTATAGACCAGTGCCTTAGCTCTAGCCAGTAGTTGTTTTTTATCGAAGTGCGATATGTTTAGTTTAAACTCTACACGCCTTAACCCAAGTTTCATAGATAGCTCTTTAAGCCTCCTTAAGTACTTGAAGACTGGTCTACCAGCTATAATTAGTAGAGCGCTGGAGTGTGTTTGCTCCACGTACTTCCATGCAGTGAGGAGTTCTTCAAGCCTCTTATAAGGCGATATTCTTCCTACATAAGTTACTAAATCATCTCTCTCCCCACTTAATAAATCTACGCAATTATACATATCTAAGTCGAGGCCGTTGTAAGCAATGTGTATTATGTCAGCTGGATAGCCGAGGTCTACGAGATCCTGCATAGTACTATTGGAGACTGTTATGATAGCCCTCAATCTACCGTCTTTAGCTGCATTGACGTATAGCCTATGGATGTTTCTCTCAATAAACCAGCCGAGTGGTTGAACCACTGAGTGTATAGCGTAGCTCCAGCAATCTCTACACAACTGGTGGATCAGCATGACTATGGGCTCTCTTACATAGAGCGGCGTAAAGAATGGAATAGTGTTTACTTCATCTATAACTACGTCAGGTCTCCAGCCGCTTTCACAAAGCCCCCTATAGACTTTCCATGCATTACGGTAGACGCCGCACATGCTTCCACGCCTAATTACCCTATAGCCGTCGACTACTTCGCTGGCCAACAATCCCTTCGGCTTACTTGTCGCTAAAGTTACTTCATAACCTATTGCTGACAGCCTCTTAGCTACTTCATGAGTATATGCTTCTGCGCCACCGGCCTCAGGGTGCTTTATACACTTCCAGTTAAACCACAGGATTCTTACTCCACTCATTACATTAGCCCCACGGCTCTCTTTAAGTAAGTGCAGCTACTTCTAAGTAGTTGACTATATAACTATCCTACAATTGTTCTTTAAATTCGTAAAAGCTCGAATACCGTGAGGCATTAAGTACCTTAAAGAAAAGACTGCATTACTTACGCTCCTCACTTCTTCCTTACAAGTAGTGCTGCTAATACAGCGGCAGCTGCTGCTAATACGCCAACTATGCCCCAAGTCCAAGTGGGCACTATTTCTGTAATAATAGTAGTTGGAATAGTTCTCGTCTCAGTAGTAGGCATGGTCTCGGTTGTAGTCTCAATAATAGTAGTTGGAGTAATAGCGGTTTCAGTTGTAGTCTCAGTAGCAGTTTCAGTAGTAGCAATTGTTCTCGTCTCAGTTGTTGTAGCAGTAGCCGTAGTAGTGAGGACTTGGGTCTCCGTAATTACTGAGATAACTGTTGTAGTAACAGTAGTGAAGTACTCTTCATCACCTGGCCTACTAGTGCTTGGTATAGTTGCATTTAAAAGAGCTAGAGCAACTATTACTGTTAAAACCGCCATGAATACAGCTGTCGGTAATGCATGTAGAGCTTTCAAAACAATCACTACCAGGCAATAATTATTGATGGCGGAGTATATAAATATTTCGTAATTCATCATTTAACCATAGAGATCCTGTGGACTCAAGGCTTTGGCACAGCATTTAAAGACATGTAGATTGAAGTATTTAAAAACATTATAAGTACAGCTACCTTGAATGCAGTAGACATAGATCTAGTTATCCTACAGCTGTATAAGTGTATAGGCGTATTGAGGCAGATCCTGCTTGTAAAAGCTACGTTATGGGCAAACGCCAATACTTCCACTAACGTAGCTAAGTTGAGGTAATCGAGAACATCAATGGATTCACTGCCCTTAATCCTTAATGCTTGAGCTGCGAGAGCTAAGATATGCACTAGTGGAATGCCTAAAGCCCCCCATATGTAGAATGAAAATACGCTGCTTAACCCCAAGAGCTTAGCTTCAAGGCTTACCGACGCCCCCTCCGCACTAATCATTAATTCAGAGTACTGAAATATCGATAAGATCACTTGATAGCGCAACACTATGGACAGCGTTATTGATGTAAGTACAGCTGCTATAGGAATAAGGCTCCTCCCACCACAGCCTCTAAATGCCTTAGCCACAACCCATAGCCCGATGACTGGCGCTACTTGAAGCCAGCTCCACGCATGCATATATGATGAAGCGAAGAGCACTAAAGCACTTGCAATAACTCTACGTAGAAGAGGTTTAGCAAACAACCCTATCGCTAAGTAAATTAAAGCTAAGTTCAATTGATTTGCTTGAAAACCTCCATAGATGAACGCCATTGCTTGATGCGACATGGGCGTTATTAATGCGGCAACTTTACCTACTTCAACGCCGTATAGCTCTCTAGCCATATACCACGTTGAAAGCGTTAGCAGTGGAGCCCATATCCAGCCACTAACAGTTGATGCAAACCACTCATCTCGACCACTAATGACTTTAATGCAGTAAAGCAGCAGGAGATACAGCGGCCTATCACCGCCACTAATGCTTGCAGCAAAGCCTATAGGGTCTCTTGATGCAGCCATCTCGCTAAGCCACTTAGAGTAGTAAACTATGTCTGTTGTAGCTATGAGCCCGCGCGGGTTAACGATCCATGTATATGGAATTATGTAGAGCAGCGCTGATAGCATGGCTCCCAGCACAGCGTAAGATAGCTCACTTAGCGAGATCTTGGGTTGTCGGCTCAAGCCCTCCTTCTTATTGAGATTCCTTAAAATAACTATAAGCGATAAGCCAAGTGCGGAGAGGTAGAAGTATGGAGTTACTGGCTGTAGAACTCCCCATACATAGTTAGCTAAGTTCACTAAGTCCAGTAATTGAATGCCCATTAATGCAGCGATCTGCGCTACAACTGATGCAGCAAAAAATGCTGAAGCAGCGTATAGAGTTAACGCACGATCCACATAGTCGTTAATAGCTTCGTGAAGCAGCTCTATGAGGCTTAACGCAAGGGCTGGCAGCAGCAAGTACCTTGATGAATAAGCAACAGCTACTACAACTATCGCTGACGGAGCAATTTTACACAACGCTCCCCTAACACTCCTCACTTCAACTCCCCGAAGCACTGCTGTAAGAAGAGCCAACGTTGAAACTACTTGAAGAACTAGCGTAAATACATCTGGGAGATCTATGCGCGTAAAGTATGATACGCGTCTTACAACAAGATAAAATGAGTAGTTGAATGTGGAAGCAGTATATGGTATTAAGAGTATGATCATTAGTGCATGTAGAAACGCGTGTAAGTAATGCATTATGTACATTGTGCTCAGCATTTGCTTACTACTATTAACTCGCAACGCTTAGCACTCCAAATAACTATGTAAATGACGAGGTTTATATGTCTAGATCTATGATTTCAGAGCCCTTAGAGCACATGCACCGTTGTCGGGTAGTTAACATTTTCAGCCTAATGCCACGTATCGAGCACGCTCCAGATAACAGCACTCATCACTACATAAATTAATGATGAGAAAGGATACATAAAGTTAGCTTTCCAAGAACTGCGCCGCTACCCTCTACATAAAGGGAGAGGGCTTTCATATGTCTTATGGAGTTGTGGAGAACTTGTAGCCGCATATCTAATGGCTACTTTTTAGATGTCTATCAGTGTGCATGCTTCTCACTCCATTTTACAGCTAGCTTATCGAAATACTTGACGTATATGGCGTAAAGCATTGCCCCTCTTAAGTACACGTCAATGAACATGGAGATCCATGCGCCAAGAACTCCTATGAACTTAGTTAGAATCGATGTAGGCATTACTCTGAATAAGTATAGTCCAATAGCGCTAACTACAAGAGGCACAACAGTGTTCCCAGCCCCTCTTAAAGCCCCGCTAAAGCTCATTGCCAGCGCTAAGCCTGCTTCACTTAAGCCAGCTAAAACTAAGTAGAGCGATGCAAGTTCAAGTACTTCTTGGTCTATAGAGAATGGTTTAACGAGAATCTTGGATAATGCTGCTGCAACAATCCCTAGGAAAAACATAGTTGCTGTAGCTAGCTTAGCTACCTCTAAGCCAACTGCTTTACCATTCCTAAATTCCCCTGCGCCAATTCTCTCACCGACATATGATGAAGCAACCACCGAGAAGGCGAAGCCGGGCATGTATATGAAGCTCTCTATTCTCAACCCTATTTGATGAGCTGCCATAGCTTTAGCGCCACACCTAGCGATAAAAGCTACATAGGCATTATTGCCAGTGGACATTACGAGTCTTTCAAGGAATGCAGGCAAGCCTACTTTAAATACATTCACTGCTCTAAAGGAGTGTAGCTCAATGACTGGCGCAAGCTTGAGTCTACTTATGAAGAGGACTTCCATAGGAATCATGAGTGCTTCTGAAAGCACTGTAGCTAATGCAGCTCCTCTTACACCGAGAGGTGGGAGATTGAATAAACCGTATATTAACGCAGGGTCCAGCGCTGTGTTAGCTAAGGCACTTGATGAAGTTACAATCATTGAGTACTTAGTTGCCTTAACAGCTCTAATAGCTGAGTCCATTATTAAGGCTACCGCCATCAACGGCAGCCCAATGACCCTCACCCTAAAGTATTCTACTGCTTCATTAAGCAACTCCATGTTTTCACTACTGACTAAGAGCAAAACCATGTGGGGGGCGGCTATGAATGCAGCTACTGCTACGGCGCACATAGCTATTGAGCCGTAGAGAAGGGTTTCGCCAACAACTCTTCTAGCACTATCCAAGTCCCCTGCTCCACTGTATTGAGCCACCATCACTAAGACGCCAACCATAAATAACGAGGGAAAGGACATCATGAGCCAGCTGAGGTAGGAACCTGCTCCAACTGCTGCAACAGCATTGGTTCCAAGCCTTGAAACAAAGTAAGTATCTGCTATGGAGTACATGCTGTCAACTAGTTCACTCAATATAATGGGCCAAGCAGTCTTCAATACGCTCAGCTTTAATTCATCCTTATTCAATACTCCGTGCACCGCAGCTAATGGATTCCTCCTTCGTAGAGCTATGGGTCAAAGAGTTTTTAAGCAAAGCGTGCTCACTTCTAAATCCACTATAGTTGTGAGCAGTGCAGAAGCTTGTTAAGGAGTGAATGGGTACTGCCTCCTCCATAAATCTTCAACTATGAATGAATCAAGTCTCCTCGGCCTAGAACGCCTGACTTCGTTCACCAGCTTTTTCAACGCCTCCTTAGCATCCCCCAGCAGTTCATTAGCTATAGCCGCTACTTTACTTAACTCACTCACTGGTGTAACGAAGTCCTCCCCCCTTTTAATAATGTGGATTGCCTTAATTCCGGTCAGCATTTCCACTACTATTCCCTTGACTTTATGCATTGAAAGTACTCCACTGTGTTTAAAGCCGGCTCTCCTAGCTATTCTAAGTAGTTCAACTGCTTCCCTAAGTGATGCTGTTGAAGCATGTATTATTGGGCCAGATACGATGAGCCAAAGTGCTTCAGCACAAGGCTCTTCAACGACTCTCAACAGCTCTTCACGAGTTATCGGAGAATGCTTCTTGAATACTACGTTAGTCCCCCTCCTAGCCCAAGGCTTGTTTGAATCAACTAGCGTTATTCTGCCACTGCAACTACTTAAAGTATAAGTGCGCGGCCTTAAGTTAAGCTCTATGAGTAGTGGAAGTAAGTCTTTATCCAAGTACCCTATCTCAAGATCTTCCCAAATCCTATTCCAGAACGCCCTCTTCCTAACTCCCCACTCCTCTAAGTCAACGGGCACTGAAGGCCACCCAGTCATTAATAGCTTGAAGTTAATTATTTAACTTAGAGACGTATGAAAGTAGTGGGGGGTTCAATGAATTCACAAAGTTATGTATCAATGGACGAGTTCTCTAAGCTAGACATCAGGATTGGCTTAGTTAAGGAGGCTTCAGCGGTTCTGGGTTCATCTAAGCTAGTTAAGTTATTAATAGACTTGGGGGATTTGGGGGTGAGGCAAGTCATAGCTGGAATAGGCTTGTGGTATAAGCCGCAGGAGCTCATTGGTAAGCAAGTTGCTATAGTAGTCAATATGCAGCCTAAGAAAATACTTGGCTTTGTAAGCGAAGGAATGATCCTGGCTGCAGATACAGCCAGCGGACCAGTTCTATTAACAGTGGAAAAAAGCGTTGAACCTGGTTCAAAAGTTAGGTGAAGCTATTGCTAGAGCCTTCCTCTATGAATTCTTCATCTTTAAACAATGCTAACATAGGGTGAATCATGAAGGGCTTAAGCTCCCCGCTTACTTCAAAAACAAAAGCCGTATTCAGTGAAATACACTTAGCGTGTATTAAGTATATGCCGCCGCTCTTAGTAACCCCATCCACAATTACTTCCTCACAAGCTTCTTCAATAGCTCTCCAGCATGAAACAGGGTCATCACTGGCTATTCTATCTGTTGATGCAGTGCAAACACTGTTAATGCGCCTCAAAAGTCCGTTAGCTAAATTATGTGAATCCCCTCCACTCATTGATAAAAACCCCCTCTGCTAAAAGAATGATTGCATAGCTCCAGACTTTATTTAGAGGGGTCAATTGCTTGACCATTCATTTAGTTGAGCTAAGAAATAACGTTGTAAGAAGCCCCACAAGCTCAGAGCTATGTGAAGCCGTCTATGCATTGACGCAGCTGCTTAACTTAGGGGAGGTAACTTCATATAGTGACTTAGCCAGACTGCTAGGAGTGCATCCAAGAATTATAGCTAGATGCCTTAAGTACAACCAACATGTAATAGCCATACCATGCCATAGAGTCGTTTACAAAAACCTAAGGCTGGGAGGATACAGCCTTGGAGTAGCGTTAAAGGAGAGGTTGCTGAAGCTTGAGGGAGCTTTAATAACTAATGGAAGAGCGTCAAAGAATTCATATAGGTGTTTAAGCAAAGAACTCCTCGACGACCGAGCTGGAGGACGCAGGTTTATTTAAGTGTTTCTTCAACACTTTTTAAGCCAGCACTAAGCTATAGTTATTTGGATGACTAACTTGGCTAAAGTAATAGCCTACGTATTAGCAATAGTTAATACTGGAAAGGAGTATGAAATCCTAGAAGTAATAAAGTCGTTTCCACACGTTACTGAAGCCATAGCAGTTTTCGGGGAATTCGACGTAGCTATCCGCTTAGAAGCTGACTCACTAAGCGACATAGACTTTATTGTGACAAGGATAAGGAGCATACCTGAAGTAAAGAGAACAGTGACTCTAGTTGGTTCAAAAACAGCATAGATAACAGGCGTGAACTCTTCGAGTGAAGGAATATGTACTCCTGAGAATGAAGGCCGGCCCTCCTTCATGGAGTAAGCTGATCGCTAAGCTAACTCACGGAGTTGTGCATGGATGGAGCCATCTATATCTATTAACGAGTAAAAGCCGTGCATTAATGGACCCGGGTTTACGACAAGCGATCCACTGTACTTGCTTACCCCCCTAGCTTCATGAATGTGCCCGTGGATCACTAATCTAGGGGAGTGTTTATCTACAAAGTCCCTCAAAACCTTTAGGCCGGCGTGAAGCCCCCTGTAAGTAAGGTCGTTCACCCCCTTCAAAGGATGGTGGCTCAAGAGTGCGTCAAGCCTCTTACCTCTATTATTAATCCTCCTATCAATGCTCTCCAAGTTAGTCCTCAGAGACATTGCTCCAATACCTGCTATAGTTATGCCTTTGAAATCAATTACTTCACCATCAATGGCTACACCTGCTGACTTCATAGCTCTATATACAAAGACTTCATCCATGTTGCCAGTTACTCCATAGATCTTAACGCCTGACGCAACTAATGCCTCAAGGGGCTCAATGCATTCTACGTCGCCAGCTGAAAGGATTAAATCAGCTTCAATGGATAGAGCCTTATCTATGAGTAAGGCGGTGTAGTGGTAGCTGCAGTGCACGTCGCTTATACCAATGATCCTCATGCTCACACCTCAGAGTACTTATCCAGCAACTTGTTGAGAAGCCCCAGGCTTTTAGAGGAATCCCTGTAGTCGTACTCAGTGAATTCTAACTTTATACCCCTAGCCTCCAGCTCCTTCACTAACTCATTTATGAACACTCCCATACCCCCCACTCTCGTACTCGAAGAGGCCTTCCTCGGATCCCCCATCCACTCACTTGATGAAGCCGTAGTGAGTGCTCCGCAGGAGGGGCTTCCAGCTACACCCACTACCCCCACGACCTTCACACGGTTCTTCAAGTACTCCTCCACGTAGTCAGCTACTTGTCTAGATAGCTTTCTGCAAAACCTCCTATAGCCTGGGTTATCGTATTGCTCTTTAACGCTCCAAAACCTCCTGTACCCAGCGTAAAGCAGCTCTGGACAGGGCATTTGTAATAGCCCAACCCCCCTGCTATAGGCTAGTTCAACAACTTCCCTAACTAATGCAGCTTGCTTAGCTGCTCCATACACCCTGCTGTTTTGGTTTAATAGGCAGTGAGCCACTATAATGACTTTCCCTCCTCTAGCGTCACGTGAGCTCACTTTAAACACCCAGCCCAATGGAGTTCAACCAACCTTACTGCAATAAGTATCTAGCACCACTTGGTACTTCCTAGGCCCCACCATCCTAACCACTCTGCTGTAAGCTGTTCTGCAGCTAAGCCCGTATTCAACGCATTTACTGTAGAGGGCTTTTTCAGCAACAGTCCTCGGATCTTCATTTACGCTGGGTTTAACGTGTAGGTATACATGTATTACTCCACGACATCTTAGTGCTTTAACTGCGTAAGGCAGGTATGATAGAGCTAGATCTGGCAGAGGCATGAGAACTCTATCGCTTGTACCGACCAGCTTTTCATCAATGACTCTAGCCGCATCACCCAAGTATGGCAGGACTATTCCCTCAACTCTATTTAACAACGCGTTATCAACCATGTACTGATACGCTGCTGGATTTATATCTATGCTGTGCACGGCTCGCGGCTTAGAGTACCTAGCTATTATTATGGAGAAAGTCCCTACGCCAGCAAACATGTTTGTAACTACTTCACCTTCCTTCACAAGCTTCGCTACTCTCATGTGTTCATAGCTTAGTTTCGTAGTTAGAAAGACTTTAGCTATGTCTATTTTAAATAAACACCCATGCTCTTTATAGATGGTTTCACTTCTAACATCACCAGCTAAATGCATGTAGTTCCTAACTCTATACTCGTCCCCCACTCCGGGGAGGGCAGCCCAAACACTCTTCACTCTAGGGACTTCTCTCAGCAGAGCTTCAGCCAAAGGCTTAAGGTCTTTTGGTGAAAGGCTGAAGGGCACTTTTATTACAGCAATATCGCCAATAAACTCCACCCTGCTCCAAACTCTTTTAGCAAGATCTTCTCCGAGAACTTCTATAGCTAACCTCTTAAGTAGGGGGATCCGCCTCCCTCCCAAGCTTCCGCCCCTTCTCATTAAAGTACTTACACCAAGGCTTCAGTGAACAATTTATGCAGAGGGGCTTCCTGGATCTACATATCCGCCTGCCGTGGGTAATCAATAGGAGGTGGGCTTCAAGGTACTCAGCTGGCTTAAGGATCTCCATCCAAGTCCTTCTAACATCGTAGTAGCTCCTCCCCGACGCTAATCCGAGTCTCTCAGTGACTCTAGCTATATGAGTATCCACTGGGAAAACGTTTTTCCCAAAGTACATTAGTAGAATGACGTCAGCAGTCTTAGGACCTATGCCGGGCATTTCAAGCAGGACTCTGTGCGCTTCATTAGAGTTAGCCTCTCTTAGCGATTGCTTAAGCCTCTCCTCAAAACCCTTCTCTGAAAACAGCTTGGCTAACTCAAATAACACTTTAGCTCTCACGTTGTTCATTCCAGCTGGCTTAACTGCGTTAGCTAAGCCCTTGGCGCCACAGCTTAAGACGTGCTGCGGCTCAACAGCTCCTCCAAGGGCGCTGCGGAGACTTTCATATGCTTTAAGCGCGTTTTTATCGCTTGTATTTTGGCTGAGCACTGCTCCAACAATGAATTCATAGAGACTCCCCTTCCTCACTCTAGATACTGTGAATTCCTCAAGATTTATTTCTCCATGCATTTCCCTAAGCTTTTCTAAAACAAGCGACCCTAGATCTTTGCTCAAGACTATCACTTTACGGATATATTCTTCCAAGCATTCTTGGGAAGGGAGTAGCATCCCTTATGTGCTCAAGACCGGCTATCCACATCACTAACCTCTCAACCCCTAATCCAAAGCCGCTGTGTGGAACACTTCCATACTTGCGTAGATCTAGGTACCATTTATACTCGTCAATGCTGTAGCCTTCCTCAATTACTCTATTTAAAAGCCTCTGATAATCATCCTCTCTCTGGCTTCCGCCAATTATTTCTCCATAACCTTCTGGAGCCAGTAAGTCGAATCCAAGAGCGATCTCGGGGTTTTCCTCACATAACTTCATGTAGAAGCCCTTCACTTTCTTCGGGAAGTGAGTAATGAAGAACGGCTTATCAAAGTACTCTGTGAGAGCTCTCTCTTCATCTGCACCAAAGTCCTCCCCCCACTTTATTTTAAAGCCTTTCCCCTGAAGCATTTCAATAGCTTCATCGTATTTAATCCTTGGGTAAGGAGTCTTAGTAGAGTTCTCCAAGATCTTTGTGTCCCTCTTAAGGAATTGGAGTTGATCAGCGTTTTCCTCAAGGACTCTCTTAACTATATATGACACAAGTTCTTCAGACACTTCCATCATGTCATCCATGGTGTACCAGGCTGCCTCAAGCTCTAAGTGCCAGTACTCAGTTAAGTGCCTCCTAGTTCTACTTAGCTCGGCCCTAAAGCTCGGCGTAAGACTCCACACTTTCTCCAAGCTGTATATGAGTGCTTCAAGGTATAGCTGGGCGCTTTGGCTTAAATAAGCCTTTTTATCAAAGTACTTTACTTCAAAGAGTGTTGCCCCTCCCTCACACGCGGACGCCGTCAATATTGGGGGAGTGGCTTCCCACCAGCCGTTGTTAGTAAGCCACTCTCTGGCAGCCTTGAGCACAGTACTCTTGATCTTCATTACTTCAGTTAAATACCTACTCCTAAGCCATAAATGCCTATTATCAAGCAAATAATCTACTCCCTCCCCTCCCTTTATTGGAAAATCGCTTGAAGCCCCACCCACCTTCAGCTCTAAGACTTCAACTTCGTACCCTGTTGGAGCCCTAGGCTCTTTCTTAACTTTACCGCGTACTTCAATGCTTGCCTCTAGGCCAAGTTTTTCAGCTAATGAATATGCGTCTGGGAGTAATGCTCCATCAATAATGCACTGCACTACGTTAGTGCTATCCCTTAGCACTATGAATACTTTTTTACCAACAACTCTATGCCTATACACCCAGCCCCTTAATACAACCTCTGAGCCTACAGCCTCATCCCTAAGGACTTCCTTAACCTTGCAGACCGCCATATGTACACCGTTAAAATCCATTAATTTTCCCTTTACAAACACTATGTTATTAAGGCTTAAAAATAATTTTTACATCCATAGGGCTCTTAACTCTCCATAACTAAGAATAACTACATTGTAGCGCTAGCATTTTAAGGGACATTAAGTGCGGCGCTTTAAGGCCATGAGTTCTCTAACTACCTCTAGATTAATTCTATCGCCAAGCATGCTCCAGTAAACGCCCTCAGGCCTCCATCCACGTGTCTTAACTGTTATGAGCTTGCTCGGCGTGGAAATTACGTCAACAGTTAAGTCGTGGAGTTCCATAGGTATGCCTTCGACTATCTGAAGATCATGTACATTTGTAACTATAGGAGTTCCCTCATCTATAACCCCTATTTCCCTCAAGATTCCGTATTCAAGCTCTGAATAACCCCCGCCTTTACCCAGCCTGCGGCCCTCTCGATCTACTGCTACACAACCTGTTATCACTAAGTCTACTGCTGGAATCTCATCTAACTTCAGCCTCCCCCCATATGCAAGCGCGCCTTTTATTGTTGAAGCATACTTTATCTTTGAGCTAGGCATATTCTTCGGGTCAAGGATTATGAATCCGTTCAGCAACCTCGGGGTAGCCATTATAACTGTCTTACCCTCAAATAAAGCCCTCTCTCTCAAGATCCTTTGAGGAGAATCTGGGTTAGCTTTAACGACACTAGCATTCATCCATAAATCAGTTTTAACTATCCTTAAGCCAGCTTCTTCAGCTCCCACAAAGTTCGGTATCCTCCCATACACAGGCCTCGGGAATCTAGCTACATTTAATTCCTCAAGCATTCTCCATACCATTCTACGCAGTTCAGATTTTCTCTCCTTAATTGACTCCAAGCAACCCTCCCCTCAAATACGCTTCACACCATGTTTGTTTCATTAAACTCATTCCTTTATAGAAGAATGCGTTCTTATGCATGGAGTTCGTCTCCACTTAAATACTAGCATTCTATTCTTATATCACGGTGCTGTAGTTTGGTTGAGTACGTTGTTGAGAAAGGACCTGCATACGCTATATTAAAGCTTAAACTGAGCCCTGGGGAAAGCGTTACTCTAGAGCCAGGTGCGTACATCCTCCATAAAGGAGACATCGAAGTTAAGACAAGCACTGGAGGAATTATGAAGGGACTGGCTAGAGCCATGCTGGGTGGCGAAAGCTTATTCCTAAACACTCTAATCGCCAAGAGCCCGGCTGAAATATGGGCAACTCCAAGCTCTCCCGGAGACGTAAGAGCTGTTGAATTAAGAAGTCAAGAGCTCTTCATACAGGATACAAACTACTTAGCTCACTACGGCGACATAGAGCTCACAGTTGGGTGGCGGGGCCTCAAAGGGCTCCTAGCTGAAGGACAGCTCGTGTGGCTGAAGGCCTATGGCAATGGCATAGTGTTCATAAACTCCTATGGAGCTATAGAGGAAGTAGGCCTGGGGCCTAGTGAAAGAATAACTATAGACAACAACCACTTCGTAGCCATGGACTCCAGCGTTAAGTGGAGAGCCAGGAAGTTCGGCGGATTAAAAACTTTCATGCTTGGAGGCGAAGGCATAGTGTTTGACGTTGAAGGCCCTGGGAGAATATGGATTCAGACAAGGACTCTTCCAGCACTAGCTCAATTGCTTCAGAGATTCCTTAAGCAGAGCAGGTAATTAGCGTTTTCAAACGCTCTTAGGCGCAAGCAAGTACTTTACAACTCCTTCTCCAGCTACTCTAAACTCAATGTATAGCGGTGCATCACTAGAGAACTTGAGAGTTACTGACTCAGATACCCCAGTTAATGAAAGTACTTTTTCTAAGTACTCTAGGCTATAGGCTGATCTAGATGGCTTACTGACTGAAAGGCTTATCAATGAAGGCATGCCTGCAGCGATCTTTGTTTCAACTTTCGCAGCATTAATTCCCCTTATGATTAAAGCGCTTTCATCGCTTGCCTCAAGTTCAACAGTGTCTCCAACTACTTCAGCATCCCTTATGGCTGTTTTAAATGCTTCAGCAAGCAGCATTGCTTCAACGTCGAACTCAAGGCTTAGTTCAGGGATTTCAGGTACCTGTACATCGATGTTTCTAAAGGAGTACTTTCTCCTAAGCTGAGACTCCACAGCTACATTAATGTAATCGCCTACACTGCTTATCTCCAGATGATCTCCTTTCTTAAGCTTCTTAAGCACTTTAACTAAGTTAGCTACACTGACTCCAAAAACCTCTTCTCCACTGACTTCATATATTACAAAACTGCTTGCGGGTAGAGCTATGTCGATTAGGGATATCTTAGCTGGATCTAGGGCTTTTATCGATATCCCTTCTTCACTTACCCTAACGGCGACTTCATCAACTATTTTCGATACCGCCTCAGCAATGCTTCTAAAGTACTTTGCCTCAGGATAGATTACTTTAAACGTCAATCGAAACACCTCTATTCATAGTGGGGGAATAAAGTTAAATAAATGTTTTGGAGTTAAGTAAAGTAGTCATATTACTGTTGGCTTTAGCACCTCTGGCTTAAACGTTGCAAACTCATTTCTAGCTATATGCGCTAAGAACTCCGCCTTCAGTGAAGGCCTCCCTCCTGGATAAGCTTCCGCCCTATAGCTATAGCCTACTACTTCAGCTATGAACAATGTGTGGTCTCCATAAGTCCTTGAGTCAACCACTTTACACTCTAAGTTAGCTAAAGCATTCCCTATGCTTGGTGCATCAACTCTACTTGATGGAGCGAGCTTTAGCTTAGTGTCACTAAGCTTCCTAGGCCCGCTTCTTGAGCCAACAATCCAAACGTCGTTAATTAAGCCGCAGCTGGGGACACTTATGACTAACTCACCGTAGCTAGCTATAAGCCTGCTCGTATACCTCTTTGGCGAAATGCTTACAGCAACAATGAATGGCTCCCAGGAAGCTATTGTAACCCAATCAGCAGCCATAACATTTGACTCCCCTCCCCTACCGGATGTAACTAAGTATGTTCTTAGGGGATAGAGCAGCCTCGGAGGCTCCATGCACAACCACCGCAGTAAGTTTACCTAAAGGCTAGCTATTAATTGCATTGGATTCAATGTGGAAGTAGAACTGCCCAGCTAGTGAAAAGAGCTAGAGTAATATACCCGCCTGGAAGTACTAAAGTACATTGTTGAACTAGGTTGTGGAATTGCCCTCAGCTATAACCACGAGGAATTTGAGAAAAATATACAGGGTTAAGAAAAGGCTTAGCTTAGTTAAGAGCCAGGAGGAAGTAGTTGAAGCTCTTAAGGGAGTAAGCTTTGAAGTAAAGTATGGAGAAGTAGTTGGATTACTTGGGCCAAATGGAGCTGGTAAAACAACTACCATAAAGATAATCTCAACACTCCTAATTCCAGACGGCGGTGAAGCATACGTCGACGGCTACGACGTTGTAAGGCAGGCCAGTGAAGTGAGGAAGAGAATAGGGTTAATGCTTACTGTAGAAAAGGGCTTCTACGGTAAGCTTACTGGAAAGGAGAACTTAGAGTACTTTGCTGCACTATATGGCTTAAGTAAAAGTGAAGCGGGGAGAAGGATAAGCAACCTCATAAAGGTACTTGAGCTAGATAAGCTTGGAGCTGTAGACAAGTTGTTTGAAGAATACAGCTTGGGAATGAAGGCTAGGCTCTCTATAGCTAGAGCCCTCTTAAAAAACTCTCCGGTGCTATTACTTGATGAACCAACGCTTGGACTAGACCCCCCCAGCGCAAGGAAAATTAGGGAATTAGTCAAGTCGCTTGCTAGAGAAGAGGGGAAGGCAGTACTATATACTACTCACAACATGTTTGAAGCAGAGCTTGTTTGCGACAAAATACTGCTCATTAATAGGGGATTGATAGTGGCTGAGGGAACCCCTAGCGAACTGAAGTCTAAGATACCTAAGCTGCGCGTAATCACTATTACTGTAAGAAATGGTGAGCAAGCGAGAATAGGGGAAGCTTTAACTCCACTAGTAGCTACGTATAGCGTGACAAGCAATGAATTTGGGGAAACTGTAGTAAAAGTGAGTACGAAGAGCCCTGAGGAGATCTTGGGCGAAGTCATTAGAGCTCTAGTTGCATGCGGCTGCGACATCTCGTCAGTGAGAGTTGAAGAACCAACGCTTGAGGATGTATTCATATATTTCAGTCAATAGAGGTTGGAGGCATGTGGTTCATAGAGATCCTTAGAGCTGAGTACAAGCTTGTCTACGCTGAAATGCTTAGGAGGAAGAGCATGCTAGTAATGATGCTCCTCTATCCATATGTATTGACAGGCTTCACGCTTTTCATAGGATATTCTTTTGGCTCGAAGCAAGTGTTCGTTGAGAAAACAGGAGTAGCGCCAGAGGTATTCATGATTACTGCTAGCTTCATAGTGCTGTCAATGCTTGCAAGCATTGACGACATGATATGGAAGCCGCTGATGGATCTTTGGCATGGGACTCTGCCTTACATAATTGCAAGCCCTGTCAGCAGAATAATGCTTTACGCAGCCACACCTATTCCAAGACTTACTGCAGTTGTAATCATAGGTTCTACAAGCGTTATACCTGTCTACGCGCTGTACTATGGGTTAAGCGGCCTTTTCACAAGCCTTATAGTAATCGGCTTAGCCTCCCTCGGAGCCGTATTCATGATTACGCCTGCAATGGTTGTCACAGGCCTAGCGAATACCTTAGGGGAGAGCTGGAGAGTAATTAACATAGTTAGGCCGGTGTTCCTGATTCTTCTAGGAGCGTATTATCCAAGGATCCTCATGCCTCTAGCTGGCTTAATAGCGAGCTATGCGCTTCCCCCTTCACACATAGTTGAGTTAATTCAAGCATTCCTAAGGAACGCTGCTAGCGCGCTTAACGCACTTAGTTTGATAGGGGTAGCTACAGCTCTCTTCGTAATTTATGCACCAGGCGGCTCTAGAAGCATTCTACTGTGGGAGAGGAAGAAAGTTAAGGAGGGAGTTAAGTACGATTAGGAAAGCTCTTGCAGTATTTAAAGCATATTTTCTATCTGACTTCATTAGAAGCCGCGGGCTGTTGTACGGATTGTTGAGCATGTCTATGTGGATCCTCTTATTCATAGTTCCAATGAGCTTATTCGCTGGACCTGATGTGAGAGGTGAGGCTTTTTCAGCATACGCGTTTGCAGCCGTACTAGTGTTTCTATCATACAGCGTGGCTACATGGGATTGGGCTGCCGAGCTCAGGTGGCTCATTAATAGAGGCATGCTTGAGTACGTTATTGCAAGTGGCGCAGGCTTCGTGCCCTTATACTCTGGAATAATGCCTGTCTCGTTGATTTGGATGGGGTTTGCATTAACAGCTATATATGTGCTCCTAACTCTAGTAATGGGTCAACCTACATTGATTGTAGTTGACCCACTTGTCTTAGCAATAGGGTTGGTGATACTAATAGTGGTTCTGCTTGGGTATGCATTGATTCTAGGTGGAACAGCTATTTCAACAGGCTCCGTAGGACCTGTAATGGAGATCATAAGCTGGGTTCTTCCAATAGCCACTGGTGGATTGACTCCTCTTAGAAATCTACCTGAAGTACTTAAGAGAATAGCTTTAGCAACACCATTTAGCTATCCAGCTGAATTAATCAGGTATTCGCTTCTCGGAATTGAGCCAGCAGTGGAGTTAAGGTCTGCAATCACTATAGGAGCTCTTTATGCAGGGGCGTTCATATCGATAGCCATAGCTTACTTTAAGTTGCAGGTAAGGAGGATACTTAAAGAGGGGGTAAAGACTATATCTATGTACTGAAGGATTTGTGCGACAGGCTCTAGCGATCCTAGACAAGCTGAACTCCGAAACTCTTCGCTAATGAAGATCCATCGTCTCCTCTAAACTATTTAAAAAGCGTTAACATTATAATGGTGTTGGTGAACTAATTGGAGCTTAAGCCAGGGCGTTTCTTCCTAATTAGAGTACCTAGTGGAAGTGAATTAATTAGCTATATTAAGAAGTGCGCTGAGGACTTGGGCATAAGTGTGGGCATATTCTGGTTAATAGGGTCGTTTCGCAGAGCTAAAATAGGGTTCTTCATGGAAGAAGAGGGCTCGTATAGAACAATTGATGTAAATGAGTTTACTGAAGTAATTAATGCAAGTGGCAACATTAGTTCAATTGATGGCGAGCCATTCATACATGCACACGTGGCTTTAGGGAGAATGGATGGCTCTTGTATTGGAGGCCACTTAATTGAGGGAGAAGTGTTTATAGTAGAAGTATGGATACAGGAGTTAATCGGCGGAGGATTAAAGAGAGTGAAAGAAGGCTCTCTATACTTATGGCCCCTGGAATAATCAATAATTAGCGATTAGCTCAGGTGGGGGATGTGTGTAGAGTGCTAATAGCGCATGTCAAGGAGTGCTCTAAGGACTCCGTAAAGGGCATGGCTGAATTACTTAGAGCACTAGCTATTGCAAGCAAGTTTTTAAGACAGCGAGATGGATGGGGGTACGTTGCATTAGCTAGGGACAGCCGTGGCGGGCTTTCATACACACACTTTAGAAGCGAAGAACCAATCTATAAGCCCAGCTCTAAAACACTATTAGGGGAACTCATTAAATTACTCAATAGATCTAGCGAAGCGTGGATTATGGTGCATGCAAGGAAGTCTTCGAGAAAGAGCTTAATTGGATTGCTGTACTCACATCCATATGCCTCTGAGACTAAGAATGGATTGCTGTGGCTCATTCACAACGGCTCCCTCGATAGCGATAAGCTGTCTAGAGAGCTTAAAGTAGTTGATTCCACTAAGTATACTGACAGTGAACTAATGAGTAAGTACATAGCGAGCAATCTAAGTGGGTGTGCAAAGAGTATTGATGAATGCGTTTTAGACTCTTACAATGAGCTGTTCGAAAAATACACTCCGACTGCGTTAATAACCGGGGTATTAGTTCTAGAGAAGGAGCCTGTCCATAGAAATGCCATATATATGTATTCATCAACGCTATATAAGAAGACCCCTATGAAGTACCCTGATTACTATAGGACTTACTTAATTAAGGGAGATTCATTCAACTCCATAGTTTCTTCAACTATTAAAGAATTACTTGAATACAAGCACTCTAGCTACTATATAGAAGACGCGTCAAATAGAGTCATTAGGCTGTACCCCGGCTTAAGCTGCCTTTACTAACTTCCTCACTCCACTTGAATAGCAATAAAGTTTAGTGAAGCCCCGTAATTAGGGTCCTGGTATAATTTTTGTTCCGCTTTCTCCTCTTAAGGCTTCAATACCTCTGTAGAGATGACCTATTATAGCTACTTTGCCCCCATTCCTAATGAACCTTATGCAGGCCAGCACTTTTGGACCCATACTGCCTTCAGCAAAATGCCCCTCCACTAAGTACTTCTCTGCTTCGCTAACAGTAATAGTGCTGAGCGGCGTTTGATCAGTTTTACCGTAGTTTAAGTAGACTCTATCTACATCAGTTAAAACCATGAATACTGATGCTCCAAGGGCTGAAGCAAGTCTTTCTCCAGCTAAGTCTTTATCTACTACTGCTTCCACGCCAAATAATCTACCGTTTGCTTTAACTACAGGTATCCCCCCTCCACCACTAGCGATCACTATGAATCCTTCATCAACTAACTTCTTTACTGCACTTATTTCAACGTGGTTTACTGGGTCAGGTGATGGAACCACCCTCCTAATGCCTCCCCTGGGGTCAGGCTTCATTATCCAGCCGTATTCATTCATTAGTTTCTTCGCTTCATCCTCCTCATACCATGGGCCAATGTACTTAGTTGGATTCTTGAAGGCTGGGTCGTCTCTGCGGACAATGACTTGAGTAATTACTGTTATAACTCCTTTCACTTTACTACCCAGCAAGTTTGCCTCTAGTAGACTGTTGTGTATGGTTTGCTGCAATAAGTAGCCAAGCCATCCTTGAGTCATTGCTCCAGCTATGTCGAGAGTCATTGGAGGCAGCTTCTTCAACTTTAAGCCGGCGAGCATCCATTCAGCTATTATCCCTACTTGAGGTCCATTTCCATGAGTGATCACTATCTTGTATCCCTCGCTGACCAGTTCTACGATTAGCTTAGAGGCTCTTTCAGCGTTCCTCCAGTACTCTTGCGGAGTGCCTTTATCGCTTTTCGATTGAAAGGCGTTTCCCCCAAAAGCTACTACTAGTAGCTTCTCATCTCTATTCAATAAAACACCTCGCTTAGGCTTAGGTAGACGTATTAATTAGGTTAGTTCACTATTTTTAAAGCGTTGTATTTAGGAGAGTTAGTGTTTTAACATCGAGTTGCTCTAGGGAGGAGTGGGCTGGGATGGGGACTTGAAGTCGATTCTAGTAGTTGCAGCATTATCATTGATTGCCGCCCTAAGTATCTCGTCGGCTTCAATACTCGTCCTCTTATCAAAAGCCGATGCTCTGGGGTGCGTTTTCTGGAGGCTATTTATAACAAGTCTGCTTCTCACATCATACACTGGTGCTCGGAGCAGGGGGTTGTTTAAGCGCATTGCATGCGATAAGTGGTTGCTTAAAGCATCAGCGTTATCAGGCTTTACCTTATTCGCACACTTCGCTCTATGGATGGAGAGCTTATTCTACATACCGGTGTCGTATAGCACTACCATAGTAGTCACATATCCAATGCAGTTAATTCTACTTGATGCTGCCTTAGGAGAGGCTCCAAGTAAAAGACAAGTAGTTGGAATGATATGCGGCTTTTCACTCCTCTTACTCCTATTAACACAGGGAGTTTTTGAAGCCCTAGACTTAAGGGGCGTAGTGTATAGCCTGCTAGCGTCTACAGCTGCATCAGCCTACTTCGGAATAGGGAGAGTGGTGCGTAGGAGGAGTTTAAGTGTGCTGGAATACACTGTTCCCACATATGGATTCTCTTCATTGATAGCCTTCTTATATGCCTCAATTATTGGGAGAAACTTATTTAGCTACAGTCCTCACTCATATGCTTTCTTCACCTTAATGTCCCTGGCTCCAATGATAGGGGGCCACACAGTAATCAATTACTTGCTTAAGTACTTGAAGAGCAGCGTAGCTACATCAATAGCTTTAACGGAGCCCGTTGGCTCAAGCATTCTAGCGTACCTATTATTAGGCCAAGAAGTATCTATGGCCAGCGCCATACTAATGATTATGGTGGTGGCTTCAATATGCTTAGTCGTATTAAGCAAAGAAAGCAGTTGAGAAAACGGCTGCTCAGGCTTCAAGGAGCTTTACTTCTCTGCCTAAGCTATGTTAAAGTAGCTTTAGAGAGTAACATTAAATCACTTGAACTAAGCCTCCACCCCATAGAGCCCAGTAATTCCTCTACATGCTTCTTCGACTCAGCCTTAGGAATAGCTATGACTCTAGGCCTTGAAATCAAGTAGTTTAGCGCTATTTGAATAGGCGTCTTACCGTACTTAAAGCCTAGCTGTTTCAATGCTTCTAAATCCTTTACAGCCCCTCTCTCTATAGGCGTATACGCCTGTATAGTGATCCCCTTGAGTACAGCGTATGGCAACAAGTCCCTCTCAATATCTCTATGAATGATGCTGTAATGCACTTGGTTTACAACTATATCAGCCTTCCTCACTGCTGTAACAGCCTCCTCAAGTTCATTTAAGCTGAAGTTGCTTACACCAATGTATCTAGCCAGCCCCTCTAAGTATACTGACTCAAAGTTCCTCACTTGCCTACCTATGCTAATGGATTTATTCGGCCAGTGTATGAGCATTAAATCTACAGTGCTTACTCCAAGCCTTTTAACAGAAGATCTAGCTGCTTTCAACACTTCCTCCCGACTGACAAGTCTTTCAGGCAAGATCTTTGTAGTTATGAAAACCCTTTGCCTCCCAACTCTCTTCACTAATTCACCAACAAATTCCTCAGCTCTACCATTATGATACATTTCAGCTGTATCAATATTGTCTACCCCACTCTCTATAGCGTATAAGTATGCCTCGAGGCACTTTCCATAGTCCCTTATTGCCCAAGTCCCAAGCCCTATTGCTGAAACACGTTCGCCCGTTATACCAACTTCCTTTCTATCACTATGGTCTATTTCTAAGAGGCTCACTTACTTCAACTCCTCCCCCAAATTTATTAATGTCTTCTTAAGCATTTCAAGCCTATCCTTAATTGCAGGGTTTGAGAGGATTTCGTTCCTATTAGGGAGCTTGCTGTATGCTTTAAGCATTTGCGTAAGTATTGAAGCCATTTTAGCCGTATGTGGAGGCGTTTCATTGGCTAACGCTTCCAACCCAGCATTAGTTATTGCGTAAATAGCCCTCCCACTACTAACTCTTCTCTCAATAAGCCCCAACTTAACCATTTCACCTAGAACTCTATAGAAAGTACCTATTGAAGGCCTCCAAACTGGTTCAACGTGGTAAAGTATCTCCTTGTACAACGCGTATCCATGCAGCTTCCCTCTGGAGACAAGTGATGCGAGAGCTAAGTGCTTAATTACTGAACTCCTCCTCTTAGGCATTAGAGCACCTGTAAAGAAATATATTCTCGGGGAATATATTTCTTTGAAATATAGCTCTATAGCAGTGATTCAAGGTGAAGCCATCTAGAGAAGTCGTTGAGAAGTACAGGGATAGGATACTCAATGGACCTATAGTTGCGACTATGCTCAGGCTGGGGGCTCCACTAATGGCTGTTCAAGCACTCTACGTATCATACAATATAGCTGATGCGTACTGGCTCTCAGTGTACAGCCAATACGACATAGCTATTCCAAGGCAAGTATGGCCTATTCAAATGCTCTTCTTAGTGTTTGCTCAAGGTATTGCAGCAGCTAACCTAGCGTTAATGTCTCAATACGTTGGCGCAGGCAGCTATGGAAAGGCTAGTGAAACTGCATCAAAGTTTCTCACCGTAAACTTAATTACATCAATAGCTGGATCAGCTGTCTACATAGCTCTCGTCCCAGCAATATACAGCTACTTAGTCAACGTTCCTCAACTAATATATGAAGGAGTGGTGCTTTACGCAAAAATAATGGCTGTAGACATGGTGGTAACATGCTTCAACATAGTGTTTACGACAGTTCTACAAGCAATGGGGGATACCGTGAGGCCAAGCATTGTTGGAGGAGTCGCATCAATAATAAACATAGTCCTGGATCCATTCATGATACTTGGAATCCCCCCATTCCCTGCAATGGGTGTTGCTGGCGCTGCAGTAGCAACAGTGTTGAGCAAGCTGGCTGGCACACTAGTGCTAGTGTACTTATTGAAGAATTACCCAGGCGCTAAGCTAAGGTTCACTAAAAAAGTAGATCTAGAGTGGTTGATCAGCAACCTTAGGATAGGGCTGCCGGTAATGCTATTCATGGCGTCCAACAGCTTGGCGTTCGCTATGCAGACAAGGCTAATCAATGTCTTCGGCGAAGTAGCTGCAGCTGCATACTCCATAGGCTTCATAGTCATGGATGTAGCTGACGCCGCTCTATGGGGGCTTTCAAGCGCTGTATCAATAATGGTTGGACAAAACCTTGGGGGAGGTAAAAACTATAGGGCTAGGGAAGTTGCCTGCAAATCCATGTACACAATATTGGCAGCCACTAGCGTTAGCTCCATAATCATCTACCCGATCATGGGGCTGTTCATAGATCCATTTACAGACGATCCCTCAATATACGCAGAGGCAGAGACTTTCATAGAGACATTCCTGTTCAGCCTACCGTTCTTTGCATCATTCTTTATAGCTCTTTCAGTTGGCAGAGGATCTGGACACACAACTGTGCCAACAATAATAGGTGTTGTAAGACTATGGATCTTGAGAGTAGGCCTCGGGTACTGCCTGGCTCTACTGCTAGGGCTGGGATCTTATGGCATATGGCTAGCGATGGCGGTAAGCAATTACGCTAGTGGAGTACTCTCAATAATATGGGTTAAGTATGGTGGATGGGCTAAACCAGTAATCAATGCCTCTCGAAGCTAGCATTTATATATTTAACGCAATCAGCCACGCACTCCTTAACGCTTTCCTCACAGACACTTATAGGCTCTCCATACTTGGGGTAGAAAGTCGTTTTACCGTCTCCTAAAGCCTCATAACTTATTGCGTAATCACTTATGGAAGCATTGCTTGCAAACACTCTCTTATCCGTAAATGCCTCTACTCTAAGTACAGTTACTCCCTGATTCCTCATTAACGTCAGCTGGTTTCTGAGAAACGCAAGATAGTGGGGTAATTCCCCGGCTTCAATAGCAATCTTCATTGGTACGTGAGTTTCCCAGAAGATGACTGCACCTGGCCTAATAGTTCTAACTAGGTCAGCTTCTATTGCATACAGCTCTTCAATACTTAAACCAGCTGGGTTGAGCGACTTAACTACGTAAATTTCGTTAACAACTCTTTCCGCAAAACTCTCATTAACTCCAGCGTCCTTTAAGGCTTTAACAGATCGCGAAATCCATTCACTTGGAGAAACAGTGTAGCTAACTACTAATGCCCGGCGTTTATTGATTAATGCAGCCGCTGTAATTATGGGGATTAAGTCAGCCATGGTGGGCCTTAAGTTTACATAACTGATATATATGCTTTCGCCAGCTCTCAAGCCGTCCAGTAATTCGCCCAACACTTTACATGGAAGTTCGAATGGCGCGAGGTCTTCAAACGGTACTTCATGTATTAGTGGCGGAGGATACCATAATTCAATGCCTACCCCGCTCCTTATAGTAAACGGTACTTCAGCTACTTGAGTTTCGCCCCCCCTCATCTTTACAAACTCCATTCTCCTGTAAATGAAGCCTCTTCTAACGTATCTTTTTAATCTAATCACTAGCGAGCTTGGGTAAATTGCGTCTAAAAGTACTTCTTTATGTTCTTTTACATCACCTGGGTCTTCTATTACCAAGATCAGCAGTCCATTAATGATCCTTGGGATGCTCCTGAAGAAATTCTGTATCCACGCTCTCCTCTCAATAGATTTAATTACTCTGAGGATGGGGTTAACGCTATCTATAACGACTACCTTGGGCTTGAATTCAGCTATTAATTCAGAGATTTGTTGAACTAAGTCCTTTGCTGCTTCTTCACTTGCTGGAATTAATACATTCATGAACTTAAGTGATTTGCCCCTTAAATCGGTGAAGTCCATGCCGAGCTCCTTCATGTAGTAAAGGAATTCGTCTTCAAATTCATTCACCGATATATAAAGGCACCTCGATCCTTTTAATGCATTCTTATAGCATATAGTTGATGCAAAGATAGTCTTGCCGCAGCCGGGTTTGCCGAAAACGACTATGGCAGCTCCAAACTTAAGTAGATCTCTATACCTTACATCAAGGTCTTCTACACCTAGCGTAGTCTCATGAGCATTACTGAGCAAAGCTCTATGAAGCCTCCGTCACTTTTATACATAATGTAATTAATCCTTTTCATTCAGCTACTATATAAACTTTAATCAGCTTAACTAATGAGGCAAGTTATGTTACTTAAATCCATTAAGACCTCGTTTCCAGCCTTGGTTGAGGCTGAAAGCCCGCAGGCTTGTCTTCAAGGATATGGCGCATAACTAATGTAATTTAGTTCCAGGATCTCGGGGAAGTGAAAACAAATAGTTTACAGTGCGGGCTGGAGATGTAGCTGCATGCCAGTGAATTGTAGTTCAGCAAATTTATGGGCTAAACTCTATGAGGATAAACTTTTTTTTAACAGTCTTTCTATTGTGTGTAGGGGCTTTGCATTAACGTTAAGGTGGTAAAGGAGTGAAAGCTTTCAGTTTAAATGAGTTAATTAAGTACGTTAAGAACTACATAGCGCAGCGCTCCCCCGGATTGATGGAGACACTAGATATGGTTGCTGTATTCAGCGATGCTAACGTAAGCGGCATTGTGGAACTGTTCTTCAAGGATTCCAATAAAACCTTTCAGTTACTAGCGAAGCACTACGGAAGTGCGGATACAGCTATCTTTATATTCACAAACTTATTAGTGAAACCACTTCTCATAAGATTAAATAAGCTAGCGCTCCTAGATCAAGTTGTTGAAGCTGCCGTTAGGGATAAGGAGGAGTTCTATAGGCTGATTGAGCTAAGCTCGTAGTCCTAGCGCTTCTATCACTTCATTTAATGAAATGCTTAAATATATTAATGCATAAGTACTTTACTAGGGGAGCATCGTGAAGGCTGTTTCACCTATAGTAGCAACTGTACTATTGATAGTTATTGCAATATCTACGGGAATACTCCTCTGGATATGGGTCTCCGGCTACATATCGAGAAATCACACTCAATCAACTATAGTATTGGAGGAAAGAATTAGAGTCGAGGCAATCCAAGTAAATTCCACGGATGGCTCGCTGAATGTAACGATCTACGTTAGGAACATAGGCGGCATCGCTGCAGTCATTTCATCAGCCTACGTATTAGACGTGAACGGCAATTACATTACTGCAAACATAAGCATTAGCGAGGAAGTGGAGCCAGGCGAAGTAAAGGGCGTGGCAATAATTAGTTCAAATACCTCACTGACGCCCGGCCGCATGTACATAGCTAAAGTAGTTACATCTAGAGGAATCGAGGCATCGTATTTATTTATAGCTCCATGAGTCAAGAGCTTATAAAAACTAATTACCTTCTCAAACGGCATACCATATAGTGCCCGGGGTATAAGTAGGCTTGAGCACTAGAGTAGTGGGCAGCTACAGTCTATCGCAATACGTGGCTATTACTATTGTAGAGGGAATCGACGGTAAAATGAGGTACATAGTTGATGAACCCGTGCTCAACGACTTAAGCAAGAGAATTCTTGTAGAATCAATAAACAGAGTGCATAGCGATATAAGGCTCCTCAAGAGCTTTTCAGATGCGTCAAAGGCAAACGACTTCAGCTACGCTTTAAACTTAGCTAAGCTAGTTGCTGAAAACACAGCTAAGTCCAAGCTCGGCACTCTCAAAAAGCTGTTGAAGGCCCCTATGCATAGTGGTTTAATAACTGAAAGTGAGTTGAGTAAAGTGGCTTACTACATTGCCAGGGACTTAGCAGGCTATGGATCGATAGATCCTTTATTAAGGGATCCTAGGATAGAGGACGTGACGTGTAATGGCGTGGGCGTGCCAATATATGTTTTTCACAATGAGTACGAGTGGCTTGAAACAAACGTAGCTATGCCGGATGAGGAATCTATGGAGAGAGTTATTAGAAAGCTGAGCTATAGAACTGGCCGCGAGCCATCTATAGCTCAGCCAATAGTTGAAGGAGTGCTGAGCCCTGAAGGGTATAGGGTCCACATAGTTTTAGATGTTGTTTCAAGGAGGGGACACAGCTTCACTATAAGGAAGTTTAGGGAGAAGCCTTTCACGATCATTGAGCTAATCAATAGAGGCACTGTTGATCCATGCGTCTCAGCGCTTCTATGGCTTGCAGTAGACAATAAGCTGGGCGTGATATTTTACGGACCCACAGGCTCGGGGAAGACGACTTTAATGAATGCTATATCAATGCTCCTGCCTCCAGAGATAAAGATAGTTAGCGTTGAAGACACTCCTGAAGTGAACCTACCGTTCCACGACAACTGGGTTCCAATGACCACTAGGCTTAGCTACGACGCTGCCGTGCAGAGTGTGACTCTACAAGTCCAAGTTGAGAGCGCGTTAAGGCAGAGGCCTGATGTGCTGATACTTGGGGAGATACGGTCGAGGGAGGCATATGCCTTCTTTCAAGCTGTTTCAACAGGACATGGGGGTCTTACGACAATACATTCCGAAAGCGTTGAGTCATTGATCGAGAGGCTTACAGCTCCTCCAATGAGCGTACCTAAATCAATGCTCCCTGTTGCAAAGCTCTTAGTTAATGTAGTTAGGCTAGCTACTCAAAGAGGCGTTCTAAGGAAAACCATGTATGTTCACGAAATGGAGGGGTACTCGCCAGTCACAGACTCCCTAACTGTAAAGGTCTTAGCTAAGTGGTATAGGGAAATCGATGAGTGGAGAATTAATGTGAGGAGCAGCAATTTATTTAAAACTATAGCTGAACTCAATGCAGCAAGCTACGGGGACGTGGTGGATGAGTTTGTTAGGAGAGCGACCGTCCTGGCTTATGCAGCTAGAAAAGAGCTTGATACAGTTTCACTACATGTATTGGTTAGGCAATATAGGAGGGAGCCTGAGAAAGTGTTTGAGGAAGCAGTTGAGTACTTGAAGAAGCCCTATGAGGTTAAGGAACTTGTTGAAGCAGGCGTTGCTTAAGACTGTTGGTAAGCTCACATACATCGTTTACACCCCATTCTACAAGCTCTGCGCAAGCATTATTCCAAGAAGCGTTGAGCGCCTAGTCGTAGGATCTAATCTATCTAGCAGCATTAATAAGTACATTGGAGTAGTGTCCAGCATATCGTTAGTGGCTACAGTTGCTGGAGGATTAACCTCTAGCCACCTGCTATGGGCGTTAACGAAAGACGTTCCTCTAAGCTTTATTGCTGGCCTAGCTGCATCAATAGCGGTGTTCTTGGCATCAATAGCTTTCTCAATATGGATTCCGGCAGCTAAGTACAGTAGTAGAGGGGGCTTGTTGGAGGCAAAGATGCCGATCCTCCTCTCACACCTATCGCTGCTCTTAGCTTCTAGGGTTGAATTAAGTAGGGCATTCATGGAGTTAGAAGACCTTTTAAAGGAGCCGGGGGCTTTCAGCGTTGAACTATCACTAATAAATTCACTCACGAGCACTGGCGTTCCATTAAGTAAGGCACTAGTTACTGTTGCTCAAGTAACTCCATCGCCAACTATGAGGGAGCTCTTGCTAGGCCTAACATCAATAGCTGAGTCTGGAGGCGATCCTATGCCTTTACTAAACTCAGTAATGGAGACCTACGCTGGCAGGTATAATATGAGAGTTGAAAGAGCCGTAAGTGATTTAGCCATAATACTCGAGTTCTACGTAGCTCTCTCAATACTTCTGCCAATAGCGCTTAGCTCCTTGGCTCTACTATTCATTATTCAGCCCGTATATGGCTTTCCCTTCGAGCTACTGTTGTTTATGTCTACATTCGTGCTGGCTCCAGTAATGCTTTTAAGCACACTGATCATAGCTGATGCCATAGTATCTAAGCTGAGGCTGTAAGCATGGAGTTAAAGAAGTTCCTTCTATCGCTGCTTCTCTTTGCCTCAACACTACTCCTTACACTTGTTTTCGTGCAGTACGTCTTAGGGGAGTCGCCTGTCGCAAGTCTTTTAATTAAGTTGGAGAAGCCTCTGCTAACGCCTTTTTCGATCCCGGTTATATCTCGAGGGGGCTACTTAATTATCGGAATGATTATCTCGGGCGCCTCCCTAAGTCTCTACACTTACTGCAGCGAGAAGCTGGCTGAGGAAGGCGTGTTGAAGAAGCAAGCGTTGGAGCTTCTATCGATAGTTATAGCTTACGTTAAGGCTGGCTCATCAATGCTTGATGCTTTAGAGAAGTCCGTGGAGCACATAGATAAACCCTTGCTAGATCCTCTTGAGAGATTCGTTGAAGCAGTAAAACTGGGCGCTGTCCCTGAGGAAGCCTATAGAGGGGCCTTTAGGCATCCTCCGAGTGAAGTAGGAATGGTGTTTTCCTCAATAATTATAGGAATGAGGAGCGGGGGCCGGTATGCTGACATACTTATGCAAGGTGAGAATTACTTAATGCAAGTGCTGAGAATGGATGAACTTAGGAGGAATAGGCTTGCGGACTACAAGGCTATAGCGCTTTTAGCTGTAGTGGCATTCGCCATATCAGCTTTTGTTTCCCTTAAATTAATTGAATACGTAGTTGCTGCACCAATGATGTTTCCTGCAGTAAGTGAAATTAGCTTAGAGCTCCTAAAATCCAGCTACTACATTTCAGCTCTAGTGGTAGCAGTTCTGTCAAGCATAGTCATTGGTAGAGTAGTGGTAGGATCAATAGTAGCATCCCTCAAGTACGTGTCGTTTTTAACGGCAACAATAGCTCTTATATTCACTCTATACCCACTAATTCACGCATAACTGCGGCACTTAATTAAATCCATCAGGGCATTATAGATATAAGAGCGGAGTTTGTTAACAACGTAAATAGGTGCATTGCTTGGAGCTAGCTAAGCTGTTAAGCAGTGTAGCGTTCTATAGCTACGTAATGCTTAAAGGCGAGTTTGTTGACAGTTTTACTTCAACGGGGTTTGAAGAAGCTTTCAGCAGGATTAAAAATGCTTTTAGTAAAGGAATTTATTTAGCCAGCATTAAGTTTGATGAAGTATTAGTCAAAGCCTTAATAGTTGATGGCAATGTAGTTGGTTTAACAGAAGTTCAGGGAGGAAGATCTATTGAGGTCGAGGAATTAAATAGGCTCTCATCATCGAAGACTTTATTTACAAGCCTATACAGAGTTCCTGAAGAAGTCGTAGAAACGTATGGAGTTCTTAAAGAAGTTGTTAGAAGTATTAGAGGAGAAGAGGGTGCAGCTCCCGCAACACCTCCTCCCACAAGAGACGTTGGAGGATTCATAAAAGACTTCTTAAGCACCATCAATATATCAGTGGAGGAAGTGGCGTTCAATGAGTCGACAGACTCTATCCAAGTTAATGTAAGAGGCGTAGGGCAGGACGTTAAGCACAAGCCATTGCTATGGCTAATAGCATATGCTTTAACAGAGCATAAACTCAACGAGTTGTTTACAAAAAACGTTGAAATACGCCTCGAATCCCCCAAGGAGAAGGCTCGCTACTCGCTTATAAGTGAACTCGACAAGGCTTCTGCAATAATTAACGGAGCTATTGCTGCAAAGTTCGTAAATGCAACTATAGATAAACAAAAGATCTCGGTAAATCCAGCTGTAGGTGAAGTGAGGGCTGAGTATACATTGAGATCCAGTGAACCAGTGAGCAGAGAGCTCATTGAAAAATCGGCTAGAGAAGTTTCCGCAACTATTTCAAAGATCTTGGGGGCTAGAGTGCGCTTAAAGATCTCTATAGGAAAGATCTCAGTAGACGTCCGGACTTAAAGTATCGCGTTCATTTTAGTAGTTGCCTCATCTATGTCAAATTGAATCTATAGGCGCCTCCAGCCACACGATCTTTAGAAAACCTTCCTTAAGTGAATAGCTGCGTTGAGATAGCGTCTGAAGCGGGATTAATTAAGAGTGCCCGTAGATCATTAAAACACTGTTTTTGAGAAATTCCTTTATTGACTCAAGTCTACTTAAATACCTAGAAGCATCTATAGCATAAGTTGGAAGATGAGTTAAGGGTGGTTAGATGTCTCAAAAACAGTCTTCAACGTCTACGACTAAAAGCAAGGAGTTAAAGATTGTTACTAAATATGTTGCAACAATTGATGATGTAAAGAATGATTTGAGGAAGTTAAAAGTGCTTTATATAATCAGCTTCTTTAACGACGTATCTGAGAAAGCATTACAGCATCTCGTATATAGCATGAAAGAGCATGGCTACCAGCTTTATCAAGACTTTATGGTGATTGGCGGCGCTTCATTCAGCAAAGCCCTTAAGAACGATCTAACGATTTTGCTCTACGTAGGCTTGCTTGAAACTAATACTAGGAGAAAGCTGTCTCTCACAAGCTTAGGTAAGGAGGCTCTCCAGGCATCCCTGGAGAAAGTTCCAAGCATGGATAAGGACTCTATATCAAAGTTGGTTAGTGAATTAAAGCCTAAGATAGCGCTAATAGATGCTGAAGTTGAATTAGCGTTTAGGGGGGCTAAGAGGAGGAGGTCTAAGTAACAAGTAGTTAATTAAATAGTTGTTTGAGGCGTAGGCTTTCGCTCGCTTTTACTTACTTGAGCTAGTATGGGGTTTAGCCTTCCTTCAACACTGAGCTTTTCTATTAACTCCTTGAATGCGGATGTATGCTTAATGTCTAGTTCGAGGAGCTCGTAAAGTATTTTCCTTGAAGCCTCCCAGACTTCTGCCAGCATTTCCCTGGGCATGTGGCTAATTATAAATGGATCCTGAAGCCATTGATCGAAAGCGCTCAGAGTCCTAGCCATGTGTTGAAACGCGGCTCTAGTCAAGACTATTAGCTCAAGTCTATCTGCACCCTTTACAGATTCTTCAACTTGTTTAAATGCGTCTAAAGTAACCTTCTGTCTCTTAACCCATGCCTCTAAGTTATGGACAAATGAATCTGACACTGTTTTCACCTAACATAGTATGTTAACATCTTACCCTAGGGGCAATTATATACTTTAGTGCTCTATGAATCCGCTGCTTTCAACTATATGAGCATTTATTGCATCTACATAGATTTGTTACTCTCCGCAATCGTTGCATAAGTTCTCTAATTCGTTAACTTTATCGAGAGCTATAATTGGATCTAATAAAGCTGTGTAGGTAAGGTTTAAAAGTATTGCTCATTGATAGTTTTCTGGAGTACATGGGGTTGCGTAAGTGAGCTTAGGGGAATTAATTAGATCAATGCTCAGTGAAGCTGATCTCATAGTGAGGGCTCAGCGCGGGAAAATACTGGGGATCCACAGAGAACTCCCAATACTTCTCTCAGTATCGCTTAGGAAGAATGGAGCATTAATAAGGATTGAAGCTATGGAGGGCCTTAGAAGCGCTTTAGACGAACTAATTTCTTTAGGTGAAGACGCTAAGTCAATTGTTGACGATGTGTTGGCTGAGCTTAGGGATATAGCGATAGACATAAAGAACTCTCTTGAAGCAAGAGGAGTCAATGTATCCCTCGAATTAAGGAGTGGGGAAAGCGATGTGAGGGAAGTCCTAGAAGAAATAATTGAGGAATACGGAGAACTCATCGGAGAAGAGGAGTTATTTGAGGAGGAGTAGTTTGAGTCAGTTGTTTGGAACAGACGGTATAAGGGGGATCATTAATGAAGAGCTATCGCCAATGCTTGCTTTAAAAATAGGGCTAGCAACAGGGACGTTGTTTAGAGCTGGAGCTAGAGTACTTATTGGAAGAGACTCTAGAGCGGGTGGAGATATGTTGTCTAAAGCAGTGGAAGCAGGTCTCTTAGCTACCGGAGTTAAAGTATATGATGCAGGGCTCACCCCTACTCCAGCATTACAGTACGTTGTTAAAGAGGATGGATTCGACGGCGGAATAATGATTACTGCAAGCCACAATCCCCCCGAATACAATGGTATAAAAGTCATTGACTCCGATGGAGTTGAGCTGCCTAGAGAGAAAGAAGCCATTATTGAAGAACTAGTTTTTACAAGTAAGTATAGAATGGCTTCATGGACTTCGCTGACACAAGACGTAAAGCCGTATCCACATGTGTTGGAGAAGTACATTAAAGCTGTGGTAAGCCATGTTGACGCAGAACTTGTTAGGAGAAAAAGCTTTAGAGTCCTCATAGATCCAGCTAACAGCGTCGGCACTCTAGCTTCACCTAGAGTCGCCCAAATGCTGGGCGCAATAGTGTGGACGATAAATGGAGATCTTAGCCCATACTTCTCTGGAAGACATCCGGAGCCCACGCCTGAGACTCTTGTGGAGACAGCTAAAGTGGCCAAGAGCTTAAATGTTGATTTAGCAATCGCTCACGACGCTGACGCTGATAGAGCTATCGTAATAGATGATCAAGCGAATGTCCAGTGGGGGGACAGAACTGCTGCGGTACTAGCTAAGTACCTTGCTGAAAAACACCTGGATCTCCCTAGAAGAGTCTTTACAGCCGTTTCATCAAGTAACCTAGTTGAAGAATACCTTAAACCTGTAGGTGTAGAAGTAGTGTGGTTAAAGGTGGGCAGCATAGGTATAGCAAGAACTTTAATGAGTAGGGGGGGTATTTGCGGCTTTGAAGAGAACGGGGGCTTCATGTACCCCCTCCACCACCCTGTGAGGGATGGAGCCATGACTTTAGCGCTGCTCCTAGAACTCATGGCTGTTGAAGGAAGGAAGTTAAGCGAGATCTATAGAGATTTACCCAAGTACTATGCTTTAAAGACTAAGTTTAGGATGGATAGAGTGAAGGCCTTTAAAGCCGTTGAAGCAGTAAGAGAGTATTTTAAGAACTATAGACAGGTTAACATTGATGGCGTTAGAGTAGTTGGCGACGACTTCTGGCTTCTCGTAAGGCCTAGTGGAACTGAGCCCCTCCTTAGAGTAATGATAGAGGCGAGAAGTGTTGAGAGGGCTGAAGAACTCTTGAGGGAAGTAGAATCAATCGTAGGTGGATTGAGTTGAGGTACTGGGGGCTTGATGTATTAGCCTGTATCTACTGTAAGCAATTTCCCCTAAGGATTCGCGTCCTAAATACCAGTGTTGAAGAAGTGAGAGTAGAAGACATACCAATACCCTACTGCAAGACTTACTGCGGCTACTTAAATACTCAGATAACTGAAGGCAGGGAGTATCCATGCAGGGAATGCCTTAAAATAGAAATTAGTGAAGCAGTCCTTTACTGTACTAACTGCAAGCACTGGTATCCAGTGAAGAACGGCATAGTAGTGATGATGCCTGACAACAGGAGGAAGCCTGAAGCAGACTTAGAGTTTCTAAGGAAGTACGCAGATAAGCTGCCTAGCGAAATAGTTTATGAAGGATTACCGCATAACTTATCTGGAGGGAAATAAATCGACGTAGAAACTTGCGAATGAAGCATTTATGCAGACGCCGCCGTCAGTAGTTTTAGAGCAGAAATACTTGGATGGATATGAGTTGCTAAGTATTGGTGTTGCTCCAGGTGTGGTGCTCCAATGCCTTGAAAGAAGCGCTGGGCCTTCAGATGAGGGGTCTTCCTCCACCCCTGATGAGGGAGCGGGTTCACTTAGGCGGGGAAAGAGGAGCCTAAGGCTAGTGAACCCCAAGAGCTATGCAAGTCCGTCAAAGAGACTACGTAGCTCAAACCCTCTTCTTCCAAAACAATAGCTGGAATAAGCTAATAGATACATTGACTACTTTCAATGATTAAGCTCAAAATCTCTTTGAAATGATCTACAGTTCATAATTTCCGTGCTTTAGCTCTTGCACGGGCTTATATAGCTTAATGCATTCTAGTGCTTTATTTAGAGAACTAGAAAAGACATCGCTTATGGAGAGCTCGCGGAGATCGTGGGGAGAGCCTGTGTTGACTAGCCGTGGAGTTAAGAGTCCAGGTATTTGGTAGCTAGCGTATTTCTATGTAGTTTTTGATGGTTCTTTTAAATATTTCTGCATCTTCTTTATTGAGTACATGTATTTCTATCTTTGTGTTTAGCGCTAATTTTTTAGCTTCATGTAGCACCTTTAGTCTATCGACGTCGTCCGGTATCTCTATTAATACATCTACGTCACTTGCAGCTATAGCTTCACCTTTGATTCGGGAGCCGAACACGTATAGTTTGCCATTGTATTTCGCCGCAAGATCTTTTAATGCCTTTAAATAATTCTCCAAATTCTCCTCGAGATCTTTCTTCTGCTTCCTTAAGTACTCTATGTACTTATGCATTTGAAGACCTCTTCAATGAATTTCTTTGCTTCACTATACTCTCTACCTCCATAGCGTCTTATAAAATACCTTGAGCCTATGTACGCGTCTTCAAGTATGTTCACAACATACCACTTCTCATCTACTACCTGTTTAAGGCACTGATTCTCAGCGATCTCTATTAAGTCCAGCAGGGAATGTGTTTTGGGGAAGTCGCCCACTGTTTCCAGTAGGTAAGCTTTTACAGCTAGCTGAACTGCTTGTTCAATATGGAATAACGCAATATCATATCTACCTGATGAAACATCGTATTCGCTAATTCTATAGAAGTGCCTAGCTCGTTCAATCATCTCTCTGTACAGTCTACTGCTCACAGACACCACACTCTAATGTATAGCGTTGTGCAATGTATGTATTAATGAGCCTAATATACACTATCTACGCTTCTATAGATACAATGGTTCTCTACGCAGATATGCATTGAGCTTTTCAACTAAGCACTTCAACTTTTACTTATTTAACCTCTTTCAGAGCTTTGTCGAGAGTAAGCATAATGAGGCACTAGTTGAGTGGAAGCACCTTAGATCGATATTTATTGCTTCAACAATGCTCCTTTCAACTATTGCAACCAAAGCCTTGCCTCTAGAGAAGCAGTAAAATAAACCCCGGGGAACTTATTAGGGATATGGTTTTTAAAGGGGGGTGTGTAGGGAATATGGGAGGGGGTAGGTTTGAAAAACAAGGTGCTGGTAGCAGTGTCTTTGCTGATAATTCTAGCTGTAGCACTCATTCTCATATCGATACACAGGCCTACTCCTAGCGTTAAGAGAGTAGTTGCTTATGCCTATAGGGATGCCATTACAGGCATAGATCCGGGAGTAGAATTCGACACTGGAGTAGTCGTCTTAAACTTAATTTATGAACAGCTGTTAATATACGATCCTTTGAGAGACGAATTCACGCCTCTATTAGCAGTAAGTTGGGAAAAAATAAATGATACTGCATGGCTCTTTGTGTTAAGAGATGGAGTGAAGTTTCAAGACGGTACCCCCCTCGATGCTGAAGCAGTCAAATTCAGTATTGAAAGGACGAGGGATACATATGGTGAGACTGGGAGAGGGCCTGGATACATATGGAGCTGTATTGAAGAAGTTATTGTAGTAAATAAGACTGCAGTACTCTTTAAACTCAGTTATCCAGCTAGAATAGACTTAATAGCTTCTGGAGCCTATGGAGCATTCATATATAGTCCAAAGGTCGTTGAATACAGCGGTGCAAAAAGCTCCACGGACCCCAGGCTAGAGGAGTGGTTTAATGAAGGAAACGCTGTTGGAACAGGGCCCTATAAGCTGGCTTCATATAGGCCTGAGTCGGAAGTAAGGTTAGTTAAAAACAATGAGTGGTGGGGCTGGAGGGAGACAGATAACCCAAGCCCTCCTGATGAAGTTATAGTTAAAATAATTGAAACACCTGAAGCGCAGGAGAGCGGGCTGAGAGCCAAGAGCATAGACATAGCTATAAACATACCTAGAGCAAGCATTCCAGGGCTAGAGTCCCAAGGGTATGGTAAGTTAACTATGCCTTCATACCACAACTTCATATTAGTATTTAATACACGAAGGCATCCTACAAATATGGCTGAAGTGAGGAAAGCAATAGCTCACGCCATACCGTACGATGAATTGATTAGTACTGTTCTTAGAGGCTATGGTAGAATTGGAAGCGGCCTCGTCCCATATGGTTTTCCAGGCTACGTAGAGAACCTCACGTATAAACATGACCTTAGTTTAGCTCAAAAACTCCTTGAAGAAGCAGGCTTAGCTGGAAGAATAAGCTTAGAGATAGTGATTACAGCAGGTTATGAAGAGGAGGAGAAGTTCGCAAGCTTACTTAAGGATTCGCTGGCCAAGCTAGGCATAGAGCTCACAATAATCTCCCTTCCCTGGGAGTTTGTAAAGGAGAGAGGCTCTAGTGTCTGGGTTAACCCTAATGAAGCTCCGCACTTAATAATTAACGATTGGTGGCCTACATACCTCTCACCCTATGAATACTACTACATATTCCACAAGGACGACAAGGAATGGAATTGGGCTGGCTATGAAGACGATGAGTACTCTCAAATAATAGATGAAGCCTTCGTACTAGAGGGAGTGGATTGGGCTAAATCCATGGAGCTCTACACAAAGGCTGCGCAAATGATATTCAGCAATGCCATAGCGATTAATCTATGGGATATGGCGCACGTATACGTATATGATGGAGGTAAATTAGTGCTTAGGGAGGAAGCCTTTAACCCGCTTTTCTCCTACGTGATCTTCTTCCAGTACGTTGAGGTGAAGACTTAAGGAATGGGTGTAACGCTTAGCTACGTGGTTAAGAGGATTATCTTCTCAATAGCCATAGTCCTCGGCATCTCAATAATAACCTATGTATTCATATATTTAGCCCCCGGGGATCCAGCCTATGTATGGGCCGGCAGGCCTAGGGGTCCTCTAGCTAGTGAAGCTATAGCTAAGGCTAGAGTTGAACTAGGCCTAGATCAACCTATTTACGTGCAATTCCTCCTACATGTGTTGAGATTCTTCAGCGGCAACTGGGGTTTATCAATTCGATTTAAGCAAAGCGTTTTTTCATTAGTTATGAGGAATTTCGCTAGTACGCTAGAGCTACTGTTAGTTAGCTTCATTACATCGATACCCGTTGGGCTGTTCCTCGGGATATATTCATCCCTTTACAGAGGGAGTAGAGTTGATGCAGCCATAAATTCCCTATCTATAGTTCTTTCAAATACTCCTCGGTTTTGGATAGGCTTAGCCATGCTCCTGGCATTTACTTCGCTTAACGTTCCAACATATGGCAGGATATCCGATAGCTTTAGGGGAGAGCTTGTGGAGCGCGTTGGACTATACTTAGTTGATAGCCTGCTTCAAGGTAGGTTGGACATATTCTTAGATGTCTTCACAAGAATTATTCCTCCAGCACTAGCGCTATCTCTCTACCCCATTGGGGCAATAGCTAGAGTAACTAGAATAAGTCTATCTGAAGCTCTTCAAGAGGAGTTTGTTAGAGAAGCTGTATCTCTCGGATTGCCTAGAAAAACCGTAGTCTATGGATATGCGTTGAGGGGGCTTATACCTAGCTTAGTGCAAGCAACTGGGCTGTTCTTCTCATACAGCCTCATAGACGCTATGGCTGTTGAATACGTCTTTGGGAGAGAGGGCTTAGGCAGCTTGCTGGTGAAAGCTATTCCAGCAAACGACTTTCCATTAATTACAGCGGCCCTCGTAATAGTCACATTAGTGTACGTAGTCACTAACACTGCAGCTGACATAGTGCAAGCCCTAGTAAATCCCAGGGTGACTATGCAGTGATCAAGGGAGCACTTAAATCTATGAGCATACAGGCGTTTCTAATCACTGTGTGGAGGAAGAGATCTGCATTCAGGGCGGGTTTGATAATAACTGCCGCTATTTTACTAGCGGGAATTGCTGGAAGCCTACTACCATTAATATATGGCTGGGACATAGGTTTTAGAGTTGTTGGCGAAAGCTTCCAGAGTCCTTCATTGAGACATGTGTTTGGAACAGACGATCTTGGGAGGGACATGTTTACAAGAGTACTCATGGGAGCCTCTAGGGCTTTAGTTCAAACAACTATAGTGATAATTTTAAGTCTCTCAATAGGCCTATTTCTTGGAGCAGTAGCAGCGTACTACAGGGGGTTTGTTGAAAGAGCTTTATCGTACGTTACTGAGCTCTTCTTAGCTATACCAAGCATTCTACTAGCATTGGTTTTCATCATATTGTTCGGGCGCGGTGCCTTAACTGTCTCCCTAGCCCTCGTCGTAAGCTGGTGGTCCTGGTATGGTAGATTCGCATATTTACAGGCTAGGGCGATAAGGGACTTAGACTTCATAGTTTTAGCTAAGCACTATGGACTGCCGGGCACATACATTATTCTTAGACACGTATTGCCAAATATAATGAGCCCTGTATTCATTCAAGCACTTACAGACGCTGGCTCTGTAGTAATAGAGCTGGCAACAATAAATTTCCTCGTGGGAGTGGGCACGACATCTATAGAGGAGCCTGATTGGGGGCTCATGCTGGGTTATGGAGTTCGATACATGTTCAACTACTGGTGGATCCCGTTCTTACCTGGACTATTCATAGTACTCATGGCCTTGGGCTTCGCCTTAATTGGAGACTCCATCTATGAGGAGATGCATCCCCAGTTGAAGAGGAGGTGGAAGCTGTGGTTTTAGAAGCATCAATAAAGTCCATTGATTTAAGCATAGGCTACGAGTATGACTATGAAGTACTATGGGTTGTGAATTCAATAAATATCTTCGTCTGGAGGAACACTACCTACTGTATTATAGGTGAA
This sequence comes from uncultured Sulfolobales archaeon, assembly GCA_938045475.1. Classification (GTDB taxonomy): domain Archaea; phylum Thermoproteota; class Thermoprotei_A; order Sulfolobales; family Desulfurococcaceae; genus JANXDZ01. The sequence continues at coordinate 116,792 of CALIML010000001.1, forward strand.
AGCGGGTGCGGGAAGAGCACTTTAGGTAATGCCATTGCAGGTCTTCTGCCCACATATGCTTACACTAATGGATACCTAGAAGTTGAGGAACGCGTTGTAGTTAGAGGAGATGAAACTAACTACAACGGCGTTCGAGGAAGGATAGTGACAAGGATACCTCAAGATCCTTCCAGCGCCCTAAACCCTTACGTAACTATAGGTGAGCAGTTAGTTAAAGTGATTAAGCATCACTACGGAGCGGGGGGGAATCCGTTGGGGAAAGCTAGAGAGCTGTTGAAACTAGTTAAATTACCGCTGGAAGTTATTGATTACTACCCCCATGAATTAAGCGGCGGGATGAAGCAGAGGGCTGCTATAGCATTAGCTCTAGCCCCAACTCCTAAAGTCATTGTAGCTGATGAACCCACGAGCAGTCTTGACGCGTACTTAAGGGGGGTTGTAGCCGGCTTATTGAAGAGAGTTCAGAGAGAGCTTAACTTAACGTTAGTATTCATAACTCACGACATTGCGTTAGCAAGCACCATATGCGACTACATAGCTGTAATGTACGCTGGCACAATAGTTGAAGAAGGCGCTGCCTGCAAAGTGCTTCGCAACCCTCTGCATCCATATACTCAACTGCTTCTCAAAGCTATACCTAAGCTCGGCTCCCGAGAGATCTTGAGTACAATTCCAGGATCCCCCCCATCACCTACATCATATCCAGAGGGCTGCAGATTCAGACCTAGGTGTCCAGTGGGATTTAATGAATGCTATAAAGCGCCTAAGCTCATTGAATTTGAGCCCCAGCACAAGGTATCTTGTTGGAGGTATGCTCAGTGAGCGACAGCGCGTTGCTTCAAGTAATAGATCTGTATGTAAGCTATAGAATTGTAAGAAAGTTCACTGATATAATGTCAAGAGTTAGAAGCGCTGTCGCTGACGTAAGCTTTACGCTAAGTGAAGGGGAAACACTTGGAATAGTCGGCGGCAGCGGCAGTGGGAAAACTACATTGCTTAAAACCATAGTGGGCGTCCTCAAGCCCTCTAAGGGTGGAGTGATATATAGAGGGGTGAATGTACATGGCGCAAAAGGCGAGTTGAAAAAGAGAATTATGGCTGAAATAGGCTACGTACCTCAAGAGCCCAGCCAATCACTTAACCCTCGAATGAAGATCTCTAGTAGTGTGACGGAGCCTTTAAGAGCCCTAGAGGTAGGTAAGAGCGATAGATATGAGAGGGCTAGACATATTTTAAAGGTTGTTGGGCTCCCTGAGGAGGTTCTAGAGCTATATCCAAGGGATTTAAGCATAGGCATGCTTCAGAGAGTGGCTATAGCTAGAGCGCTTGTAACTAAGCCTAAGCTAATACTGCTTGATGAGCCTACATCATCCCTAGATATATCGACTCAAGCCCAAATACTGAACTTCCTAAATGAGATGAGGGAGGTATTCAACTTATCCTACATAATAGTCACTCACGACATAAATGTTGCAAGTTACTTGAGTGAAAGACTTGCAGTAATGTCTCATGGAACTATAGTAGAGGAAGGACCTGTGCACGAAGTACTGGAGGAACCACTTCATCCATACACTAAAGTACTCATTGAAGCATCTAAGCTTAGGGAAATTGAGGAATCCCTTGAAGAAGCGTCGACAGGCTGTCCATTCATTAACTTATGCAATTTCAGGACCGATAAATGCTTTGAAAAACTTCCTCCACAAATAGTCATTGGTTCAAGGAGGGTGAAGTGCTGGAGGTATAGCGATAAGTTATGACCTCTGCACTGATAGTCCTTGAAGTAATGGCGGGGGACTAGCGTTACTTCATAGAAAAGCTGCTTAACACCGCTCTGACCTAGCGTTAACTTTCTTTGCGCCAGACCTTCCCCCCTCATTTCATGGGGGGTCTTCGAGGTGGGCGGTTGAAGACTCTAAATCTACTTCTTTAACCCACGCTCATTCGGGCTAGCTTAATCCGCATGGGGCATAGGCTTAAAGCTTCTTCAGCTTACTGAAGTTGCGGAAACTTATGAACTTAATGGCTGGATAGAAGAAGTTTCAAAGCTCTTAGCTAGATCTAAGGGTATACCTGCTACTTTTATGCACTCAACTGATTTAACTACGTATGCGAAGGCTTTTATTTATCGAGTATCGACATACTATTAAGTGCGTTGAAGGGGGAGTTTGATTACGCCAAATGCAGGAATATCTGTATGGTATGGAACTGTTAAGGGAGCTGTTGGCAGTGAGCAAAGGATCCCGGACTTTACAAGGATCCTTATTGAACAAGGCTACAACTTGTATGAAGTAAGCATTGACTACCCATGGCCTTTTAGCGAACGGGAATCATTTGAAGTACTTCTCAACACACTCGTGGAAAACGGTGGCTTAATAGCTCTCCACGCTCCATGGAGGGATCTAGCGCTAGCCTCCCCAATAGAAGACGTTAGAAGGACTTCGATAGATGTAGTGATTAAGAACCTAGATCTAGTGGTAGGTAAATATGACGTTAAGTACGTAGTCGCGCACTTGCATAGCCAGACTTCGATGGGTAGAGTATTAATTAAAGCAAATTGGGATAAAGTAATTGAGTCAGCTGTAAAATCACTATATGAGCTCAGTGAGTGGAGTAAAAGAAGCGGAGTCCCTATTTGCGTAGAGAACATGCCTAGAGGAGCTTCATCACACTTAGAGTTCTTATCTCAACTCTCTAACTCCATGGAGTGCCTTGCACTAGACGTAGGTCATTTCTATACGTCCTACATAGATCTATATGAGGAGCGCTATAGCGACTACTACAATGCTCTTACACACGCCTTAAGCACCTTCAATGAGAAAACCAAGGTAGTGCACTTACACGACGTCATAGTTGTTGACTCAAAGCCTTTTAAAGACGTTGTAGACCACGTGGTTCCAGGACAAGGAGTTTTAGACTATAGGAGAGTGCTCAAGATTCTTTCAGGGTTTAAAGTAGAGCACGTAATTGTTGAAGCATTTATCGCCAGTGATGGGAGGCACGTTAAATTAAGCGATCTACCTAGTTATCTGAGGGAATACACCACTTGGGTGAAGGTATATCTATAACAATAGGAGTTGATGAAGCTGGAAGAGGCCCGGTAATAGGGGATATGTTTATAGCTCTAGTGGCTATTCCTCTCGGCAATCTAAAGTATTTAAAGGATCTTGGAGTAGTGGACAGCAAGCTCCTAACCCCCCAAATGCGTTCACAGCTAGTTCCAAGTATAGTGAAGCAATCCCTCGCTACGTTAATCATCACTGCTTCCCCCATCGAAATAGATCTTTGGAACTTGAACGTATTGGAGTGGAAGAAGATCTTGGCAGGCGTCACTGCATTAGCTACTGCTATCGACGCTAACTCCGTTAAAAGAGTCGTCATAGACATGGTTAGGGGCTTTAGAGAAAGCGTCGGGTACATAAAGAAGGCCTATCCATGTGCTGAAGTAATAGTTGAGGAAAGAGCTGACTACAAGTACGTTGAAGTCTCTGCAGCAAGCATTATAGCGAAACACTATAGGGATCTAGCTATATCTGGGCTAAAGGAGGCATACGGCGACATAGGCAGCGGCTACTCCAGAGATCCAAAGACTGTTGAATGGTTAAGGAAAGCGTATGAAACCTACGAAAACCCTCCTCAAATCATTAGGAGGAGCTGGAGTTCTATAAAGGATATAGCTCCAAAGTGGTATTTAGCTAAGAAAGCCGGGGCCCGCGGCAGGCAGAGAAGCTTACTGGAATTCACGCGTTAATGGCGCTCGGGCCTCATAGCTGTTGATGCCTAATGGTATCAATCGCTAGACCCTTGGGGTTCATCAGGCTTCTCCCCCTCTTGGACTCATCGCCCTCCCCTCCTTTCGCAGCAACCCTTCCCAGAAGCCTCATCCGCTCCTCCCACAGAGGGATCATCTTCTTTACTATCGCTCTGCAGAAGGGGCTCGGCCCCTGGAAAGCCACGCATCTTGAGGTACAAGTTTATGGCACCGCACAGTTGTTTGTTTAGGGTTAAGCCACACCTAGAGCATTTCACTACTTGCCCTTTTCGGAGCTTCACTACATGACCTCCACACATGGGGCAAGTAGACGAGGTGCCCCTGGGATCTACGAGCCTCACCTTAGGTTTATAGCTCATATACTGATTATTTGAGCCTAGTTTTGCTTAGAATCTACTATGCCTTTTAGACTCACTATACATTCCGTGCTTTCTCAAGTCCTCAAACCCATGTAGGGCTTGGGGGAATTCATTACTAGGCATTTAATGGGGTCTGTTGAGTCCACGCACTCACTATATAGATTCATTGAAGCCTTCTTCCCCTCAAGAACTTTATTAGCTATGGATGTTTTAAGAGCCATTAGTGCTTTAAACCTATCATCCTGGTATAAGTAATTTGTTAATAGGAGGAGCTCTCTAACTTCGCTCAACATATTCTTAGTTAAACCACTTGAAGAAAGCCTAACCCTTACTCCATGTATTGCAGCTAGCTCGTATACTGGGGCAAAGCCCCCTGCTCCAGACACCATGGTCTTCGATGGAGACACCAGTACTTCAATATTACTTGAGTGCCTTGAGATTATCTCTATCTCTCTGGAAGTTATGTAATTTGCGTAGACCAACTTGAAAGGCCTTCCACTAAGTAAGCCCTTATTGTTTAAGAACTCAAGAGGCCACTGCCCAGTCTTTTTCCTGAAGAGTATTGGAGTGCTCTTAGTCAGCGATAGCTTTAAATATACTTCTCCCGCACTACTTATTAGTTCAATTAACTCACCCGGCTCTGCGAAATCTAAGTCAATTGCTCTAGCTGCCGCTGATTCGCTTGAAACGAGCTTTACGCGGATGTGCCTACACTCCTTAGGCAAATCGATTGAGCTTCGATCAGTTGCTCGCTCCAGCTCAACAGTAGCCTCAGTTACTCCATGCGTGAATCCTTCAAGGCACACCGTCTTAAGGAGCTTTATGTAATCACTGTTGGATAGGTTGTCTGCAGTTAAGCCAAGCCTGCTAGCTACATCGATTAAGGATATGTAGCCATCAGCTAAGGACGGAGTTGCCACGAGCTTTTTATCGATGGCTCTGCCCTTGCTAATGCAGTGTGATCCAATGCACTCAACTACTCCGCCACTTACTACTATCCTTACTCCTCTAACAACGCTTTCTCCATCAAAAAGCGTAGCTACGTTAGTTAAAGCAACTGTAGTTGGCTTCAAGCCGCTCTACCACTCTAATACTTTGCTGCAGAGTGCTTTGGAGATAACTTTTTACTACTTTTAAACTAGTTAGCTCTAGGTGGACTTAATTGAAGCCAAAGTCTGCTGAAAGTCCTGAAAGCGAGGAGGGTCTTCAATATCATTTGAGAGTTAAGCCAGGCGATGTATCTAGGTACGTCCTCCTCCCAGGGGATCCTGAGAGAGTTAAGAGGATAGCTAGCTTCTGGGATGAGGCGTGGCATGTTTCATCTCACAGAGAATTCACTACTTACACTGGGAGGTATAGAGGAGTCTTAATAAGCTCCACTAGCACTGGCATAGGAGCTCCTTCAACAGCTATAGCCGTTGAGGAGTTGCTTAGAGTAGGAGCTGATACATTCATAAGAGTTGGTACAACGAGCTCTCTTCACAAATGGATAAGAGCCGGCGACATAGTTATATCAACTGGTGCAGTAAGGCTTGAGGGAACAAGCAAGCTCTATGTAATGCCTGAATACCCAGCTCTAGCTAGCTATGAAGTAGTCCTAGCCCTTATAGAGGCTGCTGAAGGCATTGGAGCAAGATATCACGTGGGGCTGTCTGCATCAAGTGATTCATTCTACGTAGGACAGGAGAGACCTGGCTTCAGAGACTACATCCCTCCAGCATTGAGGGGGTTCATAGATCATTTAAGGAGAGTTAATGTATTGAACTTTGAAATGGAGGCATCCCTATTATTCACTTTATCCAACCTGTATGGCTTTAGAGCTGGAATGGTTTGTGCAGCAATAGCTAATAGGGATACGGGGGAATTCATTCCTGATGCAGGAATTGATGAAGCCATAAGAGTAGCTAATGAAGCAGTAAAAGTAATTAATGAATGGGACTTAGTTAAGGAGAAGAAGGGCAGGAAGAATGTTTATCCATCACTACTCAAGGAGTGGCTTGCGGGAGGAGGCAAGTGAAGGAAGCTAAGTATGCTCAAGTAGCTGTAGGCAACATAAATGTAGATGTATACCTATATTTAAGTAGGTATCCAAGCAGCGGCGACTCAGCTATAGCTAATGAAGCCATACTGAGCCCAGGGGGCTCTGCATTAAACTATGCTACGGCTGTAGCAAGCTATGGACATGCCTCTCATTTAGTTGGAGTAACTTCAGCCAATCCATTCATGGACTACGTGCTGTCTGAAGTCGTAAATATGGGAGTTGACACAACTTATGTTAGGAGAATTGATGGATTGCCGGGCCTGGTTGTAGCATTAGTAGTAGAGGGTAGGGCTGAAAATACATTGATTAGATATAGAGGAGTCAATACTTTCCTCACGCCCAACGATGTTCCAAAGGATCTATTGAGCAGCGTTAGCCTAATACACATAGCTGGAGCTGATCCAAATGTATCCCTAGAGATCCTTAGAAGATCCATGAGCCTCGGGGTGCTCTCAACATACGATCCTGGGGTTGGGTTAGCGATTAATAGGGAGAAAGCAGTGGAGGCAGTTAAGTCATCTAGCGTAGTCTTCTTAAATAGGAGGGAGGCATTGGACTTAACGAAGGGAGATCCGCAGAAACTCATAGACATGGGCGTTGAAATAGTCGTCGTAAAGAAAGGAGCTGCCGGTGCATACGCCATAACTAGCAGCGAAGTATTTTACGCTATAGCTAAGCCTATTCACAGAGTAGTTAACACTACTGGTGCTGGAGACGCTCTTGCAGCATTCTTTAACTCAGTTTTCCTAGAGAGCAAGGATGTTGGGAAAGCACTGCAGTACGGAGTTGCAGCTGCTTCACTTAAGACGTCGTGTACGTGGAGCATCGTATGCTTTAACAAGAGCGCGCTTAATAGGCAGTTGAGGGAATCGATGGTTGAACGCCTCCGTGAACCGCCTAGCTGGGTATTGGAGGACTAGGTGGTGTAAGTGGATCCACGGAATCCTTATAGTTCAATAGTGGAGGAGCTCTCATTAAGGATCCATAGATCACTATCCCAGAGAGGCCTAACTGTAGAGCTCGGTGAATTAATGAGTGAAGTAGTTGAGCCCCCGAGTAGAGAAATGGGCGATCTAGGGATAGCTCTACATAAGTACGCTAAAAAACTCGGCCTTAAGCCCTCTCAGCTAGCTGAAGAAACTAGGGGCTTTCTAAGCGATTTACCCGGCTTACTGCGTGCTGAAGCTGTTTCAGGCTACTTAAACGTAACCTACAACGCAGAATACATTGCTAAGGTGACGATAAGCTCTGTGAGAAACGTTGAAAACTACGGCTATGTCCCAAGTAAAAAGACTCTTAGAGTAGTTATTGAACACACCAGCGCTAATCCAATACACCCGCTCCACATAGGGCACGGTAGAAACGCCCTCCTCGGAGACACTCTATATAGATTGCTCGCTAACAGAGGGCACTTAGTTCAAAGAAGGTTCTACATAAATGATACTGGAAGACAAGTAGCGCTCTTAGCCTTTGGGTATAAGTTGATAGGTAGAAAGCCTCCTGAAAGTGCTAAGCCCGATGAGTGGCTGGGCAAGCTTTACGCTCTTACAAACCTCCTCACTGAGTTAAGAAACGTCAAGAACGCGCTAAGTAAGCTAAAGATCGAATCTAAATCACGTGAACTCAGCGAATCAGAGGAGGAGAGGTACAGAGAGTTGTTGAAGAGAGCTGATGAAATTGCGGCAAGCCTAGGCAAGCTATGGGAGGCGGACAAAGAGCTCTTCGATGAGGCGAGCAAGGCCTTAATGGAGCATGAACGGGATCCTGAAGAAGAGGTACTGATGATAATGTCATCGTACGAGAGGGGGGAGGAGTGGGCTAAGAGCCTTGTTAGAGAAGTAGTTGATAGAGCTTTAGCCGGGATCCGCAAGACTTTAAGCAAGCTTGGAGTGGAATTCGATAAGTGGGATTATGAAAGCGACTTAGTTTGGAGCGGGCTGGTTAATGAAGTAGTCTCTAAGGCTCTTAGCTCGCCTCTCTACATAAAGTACAAGGGCGCTGACGCCCTTGACGTTCGAAGAATCGCTTCACAACAAGTCTTGGAGAAGCTTGACATAGATATTGGAGGCGAGATCCCTCCATTAGTCATTAAGAGAAGTGATGGAACTCTCTTGTATACAACTAAAGACATAGCGTACAGCATCTATAAGTTCGTAGACTCAAACGCGGACTTAGTGATTAATGTTATTGGCGCTGAGCAGAGGCTTCCGCAAGCACAGCTGAAGCTGGCTCTCCTAGCACTGGGGTATGTGAGGGAGGCTGAAAACTTGATTACCTATATATATGAAATGGTTACGGTGCCTGGCCTAAAGATGAGCAGTAGGAGGTATCAGATAGTGACTCTAGACTGGCTCTTAGAAGAGCTCTACAGGAAGGCTAAGGATGAAGTTGACAAGAGGAGGCAGGACTTAAGTGAAAGCGATAGAGCTAGAATAGCCTGGGTCATTGCTGTTGCAGCAGCGAGATTCTCCATGGCTAGCTACGATCCCCTTAAGCCATTGAACTTCAACCTCAATAGAGTCCTTGACTTAAGCGGTAATAGTGCTCCGTACATACTGTACACTCACGCCCGTGCATCAAACATACTTAAGAAGGTCGGCGGCATTGAATGGGACCTAATAGACTACAGCTATGCAAGGAATGAAGTAATTAAAGAATTAGCCTGGCTAGTAATGAAGTATCCGCAAGTAGTGGCAGAAGCAGCCGATAAACTAAGCCCAGAGATTCTCGGTAACTACATTGTAAAGATGGCTGACTACTTCAATAAGTGGTATGAGAGCGAACGCATAATAGATGAAGAAGACAAGTCGTATAGAGCTCTTAAGCTAGCAATAGTTCTCGGAGTAAAGAAATCCATAGCACACGGCCTCACGATGTTTGGAGTAACACCTCTTGACAGCATTTAGAGAGTTAAAGTAGTGCTTCTCAACCCATCTATGCTATCTTTACAATAGCAGAGCGGCCCACTCATCCTCCAGTAAGGCTGTTGAACACGCCTTGAACAGAGTCAACGGAATCTAGGGCTTAAGGTAACTATCTGGCTTCAAAGCAACTAATAAACGCAAGCTCATCCATCACGTTGCATAAGTGAAGTTATTTTATGCTCATAATAGATCAGCCGTGTATTCAGGAATTGAGTCGGCGGCTTTAAGAAGCCTTCAGCTTGCTTATTGAATTAAAGCTCTTTCCCTTAAACTCCTCCTTGAGTAACCCATAAGTTTCAGTTAAAGCTATTGGGAGTGGTTTGTAGCCTGAAGTAATTGGCATAAAGTTGCTGTCCCCTATCCATCGCGGAACCACGTGAACGTGTACATGTCCTTCAACTCCAGCCCCAGCTGCCCTACCTATGTTTACTCCAATGTTAAGTCCATCCGGCTTCAAAGCCTTCTTTAATACATTGATGCAAAGCCTCACTAGCTTGGCTACTTCAATTAACTCCTCATCGTCTAATTCATCTATGCTCGCCACATGCCTATAGGGAGCTATCATTAAGTGCCCGCTGTTATATGGATAGGCATTCAACACTACATAGGCTTTATTACCCCTATAGAGTATGTAGGCATAGTCATCGCTTAACTGAGCCAGCCTACAGAACAAGCACTCGCGAACCATTCCTTCAGAGAAAGACTTAATGTAGTCATGCCTCCACGGACTCCACAACACCTTACTCAAACAAGCCCACCTTCCCTTCTATGAATTGAAAGCTCCTCCCTTAAGTACTTAAGTATTTCATAGTTATCCATCCTCCCCAGGGATAGAGAGAACCTTCTTCGGGCCATAGGTTTATTCATGGCCTAGCCATTTGCTGGAGTCCCATTAACTGGACGCTAAGAACTACTTTAGAAGTTAGTGAACCTCCTTCTAACACTTTGCTAACATTATCTGTGATCAATATGATAAAGTAGTTAGCTAAGACTTCAATCACCCCGCATTCATGGGTGAGCGTATAGCGTCTCGATTCGTAGGGCTGTACAATTGACTTTCTAAGTCTTCGTAACTCTCAGATATCCAATGCGGGAGTAGTTTAAAGTAACGGTGCTTAACGGTAGAGGCGATTCATGAGGGTATTTAATGCACAAGCCGCGTTGAAGACTTTTTAAATCTCATTAGAGTACTTCTGATTCCCTAGCTTCAATAAGCACTTCATTAAAAAGAATTGGTGAATAAGAAGCGCCAAGTTAGTAAACGTGGCCTTCTACAATCTTCTTTATTATGAGGTGGGGTCGAGTTATTGCTGTCCCTACCACTACAGCATGAGCGCCTAACTCAAGTGCTTTCTTAAAGTCTTCGTGAGTCCAGAACCTGCCTTCCGCAATCACTGGCACACTTATTTTCTTTACAATGCATTCTACTAATTCGAAGTCCGGCCCATTTAACTTATGCTTAGTGTACTCTGTATATCCGCTCAACGTAGTTGCCACAATATCCGCACCATATCTCCAGGCTTGAATAGCTTCATCAATTGTTGAAACATCAGCTAATACTGGAGTGTTCAACTCATATTTAATGTATTTTATGAGTTTCTCTAGAGAAGTGCCGCGCGGCCTTTTTCGAAGAGTTGCATCTATCCCTATTATATCCGTACCAGCTAACGCTATTTTCTCAGCCTCCTCTTTCGTAGGAGTTATGTATACTTCAAAGCCCTTATACAGCTTCTTGTATATACCTATGACCGGGAGATCAACGGTCTTTTTAACCGCCTTTATGTATAGAACGCCGTTTGTTCTAATTCCTACAGCACCGCCGATTTTAGCGGCTTTTGCAAAAGCCTCTGCATACTTTACACCATAGAATGGCTCACCTTTAGACGCTTGAATTGACACTATTAAGCCTTTTTCAGTCCTTTTAAGAAAATACTCAAGCCTTTCCCTCCAACAAACCATCATTAACACCACGACTCATATATACATAAGTCACTCTCTATTTAATTCACTGGGGATTCACGTGCTCATAGGATCGTTTGACTCCGGCGCTTCATCAACTAAGTTCGCCATATCGGATGAACATGGGAGGATAGTTCTTAAAGGCACAGGCCCTCACGGAAATCCATTCGCTATAGGCGTAAATAGAGTTGTGGAAAGACTTTACGCGATGTATATCAAGATCTTTGATTGCTTGGCTAAAAGCAACGTATACGACAATATACATAGCTTAGTTTTCGGATTAACGGGTTACTCACCTCCATTAGTAAACGCTTTGAGGAAAAAGTTCAGCGCATGCAAATGCGAAGTAATTATTGTTGACGACAAAATCCTGGCACTAGAAGGCGCGCTCGGCGGGAAAAGCGGTATCGTAGTCTACGCTGGAACAGGGTCATTTGCAATAGCAAAAGATCCCTTTGGTAATGTAGTGATGAGTGGCGACAGAGGGTATATCCTAGGCGATGAAGGTGGAGGATTCTACATTGCGCACAAAGCGATAAGGTCATTTATCAAATCTATTGATGGGCGGGGAGAGCCTTCTAAACTCACGGAAAAAATCGGTAAAAAACTATTGAGCATGTATAGAGCTAGTGACATCGATGAACTATTTTATAAATTCTACTCTAAGAAAATTGATGTAGGAAGAATCGCTAAGCTCACATCAATAGTTGCAAAGCTTGCCGAAAAAGGCGACAAACAATCTCTTGAGATTATAAGAGACGCCGCTAACGAGCTAGTCTTAATGACATATGCCGTTGCAAAAAGAGCTGGCTTACTCAGCAATTCATTCACACTATCTTATTCCGGTAACGTATTCAACTCACCAGTATTCATTAAAGCATTCATGGAAAAAGTAAATGAAAGCTTGCCATACGCTAATGTAAGGAAGCCTGTTCTTCCACCAGTATTAGGAGGCATCATTTTAGGGCTTAGGCAATCAGGGATTTCTATCTCAAAGACTACCCTTGATATCATTCGCGAGACATTTAATAAAAGCAAGTTTGCGGTTTTTAAAAGCTATTAGCTACGTGATTAAATCCCCTGTGTTTTTATTAAAGAATATGACTTTCTGCGGATTAACTATTTTAACTACAACATCTTCATCAGGACTTAGCGTCAACTCTGATGGAGTAACGGCTCTTAACAATTCTCCATCAATGTCTACGGTAATTACTGACTCTGTCCCAAGTCTCTCTACAGTATAGACTTTAGCCTTAAACGCTATACCTATTTTACTATAGCTTTCGCTCTTAATGACTTGTAAGTTTTGCGGCCTAATCCCAGCGATCACCGTTTTTCCATGACCGCCTATTTTCTCAGTTATATCGCCCCCGACTTCTAAAATGATCTCATTCCATTTAAAGTAGTACTTGCCAAGTCTTTCATCATAAGCTATGTGGCCCTCGATAAAGTTCATTGGCGGTATACCAACGAATCCTGCAACAACAGTATTGTGAGGGCGTTCAAAGATCTCTAAAGGATCGCCTACTTGGAGGAGACATCCATTGAACATAACTCCGATGCGATGGCCCATGGTAAACGCCTCAGTTTGATCATGCGTAACATAAATTGTCGTAACTCCAAGTTTTCGCTGAAGCCTTATGAGCTCGGTTCTGGCAGTTATTCTAAGTTTTGCATCTATGTTAGAGAGGGGTTCATCCATTAAGAATAACCTAGGCTGTCTAACTATAGCCCTAGCGAGAGCTACGCGTTGGCGTTCTCCACCGCTCATCTGATGAGGCTTTTTATCCAATAAATGCTCTATGTGCAGCATTTCGGCTACTTCCTTTACTCTCTTATGTATTTCATCCCGCAGCAAACGCCTTATTTTAAGCGGGAAAGCTATATTATCGTAGGCAGTCATAGTAGGATATAGCGCATAGCTTTGAAATACCATAGCGATATTTCTTTCTTCAGGCGGCAAAAAAGTCACGTCTTCATCATCAAAGTATACTCTTCCGCTAGTAGGTTTCTCTAAGCCGGCTATTATGTTTAGTGTAGTACTTTTTCCGCAACCGGAGGGGCCAAGTAATACAAAGAATTCTTTATCACGGACAACTAGGTTTAAGTCGTTTACAGCAATTGTTTTCCCGAAGATCTTCGTGACATGCTCTAGCCTTACTTCGACCACTTAGAGCCCCTCTTAAAGACTTTGTGAACTTGTCTTAAAAAAGTTTTTATGTTTTTACACATTGCTTATTCGAATGCTAAAGCATATGGATCGACCAATCTCACTTGAATAATGTACTTTTGGAAGTATAGTGAAATCACTACTGGGACTATTAGCGAAAGTATGGTGGCTGCAGCCATAATATTTATTTCCCCTATCATAAACCACATCGAAGCTAATGTAGGTTGTATTGTTTGCGCTGGAGTGCCACTGGTAAATACCCAGCTGAATAAATACTCATTGTATGAGAAGAGGAAGCTGAGTAAACCTGCTGATACTATGGCTGGCAAGGCTGTAGGGATCACTACGCGAACTATTGCTTGAAGTCTTGTTGCTCCATCAACTCTAGCAGCTTTCTCGATCTCTGATGGAAATGTTGAGAAGAAGCCCATGAGTATCCAAGTTGTTAGAGGAAGCACTAAGGCTAAATGCATTACTGTGATTCCATGAGTAGTGCCGAGAAGCCTATACCTTAACCCTATTATATATAGAGGTATTAGAATAGAAACTGGCGGCAACGTTCTAGATCCTAGTAAGAGAGCAGTCAGCAACCCGCTGTGTCTAGTTCTATACCTGCCAAGAGCGTATCCAGCTGGCGTAGCTATAGCAATAGTGATTAGTGAGACCATGCTGGCAACAACAAAGCTGTTGATTAACGCCTCTCTTATAGGGTATCCGACAGGGGGATCTACTCTATTTGTAAATGGGTTAAATACGCTGAATCCTAGGGAGCGCAGGTAATTGTATAGAGTCGGGTGCTCTGGAAATAAGTGAGCTGGCACACTATAGACTTCGAAATGATACATTAAAGATATGTTGAGAGCCCAGTATATTGGTATAATAGACCATAATACTACGAATACTATACCTATTATGAGCAGCGCCTTCTTCACATATCCACACCTCACAACTTTAACTTATTCAAGACGTAGTAGTAGAGGACGCCTAGAGCCATGGCTATTAAAATGAGAAACCACGATATTGCCGCCCCATATCCATATTCATAATCCATGAATGTCTTGGCATAAGCCCAGTAAGTTAACGTCTGTGTAGCTTTACCGGGCCCGCCTCCCGTAAAGCCTATTATTAGGGTAGTTTCAACAACGCTAAAGACTGTAAATAGCAGTAGGATGATTGCGATAGGTCTCCTCAAAAATGGTAATGTGACTACTTTAAGGCGTCTAATAGCACTTGCTCCATCTATCCTAGCTTGATTATATAAATCTAAAGGAATGATCTGGAGTTGAGCCAATAGGAAGAACGCCCCCAATGGCACATAGTTCCACGCAAATAGGAGCGCCAATATGTGGATGGCTGACTCAGACGTAACTACCTCTACGGGAGTATCGGATAAACCGAGGTATACGTATAGTGAAGAAAATAATCCATAGCTTCGAGCGAAGAGATATCTGGCTAGTGATGCAACAGCGTAAGTTGAAAACGCCCATGGAAGTATGGCGATCGTTCTAATTATACGCCTTCCCTTAAACGATTCATTTAATATTAATGCAAATGTTAAAGATAGCGCTACTGCAAGCAGAGACGCCTCAAGAGTAAACTGCAATGATACTCTAAGCGAGTGCCAAAAGTAAGGATCTTTGAATACGAGATTGTAATAGTTGATAAACCCTATAAACTTGCTTATTCCCCTGCTTACGTCAGTATTTGTTAAGCTTAGCCAAAAACTATACGCCATGGGATATAAGTTAAGAGCGAAGAGAGCTATGATTAATGGAAGCAACAGGATTATTGCAAACCGCTCATCCGTTAGCTTACGTTTAGGAAACGGCTGAGCCAAAACAAGGCACCAATTAATTCCATGAATGAGGGAGTAAAAAAATTTGTTGTATGCGTTGTTATGTGGAATTACGAGTTATGCTGCTTTTTCCTCTTCCTCTGCTAATCTCTCGGCTTCGTTTCTTAAAGTAGTAATGACTTCCTTTATAGTTTTTTCTCCGGTGAATATCAATGGCAGCTCTGTTTGAGCTATGGTATTCCACTTAGTATACCATGCTGCTTTCCACGCTGTAGGGAACATCACTTTCTCCAGTATTCCGTTCACTGCATCTAGATCATCCTCTCTATAGAGCCTAACACTCCATACTAGCCTAACTTCTGGATCCTGGAATATCGCCGGCCATGTCTTTAGAAACTCAAATAACATCCAGCGCTTCCCTACATAGTAGTTGCCGTATCTGTCCCTATATCCAAGGAACTCCAATAATGCCTGAGCGTACTCTAAGTCAGTTTCCGATCTATTTCTTTTGACAAGAGCATAGATACAGCTATCTAACAGCCCCCAGGGCTGTTGTTTGGCTGGCACTATGCTAGCCTTCTTTGCAATTCTAGATCTCGAGGGATCATTAAAATACCCAAGGTAGTACTCCGCATTAACGTTATAGAAGTATTTCCCGGTAGCGAACTCGCCTAAGTAGTCCGTTTGCTTCATAGTTAAGACACCTCTTGGAACCCAATTATTGTCCCACGCTCGCTTCCAGTCCTTTAAAACTTCTTCGGCCAGCGTTCCAACATCAAATGTAGGATGGTAGGGCCATTTATCTTCCCACATAGCTTCGTTCCCGCCTTGATTAATTACTTCAAGGACGAACGCCCACGGGATTCCAAACGGTTCATTATACCATGAAGGTAGCAACGGATGCTCCGTGATTTTCTTAGCGGCTAATCTTTCCACGTAGTCGTACATGTCCTTCCACGTATATGGATAGTCGCCTGACATACCTGCTTTATCCAAAAGTTCTTCGTTGGTTAAAATGCATCCATATGCAGATATATAATATGGCAGTCCATACAACTTATTCTCCACTGTATACGCTTCTTTGACGGCTGGGTACATCTCTTTTACTGCATCTGATATATTGTAGGGCACTATGTCAGTTGCTTTTATGTCATCTATAGGCGTGATCCAGCCAGCCTTAGACCACGTTACAGTTGCGTATGGATATGCATATACTATGTCCAGGGGATAGCCTGCGGCCAACCGGCTCTGTGTAGCAACAGTTAAGTCTCCAGATAATTGTTCAACCCTAGTCCTCTTATCCGACGGGATCAACCACTGTCTATCAAATTCAGCCACATTCTCTTTGACTACATCGGGCCTAAACCCACCAATAGCAAATACTAGTGATGCACTAGGCCCGGTAACAGCTGGCGCAGGCGCGGGTGTAGGGCTGATGCCAAAGTATGATGCAATAGCGCCAACAGCTACTCCACCAGCAAATGCGCCTAAGAATTTGAGAAAGTTTCTTCTAGACTGCGAAGGAGGTGAAGACATACCACTCTCCTCATATGATAAGGAGCCGTAAGTAATTAATAAATATTACTATAGGCTTAAAGCTTCTCTGACCTATATGTAGTTTAATAGATATTTTGGACGAGGATCGATCTCATGAACGTAGGGTACGGTAAAGCTGCTATAACTCCTGTGAATGGTACACATAGGCTTGCTGGATACATCAAGAGAGCAAGGCCATCGGCATGCGTACTTGACGACCTCTATATAAAAACTATCGTATATGGATCAGAGAAGGGTGATCATCTATTAGTAATGACGAGCGTAGATCTTCTTGCCGTAGATGAAATGATGGTGAATGACATGCGGAGAATAGTTAAGGAATTAACAGGCTCGCAAGAGATCATAGTAGCTGCTACACACACTCACTCTGCTCCGTCAACATTATTTAGAGACCCTATTCTAGCTATGTTCTCCACGGAATTCAATGAAGATTACTATCAGTACTTTTTATCTGGTTTTGAAAAATCTCTTCGAGAAGCCTATAATGGAGTGGAGAAAGCTAAATGCGTGGTGGCCACGGTGAATGTCCAAGGCATTGCTACTAATAGAAACGATCCAAGCATACCCATAGATAATAACGTCACAGTCCTTAAGTGTTGCGGCAATAAAGTAAAGGCGGGGGTAATAAATTATGGAGTTCACCCTACAGTGTTAGGGCCTGACAACACGTGCGTATCAAGAGATCTCGTTGGAGTAACTGAAGACATATTAAGTGAGAAAAGTGGAGTGGACTTTGTATTCATTAATGGTGCTGCTGGAGATGTGTCAACAAGGTTTACTAGGAGAAACCGGACATATGATGAAGTAATTAGGCTTGGAGAGCAGTTGGCTGACAACATCATAAATGAAATGAGCAATGCTCAATGGAAAGAGATAGAAGGTTCCTCACTATATAGAAACTCTAAGTTAATTAACTTAGAGTATGATATTAAAAAGTTTGAGTTCATATCAAATGAGTCCTTTATGAAGCTGAGGTTAATAGAATCACTTCATGATGTAAAGCACAGTCGTGTAGCTGAATCAATAGCGGAAGCTTTAGACGCAACTAGGTTAATTCAAGGCAGTATCCGTGGAAGGCGTTTTGTAACCATAGTGATTACAGCTTATTTAATTGACCGACGCCTAGGACTCATAGTGTTTCCAGGCGAAGCCCCATCGAAGATCGCGTTAGACTGCAGGAAACTTACTAATATAGAAACGATCTTCGCTGGATACGCTAATGGCTACTACGGATACTTCAGTAATAAAACTATTACAGGAACATATGAAGACTTAATGACATTATTCACTAAAGAAAGCGTTGAGAATGTATGTAGCAGCGTTGTGAATCTATGTGGTTGGATGGAGAAACTAGCTATTAGTTAGTGTAATTGGTGTTATAAAATCTTTCAACACATCAACCCGCTCTAAAATTACGGGCTTTAGCATGCTCATGCACTCTTTTATCCCTTCAGCTGACGCTAGACCCCATATAGGGAGCATGCTGGAGTTCTCAAAAAGTCAGATTAGCACAATCATGCTAACTTCGGGGCGAGTCAACGCCTGTCCAGCTAAACGTAACCTACTTCTAGTCGTAGACGAGGTTAGGGTAGATGAGGCGGTTTCAGCAGGCTGATTAGAAGTTGAGGGAAGAGACGTGTGAAAATAGCAAATAGCATTACTTGAAAGATTCATGTAAGCTGCTGGCCTGGGTCTATTGAACCCTGCTTTTTAGGCCCTCTTCAATCTGCTACCCTTCAACCTTTTACCAAGCCCTTTTAACTTCCCATGCACTTTCTAGCAGTGCTTCACAGCGCTTCGAATTGCGATTTAGTTTAAATTACATTAAATTCTTGGTCGACACCTCCTGACAATAGAGAGGGGTTAGCTTAACACTTTTTGTTTAAAATATGCTCATAAAGTGCAAGAAATGCCTACTTTTACGGTTATTAAAGAAGATCTTAGTCTTTACTTTATAGCCGTGCATAGGCTTGTGCCTATCCACACCATTGGAATTTCCGAGGAGAAATTAGCAAAGGAGATGTTAGAGATCATAGCTGGTTTACAGGCCAATAAGCCTAGGGGAAACACATCGAAACCACTAAGGGAAAGGGCGAAACCGTAGAAGAGTGAATGAGAGAACTCATCAAAACACTAAAGACCGCATTCCTAACGTCAGTAGCCCTAGCCATGGTTACTGCAAATGCTGTTAGGAAAAAGCCCACCTAACGATCAAGGAAACGCTCGGAGTATTTTATGAATAAGCTATCGGCCTCGTTTAACGCTTTCAGAAAGAAGTCCGGCAAGTCTTATCAGAGCCCAAGGCAGCTGAAAATAGTGGATCTAATGATGATGCTCTTAGGGGCGGCACTAATGCCATACTACAGGGAAAGAGAGATAGAGCAAACACGACGTTCATAGATATCGACTCGAAGTATGAGGAAAAGTTGAAAGTAAGCCGCAAAAACTAGCGTGAACATACTCTTAGACACCCTCCACGCACTTGGGATAAGGGTTTGCTTCATCAACCAACAAAGCATAGTCTTTTAGTTCTTCATTATTTAGAGCAGTCTGCTTCCTCCTCAGATTTAAGCTTTAGGTTTAGGCCTAGCAATGTCATCATAGTGTCTAGGGATCTTCGTAACGGTCCTCACCGAGCCTAAAGCTTAAAAGGCGGCTTCTTAACGAAGAACTAAAAGAAGTCCTTAATTGGAGTGTTATTGGCTGTTTTTGATCTCTTGATACTCGTATTGTCTTCCAGCTCTTCAACTTTCCCTCATAGCTCATGGATGTTGGTGGGACCTTAGGGTTTCTGGAATGCTGCAGAGTTAAATATGAGGAGTTAGCAATATAGAGAGTGTAGTGGGGTATGGCTGTGATAGCTGATGTTGCGACTCTTATTACGGCCATAGGGGCTTTCATAGTGGCTATAGGTGGCTTCTACTTGATTTTAAGAGTGGCGGCGCTTGTTGATGAGCTGAGGGAGAAGGTTAAGGGAATGAAAGTTGAGTAACTTTCTCACCATCTTTTTTAAGAAAAGGTTTTATTCCATTTTCTCCACAATCCTCAGCCTCACCGGCGGGTTCTTCGTAATCCTCGGCCTCATCTACTTCCTTAAGTTTCCCGCGCTTCATTACCACGCTTACGCGGTTTTACTAATTCTATTCTCTTCACTAATGCTGGCCGAGGGACTAGCACTAATCGTGTATAGCGCTCAGTTAAGGCAATTACTTAAATCAATGCGGAGGTAAGCCTTAATTCTTCATAAAAGCCCCGACTCACATCATTATCCCCGCCAACATCAGTTGTAGCCGCGGATTTTAGGCTAAAAAGGCTATCAAGCAAAAGCGGGGTTCAACACACCAGAGGTAGTTGGCTGGGAGATTAAGCTGTGCGACAAATAGCCGTTCAGGCGAGGAGTCGGCCCACCTTCCGCTTGAGTCTAAGCCAGAAACCTTTGAGGATGGAGTAGAGTTAATTGAGTTCTTCAGAAGCATCGTCAACTAACATGGTTTTAAGGAGAGCCAGCCAAGAGATCTAGAGGTGATGGCCTCTGTACTAATGACTCTCAAGAGGGCAATGTCGTTGGCTCCAGTTGAAGTTAACGCAGCCATAGCGTCCGTTAGGGTGTAGAGATGAAGGGCCGCTCATCCCCGTCACTACATTTGTTTACTCTCACATCATCAGCACTCCTCTCATCAATTCCCATGGGCGGGGAAGCAATAGTCGTGCCTATGGACTACTCCGGTGTTTGATCAGGCATGGACAAACTGAAGCCGGCAACGTCATTACAGCGCTGCCGAGGACTCACAGCGAGTTCAACGTCTCAAAATCCATCACTATAGCGCAGAGCTCAGGGAAGTAACTGTGGACGGCGTCGACTGATCTTCTATAGCTAAGTGAAGTAGTTGAAGCTGGGTCTCTGGCTTACAAGCATTGGGAGGGTCTGGGGGACTTGTAGGTAGCCCTCTATCTCTCTGCTTACTAACTCGTATAGCTCACTTACCTTCATTGCCCTCTGATCATTTGTTCTCCTCTCCCTAACATTTATGGTTCTCGTTTCAGCCTCTCTCCTACCTACTACAGCTATGTACGGTATCCACTCGCGCCCTGCGTCACGGATCTTTCTCCCAAGGGACTCATCCCTGTCGTCCACGTCGACTCTCAGCCCCCTCTCAGCCAGTTCTCGAGCTACATCGATTGCGTAGTCCAGCACCTCCCTCGACACTGGGATTACCCTGACTTGTATTGGGGACATCCATGTGGGTATGTGCGGAGTCTCACCGCTTTTCTCAGCTTTAGCTGCTGCGTCGAGAACCATGTATATGTACCTCTCAATAGATCCTATTAATGCAGTGTGTATTATTACTGGATGCCTCTTCCTACCTCCTTCATCAACATAAGTTATTCCAAACCTCTCTCCATTGCCGACATCTATTTGAAACGTAGCTATCTCCCTGGGTCTACCGACATTGTCTATTACATGGTACTCTACGTTTAGAACCCAGTAGTATATTCCTCCAGGTATTAAGCATATTAATACCGGCCTTTTCTCTCTCTCTACGAATTTAACTAAGTAGTCGAAGTGTTCTTTAAAGAAGTCCTCAGTGACGTTGTACAGCGCTACGTATCTCCTACCCACTTTTGCTGCTTCCTCATGTATCTTAGCCTGCACCTTGAAGGATTCTTCAACTGCCTGCTCAAGATCCTTGGTCAATATGTGGAGGTCGGGCATGTAGAACTTCCTAGTCCTAAAGCATAAGTTCAGCTCGCCGCGCTGCTCAAGCCTATAGCTATCAGCTACTTCAAACACTCCTAAGGGCAGGTTTCTGTAGCTAATTACCCAGTCCTTTATCATTGAGAACTGTTGGTGGCAGGCTGCGTAGCGGAGCAAGTACTTCCTCCCATCTACATCAAGGCTGTAGAGCCTGTCGCCGAATAGCTTAGCGTGTTCATAGACTGGCTTAAGTGATAGGTCAAATGTATTGGTTCCCTTAACTCTCAATATGGGTATTCCAAGGCCTCTCGCCACGATCCATGAGTACTCCTCAACAGCCTCCATAATGGCTGCTGCATGAGGTCCATACCTCATGTGGCCGTAGTCACTGAAGGACTCCCACTCAAAGCCGTATTTCTTACAATAGTCGTTTACTCTATTCTCTCCGCCTTCAAGCTCTCTTCCATAAACTTCTTTTTCAACTAGCACTCTTAGCTCATAGTCTTTAGAGTAATTGAATTCCCCTGGGCTAAATACTTCTCCACTCGGAGTAAGCACTAAGTACTCCTTCCTTACCTCAGGCCTACGGACTTCTCCTACTTCAGGACTAATGGTTTTCGACAGCTCGCTGAGAGGGTGTCCATAGCACTCAAGTTGAAACGCCTTATACCAGCCAAAGGGAGCTCTATGTACTCCTATTGATAGAATTGATGAGAGTTCCTTGCTTAGCAATTCAAGTACTTCGAGTGCTTTAAGAGGGGGAGCCAAGTTGCTTGATAAGTGGGCGTATGGGTAAACAACTACTTCAGTTGGCTTAACGACGTTTACAGCATCGACTACTTCATTCACTGCTTTCTTAACTACATTTAAGTCATCTCCGTTCTCAACTGTAGTAAAGATCACTAGAGCATTATTGAACTCTCCACCACCTGCGCCAGCCTCTTCAGCTTCCTCAAATGATTTTTCAACAACTCTGTATGAAAACCTTCTCGCGTGAATAAGCAGCAATCTCAACTCCACTACCTCTACTTAAAGCACTACTGTATTGGCGAATACCTTTGCTCTCTCTCGCCTACTTGCTGCATAGCTTGTTGAAATAGTGGTGGAAGCGGTGGAGGTACGCCGAGTGCTTTACTAATAATTATTACGTCAGCCAGCACATTCGTGAAGGCTGTTTGAATGAATTGCGCTGGAACTTTCTTTTCACTAATTATTTGATTACACAACTTCTTGCCTTCATCACTCCTCGGGACGATCATGGCCTGCCCCTTCAAGCTTATGTGGACAACTGGTGGAGTAGTTGATATAGTTAGCGCAAAAGGAATTACTACTGCTTCATCCCTTCTATAGGGCTGTGAGGAAGGCATGTGCAAGCTCACTTGGAACTGTATTTGCGGAGGCAGTGCTTCAGTCAACCTTTCAGCAGTAATGCTTGAAATACTCGATAAGATTGTATACACATAGCACACCTCTATTCAATACTCCTAGAATCTCAGTATTGTTAATATATTGTTTTGCCTCCCCCATTGCCTGCAGCGTAAACAATATTTAGTGAAGCCAGGCAGTTTTTATCGAGGTAGTTGGAGTGAGCATATTAATTATATCGGATATACATGGGAACTTAACTGCATTAAAAGCTGTTCTCGAAGACTCCAAAGGATGGAGCGACATATGGGTTTTAGGGGACTTAGTGGACTATGGCCCTGAGCCCCACTTAGTTGTGGATTTAATTAAGGATTTAAAGCCGAGCATTATAGTTATGGGGAACCACGACTATGCCGTAGTGCACGGCGTTGATTGCAGGTGTGGAGAGGAAGTACATGAGTTAAGCGTCTACACTAGGCTAAACATATCCCTTAAGCTTTTATCTAGAGAGCAGGTCTATTGGTTGAAGAACTTAAGTATATCTGCCGACGCTAGCGTAGCCAGCAGGAGAGTTTATGCAGTGCATGGAAGCCCTAGTGATCCATTGTATGGCTACATGAAGCCCAATCTGCCTCACAACGCTCTACTCAACATGCTTTCCCTGAAGCAGTCTAAATATAGTTTAAGCAGCAGGACTATAGATGTAGATGCAGTTGTAGCTGGACACACCCACATACCTATGAAAATAGTTATGCGCAATACCGCAGTCTTTAACCCTGGGAGCGTTGGCCAGCCTAGAGATGGAGATCCTAGGGCTTCCTACGGATTGCTGGACCCCGATAGCTTTGAATTTAGAGTAATCCGAGTCAAATACGACGTAGACGCCGTCGTAAATAAGCTTAAACACCTCAACTTAGAGGAAAAGTACTTGACGTGGCTTGAGAGAATACTTAGGCAGGGGAGTACGTAGGCCGGCTGATGAACTTCCACATCTCCTACAATACTATAAATGCATAACCCTAGCATTACGGGGCAGGGGGCTCTCAGTTTACTAATGCTCCTTTAATTATCCTTTATTAGTGCGAGATTTGAGTAACCTATAGAGGAAATCGCGCGGAGGATGCTTATGAGTAGCGATAGCGAAGTCTATATGGAGGAGGGGCGCTTGACTTATAAAACAAAGATCCATAATTATGATGTCACCGTTGTCCACGCCAAATGCCCCGTCTCCAAATTCGCTGTAAGTATTGAAGCTAAGTCTCAGGAGGCGTTTGGAGACGCTGTTAAAGGTCTCGCATACGTAGTACCTATACAGAAGCTGGCGTTTGATGAAGAGTTGAGCAGTGCGACACTAAGGCTGTTCGATAGGCTTGTAGGCGTCTACAGCGATGGAAGAGTATCGTTCTGTGCGGAGAACCTTAATGATGCTGCAGAAGTTCTTAGAGGAGTTGATGAAGCGCTACGTAAAGCTAAAGAGTACGTAAAGCTCTACGGCGCTCCAAGCAATAGCGATGTAAAGAGGCTCCTCAAGCTCAGCGCCATAGATCTATACAAATACCTCCCGAAGACTAACTGCAGAAAGTGTGGTGAAGCAACATGCCTTGCTTTTGCAGTCAAAGTCCTTTCAGGAGATAGAAAGCTTAAGGAATGCCCATTGCTATTAGAGGAAAACGTTAAGGAAATAAAAAGGACTTATGGAACTCTAGCATCAATAGCTCTTGGAATAGCGTTTCCCCACTAACGAGACTTAGCGATATCTAACTTATCTCCGTTAGCGTTGTTGGCCATACCCACTGGATCCTTGCTTCACTAACTGGGCGTTGAGCCAGGTTGAGCCTAATGCACTTGGCTCTCACCTACCTACATATACCCCGCCGCAAAGCAAGTCAAAGCCCATACTCAAGCTGTATAAGGCACTGCCTGGCTTCACGGCGGGAACGAAGTAGTTTCCACAGTTTATTCATTAACTCTAAACACTGTGTACTTAAAGCGAGGTCTTTGAGTATTTCCAGAAATATATTGGGGTGAACGACGCTATTGACGCAAGCTCCGGTATTGCTGCTCCCTTGGGGATTCCATAAACATAGTGGATGCACCAGAGCGCGATGGATGCAGCTAGGAGCGTCAGTGAAACGATCTTGATGAATAGCTCCTCGCAGGCGGCGGCGACAGCTAGGAAGGCAGCGAGGCCTATGAAGAACATAGTGGATACAGCGAAGTGCAGAAACCCGTAGACTTCATCGAAAACCCCGACCAATATGAGGGAGAGCCCAGAGTACGCTAACACAACATTATATACTCTGCTAACCCAAGGACTCCTTAGAGACACAGTGAATGAGAGAAGGCCGCCGAGAACTAAGCCGAGGTTAAACAAGGGCGCTGCATTACTCTTAACTGCGTGGCCTAAATCACTTAACGCATTATCAAATAAGCTAAACCAAGGTGAAAGCAGTGCAGCTAAACCAATAGATGAAAAAGGAATAAAAACCGATAGTAGAACGAGCAACCTCAAATTAAACACCCTACAGAGATCTCACCAAAGGACCCAGGTTGTAAGTGCGGCGGCCGGGATTTGAACCCGGGATCTCCGGCGTGGCAGGCCGGCGTCCTAGTCCAGGCTAGACGACCGCCGCTCAACTGTTTCAACTAAGTTGATTGGATTAAAATACTTTAATTAAGACTTCTGTAAGTAAGTTATTTTTAGGTGCAGTTAAGTGTGGCTTTAGTGGTGTGCCGCCGTAGTATAGCCCGGTCAAGTATGCGGGCCTTTCGAGCCCGTGACCCGGGTTCAAATCCCGGCGGCGGCAGATTCCTCCTATTGCTCAAATGGGGTAGGAGTGTTTGGAGTTAGCTGAGTTAATTGATGAATTAATTGCTTTACTGAGGAGCAAAGTCCTAGTAGTTAATGGTAGAGTGAAGTTTATTGAAGAAGCGCATGAAGGCCTGCTGGAGAAGTTAAAGGAGTACACAATTAATGCCTTCATTAGCTTAGAGAGCCTTAAGGAGGCGCAGGAGTGGATTAAAATACTGCAGGAGTCCCTTAACAAAGCTGGGGAATCTATTGGTGCTTTAGGGTGGACTATCTCTAAGGAACTTAAGAGCTTCATAAAAGATCCTCAGGCGCACTTAAAGAAGAAGCTATTCCTATACTCATTCGACTTACTTAGAAACAGAGTTACAGTTAGTGAATACCTAGAGAAGTCTAGGGCTGCACTAACCACGAGTCTTAGGACGAATATGAGGAGCATATATCAGACCTGGGTGTTTGCAACAATATTAGGCTACGTAGGATGCATCGATGGAAGGCTCATATACCCAGAGCATGGGTACATACCTCTTGAAAGAAGCGGTAAGCAAAGGGCTGGATCAATACCCCCAAATGCTGTAGTTAAAATACCTGGAAGAGGGGAGGTAAGCTTCTTTATAGAAGCTCCGAGACCCGTAGGATGGGAGGATACAAGAGACCTCAGAGCTGTCTGGAAACTATACGTAAGCTTAAGGCCCGACATAATGATTTACTCAGGCAGAGTATTGAACATAGTTAAATTAGACAACCAAGATGCGCCCATACTAAGGCCAAACATGATAATTGAATGCAAAGAGTTAAGCGACTGGTTCAACAAGGCGAGGGAGCTTAAGGGCCCCGTGGCAAAGCCTTTGACTGCAGAGGAATGGATGTCTAAGTGGATTAACGGCCTCTGGACAGGCTTAGCAGACGTCTTAGGTGTAAGTGAGAAAGCCATCAATGAGTTCATTGAAGGACGTGTAAGAGGGCTTAGAGTGACCGAGCCCAAGCTAATAGCCCTGTATAAGCAAGTGTATAAACCAGATGGTTTTACACTAGTGTCACTGCCGAGGATCCCGGAGCACTTAAAGAAAGACCTCGAGTCGTGGAGAGTGAAGATAATTGATGGAGTCTCAATGGGATGCAGCAGCTGCCTAGAGGAATTAGCTAAAGAAATAGTTGCCCTAGCTAAGTACAGCGGCTCAATGGATGTAGTTGAAGAATTAAGGTCTGTACTGAAGTCAAGGGGCATTGAAGTAAGTAGAGCTAAGCTTGAAGAAGCACTGCTGTCTCTAGCTATCGATAGAATAGAGGATCTAGCGTCAAGGATCACTCAATGAGTCGGCCCTAAAGCTAGCGATAGATGCTGTAACAATACTGTAGCTTGAGCTACTGGAGGAAGCTTAGGTGGAATTTCTTTAAACCACACGGGTTTACCGTACTGTGCCTCACTTCTAGTGAAGTCTCCGTCTCCTCCATGGAATACTATTGCTACTGCATGATCTAAAGACAGGCTTCTAATCTCCAACAGTGAACCCTTCTCGCTTACCAGGAGCACTTCATTTAGGCCAATGACTTCAGCTAAATCCTTTATGTCTGGAAGCACTATGAGTGGCCTGCCGCTTTTATACGCTACCTTATGTGCTTCGGGAATACCTACTTGAGCGGCTGCCCCAATGGGCTTAATGACCACTGGCACTCCAATTCCGTAGACATAAACAGTCTTGATGAAGTCGAGGAGTCTTTGGACGCTGCTCACGGTATATATGGCTAGCATTAGCTTAGCCAACTTCGCCTCCCCCAAGCTTTTCAGCAATGCACTCAGCTATAGCTTTAGCTAGAGGTGGGGGAACGGCTTCTCCAACCATGTTATACTCCACTTCCCTCCCACCAATGAATATGAATGAATCGGGGAACCCCATTAGTCTAGCTTGCTCTCTCACTGTAAGCAACCTGTTTTCAAATGGGTGAATGAACCTCGAGGAGCCTTGGACTGTTGGAGCAATTCTATTTGGATGAAGCCTGACGTAGTTTGGATACCTAGTTGTAGAGCCGTCATAGTAGATCAGCGCTTTCCCCCAGCGGAGGGAAGCAACTTTCCTCAATTTCCCCTCAGATAAAGGCGAGGGCTCGTGATTTGGTGGATAACTTGAGCCCGGCTCAGGTAGATCGCTGAGTGCTTCAACTGCTGTAATTCTTCTATCGATTTTCCTAGGCTTTATTTCAACATTCGATATGAAAACCCTCAATCTATGGCTTGGCACACCGTAGTCTTCTGCAAGCAATAGATTAAAGAATGGCCGTGGGTAGCCGGCTCTAGAGAACTCCCTTATTAAGGCCTTCTTTAGCTCGCCATCCATTATGGCTGGCACATTCTCCATAACGAAGACCCTTGGCTTTATCTCAGCAACGTACTTTATGAAATATAGAGTGAGTAGGCCCATGGGGTCTTTGTACAGTCTATCAAGAGGCTCCTTCTCTCTCCTAGGGTTTGAGCCAGTGAAAGCTTCACATGGAGGTCCCCCTATAACTACATCTATCTCTCCATAAGCTAAGTTGAGTAGAGTTCTTGGGTTTACGTCCTTTATGTCCTCTACTATTATTGTTGCTCTAGGGAAATTGGCCTTATAGGTCTTTGCAACGCTAGGCATGTTGTCGAGACCTGCCACTACTTCATATGAGCCCGCTTGGCTAAAGCCTAGTGAGAATCCCCCCGCTCCACAGAAAAGGTCTACTACTCTATATGTAGGCTTCAATTCATTCTCCTTTTAAGAAGGCTTCAACATCCTCAATGTTTTTCTTTAAGAACTCAACGGCTTTACCTCCATTGTATTCCTCTAACACCATTCCACACCTGGGGCACGTGAACTCATACTCCATTGCTTCATCAACTGTGTACTTGCCTCCGTCGTGTGGGCAGTAGTAGAATTGTACGCTGGATTCAGCCTCCATTTTTGCCTTAAGCTTTTCAAGTACTTTCTCAAGCCTAAACTTAATTACGTGCTCTAAGTTCTCCACATCTATATACCACCCCTGTCTTTCCCTATCTCTATTAGCTACTCTTCTAAATGAAATCAACCCATGCTCTGATAGTACTTGAAGCACTTTTCTAACGTCATTTGATCTAGCGTTTAAGCTCCTACTTATCACTTCCTCTGGAACTACGGGGCCATTGTCTACTAAGTAATCTATTACTTGGCTAGCTATTTCTCCAAAGCCCTGGTGATACATGTCAAGCATTTTAACAGCAAACGTTTTCAGCTTCCCAACTCCATCAATTGCCCTCTTAGGCAACTCTAACCACCTTTTTGCCTCTATG
Source organism: uncultured Sulfolobales archaeon (assembly GCA_938045475.1). Lineage (GTDB taxonomy): Archaea > Thermoproteota > Thermoprotei_A > Sulfolobales > Desulfurococcaceae > JANXDZ01. The sequence goes on from CALIML010000001.1 coordinate 145,531, forward strand.
TGAAGGCTCTATTACTAGCTTCGCTCCCTCAAAAGTACTATATAGCTCAGAACCCATATAATATCTATCGAGGAATACCGCTAGAGCAGCTACTTCTGAGTGAGGTTGATTGCCTATAGCTACATTGTAGTCGGACTCTGTATAGAAGAATGGAGGGACTTTTTCAGCTCCCACCACTACCAGGATGTCTTTCCCCAGAGACCTCAGCTCGCTAATGACTTTATCTACGTGAACACCGTACATAGTTAAGTGAACTACTGCTCCACCCCTCTTCCTCCATTCAACAACATACTTCTTTGAATCAACTCCTTGCTCTATGCGCATCATTCCGCCCCAAGTCTTAAGCACTTTGCTCAACGACTCGACAACCCTTTGATCAACTACATCGCCTAGTATGAATCCATGGGCTCCGAAGGCTCTTGCAACGAGAGCTACGTGAGTAGTGATTCTCCTATCCCTACCAGGCCTATGGCCTATTCTTAGAACATATATTTTATCACATCCATGGAACTCCATGATATTTGCTTCCCCGCAAAACATAAACATTCTTGACGCATAGCCTACTTTGGGAGAACTTCAATGACTTTCCTCATGAGCCTCTCAACGTTCATCCCCTTTGCCGCCGATATGGGAACCACGTTGTTTAAATCCAGCTTAAGTTCCCCGCCTAGGAATTCCACTATTTCGTTAACCCTTTCAGTAGTAACTAAGTCTACTTTATTTAGCGCTATGACTGATTGCTTTCCGTGAGCCCCTATAGACTCAAGGAGGTTGTTCGCTGAAATTATAGAGGTTTTTATTTCACTTAACCTCTTAGAAGCATCAACAGTCAATATTATTGCGTCAGAGCAAGCTATTTCCTCTAGAGTGGCATAGAATGCTTCTATAAGTTGCGGAGGAAGATCTCTAATAAATCCAACTGTATCTATGAAAATTAATTTAACTCCATTGTAGCATGCTGAAGAAGCTTTTGGAGTAAGAGTCGTAAACGGCTCAGGACCAACGGGCTTGTAGTTCTTAGTTATGTAGTTGAACAGCGTTGTCTTACCTGCGCATGTGTATCCAACTATGGCTACGTGCGGATACCCAAGCTTCTCCCTGTTCATCCTCCTTATCTCACGCAGTTTCCTTAAATGCTCTATCTCTCTCCTAAGCCTTGCAACCCTTCTCACAGCCATAGTATAGTACTTTTCATAGCCATACTCTCCTCCCCCTAAGTACCCGTGGAGCTCCCCCATCTTGGCTCTTCTCACAGCCTCCTTAATTATTGATAGTTCATAGCGGAGCTTGGCTAACTCTATCTGTATCTGTGCCTCCCTACTGCCGGCGTGTTGAACGAATATTTCAAGTATTACGTGCATTCTATCTAATACGTTTGCTCTGAGTTCTTTAATTAAGTTGAAGTACTGCTTAGGCTTCAGTAGATCCATTACTACTAGCTCTCTCGCCCCATCCTCCTTGAGCTTCTTAACTACATCCGTAGACAAATAAGTCTTTGGATTCCCCCCCTTTACAATAATTACACCTATGTCGCTGTGATTATATATGGCTTTGACTAAGCTCACTTCTTCATCTATGAAGTCGCTGTACTTCTTTGGAATAGCCACCACTACTTTGTCCAACGCTTGATCCTCCACAGGTCTCTACTTCTTGTCTCTCACCTTTATTAGGTCTCCTATAGTGAAATAGTTGCTTTCTCCCTCGCTGTAACTCGCCGGCTTTAGTTCATCGACTATAGGCTGTAATAGAGTTATCTTAAGAACTCTCTCGAGTCTTCGAGCTAGGCTTATTGATGGAGTGAGTTTGCCCAACTCTATTCTCTTAATCACTGACTCACTCTCCTTGACTTTCTCCGCCAAGGCTTTAGTGCTCCACCCGAACTTCTCTCTAGCTTCCCTTATCCTCTTAGCATAATCTGAGACTACCTCATAGTCTTCTTCAATCACTCTCCTACCAATGCTTCTCTTAGGCTCTCTCTTCACTGCTCCTCGAACCACAGGTTGCTTTATGGGCGCTGCTCCTCTACCCCTAACTACGACTTTAATGTAGCACTCGGGGCACAGCGTTAGCTCAACTCCTTCAATAAATGCCTTCCTGCAGTCTCTATCGCTCTCTATTTTCCTCCCACAGACTTCGCAGTAGCATGGCAAGCCTATCACCTGAATAGATATATTGTGGTAGAGCTATTTTAGGCCTATTTTAATTCAATACTTATGCTAGGTGCATGTGCTTTGAGCATTGAACCAAATGAAGAAGTTGGAGCAAAGTTAAGCTTAGAAGACTACGTTAAAGTCCTTGAGGCCAGGCTAGAGCAACTTATTTTTGAAAACAAGTCTCTCGAGTACAAGTACAACAAGTTGCTCATGGATGTTGAGAAGCTTCAAAGACAAGTGGAGTACTATAAGAGCCAGATTGAGAAACTAATTACTCCACCACTCATAGAGGCTACAGTAATGGATGTGCTTAAAGACGGGAGAGTTGTAGTAAAGAGCTCCACAGGCCCAAACCTCGTTGTACAAGCACTGGACTCGATAGATCTATCGCTCCTAAGACCTGGGGCTAGAGTAGCGTTGAATCAAAGAGGATCAGCAGTAGTTGAAGCGCTCCCTGAATCAGAGGACCCATTAGTTAAAAGCATGGAGGTTGTAGAAAGGCCCAGCGTTAAGTATAGTGATGTAGGTGGTTTAAGCAAGCAAATAATGGAGCTAAGGGAAGTAATTGAGCTGCCTTTGAAGAAGCCGGAGTTATTTAAGGAGATCGGGATAGAGCCTCCTAAAGGCATATTGCTCTACGGACCCCCGGGCTGTGGGAAGACTCTATTAGCAAAGGCTGTCGCCAGCGAAGCTGAAGCAGCATTCATAAGCATTGTTGGAAGCGAGCTTGTCCAGAAATTCATTGGGGAGGGGGCCAGGATCGTTAGAGAGCTATTTCAATTGGCTAGAAGAAAAGCTCCAGCAATAGTCTTCATAGATGAAGTGGATTCAATAGCTTCAAAGAGGATAGATATAGGGACGAGCGGTGAAAGAGAAGTGCAGAGAACTCTAATGCAATTACTGGCTGAGATAGACGGCTTCAAACCTCTTGATGGAGTCAAAATAATTGCAGCAACCAATAGAGTCGATATACTTGATCCAGCGATACTAAGGCCCGGCAGACTTGATAGGCTAATAGAGATACCTCCTCCAGACCTCGGCGGGAGAGTGGAGATATTCAAAATACATACTAAGGGAATGAAGCTGGCGCACGACGTAGATTTAGAGGAACTAGCTAAAGCCACTGAAGGGCTGTGTGGAGCCGAAATAAAGGCTATATGTACTGAGGCAGGGTACTTCGCGATAAGGAGTGGGAGAAGCTTTGTATCGATGAGCGATTTCATCAATGCAGTGAAAAAGACATTGGCTAAAAGAGATGTGAGAGGAAGGCCTAAGGAGACGGAACAAGGCCTGTTGAACGTCTACCAATAACTAGGTAATGAAGGCCATTTCACCCTCCTAAGCTACCTTAAGGAGCTGGGCTTTCACACCCATTAATGCTGGGGCTTCCAACTGCTCAGCCCCTCGATAAATTTCACTAATTTAGCTAAATGAAGTCTAGCGAGCGCCCACGTATTCCACAGTGATCTACTCTTCTCCATAGATCACTGTATTAATTATTCATTAAAAGAGCTAATCTGCGGTAGACTCGGATTCTTCCTCAGCTAGTTCTTCAAGAAGTATTTCATAGTATTCTTGAAGCATTTCGCGTTCCTCAGGAGTCATTCCTCCACGGGCTGCTTGAGACGCCTTAGCAGTTACAACTTTTTTATCACTGCTAACTTCATAGCTTAGCTTATACTTGTTTTTATCCTCCACATCTAACCCTATTTTATAGCCGCACTTCATGCAAACTAAGTATTTCTTTTCGTTCTCCTCTCTTGGAAGCATTATTCCTCCGCACTTAGGGCAGAACTTCACTTTTACTTACCTCCTTAAGCTAGTGTTCTGAAGTGAAGTGTACTCCCTAATAATGTTTTCCCTCAGCGCATAGAGAGTAATTATTTTTAAACCCGGGAGATTCAGAGTTGTAGTGAATGACTATTAGGTGAACGAACATGATGTTGCGGTATGAAGAGGAAGAGTGGTGGGAGGAAGAGGAAGAAGAGGAGTGGTGGGAAGAAGAGGAAGAGTGGTAGTGCTATAGCTCCTGTAAGTATGCTTTACTGATGGTAGTTAGAAGGTTTTTTACGAGAACAGCACGCTCTTCTGAAGACAGTTCTTCACGCTTCCCATAGCGGCAAATAGCGTGCTTTGAGCATATGTGGAGAACCCTACTGCTTAATTCAGCGTAAGCTTCTTGGCTTGCAACTATGATTACGCTGACTTCATTGCTTAAGTGGGAATTTAAAAGATCTATGACTTCACTCACCTGCCTTCTTGCATAAAGTATTTTGAGGAGGAGCAATGCCGGATTACGTATCTTCCTTACGTGCCTCAACTCCCTTAATGCATAGAGGCTGGCTACAATAACTGCCTCCAGCGGTGGCGTAAGGCTCTGCGGAACTAGCGCCACTATAGTTGAGTCAGTGACTAAACTATTTACCTCGTTAAGTAGCTCGCTGAATACAGTGTTGGAGGATAGTTCGCAAGACATTATTGAAACAACTATTCCTTCTTCATTTAAGTTAATGAATGCAGTGCTTGCATCTAGTGGAGAGGAGGCTAGTTTAGGTAGGCTATTCATTAGAGCCCGCCAAAAATGCTTACTCCTCTGCTTGTTTAACTACAGATCTCTTAGATAGTTTAACTAGCCTAGTTACGTAGCCAGCTACTTTGTTTCTAACTCTCTTCGAATATGAATTCATTATTTCCTTTAATACTTCCTTGTTATGCCGGAAGTCTTCACTAAATATTTCAGGGTGCTTTGCAAATAGATCCTTTGCAGTTTTCTTAACTAGCTTCGTCCTAACTTTACCCATCTAGATGCCCCCAGCGATTCATGCTTTAATGACGCTCTATGTATTAAATTATTGGCCTCTTTTAAAGCTTTATGTCCTAAGAGACTTAGATGTTGAGATCGCTGTTAAAGCGCCCTATTTTAATGAAAGTTTATATAGAACCCCTTCTATGGAGAGTTATGTGGTAAGACATTTACGCAGGGTGTTCCATATGGCGGCTACTGTTGGAGCTACAACTGAGCCTACTGGCATACCTGTACTAATATTAAAGGAAGGTACTCAGAGGACTGCTGGCAGAGATGCGTTAAGGAATAATATAATGGCTGTAAGAGCTATTGCGGAGACTCTTAGGACTACTTACGGCCCTAAGGGCATGGATAAAATGCTCGTAGACGCTCTTGGCGACGTGACTATAACTAACGATGGAGCGACCATTCTTGATAAAATGGATGTACAGCATCCAGCTGCAAAAATGCTTGTCCAAATAGCTAAGGGGCAGGATGAAGAAGTAGGTGATGGAACTAAGACGGCTGTAATATTCGCTGGAGAACTATTGAGGAATGCTGAGGAGCTCTTAGCTAAAGAAGTTCATCCAACAGTTATTGTAAGCGGCTTCAGGAAAGCCCTTGAGGAAGCCGTTAGAGTTATACAAGATCTTTCTGAACCAATAAACATAAATGATGAAGAGGCTTTGAAGAAAGTTGCTGTGACTGCACTTACGAGTAAGGCCGTTCATGGAGCTAGAGAGCATTTTGCAGAAATAGCTGTGAAAGCAATAAAGCAAGTAGCTGAAGAAAGAGCTGGCAAGTACTACGTAGATCTAGACAATGTCCAAATAATAAAGAAACACGGCGGAAGCCTTCTAGACACTCAGCTTGTCTACGGCATTGTCCTTGATAAGGAAGTGGTTCATCCAGGTATGCCTAGGAGAGTTGAGAAAGCGAGAATAGCGCTACTAGACGCACCACTAGAAGTAGAAAAACCAGAGATAGATGCTGAGATCAGAATATCTAGCCCTGAACAAATGAGGGGCTTCTTACAGGAGGAAGAGGAAATACTTAAGGACATGGTTGACAGGATTGCCAGCGTTGGCGCTAGCGTAGTTATATGCCAGAAGGGTATTGATGAAGTAGCGCAGCACTTCCTAGCTAAGAAAGGAATACTTGCAGTAAGGAGAGTGAAGAGAAGCGACATGGAG
>CALIML010000002.1 GCA_938045475.1 uncultured Sulfolobales archaeon
GGCTCTGAAAAGTGCATCAAAAGTTTCTGCCTTTGCTCTTCATTTAAGCCGAGATGTCGGACTATATTGTTTACCGCCTTTATCGGTTCTTTAATCTCCTCAAATGTACTTTCCCTCAGTTTTTCAACCCATTTTTGAAATGTCTGCTTGTCGAAAGTTGTTCTTATTATATCCCTGACTTTCGACCATAAAGCCTTATCTTCAAGCCTCATTGTTTCATCAGACCACTCTATATCATTAATTTCCAGCGCTTGCCTTCCAAGATGTATCTTCTTTAATGAATATGGCAGGATTAAGCCATTTCCACAGACCTTCCTTAGAATGAATGGTTCAACTCTGAGGGCTGAGGCTCCAACTTCAGAGTTCCTTATGATCAACCCACCGTTAACTATGTCTCTTTGCCTTACCTCGCTTATTAAAGTTCTATCTAAGGCTTTAATGTAAAGCATTGTCTCAGTGAAGTCTATCCTGTAGATCTCAACACTCTCTTTCCTTTTAAACTCATCTAAAGCTAAGAAGACTAGATCATAGTTGTCAATTATCCGATACCTGTCGGAGAGGATTGCCCTAATCTCTCCATCTAAAATCCTTATCAGCCTTCTCTCCCTCTCCCCAAGCCAGGCATTGATGTTCTCCGCTAAAAGCTCGAACTTACCAGCACCCCTCATTCTCTCATAATATTTCCTGGGGATGCCGAGCTTATCTGCAAGCTGTCCGTGGGCCCAGTCTGTTAGGGGGAATTCTCCGTTCTTTTAAGGCTTGGAAATCTCTTGCTAGAGCTATTAGTTCTGATTTTTCGGCCTCCGGAGCCGGAGACCCCGGGTTCAAATCCCGGCGGGCCCGCTGAACAATTAAATGACTTCAACTTGCTCCAAGAATCCCAGCTGGACAGTTAATAAAGGTTTAAGCGTTCTGAAAGAAGGATTATGCCGCTAGACGAATTCTACGTTCTTACTAAATACCTTGATGCACGGGCTGAGGGAACGCCATTAGAGCACTACGCTATGAATAACGCTATTAAGGCTATTGGAGCATCAGAATACGTTCTGAAGAGAGCTGGAGGCAAACTGAGATCGCTGGAAATAGTGTTGGGTAATCCTTTGGAAAGACTGAGAGGAATTGATCGCCTGCCAGACTACGAGACTGTAACATGGACCTTAGGCGAGTTTACGGAGATTTCGTGGGGATGGAGTGCGTGGCGACGTTGTATGGGAGGAGTTCTCACTTTAAGGGATCTTAAGTGTCTCACAGATCTCGGATATTGTATAGAGAGCGTTTGCGGACTATCAGTCTATGAGCTTGATCTTTCTCGCTATAGCTTTCACTGCCTTAAAGGCTGTGCTATCACTAGGCATTTGCGTTAGCGGTTTCCCCAGCACGCTGTACTCCTGTATTAATGGATCTTCGGGTATAAAGCCTGCAACTTCATAGCCTACGGATCTTGCCCAATTAAATAGCTTTTCCTCAACGCTCTTTGGGTATCTATTCCCAACTACATAAATTTCTTCAACTTCTATTTTAACTTCTCTAACGACTTCCTTGATTCGTTCAGCAGTCTTGAGGCCCATCATTGAAGGATCAACTACTACGATCATTGTATTAACGTGCCTATCGGTCCTCCTACTTATGTGCTCTAGGCCTGCCTCCATGTCCATCAATATGACGTCGTAGTTTTTGTGAAGCATGCTTAACACTCTTGTTAATACTGCATTAACGTAGCAGTAACAGCCCTCACCCTCCCCTCTCCCCATTGCAATAAAGTCGTAATCCTCTGTTTCAACAATGGCTTCATACACTAAGCCCTCTAAGTAGACGTCCTTTCTATATCCAACCGCTACCCTAGGGTCATCAACTCTGCGCCTGAATTCCTCAACAATATCTCCAATAGTTCTATACAGCGTTAGGCCTAAGGCTTCTGGAAGATTTGTAGCTGGATCAGCGTCGACGACGAGCGTTTTATCCCCATAGTTTGCCTCAAGCAGCGTCTTAAGTAGGAGGGCGGTGAAAGTAGTTTTCCCAGAGCCGCCTTTCCCAGATATAGAAGCTATGAAAGGCCTCTTCATAATACCACATGCCGTAAACTGCTTCTTTAATTACAGTTAGAGTCTTTTAATTCTTCTGCTAGCCTCCCACCACGTGGGAAACAACTCCTTTCTACCGGGCATTACGAAGCCTGCAAGGTATTCATCCATGAAGTCGGCGTCACTCATAAGATCTATTGATGAAAGCAGCCTTGCAATTCTTTCAGCTTCCTCCCTATACTTCCTGGATATTAAGGCTAAGTAAGCGCCCGCTAAGGATCCATTACCAATGTACACTACTTCAGCTTTCGGAAACTCAGGTATCATGCCTATAGCTATGGCGCTACTAATGTTAAGATATTTGCCGAACGCTCCGCATATATATATTCTAAACACATCGTGCACGCTTAGCTTCATTTTCTTCAATAAAATTGAGATAGCTGCGCATGCAGCTGACTTAGAGTCTATTAAGTTAGCAATGTCTTTCTCCGTTACAACTATATCTCTACCAGTATCGCTCTCATCAGCGGGTACGACAACGTATTCGCATCCTTCAAGACCCCCCTCCCTTATGTATGGGGACTTAACGTCTCTACTGAACTTACCGAGTGGGTCTACGATTCCATGCCTAAATAGTTCGGCCAGAAGATCTATGTAACCAGATCCACATATCCCCATGGGCTTAACCCCCCCTATAACACTATAGCTTGGTTTAAGAGTCTGTTGATCTATCTTTACGCTTTCAATAGCTCCCTCAATAGCTCTTACACCGCACTTCAATCCCCAGCCTTCAAAAGCAGGCCCTGCTGCACCCGTTGTACCTATAAGCCAGTTCCTACACCCTAATACAACTTCAACGTTTGTCCCAATATCTATTAAAAGCGATGGATCGTTTGAGAAACTCATTCCGGAAGCTATGACATCTCCAATGACGTCGCCCCCGAGGAAGCGGCCGCTGCATGGAAGCACGTATACATTGGCGCCTTCATTAATGCTTAGGCCTAGCTCGCGAGCGTTAAGTAAGTATGGCTCTCTAGGGATATCCACGCGCTCCTTAAATGACTTAATTAATTGATACGGATTTAAGCCGACGAATAAGTACGTCATAACGGTGTTTCCTGCAGCAGCGACTTCATAAATATCGCTTGTCCTTACGCTGTGCTTTCTAGTGAAAGCTGCTACAATACTGTTCACAGTATCTACAACAGCTTTTTGAAGCTCACCCAACCCCTCAGCTCTATCCATAGCATGCGCTATTCTAGAGACCAAGTCTTCTCCATAAATCAGCTGTCTATTAAATTCAGACCCTACGTCAACTATTTTGCCGCTCGCTATATCAACTAAAGCTACAACAACCTTAGTTGTCCCTACATCTATCGCAAGCCCATACAACTTATCCCTAGAGTCGCCTGGATCTACGTCAATTAAATTCAGCTTCCTATAGCTATTTAACGTAAGTGTAGCTCCATCTAAGAGGAGTTCGTCAAAGTACTCAGCTACTTTCTTCTCTACACGCTGTTCCATAGCTATGCCTTTACCCTCCAGAAACGCGCGGAGATCCTCTACCTTCCTACTATCTACGTAGGCTTTGTAAGTGTATGGCTCTGGAGACACTCTAGGTATTAGGGCTTCAGCCAACAGCTTTGCCCTTCCAAACCTGCTTTCAGGCGGTATGAATACTTCGCAATCTCCAGCTACTCTAGTTAGACAAGCCAATACGTAGCCTTGTCTAACCTCATCCTCGCTCAGTAGCTCCCTTTCCTTACCTCTATGGATGGCCTCCACAACGCCCTTAACAACAATTACTTTACACTTACCGCAGCTTCCGCGGCCTCCACAGACGCTCCTAATACCTATGCCAGCCTTTAACGCTGCTTCAAGAATAGCTGTTCCTCTAGGAACAGCGACTTTTGCTCCATACGGTTGAAAAACTACTTCAACCATTATATTCACGCTGAAGTAGCAGCAATGACTAGCCTCCGCTCATCAACTCCCTAATTTTCTCTGGAATCCACTGCTTCTGCATGAAGCCAGGTATGTCCCTGGAGTCCATGGGGCCAACCATTACTCTCCAGCCAGTCGCATCCTCTATCTCTCCCGACAGCCTGGCGGCTCTCCCAGGTATTATCAATATTTTATGCTTAACCTTCACGTCGAGTCCGTAGGCCCTAATGGCCTCCGCTAATTTTTCAGCAGTAAGCTTTCTTCCAGGCACTGCAGCTTCGACAGCTACGCCCTCCGTGTCTATCACTACTAGGTATGCATTAATTCTCGCTTTCTCAATATCGCCTGACACAATGCTGTACGTGAGAGCGTAGTTGCCCGTTACGAATACTGGCGACATCTCGTCTGGCTGCCCAATAACTCTAAGGCCTGGATCAACAGCTACCGGTATCCTAGGATCAGTGTATAGGTTGAACCTCCAGATAACTAGGGGGAGGAGCGCCCAGCCATCTATGGAATGCAAGATCATTATGTCTGCATACCTAGTCATAAGCATTACCGCCATTACGGATTCCCACCAGGCCTTAGCTTTCTCATTGCCTTCAATGCTAGTCCAAGCAGATATTGGTGCTGCTAGGAGCGGGTACGCTGAGTCCTTAAAGCCCTGTTCAATAGCCTTATACCTTAATTGAGTGAAGGCCTTTATTGTATACGATAACCCGCCTCTACCTATAAAGCACCCGGGATCCAGCACTAAGTCGCTGACTCCAACATTGCTTGACAGAGTCCTAGCCAAGGACACTAACGTATCCAGGTCTCCGGGCGACGAAACCGCTAGCGCTGTCTCATAGGTTCCCGCGAGTTCCCCCATCTCCCTCCAGTTATCCTTAGTAGCAGCATATATCAGCGGCCTGTACTCCGGGCTGAGGGCCTTAAGCCCTGCCTCCACGACTTTAGGGTTAAGCGAGCACAGTATTAGGGGGAGGGAGCTGTTTTCAACAACTGTCTTTACAGCTCTTGCGAAAGCCTCTCTATCTCCAGTAACAGATCTTATTGCTATGAGGTCTAGGGTCAGCATCCTCCCAATGTACTCGTATGAGAAGCCTTCAACTTTTTTAACCCTATTAATTATTTCATCTCCACTCATGGAGTCATCTACGTCTATAGCTATAGCCGTTGGATTCACGTATCTTAACTCGTGTCTGCGGAGAACGTACTCCCCCCCTATTTTAACGACGCATTTAGGGCCTCTTAAAACAACTTCCTTAACTAGCGGGGACACGAGCTCCTTCAGCTTCTCGTAGCTCTGCTTATACTTGGGGTCTTCAACTATGGGCGGGCACTGCTCTACAGGAGCCTCTAAATTGACGAGCTTTACTGCAAACGCCATGCAGTTGGCTTCTCCACACTTACCGCAGTTTGTCTTGGGGAGCAGATCATATAGGTCTATTGGGCTTGGAGCCCTCCAAGGCAACTTAAGTCACCTCACAGCTTTGCCGACACCCATTCCAAGGCTCTATCAATTGATGGACTGGGCTGTGCAAACAAATGATCTCTAATCTCCTTTAAAACCCCCATACTCGTTGGGTGTAGGAGCATGAAGTAGTCTGCACCCACTAATAAGCATATCACGCACGTCAATGTCTCCCATAGAGGCCCCCTGATCTCCCTAGGACCCCAATAGGGATCCATGGATATCCAGGCTTCTCTAGAGCTCCATGCATTAGCCGCCCCCACGTTGAATGGATGTTGCAGCTCGACATCACCAATTAGTGCAGCAAGCCTGGCTCTCTCATTTACAGTGAAGCCGTACTCCACTCCATACCCTATGCCAGCTGTGTTTAAGTCAAGTATTATTCTGTCTCTAGGTATCCAGTCGTATACTTTCCTGTTGATTTCCCTAGCTTTATCTAAATCCATGGGTGCAAAGTCTATTACAACGACGTCCTTTTTAGACAAGTACGAGCATATGTCCTTAAGATCCATGTCTAGATTTAAGCTATTTAAAACAATTCTCTCTCCTTCAGCTACATCTACGACTTTCTTAAATACTTCAACGTCCTTCCCCGGGTTGCCGCTGCCTCCAACAACTATGGGAACCTTTACCTGCTGCAGGATGTCCTCCACGAGCTTGGCGGACTCCGATGGAGGCGTATCCTTTATTGTTGGATCAGTGCTTATGAGGTGAAGATCTATTGCTTCAGCGCCAAACTTATTAATCCATACCCTAGCCCACTCAATAGGGTTATCGAGGGCGTCGCCAAATACGTCTCTAACGGCCTTCGGCAGAGGCACCTTCATATCGAAGACGTCTCCGCCGAACACCGGCGGGTGCGGGGCTGGTTCAAGGCCTGCAATATAAAAGTATGGCGGCAGATTCTCGCCGCCCAGGACTATTGACTTATCTCTAGTGCCTCCCTCAGCTCTAGTAGCCCCTATCTTTACTTCAACAACTCTCCCAGGAAACTCCAGCCTTACTTCCTCAAAGACTACTTTAGCTAGTTCTACAAGCCTTCTTTCAATCCGTTCCACAGCTGGCGCAACTGCTCTTGCAACCACTGGCTGTAGAATTATTTCAAGTTCGTCAGCCTCTATTTCCACATCGTGGAGTTCAACAACGCCTTTGCTAAGGGCCTCCGAGATCTTCATTATAAGATCTTCGAAGGCCGACGGCCTATTCTCCCCACCCCTCTTTGCATCTGAACCCATATATTGCAGCCCCCTACTTCTTCTCTTCCTTCCTCTCTTCAGATCTCTTTAGAATTATTTTTTCAGCCCTAATTCTGACGTTCTTCAATATAACTCTAAACCCACCTATTGTAGCTGGAACTGCCGGTAATGCAAGCTCCGCTACATGCTCTGCCTCTACAGGAGGCTTTAAGGACTCTTCAGCAGGAGCGGGAGCTGCTGGTGCAGTCGCTGCTGGCACTGCAATCTTCTGCGCTAATGGATGGCCTCTTTCAGCAAGGAACTGCAGAAGTTCCTCAACAGTTGTAACTTCTTTTTCTGTCGCAATCTTACCCCTAAGATCCGGAGGTATTGCATCAAAGACTCTTTGCTTAAGCTCTGAAGTGATCCATGCGACGCGGCTCCAGCCTCCATCAGCTTGCAAAAACTTCCTGCTCCTCATGTACACTATCCCTAGCCCATGGAATCCAGCTAATTGCTTACCGCCGCTTGCAGCGTCAGCAATGTCGCCAAACCTAAGGCCTATGGGAGTAGGGCCTGCATACCCCCTATGCACTATTCCCAAGCCATCAACTTCAGGTATATAGAAAGCTACGCATTCAAAGCATCCACACGACGTATGCGGGTTGTCAAACGCTGTATATAGGCATACACGCTGTATTGCACCGCCACTCGCCTTCCTTACAGCTTCATTAACGTACTCATACTCACCCTTTACGGAGTCCAGTAGCTTGCCCTTAGGTATAGTGAATATGGGGCCCTTTGGATCGATTTTAACAGCTACGCGGGCATCAAGCCACGTTATAGCTCCGCAATTAGCTGATCTTTGAGGAGTTATCACGCAGACATGCGTTGGTGCAAAAGATTGACAGAGCTTGCATCCATAGAATTCATCGACTTCCTCATCCCTGAGGCCCAAGATCCTTGAATCCCTGACTTCATATACTTTAAGCGCTTGCTCATAAAGCTGTTCAATGACTCTGGGCTCCGTTACAAACGTCACTTGCATTTTCTCAATAACGGGGAAAGCTGCTTTATACAACCTGTAGAGAGTAGTCCCTATGTATTTAAACGACGTTAAGCCTTTTTTAACAGATCTTTTGCTTATCCTTAGCCATATATCATACCTCTGGTTTAAGTGCATGCAGCCCTCATTGTAGTTCCAGAACTCGTGAATCCTCCTCTCAAGCACCCCCTCTGCCTCACGCTCTATATCCCTGCCAGCTACCTCTATTAATACTGCAAAGGGGTAGCTCCCGCCTTCCTCTAACTCACTTAAGTCCCTTCCTACAACTACTAACTTGCCATCTTCTACTTCACTTACATCTCTGACCATTAGGAGCTCAAACTTGTACTTGATCTTCGGTCCGCCGAACTCTACGTACATGTCATCCTTCCTAACTCTCTGCCCCTCATACTGAGGGCCAACGTCGACCGGTATGTCAGCAAACACGCTCTTCTCCGGCGTCGGAGGCACTGCGAACTCTTTTACAGGCACATCATCAGGCACTTCGACGGTAGTTAAGACGCTGAGCTTTACCTCCATTGAAGACACCTATGTCTTCAGGACTTCAACTAGAGCTAATAAATTCTTATACCATAAGGGGATGGGCTGGGACGGCATGGTCCACGTAGCGTTTGGATGTCCATAAGGCTCCAGCGACAGCGTGTTTAAATGTTTGTACGCATAGTGCTTTAAGTAGTTAAGTAATAGCCATTCATAGTGGTATTGAAAGCCTATGAACATAGCTAGATCGTAGTTGCTGTGCTTAGCTAGCTTCTGAGCGAACTCCATTGGGAACTCCACTCTATACCTCTTAAACCCCATTGAGTCAAGCCTCTGCACGATGCCGCTATTTGATGTAGTTAAGTCAGCGTTCACAGCATTAGCTATGTCAGCGACTATGGCAACTATATCGCTTCCGGCCAGCCTCTCAAGACTATATAGCTCAGAGCCCAGCAATACCACTGGCTTCTTATGCTGCTTAATCTTGCCTGCAAGCACTTTAACGTCTGTAATTAATGTTGCCTTCACGGGCTGAGGTATCTCGCCTTTAAGCCAGTACTCCAAGCTCACTGCTTCATCACCGCGAGCCTCTTTCTAACTACTTCCTCGAGGAGAGTGGGGTCGGATACCGATGGCTTCTCCTCCCAATTAGCTTCCCTCAGGAATTTCAGTACTTCATCCTTATATGTTATAGGTATGTCTGACTCGGTTCTCACAAATAAGTGAAGGTCTGGCGGGAGCTTGTCGTAGCCGTAGAACTTCTTGTAGAGCGAGATGTAGTTCGTTAACTTTATAGCCCTGCCCTGAGGAGTGTCGGCAGGCCTTATACATAGCTTTGCAGCCATAACCATGGCCTCCTCCCTGCTCTCAGCTGCGTAGAACAAGTGCTCGGGGGCGGGGCCTCCATAGACTCTCTCCCCTGTTTTAGCGTCGTAGACGTACCAAGCCTCGCCCTTCTCGCCGTCCCCCAGCAGCATTCTCCTATACTTCATGCCGTGTGGCCCAACGATTACTGGAACGCCTAGGCGCCAAAAACCTGATGCTATAGCAGCTGCCTTCTGGCTCATAGCGCCCCAAGCTATGGCTGCAGCCCCTATTCTATTAAGTATGTAGTCCGCTACCTCCATGTAGTTCGCTCTCAATGGGAGTCTTGCAAATATGTTCGCTATCTTTATGACAGCTCCAGCTATGTGTGAATTCGCTACGCAGGAGCCCACGTTAACTATGCTACTGGGTGCGAACTCGCCTGGAAACTCCTCGTAAGGCGTCCTCCCCTCTTCATTCTTATACATAGCTATCGCCATAGCTGAGCACCCGGATGCTAAGACAATGTACCTCCTGGACGCAAACTCCCTAGCCATTACTGGGACGTCTACCGCTCCCTCATGCCAGTTAGCGCATCCAACGAAAGCTATGACTCCGGGTATAATGCCTAACACTATATCTCTACCGACAGCCCTAATCTCCGTATCCTGTATGGGGCCTCTGCCAACCCTTATCTTGAATAACTCACTATTCCTCTTTGCTTCAGCAGCCTTTAGGATCAAGTTCAGTATCGGTATTTGCTTTAGGCAAGCGTGTTCGCATCTACTGCACGCAAAGCACTTCTCGTAGATCTCCGCTAAGCCAGCTATATCCCCCTTTGAGGCTCTCTCCATGGCGTGTGATATCGGTAGGTTCTGTGGGCATGCTCTCTCACACTCCCTGCACTTCGTGCACTTTTTAGCGTACTCAACGACGTCTTCAAGCGGTAGCTTAGCCTTCAGCCTAAGCCTAGTTGGAGCCAGCTTTAGAGCTGCTTTTACAGCTACTTCAGCCGCTCTATCGTGATCGAGCATTAAAGCGCCAGGTACTCTACCGCTCAGCAGTTCTTCAACGACCTTATCCGGGTCTTCGCTGGATTTATCGGGGAGCCCGTGGCACGCCTTATCTGTTGTAGCTATAACTACGGCACCCACCCTCCTCGCTTCCTCAACAATGTTTGTAAATATGCATTGCTCATCTATGACAATTACGTCGGGCACCCCGGTTCTAATGAACCTCAGCTGCCAGGACATGGGCCCAACGATCTTCGCATTCTTCTTCTCATATCTAGTAACTTCATGCGCTGTGCAGCAGAGCCCGCATACTTCAACTTCACCCCTGATCCCCATTCTCTCCAAGTAATCAACTATTGCGCCAGCTGGAATGACGTTGTGCCCAACAACGAGTATCACTGGTTTTGATACATCAATAACTCCTAAGCCTAGGTCTGCGAGAGGAGACTCAGGATCGGCTTTAGGGAAGTTTAGTGCAGTTATCTGTGTGACGTCCGCTACTTCGAGAGCCACGTGGTCTAGCATCCCTAGGTGAAATACTTTGGATTCGTAGTCTATCCAGCTGCCCTCTTGGCCTGTGTGGACTGAGGCAAGTGTTTGAACGATTTGCCTCTCAACGTAATCCATTACGATCTCTAGGTCTCCCAGAGTCCTTGGCTTAACTCCCGTAACGAGCCTAGTTATAGGCATTTCAACGTGTACCTGCGGCCCTAAATCTATTGAATGATCTCTGTCGAACCTCTCCGCAAGCTTCTCGAGCAATTCTCTGGCATGGCTTGCATGCGTTGAAGCTCCAATAGAGCAAACGAGTGTAACTAGCCTGGACTGTTGGTCTGATAGTCCTAAGCCGCACGAACCCCTCCTCTCCCTAGATAGATCGCATTTACCGTATGTGCAGAAGCAACATAAGTCGCAGAACGGTAGGTAGAGAGGCCTATACCTGCTTAGCAAAATATGATCCCACTTCCTTAGGGTCGCTATTGATGGAAATGGCGTAGGTCCTTGAGGCTCCTCCCACTCCTCAACAACGTAGCCTATGCTTACATCAAGCCCCCTTATTTCAGATAATGGAGTCTTAAGCTCATCTATCCTTACTTTAAACCTACTATATGGAATTGACAACGAGGTGTCACCAAATATAATTCCTCTAAGCTCAATTTCGTTTAAGGCTTCTTAAAAAACCTATATGCTACAGGTATTCACGTATAGTAGTAGATTAGGGACTTCCTATTCAAGTAATTCGAGTAATAGATTCTCCCAGCCTTATTTGAGTTACCGAGCACTTAACTTAATTCACTCTTTACTTAATAAATGCCTCTATGTACTTCTTTAACTCATTTATGTATTGAATGGCTTTAGACTCCGGCTCATAATCAATTAATGAAAGGCCTTTCCTATCTGCTTCAATAACTGATGAGTCATACGGTATTATCCCTGCGACTTCCACTCCCTCTAAGGCTTTCCTCACTACTCCTACATCATCTTCACTGAGCACTTTATTAATGACTATGGCGAACTTCTTTACTTCAAGGTCTTTAGACAGCTTATGCATTTGAATTGCGACATCAATGGCTTTTACGCTTGGTTCAGTCACGCACAGCATGAGGTCTACGCCTCGGGCAGTCCCCCTACTCATGTGCTCCAATCCTGCAACCATGTCGAGTATAACTACATCCTTTCTACCTAAGATTAAATGGGATAGGAGAGCTCTTAGAAACGCGTATTCAGGGCAGAGGCATCTCGTGCCCCCCTTCCTTACAGCTCCGAGCTTAAGTAGTCTAACGCCGTCAGGGCCTTTAATGCCAAACCTATCTACAACGTCATCAACCTTGGGATTCATTAAGTACAATCCGTTGGGCCTTAGAGTCCTCGACTTAATGAATTCTTCGTAGTCGAATAGTATTGGCGCGCCATCAGCTACATCCCTTGGCACTCCAATGGCTTGGGCTAGGTTAAGGCTTGGATCAGCATCTACAGCTATAACGCTGTAGCCATCTCTACTTAAGAGCCTTGCGAGGCATGCTGCAATAGTCGTCTTACCTACGCCTCCCTTGCCTACAACAGCTACCTTCATTAACTCCCCTCAATATAGTAAACTAATTAAAGCATCAGCTAAGCTTTCTTAAGACAGCTCTATGACTTATGAAGTCTATATACTCCAACACGACGTTCGTCAATAAATACCTATTGCCAGCTATATCGATGAGAACTACTCCCCCCTCTTCAAACACTATTGTAGCTATATCTTTTGCGTAAAGCTCCTCAGAACCCCCTTCCCTTACGTATACATTTGATTCACACATACTCTCACCAATGCTTCAGTTACTTTGAGTACATAAAAGCCTTTTTATAGAAATCGCTTGGAATCAAGCATTGGTTTTAGACAATGCTACGCCACGTTATGAGCTGTAGATGCGTAAGTCTCCTCGAAGAAGCTCTTGAGAGGGACTCAAACTTTCCTCTTCCTCAATTCACTCCTTAAGCGGCTTGCTAAGTTGTACACTCCTTCAGCTCTCTCAAGAAATCCTGCTTGAACGAGCTCTGATAGAGCTTTAGATATGTTTCTTTCAATAATAGCATCATCTACTTCGCCCACTATTTCGCGGTTCTTGGATGACTTAGCTAGCTCCCTTAACTCTATTATTGCGATTAATTCTCCAACACTAATGTTTTTAATGAAGTACTCCATGATTAATCTATGGAGTTTTGAAAGGCCTTCAATACTCCTTAAGCTAGGCCCCCCCTCATGCTTCAATAGAATCCCCTGCTCAGTAATACCATGTATTCAAGTAGTTGTGCTCAGACACCATGTATTTCCCCGGTTCCTTAAAAGCTCTACAGAAACCGTTGAATGAGCACTTAGAGCACTCAGGCTTGCGCTCCCTAGTACATATTGTTCTACCAGTGTTCCAGAGGTAGTCGTCGACTAAGCCCACGTAAACTCCAGCTTCAAGAGCCACTAGTTTGTATGCTTGCCGCACAGTGAGTCTCAACAACGTGTCTTCGGATTGAGCTACTTCTTCACATAAGTAGATCTTTCTCCAAAGATCTCCTTGAACAACCACTAAGCCGGTTCTATAAGCTATTCTAACTAAGTGATTGTCTACGGGGACCTCCATGTTCTCAAGATCTATTGGTTTAAAAATTCCCCTAGCCTTAAGGAATTTCACTAGTAGAAAGGACTTCTTTTCAACAGGATCTTCATAGGCTCTAAACACTCTTAAATTATCGACTATCCCCGGTTTACTTAAAGTCCCCCTTATTCTCTCATTAGAGGCCTTCAGGAATTCATTGAATGAGGAGTTATGTAGTCTAACGATCTTGTACCCAAGATCTCTTAATAACGCGGCCCTTACCTCAGGATCAGGTACTTTAGCCCTACTAGTATTGAATGCTTTACAGAAATCGCTTAGAGTAATTGATGAAAGTCTTTGCGGAGTAAAGAAGTCTGGGTCTTCATAGAACTTCGCCATGGCGAGCCTATATAGGAGGTCTGAGCCGTGATACAGCTTTCCACACACTACATCTTCATAAGGTCTCCCAGGCCTGCTAAGCCTATGATCTATGGAAACCAGAGCCATAAAGTACATGCCCGCGATCTCTGCATCAACTCCCTTAGGAGGATAGAGGTCTTCATTAAATAAGTTCATTTCCTTAAGAGAAGCAGTAGTTTTAAGAACTTCCCCCATATATCGCGCCCTACAGGTATCCAGCTTTACTTCCCAAGACATAGCCTCCCCCATCCAAACTCAGCTTTAAATTAAATAAGGCCTAGTCTGGCTTAAATAGATATTCTAATTACTCAGTGCTTTGGATTTGAAATAAGTTATTTAAATTCACAGAGGGATATGTTTAAAAGTGGGGGGAGTGAATTGAATAGGGGGGCCGGGGTACTATGGGGGTCATAGTAAAAGGGGGACACAGGTATGGAGAAGGGAGAAGGGCATTAGTGGTTGGAAGACACTATTACGGCGAGCTATACGAGTGCAATACCGAGAAGCTTAGTAATGCAGATTACATTAGGGAAGTCATCATTAATGCTTCTAAAGTCGGAGGGTTTACATTGCTTAGCGTAAACGCTTGGTACATAAGCCCTGGGGTAAGCGCTATTGGAATAATTTTAGAGAGCCATATAGCTATACATACTTGGCCTGAGCACAGATTTGCAACAGTTGATGTATATACGTGTGGAGATAGAGCAGACCCCTTGCCGGCCTTTAGATACATAGTTGAAGCATTAGAAGCTAAAAAATATACGCTGAAATACAGCTCTAGGAACTTAGAGGAGCCATGACTTGCACAGTAGAGTAAGTGTAGTTGGCGGTGGCGTAGCTGGCCTTAGCTTAGCTGCTCTCTTAGGAAGGGATATGGATGTAAAGCTGTTTGAAGAACATAAAGTAGTTGGATACCCAAAGCACTGCACTGGAGTAGTAAGTAGTGAGACTTTTAAGCTATTCAAAAACATGTTATTTGAACCCCCAACTTTAGCCAGCAGTAGGGAAGTGGAAATACATGCTGGCTCTAAAAGCCTCTTGATAAACTTATCTAAAAACCCCGTGTATGTGCTTGATCGACAGTTATTTGAGGAAAGACTCTTGGATAGCGCTGTAAGTGCCGGTGTAGAAGTAAAATTAGGTGTGAGAGTAAGGAGTTTTAAAACCTCTCCTAATGGAGTAACATTAATCGCTGGAAGCAGAGAGGAGAGCTTTAATTCAATAACTATAGCTGAAGGAGCGGCCGGACGTTTGTCAAAAAGCCTAGGGTGCCCTGGAGGCGAAGTAATTTACGGAGTCAACTACTTAGCTAGAGTGGGGGAATGCATTGAGGCGAAAATACACGCGTTCTTCACTAAGAGCACTCCAGGGCTCTTCGCCTGGTTTGTACCCATTGGAGGTGAGGCAATAATAGGTTATGGAGGCGGATTAATTCAAAGGGATAAGCTGCTTAACTACATAGCTAAACACGCTGGCGTAAAGCTGGGAGGAGTTGTTGAAAGCTATGGAGGGCTAATCAATATAGCTAAGCCGTGCAGCCCTATTCACTGCGATGAAAGAATTTACCTAACTGGGGATTCAGCAGCACTAAATAAGCCACTTACAGGCGGAGGGCTATATGCCATAGCCAGGCTTACACCTGTATTAGCTGGTGCAATTAAGTCGGGTGAGAGCAGTTCATTAATTAAAGCCTTTAAAGTGCTTGAAAAAAGACATAGAGTTCAGTTAAACGCAAGGAGGGCCTTAATGGCTTTAGGTGGACTACATGTTGGCGCAGAAGCTTTAGCGAGATCTATTGAAGCAAGAGAGCTAATAGAGGCCTGGGACTTCGACCACCACGAGGAAGCAATACTAAGATTCATTAAACACCCCGCTAAAGCACTGTCGATACTTCAACAGTTTCTAAGCGCGGTATTGTTTAGAGCAGGGCTCTAAAGACCCATGATTTCACAAAGCCACCGGCATTAACCTTCGAAAAATATAAATTACTTAGATGAGTCGTTTCTGCTGTAGCAGGAGGTCTTCCAAGGCCTTGATGGATGCCGGCGTTCTTAACTTAGTCTATAGATCTAAGTTAAAGGAGTATAGCGATAGGCTGGTTGAATTAAAGGATCCTAAGGTTATCTACGTAACAGATCTTGTTGCATGCAGCAACAAGAGGTTTTTCAGACTCCAGTTCCCTGAGCTTACGTTTAGATTTGAGCCCATACTCATACTTGGCGACTTAATTCATAAGGGCTTAGAGCTGTTCCTAGCTAGCGAGGGCTACGAAGTTGAGAAAGAAGTTGAGGAGAAGTACTCAGTAAAAGGCGTGGACTACGTTCTTAAGGGAAGAATAGATGCATTTAACTCTAGGGAAAGCGTCATTATTGAAGTGAAGTTTTCGAGGACTTCTCAGGGAGTCCCCCACGAGCACCACATTCTACAATTACAAACATACCTAAACTTGCTTAAAGCTGAAAACGGCATATTAATCTACATTACTCCAGATAGAGTTCTCGAATATAGAGTTAAGAACCAGCCAATAGACATTGAAGCCTTAATTAAGGAAACCATTGAAAACAGCGTTCACCCAAGGTGGAATTGGGAATGCAGGTACTGCTACTTCAATAGAATGTGCCCATATAAAAAGGAGGAGTTAAGTAAGGATACTACTTGAGTTCAACGTATTTCTCTAGCTCTGGAATAACGTAGCTTAAGCCTAGTTTCACAAGCGTTCCTCTAGTTGGCACACCTCTCTCATCCCAGCCCCTATGATCATAGTATGCTGCGAGCATTTCACCATACCTCTCTAAGTCAAGCTTGTGGCCAGCGTAGGGTCCTTTGCTGAGCGGTTCTTTAAACCACCTAGCGGGAGGGTAGTCAGCCAACCTACTCCATCCACCCAGCTCTCTAATCCACAGCGCTCTAATCAACGTATAAATCCTATCTGCTGCAATATAAAGATCCTCTAAGCTATAAGTAATGCCTGTAGCGTGCGTAAGCAACTTAGAGTAGTGGTCTAGGCTTAGCCCTAGTTCAATCCACGGCAATCTACATGTTGTTAGAGACTCAAATATTCCTCCACGAATTCTCTGGAGTTCAATTAGCTTAACTGCTTTAGATTCACTATAGCCCAATCTATCGCCGCTTCTGACTTCATAAGCTATTATCCACGCGTCCTTGTGATGGGCTCCTATAGGCGATGTACCGTAGGCTAAGGCCATTCCTGGAGCTGTATGGCAGTTGTATGCAGAGATCTCTAGGCCCTTAACATGCATAGCCCACTCTTCTGAGCCTCCCTTGAGTTTAAGGCTCATTCTCATAGTTCCTTCAGCTAGAAAGTCCCCTAAGCCACGCCTATAGGCTGTATCCTCAATTAATTGCTTAGCTGCATTGAAGTCCCCCCACTCGACTCTATCCCCTATGAGCTTCCTCTCGCTGGCCTCCATTATGAAGGCCAGGCAGCTCCCCATCGAAATAGTGTCCACTCCATACATGTCGCAGAGCCTGTTTAAAACACCGACTTTCCTTAAGCTCCCTAGAAGTATGTTTGATCCAAGCATTGCGACGTTTTCGTAGTCTAATTCGCTTTTCTCGCCATCCTGGTCTAATATTACGTTGCCGCACTGCATGTTGCAGTATGGGCAGCCCCTTCTTTCAACCTTTATTTTCTCCATGAAGTCCCCGCTTATTCCCTCATATTCATCGAATACTCCATCCCTAAAGTTCATTGTTGGCAAAACGCTGTTCTTATGGCTCCAGACTATTGTAGCCATAGTTCCCTGCCTAATCCAGAAATCGTATCCCTCTTTCTTCAACACGTCTTCGTATGCAGCCTTAGCTACCTCAAGGTACTTAGCCTTATTGGCTAGCTGAGGTTCCCTGCTTCCTCTAATGACTATCGCCTTGAGATTCTTGCTGCCCATTACTGCCCCCAGTCCCGGCCTGCCCCCGCTTCTACCCTTCATAGATATTATTGTTGCGTATCTAACTAGGTTCTCTCCGCCCGGACCTATGATTAGTGTTCCAACGCCTCTCCCATGCTCTTTGATTAACTTGTCTTCAGTTGTAAATGCATCGAGCCCCCACAGGTCTCCGGCGTCAATAATTCTGACTTCCTCATCCTCAATGTATAGGTATACAGGCTTCTCGGCCCGGCCTTCAATGACTATTGCGTCATAACATGCTTTCCTAACTTGTACACTAACCCAAGTGCCTATGTTTCCATCTCCATACCCATAAGTTAATGGGCTTTTGGATGCTACAACTACTTTGCCTGACGATGGACAGGGCATTCCGGATAAAGGCCCTGCGGCTACCACAAGCTTGTTGTGCGGAGATAATGGGTCCACTCCCGGGGGGAGCTCATCCCACAATATTTTTGCTGCAAGACCACGCCCTCCAATAAAGCTGGCTAGAGTAGTTAAGTCGATTGGGGAAACGCTATGCTTCATTTTAGTTAAGTTTACTCTAAGAATTCTCCCACACCATCCATGCATGTATTTACACCACATCATACTAAAGCGCGGTCAGCATAATAACTCTATTCACATAGAGCTCTTAAGCCTCTATGCTAAGCACTGATGCGGGGTCTCCAACCGCTCTCCGGAAAGGATTTGAAAGAGGGGCCTGGCGTAACGAAAGATAACGCTAGGTCAGAACGGCGAAGCCTTAAGCCCTTCTGTAGAAGCCCTGACTTCTCCATCTTGAAGGACGAGGACTCCCTCCTTGGGCTGCTCTGCGCACTCCATGTTCATAACCATAGGGATTCAACTCTATGGAGAATATTCTTACCTTACCCCTGACTTCCCTAGGCTGCTTTTCATGGAGTTCGCGGAGCTTCTTAAAGCACTCTCGGCTAGTCCATGTATGGATCTCCGTAAAATCCCTCGAGCTTTCCTTAACCCAGTTATGCACTACGTGCTCAGGATGTGTGGAAAGCTCATTGCAGCTCTCTACTTCTACAGCAACTGCCTTAGAGTAGAAGAGCCTCCAAGTATGCTTATCAATAGGTATTGCCACAATGTCTGGCTTTGCCTTTAGATTAGGGTCCTGTCTAGCGGGCACAGCTATAAAGCCCCTGGAGTAGTAGCTTAGCAACGCTCCTACAGCTATTCTATAGCCTTCTCCTCCCGGAGCCACTTGCCTAAGACCCTTAAACAAGCCTTTAACGTACTTCAACACTTTCTTATTGCCTTCCCGCTCAACTTCTACATAGCTGAGTGAAGCAAGCTTAGCGACAGCGTCATCGAGTTCTCTGCGCAATGCACCTAGTTTTACAGCTAGATCAGTTAAAGCTATCCTCCTCGCTCGATATACTTCGTAGAGTACATAGAGCTCTAGGGGTCTAATGGGCTCTATGTACTTTAGAAGAGGATTCAGCACATACCTTAAATCAGCTTTGGCGACTTCGCCGGGGCTGTACTTACTAGTAAAAATGTCTCTCCTCCTCACTTCATGCGGTATGTAGTCTAATTGCACCACTACTGGCGGCGGCTGCTGTTCACCCGGCCTAGCTGTTACTTTAACTACTGCCCTACCTATGGTTAGCCCAGTTAGAGCCTTAGCTAAGGCGTCTGCAAACGATGCATCCATCATTGAGAGCCTCTTTACATCACTGCCTCCAGCCATGAAGGCTACTTTAATAGCACAGTTCGTTAAAACAGACTGCAGCAGTTGCTGGGGTATCTGGCCAGTGTGCTGGTGTGCTATGATTAAATGCAATCCATACTTCCTAGCCTCGCTCAGAATAGCTTCCATAATAGGTAGATCTGCTGTAAACTGGAATTCATCAATAATGAGGAAAACAGGCGTTCTAGGCTTATCTAACCTAGCTCTTGCAAGAGCTTCAAACCAGAACTTCATGACTATAGTTGACGCAACTAAACGGGCTACACTTCCCCCCAGATCTGCTTTAGGCACTGCAAATATAGTTATAGACCCAGGCAGCATCGCTTTATCAATATCGATAGTAGTCTTTGAAGTTAGCCTTAAGAGAAGCTTGTCGTTAGCATAGCTCTCCAACCTACTTAAGGCACTTATAAACGTCTGATCCTGCATGTTCTGCAGTGTTTCAATCTGTATTCGCCACTCTGGATCATCTACGTCTAAGTCGAGTTCGCCTTTGTAGAGCGCCAGGATCGTATTATATAGATCCGCCATGGTGAAAGAATCATTCTTAGAGTAAACGGCTCTTAAAACTACTTGAAGCAAGTACTTTACGTTTACAGCGGTCTCCATCAACTTCAAGATCTCTTTAAACATCTCCAGCAAGATATCTATAGCAATGGTGACAGCGTGGTCCCTGTCCCCTGTCTTAGGTAAATCTAATGGGTTTAAGCCGAACGGAGACTTAAGTGGGTGTAAGTAGAGGGATTCAGGCACTTCCTCCGCCAGCTCCCTAGCCATGTCGCCGTGGGGGTCTATCACTACGATAGCTACGTCCTTCAGCTCCCTAAGTCTATGCACAAGTAGCTTAATGAAAGATGTTTTGCCGGAGCCCGTTTGACCTATAACATAAATGTGTCTATACAAGTCTTCAATGCTCAGCCTAAACTCCCTGCCATCCCCTAAGACCCCTATCTTGAAGCTCCCCCTACTCCTTCTCTCAGGCACTACTAGTGGCAGCGGCAAATCCCTCACAAAATAGATCTTGTGAAGTGACGGGTCAGGTAGCTTGACTACTTCATGCAGTGCATCTTCTGTGAAGACCACTCTACTCCCCCCGCTGAGCAATCGCTCAAGCAGCCCTATGCGCGGAGGCCTTAGGGACTTCTCTAGATCTTTAGGTTTCTTCACTTTGCGCCTACTCCACGAGAGCTGGATACTGCATGATGCTTCAACAAGCTCTTCAATGCGCTTGCGAGCCCTCTTATCCGGGGCCAGCAACACTATTCTGCCGAGAAGGGCCTTGTTCACGCGGTTTCTCAAGAGCTTAGCGCGCTCACTATATGCTTGGTCGCTGTACCTAATCGACTTATTCATTAGCTTAGAGACTTCGTTTACGAAGACCCTTCTCAACCCCGGATCCCTTGAAACGGAAATACATACACCGCCTGGGAATTCAAGGGAGTTCACTAGCCCAGGGATATCGCTTACCACTAAATCGCTAAGCAAGAAGTCTAGGCCATTCTTTAAACGCGCATCTGAGACGCATACTTCATTATTGAGTAATTCAAGGACATCCCTATAGCTGGCTTCGCTTACACCAAAGTAGTTTCTAAGAGTGTCAGCGCTAACAGGAGTCTCTACGTAGACGTGCATATTCTTGGAGTCGCTGATAATGCATAGCGTGAATCGCGGGCCAAAGACGCTGACCGGGGGTCTGGAAGCCCTTAATCTAGGAAGTATCTCTACAAGCATGGACATCGATCCACCCTACGAGCTTCCTGAACCCAACGTCATCGCCTAGCTTTACAAGCCTCAGCAATGCGTCTGGATCTACTTGCACACGCTGCTTCTTCAAGCAGTCAACTAAGGGATTCAGGAAGAGCAATCTAAACGCTAAATCCGCTGAAGCAGTATTCATATAGGAGAGCATGAGGAGATAAGCCCTGCTCGGAGACTCCGAGAACAAATTCACTACACCCTTACTGTAAGCCAACTGCGCCGCGAGATCTAGGAAGCTTAGAGCGCCCGGAGCACTGCTCTTGAGGTAGGGGATTATGGACTCCGCGCACTTCTCCATCAAATCCCCGAGGTAAAAAGCCCCTCTTTTTAAACAGGGGAGAACATTTCAGCAATTACTAAATAGTTAGCTTTACGTCGTCCCCTAATTGTTTATGTATTGATGAGTGTTGTTGCTTAGGGATTGCTCTATGTGTGGCTTTAAGCTGGCCGCAGCCTAGATCTACCTATGCGCCTTTCCCACTGTTGGCAGCGGAAGCTATATGTGAAGCGTAAAAGCATAATTGGAGCGAGTAGTCATGAAATCTCAACTACCCGGCAACGGTAGACTATATGCAGTGAGTTTCAGTTAACCCCCTAAGTCCTTGCTGCAATCTACTAAGCCGCCGCCGGGGTTTGAACCCGGGTCCTCCGCCTTACCAGGGCGGCGCTCCACCAGGCTGAGCTACGGCGGCCTATCTTCTTTTGAGCTCCTCGCCTTAAAATGCTTTCTATTAATAACTATGCAGCTAGCTATATGACTTCTCTTTACTTATTCAAAGTATTGGCGATGGCTCTTCAGTTAAGTAGTCTTCGCCTCCAGCAACAACTCTTTGTATAGCGGCATAGAGTTCGTCTACCCCCATCCAGTTGGTTGCTGACACCGGTATTAACTCATACACTGTTAGTCTTGGAATTAAGGCTTCTAAATCAGCTCTATCCCATAGTATGGCTGCTTCCCCCCCTCCGCTGCAAAGCGATTCAATGAAGTCATCGGTGTTCTCCATGTATCCCATTATTCTCTCAACATCGCTGTCCTCAATTAAGTCGACTTTATTCAATACGTTTATTTGCGGTAGCTTTATCCTCAAGTTTATTGAAGACGCTAGGAGCAGGGATGAAAGCAGTGAGAATGGATCTTCAGCCAATACTGAGTCTATTAAGAATAGTGAAGCAGCCTTTTGATCGCCGATCAGGCTCCTAATTATGAGGGGCCCCACCTCCCTAAACGCAAATAACTCCAGTTGCCCAGGGGTATCGATCACTATATAGTTTGCCTTCAGTGAACCAACTTCTTCAGATATTTCACTAAGCTTAGCAGCTACTAAGTCAGCTGAAACAATTAAGCTGCCATTAGGCCCTAGGCTGTACTTCTCCATTACTTCCCTAGCGTTAACGTAGTCTCTAACGTCGACGTCGGGCCCGTACTGAAGGTTTTCAGCAGCTGGATCTAGGTTCACTATAGCTGTATCAAGGCCGAGGTGGCTTAAGTAATCGCTGATGGTTGCTGTAAGAGTGGTCTTGCCTGAGCCAGCTGTCCCAAGCACAACTATGAAGTATGGCATTTAGGCACCTCCTCGCAAGCCCCTATATGAATCTCAATCCAGTGCCTGCTGCGTGATACTTGCCCCTTATGTTCAACTTGTAACCGCACTTAGGGCATCTATTGTCATCGCTGAGCCTCCAGCTAGTTATGTAGAAGCCGTGGCGCCCGATCACTAGGTAGCTGCAGTTAGGGCAGTAAGTGTTCTCGAGAGGATGCCCCCATACATTCCCTACGTAGACGTACTTAAGTCCTTCCTCAAGCACTGTCTTCGCTAACTTATCGAGCGTTTCAACAGGTGTTGGAGGCAAGTTGTGGAGCTTGTACTCTGGGTGGAAGCGGAGCAGGTGGAGGGGGGTCTCTTCACCTAAGTTCTCGTACACCCATCTAGCCAACTTCCTTATGTCCTCAACTCTATCCCCATACTTAGGCACAACTAAGTTAGTTATTTCAATCCACCAGCCATTCCTCTTCATTTCAAGTATAGTGGAGTATATGGGCTCAGGATCCATTACTCCAACGAACTTCCTGTAGAAATCCCTATTACCTCCCCCCTTAAAGTCGACTGTAGCTGCATCAATTAATGAGCCCAGCTCTCCGACGGCTTCCTCAGTCATGTAGCCGTTTGTAACCATAGTGTTGAATAGTCCGTGCTTCTTAGCTAGCTTAGCGGTATCGTACATGAATTCAAAGAATATTGTGGGTTCATTATATGTGTAGCTTATTCCATTGCTTCCAGACCTAATTGCTTGTTCAACAACTTCTTCAGGAGTAAATGGTTCTCCAAATATCTCACTCCTCCTACTCTGACTTAAAACCCAGTTTTGGCAGAATAGGCAGTAGAAGTTGCATCCAACTGTTGATATAGAGTAAACAGTGCTCCCCGGCTCAAAGTGCATTAGAGGCTTTTTCTCTATTGGATCAGTGTTTCCAGCTGTAAGCAGTCCGTAAACTAAGCTATAGAGTTCTCCGCCGTAGTTATACCTCACTCCACAAGCGCCATAAGCTCCACTAACTATTACGCACCTCTTATGACACAAGTTGCACTTGACTCTGCCTCCATCAAGCTTCTCCCACAGCCTAGCTGGCGCTACGCCTGGGCGGGAAATTACTTCCTCCGGCTTAGTCTTTAGGACCAATGAAGCCACCTTAATTACTACACTAGAAATTATCTAGTTAATCCTTTTTATACTACTTGAAAATTATATGGCTCTGTGAGAGCCTTGAATGAACTAGTAGTTATCCCAGGCCCTAATGCAGTTCCCATAGCTAACAGCGTTGCATTACTGAGTGGTGCTGCATTAAGCAATGTGCATAGAAGGGTTTTCCCCGATGGAGAGATCTACGTTAGGCTTGAGCACAGCTACTTGAATAAACCCCACGGGGCTTTAGTAACTTCAACTATGTACCCAAATCAAGCTTCATCATTTCTAGAGACATTGTTGCTAATAGATGCCTCCAAGAGGCATGGGGCTAGTGAAGTGATTGCATTAATTCCATACATAGCCTTCAGTAGGCAGGATAAGGTGTTCTTAAGTGGAGAGCCTGTAAGCATTGAAGTAATACTGAAGGGCCTTCACTTAAGTGGAGCATCCTACTTAATAACAGTCGACATGCATAACCCAAAGTCTCTCACGGCATTCCCAGGTAGATCTACTAACGTAGTGGTTTCAGACTTATTAGTGCGGGAAAGCCTCAAGTACGTAGATAATCCAGTAGTGCTCGCCCCAGACATTGGGGCTCTAGAGAGGGCTTCATTTGCAGCTAGAAAGCATGGCCTAGACTTCGACTACTTAATTAAGACGAGGGACAAGGTCAGTGGAGAAGTGACTTATGAGCCGAGGGAAGTGGATTTAAGTGGGAGGAACGTAGTGATCGTCGACGATATAATTAGTACTGGAGGCACAATAGCTGAGTCAACTAAAGTATGCCTCAGCCGAGGCGCACTAAGCGTCATTGTAGTAGCCACGCATTCATTATTTATAGGAGGGGCTAGAGGTAAGATAATTAATGCAGGTGTTAAAAAAATTATAACTACTAACACTGTTCCAGTAGCTAAGGATGAGGTTGTTGAAGTAATTGATATCAGTGAGAGACTCATTGAAGCAGTTAGAGAGCTTACAGAAAAATAGGACGTACTACTTCATTCTATCAGGCAGGTATGAAGCTCTAGCTCTAGATGAATTGACGTCGCTGCTTAAGGCATTTAATGCAGCCAACTACAAGCTATATCACTATACGCAACTAGCTCTAGTTGAGTCAAGCGATGTATCTACAAGTACTTTACAAAGCATTGCTGCGAGAGCTGGCTTAATAAAAGAGGCAGGGCTTGTACTTGCTTTAAGCGACGGCAACGACGCTCACTTATTAGAGGACCTCGATGTCATTAGATTAGTTGGGCGTAGGGCGAATAAGACTTCAATAAGGGGTGCATCAAACTGTGGTGCAGAGATCCTTGAGAACTATGTTAGTGGAGTAAGCGAACCCCAAGCCCGTATAGGAGTAGCTAGAATAGTGTGCACTGAGGGCATCGGAGTCATGGGGCTAACGTTAGCTAAGCTGGACACCAAGGACTTTAAGCATAGGGAGCCGAGTAAAAGACCGTTTTTTAGAAGCATTGCTTTACCAGTGTATTTATCGAGAACCCTCGTCAACTTAACAGCCATCCGCAGTGGAACCATACTGGACCCCTTCTGTGGAACGGGGAGCATAGCTATTGAAGCTGCATTAATTGGGTTTAGGACTATATGCATAGACTTAGACTGGACTATAGTTAGAGGATTCCATAGGAACTTAAAGTACCTTAACTTAAGCCACGTAGAGCAAATAGCTGGAGACGCTAGATCGCTGCCGCTGGCTAGTTCAACAATCAATGGCGCAGCCACCGATCCTCCTTATGGAAGGGCTGCCAGCACGCATAGGGAGAAAGTAGGAGAGCTGTACTCTAAGTTCCTTGCTGAATTAAGTAGGGTGTTAGTGAGCGGTGGGAGGGCTGTCTTCATGGCTCCTCACTGGCTGTCGGAGAGAGTTGAGCGCTTAATTAATGAAATGGGGTTTAGAAAGATCTCGAGGCGCTACCTCTACGTCCATGGGGCATTGACTAGGTTAGTGTACGTGGTTGAAAAACATTGAATGCCAGGCTAGTGTTCTTAGGTACGGGCACGGCCATGCCTATAACGAATAGGGGCCTCCCATGCATGGCCCTTAGATTGAATGGAGACATCTACTTACTCGATGTTGGTGAGGGATGCCAGGAGAAGCTCTTTAAAGCTGGCCTAAGTCTAGTTAAAGTGAAGGCCGTATTCATAACTCACTTACATGGAGATCACTTTTACGGCATATTTGGCTTACTCCACTCAATGAGCTTGATGAGGAAGGCCTCTCCCCTAACTATCGTAACTCCGCTGGGTTTAGAGAAGATGCTTGACTCAGTGATTGCAGGCTGGAGGAACAAGCTCGGCTTCACCATAAATCTCACTTACATCGATCCCTGGACTACGGCCTTCAGCGACGGCAACATAGTGGTTAAGCCATACCCCGTCTTACACAATGCGCCTCAATCCTATGGCTATATAGTTGAGTTAAAGAATGGAGGGAGGCTCGTTTACACTGGAGATACACTGCCCTGCAGAAGCACTGTAGAGGCATGCAGTAACGCCGATGTATTG
Source organism: uncultured Sulfolobales archaeon (assembly GCA_938045475.1). Classification (GTDB taxonomy): domain Archaea; phylum Thermoproteota; class Thermoprotei_A; order Sulfolobales; family Desulfurococcaceae; genus JANXDZ01. Next base: position 26,051 of record CALIML010000002.1, read on the forward strand.
GTTCACGAGTCCACGTTTTTAAGCAATATGGCTAGCGAGGCCCATTCCCAAATGCATTCAACGTCTGGAGATGCAGGGTATGTAGCCAGCCTATGTAACCCAAGGCTTCTAATACTAACTCACATAAGTGCCAGGTATAGCGATGAATATTCTCTATTCATAGACGCCTATAGATTCTTTAAGAACACTTTAGTAGCTAGAGACTACATGAATGTAATCATATGATTTTAGGACACGGCCCAGCCTTCATGTGTTTATACTTCAATCACTGCTTCAATGCGGGCTATGGCAGGAGCTATCGCTACTGCTATGCCTTCGCAGTACTCTACGTTATGGATGAAGGGAAGATCGTTGCGATAATTTAGCGGAAAACCCATTAATAACAAAATAGATCTAAAGAGCTCTCAGTTTTTCAAAAAGGCTGAGAGCCTTGAGTTAAAAAACTTATTTAACTTACGTTTCCCCCCGCTAACAGGAATACATCGCTAAGCACCGTTAGCGGTATTGGCCTTACCAACAGACTATGTATACGTAGTTATTGTTTATTGCGTTAAGCAGGTCCTTCCAGTACTCCTGTTCGCATCTATTTCCATTAGTTAAAGCCGTCTTTGCATAGCTCGTGATATCATTGATAGTGAGGAACTCGCCGTTGTAGTAGACTACGGATTCTCCACTTATGTACCCGTACTTTAAGTTCAGTAGAGTTGCTATTAGCTGCTGCATTAATGCTTTAGACATATCGCCATATACAGGGCTTGTCAAGTAGTCGGCAAGCTCTTTAGGACTACTAAAGGATGTATTGAGTTCTCCATTTATGTAGTTGACGTCATCCATAGTTACGCGAGTTAACCACTGGCCCGTTTTCCTATTGTATTGCGACCAAGACCAATAGCCCTTGCTCCTAGCACCCGTCAATTGCTCTAATTGAACGAAGCCGAAGTCGTTATCATTGAATGGAGATCCCTCGAAGGTTGCATAGAATTCATATTCGATTGGTGTAGTGTTAATTACCACGTCACAGCAGGCTGAGGGCTCTGGAGGCACGACTACGACTTTGTAAAGGCCCTCCTCTCCGACTGAGAAGCTGTAGGCTCCATCGTCGCCGGAGTAAGCCGTAGCGACTAGGCTCCACTCGCCCGTTTCATCGTCATACCAATAGAGGTTAACAGTTACGCCGCTAATTACTACATCGCCTCCGCCATATGCTCCATTGAAATCGCTATCCCGGAATACGATGCCGCCTATTTCTATATTCTGCTGCAGTATTTCCTGGTATATTGTAATGGTTACGCTGGAGCTCTGACCAGTCTCACTTATGGTAGCGGTGTTATCATGTGTATACATGTTGCCGAGCAATGGATTGTACTCAAAAGTCATTGTGTAAGTCCAAGTAGCGCTCTCGCTCGTAGTCCAGAAGCGGCCGTTGGAGTCAGTTACACTTACGGCGTCATATCCGTTAACTACAACTGTTTTACTAGTTGTAGCATCTGGACTGGGCCCCTTTGGCTCGCCTAGAGATCCACTGTGATTAGTTATTGTAACATTAGCGTCTACCTTGAAATCATTATAGGATTCGAAGCCTGTAAGCAAGACCTTGTAATAGTAGCTGTATGTTTCACCAGGCCCTAGGATAGGTTTTAGTGATGTGTCAACAGGGTAATCGTCAATTATTAAGTTGGTCCACGGAGGTTCAGCGTAAACATCTATCGTGATCGCAAGGTTCTCCGTGCTTCTTCCTCCGCCGTTCTTAACGGTAACATATCCTTCAATGTAGTACGACGTATTTACAGTCTTTGTTGCCGTCACAGTGTATTCAACGTCTGCTGTAGGGTTAGATGAGCTGAGGTATACTTCCGTTGCATTTGCTTCCTTATATATGTCCCAAACATACTCTATTAAGTATATTGCTGATGCATTTACGCTTGCACTTAGCGTTGTACCAGCTTGGCCTTGCGCAATGCTTATGCTTACTGGTGGCAGAGCTATTGCAATTATAGCTATGAATGCAGCTATTCCTAAAGCCGTATTTCTGTTCATTTTTTTCACCATATGCTTAGCAAATATAAAAAAGAGATTTAAAAATATTTCGCTTTTTTATTGGAATGCTAACCTTTTTATTAGTTTTTATGCATAAATGGTTGTTCTACCAAACTAATATTTTAAAGCCTTTGCTGGATTCAGTTAAGCTCATTTCTCTGTAGCATAGTTTAGTGGTTTTAGAAGCGCTCTATCTAATGAATTAATAAGTCTAAAAACTATTGCTCACAGCTTACTATAGGTAGAGATGTATGGAGCTCGACGTATTTGAGGGAGTTAAGTCCATAAAGTCCCTACTAATACCGGGGCCAGTTGAAATCCCCAGCGATGTCTTTAGTTACGTATCCCTTAAGCCCATTAGCCACAGAAGTAAGCTCTTTATAGACTTAACTAAGGATGTTGAAGGAATGCTTAGGGAAGTCATGAGTGTAGAGAGGAGCGACTATGTAGTCTTTATACCGGGTTCCTCTACTGTTGGGATAGACGCTGTTTGTGCAAACGTATTTAGGGGAGTTAAGAGAGCCATAGTCATTAACCAGGGCTTCTTCGGCCTAAGGCTCGTAGACATAGCGTCAAGGTATGCGGGCAGCGTAATTAATGTAGAGAACTGGCCTCCAAAATACTTGGATAGAAACGGGGTTTTGGAAGTACTTGAGCGCGAGGAGTATGAAGTAGCCCTACTAGTCTTTAATGAGACGAGCACAGGCTACGTAATGAGGTTCCTGGATGAAGCTTCTAAAGTAGTTAAGTCGAAGGGGGCATTCACTGTAGTTGATGGAGTTTCAGGCATTGGTGCAGAGGAATTTAAGTTCAGTGAGTGGAGAGTGGATGCATTGATAACAGGCCCTCAAAAAGCGCTACTAGGCTTGCCCGGCCTCAGCATAGTTGCTTTAAGCAAGCAGCTAATGGAATTTCTAAATGAAGTAGGTACTAGAGGCAGAGTCCCCTTCTACTTCGACTTACTCATGTACATAGATGAGTATGAGAAATATGGATGGCTTCCAACAACTCCTCCAGTAAACTCTATGTACGTGCTCTATGCAGGGTTAAAGAAGATCGTGAGCTATGGAGTCGAGAAGTACATTAAATCATATGGCGAGAAGGCCTCCAGGATCTATGAATACGCTGCTGAAAAAGGCTTAACGCCCTTCATAAAGGATCAGTACTATAGATCTAACGCTGTAATAGTGCTTGAAGTAAATGGAGCACTTAGAGTAGTTGAAGAATTAGCTAAGAGAGGCATACTAGTGTCCCCAGGGCTTGGCTGGTTAAGAGATAGGATAGTCCGCATAGGGATAACTGCATTCACTCCCCTAGAAGAAGTCTTTGAGACAATAGACTTAGTTAACGGAATCCGGGGAGCTTAGAGAATTAGAGTAAACTATAAGGCAGCACTCTGCAGTAGTAGGCTATAAAAGTGGTTAGTGGGCCGGTAGCTCAGCTGGAAGAGCGCTGCCCTCGCACGGCAGAGGCCCCGGGTTCAAATCCCGGCCGGTCCACTGGATTCATTTAAACACCGCGATTAGCCATATTGATGAAAGTATAATAAAATGAATAGTTACTTAGTTAGTGGAGGAGCTCTGCTAAAAGGGGGTGGGGATGTAAGCGATGGGCGGTCTGACCAATGATGACCCATTGTAGCAGCAACCCCCTCCCTAGCATAAGCCGATGAAGAGCAGCGGATAATCTGACGACAGTAGTGATGATGTTTTTAACTGAGGAATAAAGCTCCTTCTTCATAGATGGGCAATAATTTAAAACTGCATACGCTTATACCACTAGTGAGTGGGGCCCGTAGCTCAGCTTGGTGGAGCGCCCGGCTGATAACCGGGAGGTCGGGGGTTCGAATCCCCCCGGGCCCACTTATTGCTTCAGGCGTTTAACTGATCGCCCTTGTTTAAATGCTTTACATCCTTAAGACGTTTAATCAGTTATTTAAATATTACTTTCATAATACATAGGTATTACTTATTTCCGATCATAAGTGATTATTGTTTGCAGCTCTCGCATTTATGTATCTATGCAACGTATTACTATGCCCAGTGTTATATGTATAAAGCTACTAAGTATTACCTTTGGTGGTAGTAATTGCCAGTTAAGTACGTCTGCCACAACTGTGGCCACATTCTATGGGAGTTCACTAGGGTTGGGCAAGACTACTACGGTATGCCCACTCCATCTGAAGTCTATAATGCTTATGGAGGCATATGCCCAAGCTGCAAGAGATCTCTGAAGAAGCCTAGCGAGGCCTCTGTAAACATAAGAGCTAGAGTTTTAGAGGAAGTCAGCACTCCAATAACTCAAGGACTTCTTTCACCGCATGTAAATCGCGTAACTGCGAGTACTGTCTCAGCCTAGCCAAAATTTTTTCGAAATCATAACTTTTGCAGACGATCCTCCTGCTTAAACTAGACCTTATTAGGAAGTGCGACGCAAGGCTAGTGAAGTTAATTGTTTTTCTAGAGCAACTGGCCGATTCAAAATCTATGAAGACTACGTCGTCTTTAAACACCATTACGTGAGAGCGAGGCCTATTCAGTTCCCCATGATCTACGCCCGTTAAGTCGAGTAAATAAGCTTTAACTAACGCCTTGCTTAAAGTTCTGCGTGCCTCAACAATGTTTCCTCTAGCTACTTCGCTACTTACGTATTCATCCAATGGAGTTCCACCCACGTACTCCATGACTATGAAGTCTCTAGTCCACGCATAAACTCTTGGAGCAAGACTGAGCGGGCCCAGGTATTCAAGGAACACAGCCTCTAGTTCAAGCGATGTCCTTCTACTATCAATTCTCCTAACTTTCACTGCCCTAATTACTCCATCATGTAGAGCCAGCGCAGTAATTGATGAATAGCCTTTTCCAAGAACTCTATAGCCTTTAATTAATCGCCCCCCGTAGTTAATGAAGTGGGTTACGCCCATGTTTAAAACAGCCCTCTGCCTCTCGTAAAATACTTTGCTGCTGCATGTAGGATAACATAGGACTAGCTTTGTAAACTGCGAAGCCGTGCTTACTGAATACAGCTCGTCATCCAGGCATACTTCCTCAACACGAACTCTGCAAGCCACTCCCTAAACCCTTTCACACTATTGTAAATAGGCTCTAGCTCAGTTATCTCAGAGATCTCTGGTTTAAGAATCTTAAAGTCCGGTGCAACTATGTACTCACCAGCCCTTGACTCCAAAAGATCCTTTAATGATCCATACCTCCTCCCGGAGAGCGCCAGCAGCCTCCCATTGGGGCTAATCCATGGGCCTGAAGCAGCATTTAAGTGCTTTCTAATGAAGTTCTCTACTCTCTCAATAGAAGTATACCGTGGTCCAACGCTAAACCTATACTTGCTTAAGTCGCACTCTGCTGCCTCAATGCCTATTACAGCTATGCTCTCTTCATCGCTCCAAGCATCGCTATGTATTACTTTGAATTCAAAGTTTTCAGCTAACTTGCACAACCTATCCCTTACCCTATGGATCTCCCCCCATAGGACTTCGCTTGGAAGAGCTTTACTTAAGTTGAATACTATGAAGAGCATGCACCTGCCTTCAGCTGCGTTCACTAACTCATTGAAGGAGGCCTCTAGATGCTCCTTGAAGAAGAAGCTTAGTGAAGGGTTCTTTAAGTAGCATTGAGCTGCTAGAGAGAGTGTGGAGAGAGACTTGAGGGAGACTGAGGCTGCTGCATTCCTCCTCCAGTCAACAGGGTCTGGGGCTATCATTACTGAGTCCCTATACTTCTCCCTAAGGATTGAGAGCCTTTCCTCGAGTTCCCTGCCAGTTAAACCTAGTGTATTGACTATTACTTGAGGCCTCCAATTACGTGCCTCCTCTAAGACTCCCCTAAAGCCACCGTAAGTTAGCACCAGTAGTTCGCATAGATAGCCTGAGAAGCCCCTCACCTTAACTTCCGCTCCATAAACTCCAATAGCTTTCATGAACTTCTTCAATAGCCTTACTTCATCTCTTTGATGGGGCTTAAGAACGTTATTTATGTAGTTAGTGTGGAAAATAGTTCTATCCACTGCAGTCCTAACTTCACTGGGGTCGTGTAACTTGTATGCTGGCACAACATCTGCCTTTACTCCTCCCGCTCTAATCACTACGTATGGGTGCTCAGCGTAGTTTACTGAGTATTCACCGATTTTCTCTGCAGCTTCAAGAATTAGAGCAAAGCCCCTGGTTTTTAATTCATTAATGCTCCAGCTGCTTGGGAATAAGACGAATACATCCAGATCTCTTTCCCCTGAAATCCAAGTATCTTTAGCGAAGCTTCCTTGAAGAGTTACTTCTGCCTCCACACCTCTCTCTCTAAGCACGTTTTCCAGAGCACTCCTTATGTTCAAGTATGCTTCCCAAACCCTCTCCCTTTCCTCAGGGAGGGGCCTTATCTTCTCCAACACTTCTTCCTCTACTTCCCCCCTCATCGTTCAACAGCCTTTATTACGCAAAGATCGTTGTACATTGGGCCGCTTGAAGTTAGAATGCTTCTCTTCACTTTTACTTTATCTACAGTTACTTCGCCGAAGAATTCGTTTACAACGCTGTCTATTTGCTTTAATAGAGATGGGGCGTTTCTAAGGCTCTTCACTCTATGTAAAGTGATGTGGGGAGTTAACTTCTCTTCACTAGGCTGTATGCCTGCTTTCCTCAATGCTTCATCCACTTCTTTAGCTAGCTTAATTAATTCAAGAGCGCCCGCAGTTACTCCAGCCCATATGACTCTAGGCCTATGTATGTTTGGAAAAGCTCCTATACCCTCTATCCTCATAGTGAATGGCTTGAACTTCACGCTCTTATGTAGAGCTTCACATATTTCCTGCACTTTAGCTAACGGAACTTCGCCTATGAACCTTAGAGTTATATGCATGTTCTCCACGGACACAGGCTTTAAATCGGCTTGTGATTCCGCTATGTAATCCCTCACTCTAGCCAGCTTACCGAGTATCTCGCTGCTCTCAACATCAACTGCTATAAATGTTCTCACTAAGCTCACGGCAGGCACCGAGATTTAGACTAAGAGTAGAGGATTAAAAACTTCTGAAGAATAGTAGACTTTGCTAGAGCCCCACGGTGTAATCATTGAAGCTATTGGTGTGCATAGTTGGAATGCCTGGAAGCGGTAAGAGCATATTAGTGAAGGCAGCTAGGGAGATGGGGTTAAAGATAATTACTATGGGGGACATAGTTAGGGAAGAAGTCGTGAAGAGAGGCATGAGGGTGAACATTGATACACTCCTTGAAGTAGCTCAAGAACTCAGGAGGCTGCGTGGAGATAGCTACATAGCTGTAAAAACTCTTGAGAAACTAGGGGAAGTAAGAGAAGACATAGTGGTCATAGATGGAGTCAGGAGCCTTATTGAACTAGAGAAATTCAAGGAGAAACACCGAGTAATAATCATTGCTGTACACGCAAGTCCATTAACTAGGTTTAAGAGACTGCTAAAGAGAGGGAGGGAAGGAGATCCAAGGAGTTGGGAGGAGTTCGTTAAAAGAGATCTTGTGGAGCTCTCCTGGGGCATAGGCAGTGTAATAGCCTTAGCAGACTACATGGTTATTAATGAGTGGAGCGAGGAATACGTATACAAAGAGGCAATAAAAATAATGGAGGGGATAGTTGAAAATGCGCGTAAGAATAGAAGCAGTAGTCAACCCAACTGAAGACGTGGATAAGGTAGCTAAGGCTGTTTCAAACATATTTACAGGCAATGTGATCGTTGAAGAAGGGGGGAGCGGATATAAATACGTAGTAGGTGAATCAAGCAGCATTGAATCGCTCAAAAAACTACACTATTTAATTAGAGCTCAGAGAGTACTCGATACTGCAAGAAGCATGTTGCTAAAGGGAGTTAGAGGGGGGGAAATAGCCTTTAGACTACATAAACAAGTAGCTTATGTAGGCAAAGTATCTTTCGTAGACGAAGAACTTAACCCACCACTGGGGGCAATAAATGTCTACATAGAGTGCAGAGATCCTGGAAAGCTCATTGACTGGCTGGCGCCGCCGACATCCATGGGCAAGCCCTTGTGGGAGCACGAGCCTCCCAAAGACCTCTAAAGCTTCAAGAACTCTCCCGCTCCGACTAGCGTTAATTTCCATAACGCTAGGCCCTCCTCCCTCATTTCATGGAGGGGTCTTCGAGGTGGGCGGTTGAAGACTCTAAATCTACTTCTTTAACCCACGCTCATTCGGGCCTAGCTCAACTCGCATAGGGCACAGGCTTGAAGGCACCATCCAAGTTTGAGTTGTGAAAGTTTGTAAATTTAAGCTAAATAGAAACAGTTTCAAAGCCCGAGGTTTTATTATGGCTGTGCAGCCTTAATTTAGATCCATGGATGTTAGCAGGGTGTTTAGGTTTTAGGATGCTTCACTGGTGGCGCTTATGCAGCTGGTCTTTGCATGCATCTACATGGGGTTACTTAACGTCATTGAGTTGGTGCTCAACTTATTTGCAGTAGTAGTTCTTGGCGCAAGCGCCATTACCATAGGCTTGCTCAATGCCGTATGGACTCTAGCATATATTCCCTCAGTATACGTAGCGTCAAAGCTTTCTAACAAGGGCTTCATAAAGGAATTGCTTACTTCATCAGTGGTCTTAATTACATCCTCAATAATTATCTCAGCTAAGGCCTCTAGCATTGCTTACTTATCCATGGGTTTCGTTGCGCACTCAGCGTCTCTAGCTACCGCTAGGCTAGCAATAATGACTGCCCTACTAGAGGCTAACGACAGTTCTAAGTGGGGCAGCGTGAATAAAAGGTATGTTCAATTAATTGCATTAATTGAAGGAGCATTGCTCTTAGCTATCTCAAGCATAGGCTTTAAAGCGCTTTTAAATAAGCTGATGTTGCTAGCCTTTATCGCTAGCTTACTTGGAGTAACTACTTTAGCTACAGCTCCAAAGACTTTGCTGCCTATTGAGAGAACGCTAGCTAGGTTGGAGAAGACTCTTCACAGAATCCTGCTGCCAGCAAGAGCTATTACAGCCCTCGGGTATCAAAGCCTCTACACTCCTACAGGTTACTACATATTCCAAAGGATTTGGAGCATGGAGGCTGAAGTAAGCCTAGCTCCAATAGCTCTCTCACTAGTCAGCTTAAGGATCAGCAATGAATACTTGTTTACTCCACTCCCATACTTCCTCCTAAGAGTACTTAACTTAGGAATCGATGGAGCGCTAGCTATCTATGGATCAGCTAAAGTAATTGCCTCCACAGCCTTAAGCGCCGTGCCTACAGACCCCTCAGGGAGGAGTAAAGCCGTATTGGTAGCTCTACTGGCTATAAGAGCTGCTTCAGCAACAGCACTGCTGTGCCTTGGGCCAAGTTCAGTGATGCTCTCCATTTCAATAACGTTGATATATTTAACCAACGTGTTTATAGATATGGCGATATACATAGCCTTTGTAAACGCTACTGCGGGCTATAGAACAGCGATGTACACTGTGCTTAGCGAAGTAGCTAGCTTGGCGGGCGCAACTACTTCAGGGTACATTTTTGCCTTTACAGGTCCGCTGGGCGTTTTAACGGCAATACTGTTGCTGACGGTAGTTATGGCAATCACTGCTCAACGCGCAGCCCCCACTTCTAAGCTTTAACGCTTTGCAGCAGCTTTAAACTCGGTGAAAGCACGCAGAGATCCGGCTCAATTCATTGTAGGCAAAGTGCGGAGTCAGCATCTAGAGAAGACGACTGTAGGCGGCTTATGCAAAGCATTCTTCAATAAGCCGAGATTCCTTTTCAGTTTAAATCACACCACGTCTCTGAGCAACACTGCCCACTAGATTACGGTTAGACTCAATGCTGAAAACGCCGTGGCACTTGCTTCAAAAAGAGGGAGGTATTGTCAGTGCACAGTCTTCGCTAAAAGTCTTATTGATGATGAGGTTCAATAATGGAGATTGCTTTTCCGCTCTGAAAACATCGACCTCCGGGCATTTATGGAAGCGCTTCAGTAGGGCGCTTTCAGCCATCCCCACTCAGGGTGCCTCCCTACTAAGCCTCATCACACTTAGCTATAAGCCGCTGGCACTCTCTATAGACTGCAGGCTTTTAAACTTAAGAATTCTCGAATAGCTATGGCCGACAGCTATGTAGATTGATTTCCGAGGCTAAGGCTGTTTCGCTAAGTACGAAATGAGTTGGAGTAAGCAGCGGGTTTTACTGCGTTGCCTTGATGAATACTTGAATCAGGTTCGCCGACCATCTTCACAGCTCTGCAGCTCTGTCTCGGGTTCCCTCATCACTCTCCTAAAGTATTTATCTCAGGGCTTAATAACATTACTTACAGTGTCCCAGACTTATTGGTGTATATGGCTTGGATGTAAATGCGATAATAATGGCTGGTGGAGAAGGCACTAGGCTTCGGCCTCTTACAGTCAATAGACCTAAGCCCATGGTACCCCTATTCAATAAGCCTCTCCTGGAGTACATAGTTGAACACTTGAAGAGCTTTAATGTAAATAGAATTGGGTTCACACTACACTACTTGCCTAGCACAGTCATCGACTACTTCGGCGATGGCTCTAAGTGGGGTCTAGAGATCGTCTACAGCGTTGAGGAGAAGCCTCTTGGAACAGCTGGTGGAGTGAGAAAGCTCTACGATGAATTGGGCTCTGACTCCACAGTGATAGTCTTCAGCGGCGATCTGTTTACAAACATAGATTTGGAAAAAATGCTTAAGTACCATGAGGAGAAAGGCTCCGTATTCACTATAGCGTTAAGGAGGGCCCTTGATCCAACGCAATACGGCATAGCTCTCTTAAACTCCGATGGAAGGGTAGTGAGATTTCTCGAGAAGCCCAGTTGGGGTGAAGTGTTCAGCGACTTGATAAACATGGGGGTCTACATAGTTGAGCCAGAGGTTTTAAAGCTTATTCCAAGAAGCTTAGAGTACGATTTCTCAAAGAACTTAATTCCTGAGTTAATTGAAAGAGGTATGGAGGTGTATGGATTTAGAGCTGATGACTGCTATTGGAACGACATAGGCAGCTTTGAGCAGTATCGCGAAGTCCACTTAGATGTGCTCAGTGGAAAAGCCCCAGTGCCGAGGGAGGCTCTTGGAAGGGAGGTTAGTGAAGGAATTTATATTCAAGGAGAAGCAGATGTATCTGGAGAAGCCGATGTTTCACCGCCAGTAGTAATTGGTAGTGAAACAATCGTTAGAAAGGGCTGTAGAATAGGGCCTTTCTCAGTGATTGGATTAAACAATATCGTAGACTACAACGCCGTTATTGAAAGAAGTATTTTATGGAATCACGTATACATAGGATCCTTTACTCAAGTAAATAGCGCTATAATTGGGGAAAAAGCTAGAGTGGAGAGCCACGCCTACATATGTGAGGACTGCATAATAGGTGATGAGACTGTTGTAGGGAAGGGATCCATTGTTAAGCCTGGAGTAAAGATTTGGCCTTCAAAAATAGTTGACCCATATACAACTGTTTCAACAAGCCTTAAGTGGGGGATCAGGTGGTATAGGAACTTGGTGGATCCATGGGGTATTACTGGCTTAGCAAACATAGAGATTACCTCTGAGCATGCAGCTAAAATAGGTTTGGCTGTAGGCTCATGGGTTAAAGGTGGAAGCAGAGTTGCCGTAGCCTACGATAACTACTCTACTTCGAGGGCGGTGGCATATGCAATAATATCGGGTCTATTGTCGGCGGGAGTTAGAGTTGAGGAACTTGGATTAACGCCTCTTCCAGTATTAGCCAACCACATAGCTAGTAGAAGGGCTGATGCAGGAATAATAGTGTCGACACTAACTTATGAACCAGCTAGAGTTAGAGTAAAGATTTTTGATAGAAGTGGGCTATTCATTGGAAGCAGTGATGCTAGAGCTATAGAGGCAGCGTTCTTCAAGGAGTCTTATAGGAGGGTTACTGCAAGTGAGACAGGCGTGTTAACAGTATTGAGAGGCCACATGAATTACTACATAGAGCTGCTTGTTGGGGAAATCAATGGAGAATTAGTCAGGAGGGCTGGAAAGTTCTTAGTCGACTGCCTTTATGGAACTGTGGCTCAACCACTGACAGCTATAGCTAATGAACTTAATGCGCAAGCATTCTTCGTAAACTGCCGTGAAGAGAGCCCAGTGCTGCCTCCAGAGGAGGCTCCATTAAATACTTCAGTGGAATTCTCAACAAGAGTAGTTCCATCAATGAACTTAGCTGCTGGCTTCATATTCGATAGCGATGGGGATAAGCTCTTAGTGATAGATGATCTTGGAAGATCAATTAATTCAGAAGTGGTAGCCATAGTAATAGCTAAAGCTATATTGGAGGAGAAGGGGGGTGGTACAGTAATTATACCGGAAACAGCCTCCGTAATTCTTGAGAAGTACATTAATGAGCTTGGTGGGAAAACAGTTAGAGCAGGCCTTGGGCTAAGGGGTGTAGCTGACGCCATTAGAAGGTATGGCAATGTTGTATTAGCAGTGGATGATAGAGGGGGGTTCATATATCCATGGCTACACCCAGGTCCTGATGCAATATACACATCTCTTAAAATCCTTGAGTACATAGGTGGTAAGAGAGTAAAGCTGAGTGAATTAGTGAATGAAATACCTGAGCCATATAGAGAGAGGGTGAGAATTCACGTCCCATACAACCATAGGGGGGTATTCATGAGAACGCTCTTCAACGAGCTTAAGGGAAAGGAGGTGGAATCAATAGATGGAATTAAAGTAATTGAGGAAGGTATTGGGTGGGCTTACATAAGGCCTCTTCCAAGCGAGCCCATAGTAGAAATAATGGTTGAGGGAGCGAGTTCTGAGAAAAAAGAGAAAATGCTTAAAATGATCTTGAGTTTAATCGAAGAAGTTAAGAAGAGAGCTGTGGAGAAGTAAGTGATGAAGTCTAGGAGTTACTGCAGGTTCTGAGCTACGTAGTCTTCCATGGACTTACGTAGCTCTTGGGATTCACTAACCATCTCCCTCCTCAAGTAAGCCTCCTCGATCCCCTTTCCCCCACGCAATGATCCTCTAAATCATGTCTGTCGCTTTCTGCGAGAACAGTCTATAGGATTCTAGAAAACCCTAACATCATAGTTATGCTTCATACTGTAAGCCCTAACTTGATATAAGAGTTGTTTGACGCCGCTGAGAAACCGTTCTTCGCATTCATTAACTATAGTTAAGGAGGAGCTTTTGGCTCCACGTGAACTGTCGACTCCCACCCCAGTACTTCCTTAATCCTCTTCTCAACATTTGAAGCAATAGCGTGCGCTTCATGTAGAGGCATAGTAGGGTCTAATCTTATGTGAAGCGATACTTCAACGTGGTCCCCGTATTTATGTACGTGTACGTGGTGGACATCGCTGATCCTTGGGTTCACAGAGTGCACTAATTCCTCCAGTTTTTTAACCTCATCTCTAGACGGTGCTCTCCCCAGCAGTTCCGTAGTTCTTTCAAAAACTATTGCAATGCCTGTGTAAGTTACTAAGGCTGATGTGATGAAGCCTAGTACGCTGTCCAGCCACCAAAACGAAGACCCGAGGTATATCGCTATAGCTATAAGTGCAGAAGCTATTGCATCGCTTCTGTGATGCCACGCATCAGCCCTTATGGAGGGTGCGTTAATTTTTTTAGCTAGTTTAAAAGCCCATAGGGCCAGGGCTTCCTTCGCTATAGCCGACAGGGCTAAGACTACAACGAGTTGTGTGCTATACACCAGCGGTTCCCTTGAAACCAGCTTGCCGTAGCTTCTCTGCAGGAATTCGAGTCCAATCACTATGAGCATAGATCCTATAACTATTGTAGCTATTGCCTCAGCTCTTTCATGGCCGAAAGGGTGCTCCTTGTCTGCGGGTTTATCTCTAACCCAAAAACCCACAATGACTACTATGGAAGTTAAAGAATCTGAAAGCGTGTGAATAGAATCTGCTACAACAGCTATAGAGTTATACATAGCTCCAAAGAAGTACTTAGCGCTGAATAAAACACTGTTTAAAACCGTTGATGCAACACCCTCTAGATATCCAACACTTCTCCTACTAAGCTTCAATGACATACTGGAAGCACCGCATCATTTAACTTGTGGAATTCCTTATACTCCTCTACAGACACCTCTGCACTCAATAAATTTAAAACCTTGCCTTAGATTACAACTACATATAATAACGAAAACTTTTCCCCAATGTTTAGTTTGTAGATGACGTGTTCCTATTAGCGGGGGTTGGCTCCACCCGCTGGATCACTTGCTTCGCTAACTGAGTGTGGAGTCAAGCAGAGCCCAACGCTACAGAGCTCCCATCTGTAGATGCCCCATCGCATAGCAGGTCATCAGTCCCATGCTCAATTAAAAATACTCAGTATCATTATATAAGGCATAGCGCCTCCACGGTTCATGGTGCTTCAACTCCTTTAGTTTCGCAAAGACTTTGCTCTCTCCCCAATGGCGTGGGTCAGTGGAAAAGTATATAGCCTTAGTAGTGATTCTAAGTGAAGCAGGTGTTTAAAATGCCTCTAAGGCCGGGGAGATGCTATAGGCATTTCAGTGGACCGCCGTACACTAGGAAGGAGTACATACCTGGAGCTCCTCATCCAAAGATAACTAAGTTCACTATGGGTAACTTAAGCAATGACTACGATTACGTGCTTGAATTAACAGTCAGCGAGGCTGGTCAAATAAGGCATAACGCACTTGAAGCTGCACGCGTAATCGCTAACAAGTACTTGTCGACTGAAGTGGGTGACTTAAACTTCCTGATGAAGGTTAGAATATATCCACACCACGTGCTTAGGGAGAATAAAATGATGGCTTTTGCAGGAGCTGATAGGCTTCAGGATGGAATGAGGCTTTCATTCGGTAAACCAATTGGGCTAGCTGCAAGAGTGTATCCAGGAGATGTAGTTATTGAAGTAAGAGTGAAGAAGGATGCGGTGTTGAAAGCTAAAGAGGCGCTTAGGAGAGCAGCGTCAAAACTCTCAGTACCGACTCAAATAGTTGTAAAGGCTCTTAAGCCCCAGCCACAGTCTACTTAAGTTTCTACTTAATTTTCGCGTTTAAACGACGGCTCTTAATCGCTCCCTCCCTCAACAATACTCTACGGCTTATTGAGGAAGCGCGTGGATTCAAATTGCTTTATAAACTGCATAGAACTACTCTTAATAAGTAATGTTAGAGCTGATTGTATTGAGCATGCTTCCTATACCTACTGATAGAGGGGGCAGAAGCCCCATAACTTACGCATTAATAGTAGTCAATGTCGCCATATACTTGGTTACAAGCTATAGCAATGCATTTCTTCAGGTGAGTAATCAATGGCTCGACTTCGGCTCCTTTATACCTGTTACACTAGTTGAGACAAGCCAGCTATACAGGCTTTTCACAAGCATGTTTATGCATGCGGATGTATTCCACATTTTCTTCAACATGTACTTCCTCTACATTTTCGGAAAGGAAGTTGAGGTAACGATGGGTTCACTAAGGTATTTGGCTCTATACATTGCTTCAGGCATATCAGCATCCATATTCCATACAGCATTCGCCCTCATTAGAGGACCCGTAGACCTCTTTATTCCAGCAATAGGTGCTTCAGGCGCTATAAGTGGTGTTCTAGGAGCTTACTTAATGCTTTACCCCCAGAAACGCCTAGGACTATGCTGGTTCCTATTCCTAATACCGTGGTGTTTTACAACTACCGCCGGCTTCTTCCTAATATTCTGGTTTGCTACTCAAGTAATCTATGGGTACATGAGGCTTGGCGGAACAGCGTTTTTCGCTCATGCAGGCGGGTTTGCAGCTGGCACACTCTTACTCTATACATTGGCTCCGCGGTGGCTGCGTGGAGGGGAGCGCGCAGTTGCCTGGGATCCATGGAGTTCGTCCTACGTATATGTGAGGAAGAGGGGGTTAGGGCCTGTGTGGAAGGGCTTATTAGTAGCTCTATTGCTAGCTCTTCTCGCAGGCTCGGCTTATAGCTACGTAGTGGCGGAAGACATTCGATCACCGGTATATGTCTACAGTATTGAGACTCGTAGAGGCGGTAAAATAGATTCAGATACCGCGATTTACTGTACAGCCGGCAGCTTAATACTTCAGCCTTCAAGCGATAACCCTAGGATAGCTTTCAACAGATTGTATTGGTCCGGCCTACTGACTGGGGTAAGCCTATCCGGCAGCTTAATCAAGGGCTCCAGAGGCCCTATACCAGTGGATGAGGCATGGATTATAAACGCTCTTGTAGAAGGAGTACAGGTGAAGATATACCTTAGTCTAAGCGGACTTATTGAATATGATGATGCTGGAGTACTCAAGTACCTTAACGGCTCTCTAACTACTGATGTAGTGAACATATTCTTCCTAGGATTTACTACGCGCATTGAGAAGGGCGATAGAATAACCATGGATGTTCTAGTGGAAGTTCAATCAATTTACAGCAATATAGGGGATAATGTTGTGAGGCCTGCTGCAATTGCATCAGCTCTAATCCTGTTTCCGGCAACACTTATTGTTTTTAAAAAAGATCGAGAGATAGCTCTTACTTAACCTACTCAAAGCATTCCCTATAGCGCGCATTTGAGGGAAAACGCATTATTTAATAGCTTAAACTACGCGTCTGCTTAGCTAGCAGAGAGTTAGAGTGCGGTGGTTTAATGCCGGTAGTTGGGAGGGTTGAGGGAAGGTATAACCCCCACAGAGTCGAGAGCTCTGTAAAGGAGTACTGGAACAGAATTGATCTCTATAAGTTAGTGCTCAGTGAGAACAGCAGGTGCGAAAACGCCTTCTTATTCATAGACGGCCCTCCATACCCATCTGGAGACGTACCTCACGTAGGTACAGCGTGGAATAAGTCATTGAAGGACGCTGTCCTTAGGTTTAAGAGAATGACTTGCTATAGAGTATTTGATAGACCAGGCTATGATTGCCACGGATTACCCATTGAAGTTAAAGTAGAGCAAAGGCTTGGAGTCAAGTACAAGAGGGAGATTGAGGAAAGGATAGGGGTTGAGGAATTCATAGATGCGTGCAAGAAGCTGGTCTACGAGAACGTAGATTCGATGACTAAATGGTTTATGGAGCTAGGCGTATTAATGGACTGGAGCAATCCATACCTCACCATGAGGGATGAATACATAGAGTCTGGCTGGTGGCTAATTAAGAAAGCCGATGAGATGGGGTTGCTAGACAATGAGTATAGAGTGGTCTACTGGTGCCCTAGGTGTAGCACGACTCTCGCTGAATACGAAGTTGAATACAGTGAAGTAATTGACCCAAGCATATACGTGAAGTTCCCAGTTAAAGGATGTGAAAAGGAGTACCTGGTGATCTGGACTACTACTCCATGGACTTTGCCAGCCAACACTTTCATAATGGCTAATCCAGATGCTGTATACGCTAAGATATTGGTTAGCGGCGAAAAGTACGTGTTGGCTAAAGAGAGGCTCAGCGAATTCCTCAAGGAAACTGGTTTAAGTGAATTCAGCGTAGTTGAGGAGTTCAAAGGCCGCGAGCTCGAGGGCTTAGAGTACCAGCATCCGTTACATGACTTGATACCTCTTCAAGAACAGCTCTCAAAACACCACAAGGTAGTTCTGTCTAAAGAGCACGTTGCACTTACTGAAGGAACTGGGTTAGTACACGGTGCTCCAGGGCATGGGTTTGAAGACTACGAAGTCGGATTGGAGTACGGCATTGCTTCAGCAGCTTCCCCAGTGGATGAGGAGGGGAGGTTTACTGCTGAAGTAGGTGCTTACGCCGGCATGTATGTTAGAGAGGCGAACGAAAGGATAATAAGCGATTTAGAAAGCAGGGGGTGCTTGCTCCATAAATCAACTATGGCTCACAGATACCCAGTCTGCTGGAGGTGCAAGACCCCTGTAGTTTTAAGAGCTACAAAACAGTGGGTAATTAGGGTGACTAAAGTAAGGAATGAATTGATCGAGGAGGCAAGCAGGGTTAAGTGGATGCCCAGCTGGGCTCTCGATAGACTTCTACATATATTGGACAACTTACAGGATTGGGTCATAAGTAGGCAGCGCTACTGGGGCATACCTCTTCCAATATGGATTTGTCCAAATGGGCACAGAATAGTCATTGGGGACTTAGAGGAGCTATTGAAATATAGTGGGAGGAGGCCTGGGGAGCTTCATAAACCATGGATAGATGAAATCACGTTTAAATGCCCTAAATGTAACAATGAAATGCGTAGAGTACCTGATGTAGCTGACGTATGGTTCGATAGTGGAATAGCATTCTATGCAGCTAGAGGCAAGCCATTTGAGTTGAAGGCAAGCGAAATTCCATCAGATTTCATAGTTGAAGGACACGACCAAGTGCGGGGCTGGTTCTTCAGCCTCCTTAGAGCGGGGGTGATAGGCTTTGGAGTTGCTCCATATAAATGTGTATTGGTCCACGGCTTTGCACTAGATGAAAAGGGCCGTGAAATGCATAAGAGCTTGGGGAATTACGTTGGAACAGATGAAGCAATTGAGAGAGCTGGTAGAGATCCTCTTAGATTATGGCTTCTCCAAAACACTGTGTGGGAGGACTTAAAGTTCTCGTGGGATGGCATTAATGAAATTCGCGCAGCCCTCGATGTGGCGTGGAACGTCTTCGTGTTCGCCTCAACGTATATGAATTTAGATAAGTACGATCCATTGATACACTCTGTGGGAGAGCTTAGAGATCACTTAAAGTTTGAGGATAAATGGCTTTTGTCAAGGGTAAATAAGTTAGTGAAGGAAGTGACTAGTGCATTCAATGAGTATAGAGTGCATGAAGCTGTAAGAGCACTTAAGGACTTCATAGTTGAGGAAGTCAGCCATTGGTACGTGAGGTTCGCTAGGCCTAGGGTGTGGATTGAGGAGAGCGCTTTAGAGAAGGTGGCTGCATACGCTTCAATGTACTATGCGTTAAAGAGATGGCTTGTGATGATTGCCCCTCTAGCTCCATTTCTGGCTGAAGAACTCTACTTAAGGTTCGTTAAGCCAGCTGAACCAGATCTACCTCCATCAATACACCTCTTGAAGTGGCCGACAATAGACGAGAACTTTATAGATGAAGAGCTTGAGGAATCCATGAGCATAGTTAGGGAACTTGCTTCAGCTGCTGCATCAGCTAGAATGAGTGCTGGAATAAAGCTAAGGCAGCCGGTTAAATGCATTACGGTCTACACTAACAGTGAACGAGTTAGAGCTGCATTGACGGAGCACTTAGATGCTTCACTCTTCATAACTAACTCCAAGAGCCTGGAGGTAAGGCCTTTAGATGAAGTAAGCAAGGTAGTTAGGTACGTTGCTGAACCAATCTACAGCGCCATAGGATCTGAGTACAGGTCGCTGGCTAAAGAAGTAATGAAGTACGTTGAGGGAAACGCTGAAACTGTTGCTAGAGACATAGTTACTTTCGGAAGACATGAGGCTGAGATAGGCGGCGTTAAAGTAGCCGTTGAGCCAAGGCATGTCAACGTAAAGAAGATTTACGGCAACAACCTCGTGGTAAGGGAGTTTAAGTATGGCGTCATAGCTCTAGATACACGTCTTACGCTAGGGGAGGTGTCTGAAGGACTGGCAAGAGAGATCGTGAGAAGAATTCAAGTTATGAGAAAGGACATGGGGTTGTCTGTAGACGCTAAAGTAAATGTATGGATACAAATGCCCCGCGAAGCCATAGATGTCGTGGGGGAGTTGAAGAACTACATATCTAGTGAAGTACGCGCACTAGAGCTAACTCTAAGCGAGGAAGCCCCAAGTAGAGTCAGTTCAAATACTTATAAGAAGGAGTGGTTGATAGGGGAAGATAAAGTAGTGATTTACATCTCTACTTAAAACCACGTGGTCTCTGCCCAGCTTTAGGTTTACGCAGCTCCGCACTTTTTCCTCCTTTGCGCTTAGCGCTTCACAACATACATCATTAATTCTTCAGTCCACTAAGCTAACAGCCTTAATAATGGTTGAGAGGAGGGCGTCTTAGCTTAGAAGTTCTTAAGGATGCACTAGAGCGCTGACAACGGCGTATGCCAGTACTGAGATCGCGTAAGCTATAACCATCATTAATACTATTGACGATATAGTTATCTTAAGGCTCTTTGATTCACTGTATATTGTTACTAGCGTCGCTATGCATGGAACATAGAGCGTTGTAAAGATTGTTAAGAACACTAGCTGAGCGTCGCTGACTCCAAGAACACTTAACGCTTTAGCGGGAGCCTCTTCACCAGTAACGATCGCTATAGTTGATAAAACTGCCTCTTTTGCAAAGAAACCTACGATTAGTGCAAATCCAATGAACTTAGCTAAGTCTTCATTAAAGCCAAGTGGAGTAAGTAAAGGTGATGCAATTGAAGCTATAGACATACCTACACTTAGTGAGTAATCATCTGTGTACGCTAGGGATGGAGTGTAGTGTAGCATAATCCACGAAGCTAGTGATGCAAGAAATATTACTGTGGCTGCCTTAAATAGGAAGTGCTTGACTTGATTCCAAGCAATCCACCATACGACACGGGGTATGGGGCCGTGTATTGGAGGTATCTCTAAGAGTAGTTCGGGCTCTTCATAGAGCTTCCTCCTCTTATACATGATCACTAGGGACTTGTTAACTGCTATAAATACTGAGAGAGCGGCTGCATAAGCAGCCGCCATTAGCATTAATCCGTTTAAGCTCCTTAACGCTGTCGCAAAAGCTAGCACAACTACGAGCCTCGCTTGACAAGGTATGAAAGCTATAGTTAGCCAAGCCCTCACTCTTTCGCCGAAATTGGGGGAAGCTCTTGCAGCAACAACTCCAGGGACGTTGCATCCAAAGCTTATTGCAATGGGGAAAACCATGTGTCCCGAAAACCCTATTTTCCTGAGGAAGGGGTGCATGCTTGTCGCTATAACTGGCAGTAAGCCCGAGTCTTCAAGTACGGCGAGCACTACAGAGATCGTTGCAATGAGTGGGAGAAAAGCCATTACAATTCCAACGCCATTTATAATTCCGTCAACTATAAGGCTTTTTAAGACGCTGTCACTTATGCTGCTTGAAACTACTTGACTTAAGTAGTCAAAGCATCTGCTAACTACGTGAGACAATGAATAATCCTCTGTGAAGCCAGCTAAGTCACTTAATCCAATGGATTTAAGTACCATGTTTAATGGAAAGCCCGTGTTAATAGTGAAGACTACTGTAAACAACACTGACACTAATAACATTGAAAGTAAAGGCCCGATCCAGGGCTTGTAGAGAAGCGCTACTAAGCGCTCCCCGCCCTTAGTTGGCAATCCCTTGATAATTAAAGCCCCTTTAATTACTTCAATCACTGCGTTAAACCGCTTCATTGCCATTGCCTCAGGCATTGTTAACTTAAGTATTTCCTCAGCTTCTCTACGAATAGATCTTGCTTTTTCAAGTATATCGATCTCCCCTCTCTTCAAGAGCCTGGACTCCAGGTCTCTATCCCCTTCAATAAGCTTTACGGCAAGCCATCTGGTTGGGAAGTCTGCGGCTAAGCCGCTTCCCCTAACTACTTCTTCAATGCTCCTTATGAAGGGCTCCAGCTCGCCGTAGTCTACTTTAATTAATTGACTGGAGGGCCCTCTTTCATGGACTTCAATTATTTTATCCAGCAGACTTCTTACGGAGTCAGGAGTTTTAATAGATACGGGAACTATTGGAGCGCCCACTTTCTTCTCCAACAAGTCGTAGTTTATGTGTACTCCAGCGCTGTGAGACGCATCGGATTTAGTGAAGGCAACTACTACTTTACTCGTTAGTTCAAGCACTTCAAGCAGCAAGTACATAGTTCTTTCAGGTATAGTTGAGTCTACTAAGACTAGAGTTACGTCTGCTTCACCGCTAATTATGAAGTTTCTGGCAATCACTTGGTCTACTGATGTAGCCGTTAACCCGTATGTTCCAGGTAAGTCAACGAACCTAATTCTATAACCCCCGTGTTCTCTAAAGCCTTCGCGTCTTTCAACAGTTACTCCAGGCCAATTAGCTACTTCAACGCTTTGGCCAACAATTAAGTTGAATAACGCTGTCTTCCCAACGTTGGGCTGGCCAGCTAAAGCTACCGTTATCTCCTTCAATAATACCGCCTAGTGACTGATTAATTCAACCAGTATTCTTCTAGCTATGCCTCTGCCTATCGATATTAATGAACCCCTAGCTCTTATTAAAATGAGGCCTCCGCTGTTCTCAACTACTTCAATTTCCGCCCCTGGAGTAATGCCCATTTGAAGAAGCCTCACGCCCCACGTACCAGGGGCGCCTACCATTATTACCTTTGCTTTGCATCCTCTTGGGGCGTCAGCTAAGTTTAGCACCGTAGATCCCTATTAGGTTAGCCTAACCTATATTACTTACGCCTATTGCTTAACTGTATTAAAAGCTTAATAGTTTAACTATGTCATCAATCATTTTTAGACCCGAGCCCGTTAATGGAATTAGGGCCTCCCTTATACCTGCTCCTTCATTAATGACTTTATTTAATGCAGCTAGTGCTGCAGCACTAGTCGGCTCCACTATGAATCCGAGGTTGATTAATTCCCTCAATGCTTGAGCTATTTCATTGTTGTCTACTAATACGACTTCTCCTCCAGCCTTAGTAATTGCATTAACTATTTCGCTTAGCCTAGGGGGGTTGGGAACCATTATTCCATCAGCAATGCTTGAATAGCCTTTAATATCCACTGCTCCGTGAATTGCTTCGTAAACAGGCCTTGCGGACACTCCCTGCACTCCAATAATTGTCGGAAGATCCTTAATGAGGTTTAGTTCGACTAATTCGCTAAAGCCCTTGTACAAACCCAGCAGCAGTCCGCCACTACCTATAGGTACTACGATGGCGTCTCCCCTGAACCCTTGTTCAAACGCTTCATAGGCTATGGTCTTATTGGCCTCTATGTATGTGGGACTCCATGCATGTGCTACGTAGAATGCATTGCTGGCTTTAGAGCGTTTTAAAGCTTCTTCACATGCTCTACCCCTATCTTCGACTTCCACAATTGCTGCTTTAAACAACTTAATTAAGTTCTTCTTACCTAGTGGTGCTGCTGCAGGAACTATTATTTCAGCTTTTAAACCAAAGGCTTGTGCATATAGTGCTACGGAAATACCAGTATTGCCGCTTGAATCCTCAATAACGCTTCCATAGTTCAGAGATCTAGCTAGGGATAGAGCCATTACTGAGCCCCTGTCCTTAAAGCTGCCGGATGGATTCAAGTACTCTAGTTTAAACCATACTTTAACTCCTCTAAGCTCTCTAACGACTAGTGGAGTAAGGCCTTCACCTAGGCTAGTCAGCGGTGTGTAAGGAAGCATCGATCTATACCTATAGATCCCCCATCCGCTCGGCCTCCACTCAAAGTCATACCATAGATCTATTGGGGAATGGCACTTAGGGCACCTATAATGATATCCACTGAGGAGATCTTTTTTGAAGCCGCATTTCCTACAAATCCAGGATCGTTCAGCCAAACTGGAGCACCATAATGCATAGAGTGCAGGCCAGCTTAAACACTTTCCCACAAATCATGTCTGCGTTTTAGAAGCCCGTGTCCGATATGCAGTGGACAATTAGCACTGAACGATCGTAGGCTTGAAGCATTCTCAGGATCGATGTAAGCATTTAGTATATCCTGCTGCTTGCAGCCTTAAGCCCATGAGTATTTGAATAGGGTCTGCTGTAGTTTTACTGAGGTATGCGTAGCAGTAGGGCCACAGCTCAAAGCCCTTGCTCCAAGAAGTCTCAGCAATCGGTGCCTTAAAATAAACTTGGAATAGAGTTTACTGTAGTCCACACTACTGTTATTGAAGCTGTGAGCGGGCTGGCAGCATTAAAATTCACTTAAGCCACTCCTCTAAAGCACTGTACAGTGCTTGAGCTTGCTGCCCTGCCGCCCTTATTTGATCGATCAATGAAAGCTCCAGCTTGTACACGTATTTGCTGAATCCCCCGTCGAACACTAAGTAGTATGTACTTGAAAACGGGGCTGTGACGCTGTTTTCACCTCGCTTAACTATGAAGCCCTTAACGCTGCTCTGAGAAATTACTAGCAGCCTCCCAGCCTGCTTTGATTTAAACAGTATTTCTGCGCTACTCCCCACTTTGACTCTGAAGCTTGAGAGCGGATTTACCCCAGGTATAGCTGGGACAACGTATCTAGCGATAAAGCCTCCTTCACGGTACTCCCTAAGCCCTGATTGAATGTTACTTAAAGCGTAGTCCAGCAACCCCTTCAAAACCACGCTCCTCCTACAGTGGTATATGAAGCCCTTGTTGCTCAGCTCAACGCTAATGTATGCAGGCAGCACGCAGTCATCGACTATGCTTGAGGGCACTGCTAACTCCACATCCCTGTTTCTACATAATAGCTTGGCTCTAGCTCTCTCCGCATCAGTAGCTATAGTTATAATGCTGTAGCTAGATTCGTGTTTAATGCTTACGCTCAGGAATGGGGCTGGTATGTGAGTCTTCTCCACTCTTATCTCATCGAGCTTCCTTAAGTCTTTTACAACAGTATCTACTGCCACTACTTTAAGTGAGTTGGGAGCTCTATCCACACACATGGATACGTGTTCGCCCGGCCTGACTTCATATCCTTCAATGAACACCTTGACTCTCCCCGGGGCCGTTAATTCAGCTACGCTTAGTTCAACCAGCGATAAGCCCCCGCATTCATGTATCCCCGAGCTGACGTAAGCCCTGGCCTTAGCTTTAAGCGAGACTTGGGCGGGTGGAGAAGCTATCGATATGCTTGCTGAGCCTAGGAGGTGCCTTACTTCAATATTGAATGCGTGTGTGTTTAGCGCACTAGCCCCCTCCTCCACTATATCAATTGACTTGCCGGGGCCTACTCTGACTTGCCTGCCGCTGCAGTAAGCTATTAGAGGAGCTTCAGAAGCTATTCTAACGACGTGCGCCCCCCCGCCGACTTCGTTAACAGGCTCAGCGAGTATGCTTGCTTCACCCGGCTCTACTACACCGCATAGACCCTTGCTGCAGCAGAACACTCTGTCTTCAATGCTCCAGCACGCTGAGTCCCCGCTCTTAGAAGTATTCAAGGACTTCCTGCCGCTTACATCATATACCGCGAGCCCATGGCCATAGTCCACCACTATGATGCAGCTGGCTGTTACTACAGCTTCCTCAGGGAATGGCTCAACGTACTCTAGGGGCGTAAGAGCTCCTCCCTCAAGTCTATAGAGCCCGCCCCCTACTTTGAATACTGGGAGTACTTGGTGAACTCCGGCGAAGGATGCTTCTCCAACGATCGTCGTAGGCCTAGGCATGTCTGGGCCTAGCTTAACGATCCAGTTGGAGGACTTAGCTAGTACAGAGTCTTCAAGGGCGGCCAGTGCTTCTGCTGGGAACCCTACTTCAATAATGCCTTTGCCTGCCACTACTTGGCTTCTTCCATCGCTGTAAGTAATGGCGAAGGAGCGGTACCCTATGGAAGTCTTTAAAGGCCTTCTCCTATAGGCTTTTTCAAAGAAGTTTATTGAATCATAGCTGGCTGTTACAACGTGCGTATATGAGCCGTCGTAGACTGCTGCCACTAGTGCTCCAGGAATGCTTGAGTAAGCTGCTTCCCCTCCCTCTAGAGCTAAGCCATCTCCGGCCTCTAATATGACTCCCTTCGCAGCCCTTATTACTGCTACTCCATGCCTCCAGTGTGAAAAACCAGCTAGTGCTTCACACACATACCTATCCCTATTGATGAAGACTGGGTTGACGCAGTTCTCCAATCCATCTATGAAGACTCCTTCTTCAACGCCGCGGTGAGTTATTCTAGGATGTAGAGCCAGGCCTGCGAGAACAACGCTCTCGAAGTCGTAGGGGGAGAGCACAGGCCTGTAGTTAAGCAGCGGTAGCTCAAAGAAAGATCTAACGCTGTAGGGAAGCACTAGCTTCACTTAAGGACCCCCTCTCCCTAGGCTGCAGCAGTAAGTCCAGTAGTGAGAGAATGAGCAGTGAAGCCTTGGCTTCAAGACTCATTGAGCCAATAGATAGCGTAGCTGACAGCAAGCTCAGTAATCCCATTACAGCCCCTAGCACAAGCGAAGGCGTGCTTCCACGTAGCCCGCTCCACACAAGCATTATTGAAAAGAATAAGTAGGCCAGGTGTTTAACGCGGAAAGGCCCAAACACCTTTTCGTTAAGAACTGAGAAATCCCCCATAGACACGAACTTCCTATACCGAGCTTCGTACTCAATCATAGGACCCCCTTAATAGAGGGAGGCGTTTTTAAGAGTGGAGCCACTGCAGTGAACTACTCCTTTTTAAAAGAAAGTGCTTCCTGCAGGGGTCTGCATGGATGGATGGGTCTGCCTAAAACACAGAGCCTTTAACTTAAATCCGTTAGTTGTCGAGAGCTACGGAGGCTGCTTAACTCAGTTCATCCCCCTAGAGAGGGCTTCCAGCGATTTAAGCGTTCTTCAACTATTGCAGAGGAGTGGCTTAAGCTCTTGAGGGAGCTTGTGATGCGCCGCTTGCCTCCAACTTCAATAGCCCTCTGGGCATGGGGCACGGACTTATTTTCATCAATAGCTTGCGTAGTGCTATGTGGATCCTTCATTCAATGAAGTGGGTGGATGAAGCATGATGAGCGTTTGGCAATTCATATCCTATGGGCTGTGGATTTCGCTTGCAGCTGGAGTAGGGGCATTCATCTATGGCGTAGTGCTTAGAGTTCTCGGCGGGGAGGACTACTTGAAGTACGTTAGCGGAGGCATAGCAGCCGTACTAACTGCAGCTTTTGGATGGAGCCTCATCCAGGCCCTATACGGTGGAGTAGCTCCACCAGTGCCCTACGGCTGGGCATTCTACGCTATAGCTGGAGCCCTACTCACAGCATCAGCTATTTACTTGGCTTTGGGGAGGGCTGAAGGGTATTGGGGCCTAGTGGGAGCTCTGCTAATCGTTGGAGTAGGGTTCTTTACTGCATCAATTGCTGCAGGCATTGATATTGGCGTGGGCGGCTCTATTAGTGTGGCTTTGACTACATCAACCAACTTCTTGGAGAGCGGTGGAGAGCTGGAGCTAACTGTTGTGCCTCAAGGAGGAAGCCCGCCCTACGTAGCCACAGTGGACTGGGGCGATGGAGGAGTTGAGACAGCAACGATCTACGATAATGCTACGCTAATACATAAATACGTTGCGCCAAGCGATAGAGCAGCAGACTACTTCACTATTAGAGTAGATGTAGTGGATTCGCAAGGCGCGTCAGGCTTCAACACTATTGCTGTAGTGGTTCAGAACCAGGACTACTGCCCCCTTGAATGGCCTTGGAGCGCCTTCTGCGGCCTCTATAGAGTAGTGGGTGTCGCTCTGCCAGCAATTGATTTACAGAAGTTGGCTGAATGCCCGCTATTTCCTAGTAGTGGGCAGCTATACGACCTCTACCAATTCATTCTTGGAGCAAGCATGGGCGCGCTGGGGTTATTCATAGCCTTCAACATTGCTTGGGGAGTAGCTAGTGGAGGGGATGTAGTGGGGGCTTTTCTTCAGTCAATTAAGGACGCTGTAGTAGTAGTTGCCTTAGCTTTCCTAGCGCCATACGCGTATAACGCTACTGCCGGCGTTCTAAACACGATGGCTTATCAATTGGTTGGGAGGATAAACATTGGATGGGTATTCGGCTGGGTAATGCTGCAGATAGCTCTTGGAATTGCCTTAGGCTACTTCATTCCCTTTGCCGCTCAGTACGCAGTACTTCTAATGCTCACGCTCCTCCTAGCTAGTGCAACAACTTACTTCAGGTACGTACTCATACTCTCAGTTACTGCAGCCAGCCCACTGCTGGCAGTAGCTTATCTGCATCCATTGCTGAAGGAGGCTGTTAAGCGCGTAGTATTGCTGCAGGCTGGACTTATGTTGGCTGGCCCCTTGGCGGCAGTATTCCTAGTAGTGTTGAACTACATGATGCCTGGGCAGGATGTAGTTTTTGGAGCAGTATACCCACTCATAGTGGGAGTACTGCCTTCAATCCTCGGAGTATTTGGAGCTAGTGCAGCACAGTCTCTTAGCGGAGCATTAGTGGGAGGGCTTAAGGCAATTAGTGGAGTAATATCGGTAAGAACACGTAGTGGAGTCACTAGTAGAGCAATGGCAGCTACTGCAGTCGGTAGAGCAGAGGCTCTCCCTACAAAAGTCATTAAGTTAAGGGCTCCTGCAATAACCTCGGGGCTGGAAGTAGTTGAGAAGCGGATGGGCGTGAATAGAGGAGGGTAGCACTCGATCTCCTTATTAATCAATCACTCATCACTCCCGGCTAGAACTCCGTCCTTACAGCACAGCTCTTAATACGCGCGCATAGGGGCTTGAGGCTGAAGCTTTATAGAGTATATGTTTAGAGGACTTTACCTGAGTCTCTAGTTCTAGTGCTATTCCTTCCATTTTCAGTTTTGTTCCTTATGTAAGGCACCTGAAGATAGGAGCTTGAGGCTGGTGAATCCCAAGAGCTACGTAAGCCCATCAAAGACTGCTCAGCTTGGAACCCAAAAAATTTTAAAACTATCTTTCATAAACTTCTAAATATGTTGCCGCGCAAACCCTTATATATAATGGTAATCATAGTCTGTGCCATAGTTGCTGCTGCGGTTTTACTTATTGGAAGACCTCCCACTGCTCCTTCCCCCAGTTCCCCTACGACTTCTCCAAGCACTACTCCACCAAGCGTTCCACTGTATAGTGGATCTATGGAGCATTTTTTGGCCAGCTATTACTATGAAGCATTGGGTATACCAAGCGATGGAGTAGTTCTTAGAGTCTATTTTGTTGAAGGCGCTACTGCAAGTGAAATT
>CALIML010000003.1 GCA_938045475.1 uncultured Sulfolobales archaeon
AGATGAATACGTCAAGAACCTATTGCATGAAATAAAGCCGGAGGGGGGATTCATGATAATGCCTGGGATCTTTGAGCTCCCGGCTGATGCGAATCCAGCAAGCGTTAAGGCATACATAAACGCCGTATTAAAGTATGGGACCTACTGAGCAAATAATTTTCCTCTAGTTTCAATCCCAACTTTCTTCCTGCACTCATTGCTACATATTATGGGAATTCTATTGACATCAGCTGTAGCTTAGCAAAGCTTAAGGAAGGTGTAAAAGTCTACGCTTAATTCAAATATTCAGTGCTTTTAGAGTATGGCAGTATTACGGCTGTGTAATGGCTCAGAGCATGCCGCAGCGCCAGGGAATAGCTCTTCTCAATTCCCTTCCCTAGGGAAGCTGCTCCACACCATAGTAGTTGAAAAAGCTAATGTCATTTAAAACGAGCCCCACAGTAGAAAGTTATTTACCTGCAATAGCTCTTAATAATAGGCTAAAAGCTCTGCGGGATGAAGGTGTGGTGGAGGTATATTGGTTAAAATCTCTAGAAAAGTAGTGGAAGATCTTGAAGTGGAAGTGCTTGAGTTTGAGGACACTGTAGAGACTGTTGAAAAAGCATCTTTGCTAAGCGGTTATCCCCCAGAAATGATAGTTAAGACTTTGCTCCTCAAGGCTTGTGGAACGTATCTCATAGCTATAGTTAGAGGTGATAGAAGAATAGACTACGATAAGGCGTTGAGATACCTTGGAAGCAGGCCTGCTCTAGCCAATCCAGCGGAAGTCCTTAGAATATTGGGCTTAGAAGCAGGCGCAGTAACTCCTCTTAACCCCCTAGTTAAAAACACCCGTGTCATACTTGATCCAGCAATAACAGCTTTTAGCGAAGTGGTGTGTGGAGGAGGATCTAAGAACGTTTTATTTAAGTTAAGGACGAAAGACTTAGTTGATTACTTAAGGCCGGAGATAGCTGACATATTCAAATGATCTATTCATCTCCTTAAACACGTTTACAGAAGGCAGCTGCATGAGCCGATCGTTTGCTTAAGCAGGGTGCTGAGTTACTGCAAGCTTTGTATTCACTAATTCAATTACTTCATCAACGCATTCATTTATTTCCTCTGACGACGCTATATAGGGCTTTTCATTCCTCCTCCATATGAATGCTCTATAGTTAACTTTCCCCATTCCACTGTTTGAATACCTAAACCTTATTAATGCATCGGAAACCCTGCACTCTAATCTATAGGACAATCTGCTTGTATAAGCTCCAATGCGTATAACTAGCTTACCCCGCTCCCTAAAGTAATTCATCTGATTATAGAGTTCTCGAATATGCCTACTTGACTCCACGGCATGCCTCGGTATTTCAACGCCATGGAATACCACTGCATCGAAATCCCCACTATTGATAAGGCTTAGTTCTCTAGCTGTAAGCTGAGAGATGCTGTATGAGAAGGGATTTATGCCCCTGAACACTATGTACTTATTAACTATTTTCTCAGCCATAGAGCCATCAATGCCTTGAATCACAAGTCTCCCCACAATAGATTCCCTAATGGATTCCGGAGGATATCTATAGCTTATCAGTATAGCCCTCAAGTCGTTTTGAACTACTATGCCTAACGCTAGCATCAATGAATCGATGCATTCACCATCTGCTGGATACACAATGTTAACTACTTGACCTCTATGCATGTGATCAAGAGTCTTCTTCAATAAGTTGCACGGCAAATGCAGTTTCCCTCCCTCACGCCCAATTTCCTCGAGTACTGTAGGCAGCCACACTTCAAACCCCTTGCCTTCAGTTATTGAAAATGGTATTTCAGCTAATGTCACTGGAGCTCCTCTAATTTTTCTAGCTTCAAGCACTCTAGTCAAAAACCCCTCTTCCACTCTGTGCTTAAGGAGCAGCACTGCATCAGCTATAAACTCGATGCCTCCCAGCTCAAGCTTCTCTAAGCCATAAGGAGTTTCCGCGATTAAAGCGACTAAGCCTTTGAATACCTGGGGCAAGCTATAGAAGAAGTTTTGAAGCCAAGACCTCTTGCTAGCATTGTCTATAACTACTTCCAGTAAAGCATTAATTGAATCCACTATCAGTACATCGAACCTATCGCTAGATAAGAGCTTGTTAAGCATCATAACAGTGCCCTCAATGTCGAAAGATATGGGGAGCTTGACGAACTTAAAGAGACCGGAGGCCTCAGCACTCCTTAAGTTTAAGCCGAGTCTATCCATAAAGCTAAGGAACCTATCTCTATCTTCTTGAAATGATATGTAGAGGCATTTATGCCCTCTTAAAGTATTCGCATAACATATTGTTGAAGCAAGAGTGGTCTTGCCTGCGCCTGGGTGTCCGGCTATAACAATTAGGTGGTGTGCAGGCAGCATTAAGCCTCTAAAAAGTCTATCCAAGCCTTCTACTCCAAACGTCAGAGTTTCATGAGGCTCTCGCAAAAATGCTCCACCCCCTGATACTATGTTTTTAGTTAGATAAAAGCTAAACTACTCGTTAAGTATATGGGTACAGAGCTCGTTAACTTGCTCTGACCTAGGTTTTACAGTTTACATACATAAATCGCAAGGAATGAATATAGCTCTTCATGCAGCGCTCATTACTGCATCTAGAAACGAGCCCGGAGGTTTTATTACTGCTGCAATGGCTACCTCCCTACTAGGCTTCCTACCCCTATTGCTCGCTATTGAAAGTATTATGTCTATTAGTTCTTCTCTAGATGGAGCTCTACCAGTTATGAAGGTCCTTCCATTAATGTCTATCCTCGGCAGATCGGGATTTGAAAGACCCATTGGATCGTATATCCAGACGTTAACAGGTACTATGTCTATCCAAATACCATACCTATCCAGCATCTCTTCAGCAACACTCCAAACAGTTCTAAAAGCTTCATCACCAACATCATCAAAACCCATGTACACAGTTACTTCAACTTTAAAAACATCGCTTGGCATAGCTATAAACCCCTGTAGGAGTATGCACCCTATAAGGCTTATAAAAGAAAGGGTTCAGCCCCATAATTGGTTGATTCAACTGATCGCCACCATCACTTCAGGGCTCCCATAAACTTCTCAAGGACTTTATCTTTAAATGCAAAGGCTTGGTTCCTTTAGGGCTAAGTAAGGCAGTGTTTATTGAAATAAGTGGCTGCACACAGGGCATTTCGGATTTCTTTTTATACTCACGCTAATTAAGCTGAGGCTATGTCCATTGAATAACATTAGTTTCCCCTTAGCGATTTCCCCGCATCCTGTAAGGATCTTTATTGCTTCAAGAGCCTCCATAGCTCCAAGTATTCCTGGAATAGGCCCTATTATTGGAAACGGCTTCCTCTCGGAGAGCTTTGCTGGAATAATGCATTGTAGGCAGGCTGTTTCACCAGGTACTATGACCATGAGTTGTCCATAGAATCCTTCAACGCCTGCGTGAATTAAAGGCTTTCCATACTTAACGCAAACTCTATTCAACAAGATCCTGGTACCCCAGTTATCTAGAGCATCTATGGCTAAGTCTACTTTAGGCACAATTTCTTCAGCTAAGCCTTCATCAAAGTCTCTACTTAAGGTTAAGACATCTACGTTTGGATTAAGCTCCCTAAGCCTTCTTAATGTAGCGCTAGCCTTACTTAACCCAACGTCGCTTGACGTGTAAAGTATTTGCCTGTTTAAATTACTTAGTTCAACTCGTTCACGATCAACGACTATTATTCTTCCAACGCCGGCTGCAGCTAAGTAATATAGTGCTGATGAGCCAAGGCCCCCCGCTCCTACAACAAGTACTCTAGATTTCTTTAACTTAGCTTGACTTTCTTCGCCGAAGAGAATTATTTGCCTATTATATCTCTCTAACTCCTCGCTAGTTAATGAGGTATCGCTGTCCACCTTCACTTCACTTCAAACATTATTCTTTCACAACCTCTAATATAAGCTCCTTTAGGGACTTTAAAGAACATTATTCTGTCGTTAATTAAGCTGTAGTTTACCCCTAGATCTACTTGAATTACCTTAGAGCCCCTTGGGAAAAACCAGTAGACGGCGTAGTCGTACCCTACGTATTCCTCTTCATAGTAGTTTTCATAGATGTTTAACCCACTCTTCAGCTGGCCTTCAAACTCAATTACGAAGGCTGCATAAGCTATTCTCTTCAATCGGCGGAGCCCTACCTCTACACTGACTACCCTTGGCCTAACCCTCTCCCCATTAACCACTACTTTCTCCTGATCTAGGTAGAACTGCATATTGTTTTTAAGAGCCTCAACTTCGCTCTTAAATCGTGTAGGGCTTGAAACTACTTCAGCATAATAATGCGCTGGATCATAGTAGTCAAACACTACTACTTGCGTGAAGGCCCCACTCCCATCGACGTGGAAGAAGCCTTGGCCATAGATGGGTCTAATCCCGCTGTAGTTCACTCAGCGCCCCCCTTTGATGACAGAGACTTGTATATGCTCCATCCTTTATTCGTCAACTTAACAATGTTGATTTTCCCAGATCTTTCGATCACTATGTAATTGTTCTCACTAAGCCTCTTCAACTTCCTGGATATAGTTGACTTTGGCTTCTCAAGCAACTTCACTAACTTTACTTGAGGCAAGCCGTTCTCCCCAGCGCGGCCAACGGCGTATATTATGTCCTTCATTACGTCGTCTGACATTATATCCCTTGGAGAAACCTCCTCAATGCTCACTGCATCCTTATGTGCCCTGCGCTTAAAGAGGTATAGGACTATTAAAGCTATGGCAGCTGTACCCGCTGTTAAGCCAGCAATAAGTTCTAACGGAATTCCGCCAAGCGGAGCCGCCTGCGTTTCAGTAGTTGGAGGGGGGGTTGAAGGAGGTGTAGTTGGCGGCTCTATAAAGCCGCTGAACATAATTATGCTGTATGACTGGGGGTCAAGTAATTGAATTTCTATTACATCGTTTACTTTACTAATGCTGTATCTCCCTACTGAAGTTACTAGCGGCTCGTAGTCACTTGGAATGCGGATGATACAATTCTTAACAACTCCTCCATATAGTTCCAAGTTTACAGTAATTGAGTAGATGCCGTAGCCCAGCTCCTCAAAGGCGTTTAGAGGTATGTACGTTATATTTAATGTGTTAGCGTCAGACACCATGACTTCAAACGTAGTTGCATTAATTGCATTAAATGGAAGTACTGCGCCTCTTTCATTAACGGCGTTCAGTATGTAGAGTTTTTCAGCTCCTTCAACTACATTGCTTAGGACTAGAATTGCATTGCCGTAGGCTAAGGATACATACATGTTGACTACAATTAAGTTGACTTCAGGGTCAGCCGTTATTCCTATGTAGATTCCGCTTACTTGCTGTAAGTAAGTACTTTTAACACAGCCAATAAAAGCCAGCAACGCTAAGAGGACTACTGCAAGCAGCTGCCTCATAGATACACCATTCTCCTGTGATTCTAAGTTCAGGAAAGAGAGATATAAATTATGTAAGGCGCCAGATCCTCATTAGTTATTCTAGGAGCTTGCAAGAATATGCGCCAATGAATTACTATACGGGGATGCGTCTAAAAAAATGGAGGTAAAAATTGCATGAAGAGCATTTACTTACTCTTTCCAACAATTATTACTCGGTATTGCGCCTCACTGTTGCCGATCAAGTCTCTAAGAACGCTATTTACAGCATCTCCAAGCGGCTCTCCTTCAGCTAAGCGCTGCATTACTCCAGCTTTAATTGATTCCCCAACTACTTTCCGCCAGTTAGGTCCAAACCTACTCCTCAAAGCAATCACTAAACGCTGCGTGTTCTCCAGCCGCGCGACAACTATGTCGCAAATAGCTTGCCCTACTTCAGCACTACTCACTACTCTTGCTCTAACTCTATATCTGCCCACTACTTTTTCAACTATTCCTCGACTAACCCAGTTCTCCAGTCTCTCCACAACTCTCTCTCTTACACCTATTTGCAGCTCTTTATCGAGGCCTAGGCCTATAGTCCACAGGAATCTTACAGTAAGCTGTTCCCTAAGGAACCACGCTATCACGGATCTTATGAGTAAGCCGTAGGCCCTTACATAGTAGTTATAGCCTGTTACAGCTGCGGCGAGCGCTGCTCCATACTTCTCGAGGGCCGTTAAGTTGCTTGAGAGCTCAAGTCTATAATCTCCTTCAGCCATCAGTAATTCCACAGATATAGGTATGGACGCGTTTACCTCCGTTAATGCATAGTTTAAAGCATCGGTTAACAGTGCTCTAAATTCATTAATTAGTTCAGTTACGTCACTGACTGCTTCTAGAGTCACATTACCTGCCTCGCTAAGCGAGCTCCTAAGAGTTTTAGCCATTGCTTCATGGGCTACAGCCGGCGACCTACTTAGAGTTAGGGTGGA
The DNA here is from genome assembly GCA_938045475.1 of uncultured Sulfolobales archaeon. Taxonomy (GTDB): domain Archaea; phylum Thermoproteota; class Thermoprotei_A; order Sulfolobales; family Desulfurococcaceae; genus JANXDZ01. The sequence continues at coordinate 6,356 of CALIML010000003.1, forward strand.
GAGCAATATCATTGCCTTAGCCATTCTATCATTGCTGCCCGAATACTCGAGGGCTTTACTGTAGAACCACTCGCTTCTATCAACTATTTTCACTGCGATAACGGAATTGTGCTCAATGCCCCATGTAATCACGGGCTCAGTGATGTTGCCAACAATGTAGTATAGGTTTAGAAGCTGCTCAAACGACGCATTCCCTAGTAGATCTTTAGAGGCATAAGCATTGTCTAAGTAGTGCGCTGTTAAATCATCGTTATCGGCCTCTCCGTAGCTTTCAGCGCTAGCTACATTCAATGCAGTTACTAGCATGGAGACTGCTACAAGTACCACTAATATAATTGAACTAAGGGGTTTCCAACTCGATTTACCCACAGTACATCACCTCTCTAGCGGAATTAATTAGGTTCCAGCCCTTAAAAGGGGGCGTGTGGATATATGAGCTGCGTTGTTCCAGTTGATGAGTGGAACTCTGGAACTCCACTAAGTAGCTATGCGGCATTCATTTAAGATTAATAGTTCTCCAGAGAATTGATGCTAGGAATCGAGCTATGCCAATCTACTTTGTGGGGATGGGGCCTTCGCTTAAGTACTTATCGCTTAAAGCTCTTGAAGCTCTATCTAAAGCGGACTTAATAATAGTTGACTCCTATACAAGCATTGTGCCCGACTTCAGTATTGAAGGCCTCAAGAAGGCTATAGGGTATAGGCCTGTTGAAGTAATTACAGCCTCTAGAGAGGAGCTTGAAGGAAAATCCATAGGTAGGCTTATTGAATTAGCTAGAGAGAAAAACGTTGCTTTACTAGTTCCAGGGGATCCATTTATAGCTACAACTCACGACGCCATAAGAGTTGAAGCGCTTAAAGCTGGCGTGAGAGTTGAAGTAATTCATGGAGTAAGCATATACTCAATGGCTCCTAGCGCGACTGGGCTTCAAGCATACAAGTTTGGAAAAATGATTACATTAGTATATCCAAGGGGTTCAGTGCCGTGCAGCATAATTGATGCAATCTACGACAATTACTCAAGAGATCTACACACACTCCTTCTCTTCGACATAAAGCTTGAAGAAGGCTTAGTGATGAGGATTAATGAAGCAGTCAATGTACTCCTATCTCTAGAGCAGCACTGTAGAGGCGTGAGAAGCCTGGGAGGGATGATTGGGGTATTAATAGCTGGGCTAGGTACATCAGATCAGTTTATAAAGTCAGATCTTTTGGAGAAACTTAAAGATTACAGCAATGCGCCACTGCCTCAAAGCCTTGTAATAGTCGCTAAACTCCACCCAATGGAGTTAGAAGCCCTATACTATCAATGCGGTCTTCCAAAAGATCTATATGATTGTCTCTCCAGCTCTCTGAAAAGACTTATTAAGTAGCACCTCCTAGATATGGCTAGGGTAGCCACATATGAGGTATGCTCAATTAGTGCTACTAGCTCTTACACTAGTTGCAGGCATTACAATAGGATTACTGATTCCATACGCTGGATTCACGGCAGCACCTGCTCATACTATAACCAAGACTGTAACTGAGACCAGTATCACAACAATTACACTGACTACACCATTGACTAAACCAGTGTATGAAGTTATTACGTTAAGCGATAAGGCTGGGAGAGTAATTGAGTTCAGCGCAGTTCCCAGTAAGGTGGTGTCTCTAGCTCCATCAATTACTGAAGCAATGTTCATGCTGGGCCTCGGAGAGCTCATTATAGGAGTCGACGACATATCCTACAGCAACGACTTCATGAACATAAGCAGCTCCCTGAAGTCCATGGGGGTAGTTAGCGTCGGCGGATACTGGTGGTCAGCCATAGATACTGAAAAAATACTTAGCTTAAACCCGGACTTAGTGTTAGCTGATAAGGGGGCTCACATAAGGTTACTCGACTTCTTCAATGAATATGGAATTAAGGTATTCTACTTAAATGGAGGGTCGGCTGGCAACTTAAGTGAAGTAATTGAAGACGTTGAGTTGATCTCAAAAATCTTTAGAGTTGAGGACAGGGGGGGAGAGATAAGTTACTTAATAAGAGGATCAATGGAGCTACTGAAGGCCAGTGCTGAAGCCAGGGGATTAGTTGATACGAGCGTTGCAATAATTGTTTCAATAGACTCAATGGGCATATGGGTTGCTGGAAGAGGGACTTTTATAGACGACCTAATTAGCAACATTGGGTTAAAGAACTCAATTCCGCAGAGCGGGTGGCTGGTCGTAAGTCAAGAGGATCTAGCTAGCTTAAGGCCTGAAGTAATAGTGGTTTTCTCAATGGGCATTAGTGAGGAGGAGTTGAGGAACGCTCTGGAGGCAGCGGGTATTTACTCTATAGGCTCACGCATAATAATCTTAAGTAGCCATGAAACGGATTCTCTAGCTAGGCCTAGTCCAAGGGTTGTGGAAGGAGCGTGGATATTAATTGAGAAAATATATGAAGTTGCTAGAGGATAGGGAGTTCGCGAGAGTTGCTAAGGTGAGGTTTGCTTCCATAATTACATTCTTTTTAGCCGCGTTAACTCTATCATCCTACTTCTTCATTAATCAGGGGCACTCTCACTACAGAGTCAATAGAGTGCTTCTTGGATCATTGTCAGGCTTCATCTTTGCGTACTCAGGCTCCATACTTCAATCATCTCTTAGAAATCCTCTAGCTGACCCATACCTCCTGGGGATAGGTGGAGGGGCTTTATTCTCCATATATGTTTACTACCTAGTGGTCCCTGCTCCAAGCTTTCTCTACACGCCTTTAGTTGCCTCAATAGGGGGTCTGTTAGCTTTATTCTTAACCATACTTATTGCTGAAGCTGTTGGAGGAAGCGACGTGGCGTACGTTCTTTCAGGCATAGGGATATCGAGCTTCTTCTCAGGAATAGCGATTACTCTCTATTACTTCATTCTATCTAGAGCTCCGCACACTCCATACATATACGCAATGCTTATTGGAAGCCTAGTTGATGCAACTAGGTGGAAAGTAGATTTCCTCCTGCCTCTAACTCTGGCTTTAATACTCCTCTACTTTCTAATTGCAAAGCCTCTTAACGCACTGATCATTGGAGATGAGTATGCCTCTCAACTTGGCTTTAAGGCCAAGTACGTTAGGCTTATTACAGCCGTTGCTGCAGGCCTATCTTCATCTATAGCTGTATCAGCTATAGGGATGATAGGCTTCATAGGTTTAGTATCCCCCCACATAGCTCGCCTACTCCTAAGGACTAGCGACAATAGGTTTGTAATCCCGCTAGCCAGCTTAACGGGGGCCCTCGTGCTATCACTATCAGACATGGCGGCTAAGACATTCCTGTCGTGGAGTGTGGGCGAAGTGCCTGCTGGAGTAATTACTTCAGTATTTGGAGCTCCTCTATACGTAATGCTAGTTTTAAGGGGGTATAAATGGAGGTAGGGAGCTTCATAGAGGTTAGGGGCGTAAGGGTGGAGTATAGGTCTAGGGATGAAGTAGTCATAGCACTTAACAATGTATCTCTGCGAGTTGATAAAAGCGATCTATTCTGCGTGCTGGGGCCTAATGGAAGCGGGAAGACTACATTGCTTAAGACAATAGCTGGTTTAGTTAAACATGATGGCGTTGTATTAATTGATGGAGTTGATGCATTGAGGATGCCGAGAAAGACTATTGCTAAAGTAATTTCATATTCGTCTGATGTAAGTGTGCCTGAAATGCTTAGTTTAACAGTTGAAGAAGCAGTACTTACTTCGCGATACCCTGTCTCAAAGAGCTTTCTTGAAAGCAGTGAGGACCTCCATAAAGCTCGTGAAGTAATGAAGACGCTTGGAGTACTTAATTTACGGAATAGGAGGCTGAGCGAGCTAAGCGCTGGTGAGCTGAAGAAGGCATTATTAGCTATGGCGCTGGCCAAAGATCCGAAAGTACTGCTATTAGATGAACCTGATGCACACATGGATATTAAGAGCAGAGTCGAGCTCTCGAAAACACTGAAAGCACTTAAAGACAAGGTGCTGACAATATTTACTACACACGATGTAGCGTTTGCAGCAAATACTGCCACTAAAGTCCTCGTATTAAGTAATGGAGTAGGAGTAGCCTTAGGAAACGTGAAGGAGGTATTGACGGAGAATGTGCTTTCAAAAATATATGGAGTTAGATTTAAAGTTTTAAATGCCGAGGAAACACTGGCGCCAATCCCCATTTATTGATTCAAATAATCGATTATGTCAGGATCCTTACACTGCGCTGGCCTCAGCCCTAGATCATCATAGACTTCAACGGCATTTAGCATTATTAGGTATCAAATAGCTGGGTCCTCATTGAAGTGCATGCAATAGATGCACCTCGTTGTAGAGTCGCGCCTCATGAAGGTTTCGCTGGGAATACTTCCCATATAAAGATAACGCTAGGCTAGAACGGCGCAGGAAACTGAGTTGCTAATAGCTCTATTCTCAATGCTTCTACGCCTAAAAAGCAATGACGACACTAATGCGCTCAGGCGGATGAAAAGGACATTTTGGTGAAAGCGGGGTGAGAAAGTTGCAGAAATGCTTAAGACCCATAGACCTGAACCCTTAGAAGGAGATATTAAAAAGACTTCCCTTATGGAGAGCCAGTTTTAGTTGCTGCAGCCTTTATAAGCTCTATTGCTTCTTGCGCTGTAATGAGTTTTGCCCCATAAGTTTTCTCCATGTAGTTAAGCGCGTACCTGTGATCTTCTTCGTTGAATGCAGCCACTGCGTCTTTAACAACGTAAATGTCGTAGCCGTAGTAGAAGGCATCCCAAGCAGTGTGTAGTACGCATATGTGTGTATGTATGCCTGTTAGGAATAGTGTCTTAACACTGAGATCTCGTAGAAGCGCATCGAGGCCTGTGTCTCTAAAACCACTATAGCTTCTCTTAAATAACACTAAGTCGCTTTCAACAGGCGTTAGTTCATCAATTATCTTAGCTTCAGGAGAGCCCTTAATTGCATGAGGTCCCCATATGTTTAACTCATGGTCTGTCGGCAAGTGATTGTCAACTAAGTGAATTACTGGGACTCCATGTGAATGCGCGTGATCTATTAAATTCTTTATATTAGAGACTATGCCCTCTGCGCAAGGACTCCTCAATCTTCCATGCACAAACTCTTGAAGCATGTCTATAACTAGTAGCGCGGGCTTCAAGAATTCCACCAAAGTGATTAAAATTCCAGAGGACTTAAAATAGCTAGTGTTTAAGGTGCTTAGATTGAAGCACAGCGATGCAGTAATCCCAATAATTATTGGAGTACTGGTGGTGGCTGCTTCAGCGTACATTCACTACCCAGACGCCACTTACTCCAGGAACCCTGAGGAAGTAGTTCATGTAACTCCAGCGACAATTATTGAGCGGATAATTGGGGGGCCAACGGGCTACAACGACTTCGGCTTCAAATACAGCGACATAGTCTACGGAGTCTTCAATAGGGTGTTTAAGGACGTAGTTAGCAATGGATTGTTTAATGATAGGAGGGCCTCTGAGCAGTGGTTTAAGCCATCGGTTATCGAGGGGCTGGTCAAGGGCTTTAAGCAATGCCCAATACCTTATGTAGACTACAAGTTTGAGTATCCACCCATAGTGGGCTTCATATGGTATTTAACTACTTGTAGTGGAATAGTGATTGCTCTACCGAGCAACTACGGTATCGCAGATTACTCACGGTACGTAGTCTCTATCGTTAGAGTACACTATGTACTCCAGTCAGTATTTATTGGGGCAGGTGTGGTGGCTTTAACTTACTACGCAGTCCTTATTGCTAGAGAACTTGGAGTTAGTTCAAAGAGGGTTCTCCTATTCACTGTTCTGCCATCAACTCTAATGTACTCAGTGTACAACTGGGATATACTTGCTGCATCCACGCTGGTTTTAGGCATATATTACTTAATGAAGGGAAGTTACTTTAAGTCAGGGATCGCTATTGGTGCCTCTATTTCAACTAAGCTGCTGCCAATAGTCGCTGCATTCATAGTTGCATACGATCTTGCTCAAAGAGGTTCCGTAAAGGACTTCGCGAAGTTTAGCGCTGGACTGCTGACGCTGGGCGCTCTGCCTTACGTAGCTATTGCTATAGCTTCACCCAGTGGATTAAGCTACTTCATTGAGCACCACATGTCGTGGTATTGCGAGAACTGCATTTACCTACTCTTCGTAAATGACTTATGGAGCCACTTGCATAGAGTTCTATATATTGTCTGCCTCATAACATTTTCTTTAGCTATATGCTCTGTTGACATAGATTCAAAGGTTAAGGTCCTGCTAGCTTCATACTTAGCTGTAAGTGCTTCAATAACATTCAATTACGTGTTCAGCCCTCAAATGATGCTCTTAATAACTCCTCTAGCAGTCATTGCTTTGGATAGAAGAGATCTGCCGTTATTAGTGGCTGCTGATGCAGCCAACATGGGTATAATGGCGACTTTCTTCGCTGATCAGTGGCTCAGAGGGCTTATGTATCCATACTTAGTGCCTTCAACAATTTTTTCACCGCACACAATTGACTCGCCAGTGCAATGGATTGCTACGGCCAGGAATTACTTGCTTGCAGCACTTGCAGCGATATATCTTGCTAAACTAATTAAGTTTGAAGCCTCTAAAAGCATGGGAGCTGAATAAGAGTGCTTCACTTAGTTAGCTTACCTGGAGTACTTATCATAGGCAGGTACTTCAGTAAAGGGGTTGCAGGTGCTGCATCTATAGCAGTAATGAATTACAGGCTTGTAGCTATGGGAGATGATAAGGGTAGTTACGAAGTCTTAGTCAATAGAATACCTCCATATCTAGGTAGGGATGTAGTTGGAGAATTGTTTAAAAGCATATACATTGATGAAGCTAGGCCTGAGGATATCTTAAGCGATCCAGGCATAGACATATGCTTTAAGCAAGTCCTCATGAACATCATTTATGGAGGCTATGTAACTTCAATTATGAGAGGCAATAAGTTGGACATACTTAACTTTGAAGTAGTTAATGAACTCATGGATATATACATAGGCTCAGAGGGGCTAGGCAGTGAGCTAAGCCTGGATCTATCGACCTTAACGCTTTTAGGATACGCTATTAGGGAAGCCGACTTAAGTCTCCTCAAGAACATTCTCCCCCGAAGCAGAGTGCACTTAAGTGAGAACTGGATCGCTATGCCAGCGTGGAGGAACTCTGTGCTAATAATAGCGGAAAAGGGGTCTTCCAAAAGCATGGCCTTAGAGAGGCTTGGCTTAAAATCCCTTACGAGAGTTAAAGTAGATAACGTAGGGTTGAGGGAGTCAATAAAGCTGGGGGGAAGGCAAGTAACTTAAATAAGGGTTTAGTTCTAAACATCTTTAAGGCTATTCAAGCACGGGATTTCAGCTGGAGGAGTGGGACTTGAAGTGGGTTGTTGGAGCGGCATGGCCCTACGTAAACAATGTACCTCACTTAGGCACTATGATTGGCTCACTGCTTTCAGCAGATGTATTCGTAAAGTACTTGAAGCTGCGCGGAGAAGACTACGTCTTTGTTAGTGGAAGCGACGAGCATGGTACAGTAATTGAAGTTGAAGCAATAAAGAAAGGCGTAGAGCCTAGGGAGCTCACAGATCAAGCGCACGAATACGTCAAGTACCTATTAAAAGAATGGAGCATAGAGTTAAGCAACTATACTAGGACTGAGAGCTCTATTCACAAGGAGTTCGTCAAAGAGGCGCTAATGAAGATCTACAGTAATGGCTACATATTTGAACAAGAGGAGGTAATCCCTTATTGTCTGAGAGATTCAATGTTTCTCCCAGATAGGTTCATAATAGGCAAGTGTCCTTACTGTAGCTATGAAGAAGCGCGCGGAGATCAATGCGATAAGTGCGGCAGGTTACTACACCCAATCGATTTAATAAATCCTAAGTGCGTCATATGTGGTTCAACACCGGTGCCGAGGAAGACTAAGCACTGGTTCTTTAACTTATCTAAGCTCGAGGAGGATGTAAGGAAGTGGGCTGAATCTAATGAAAACTTGCCTGACAACGTTAAGAACTTTACATTGTCTTGGATAAGGGAGGGTTTAAGGCCTAGAAGCATAACTAGAGACAATAAATGGGGGATAAAGGCCCCGTTCCCCGGCGCCGAGGGGAAGACTGTATATGTATGGTTTGACGCACTTCTCGGCTACATATCTGCTACTAAAGAGTACTTCGTTGAAAAAGGAATGGAGGGGGAGTGGGTTGATTATTGGAGAGGACCTGAGTCTAGAATAGTCTTCTTCATGGGGAAGGACAACATCCCCTTCCACAGCGTCATATTTCCAGCAATAGAAATAGCTTTGAGAGAGAAGTATACTTTGCCTTGGAACATTTCTGCAACGGAATACCTTCTCTTTAAAGGAGAGAAGTTTAGTAAGAGTAGGAGGATAGGAGTGTGGATTGATGAAGCTCTTGAAATAGCTCCAGCAGATTACTGGCGCTTTACACTGATTAGAATGAGACCCGAGCTGAGGGATGCGAACTTCAATTGGGTTGACTTCTATAGGATAGTTAATAGAGAGCTCTGCGACGATATAGGGAACTTCATTCACAGAGTGCTGTCGTTCATCTATAGAAGGTATGGGGGCATAGTGCCTGCTCCAGGAGCGCTGAGTGAAGTAGATAAAGACATGGTCAGCAGAGTCTTGAATACATTGGATGGAGTTGACGAAGATTTCCTAGGGCTTAGGCTAAAGCACGCAGTTGAAAGAATCCTTGAATTATCGTGGAGCGGTAATCAGTACTTGAATCAAAAGACTCCGTGGGATAAGTTCTCAAGCGATCCGATGGATGCTGCTACAACTATGTGGATTGGTGTAAATGCAGTCTATGCACTGAACGTATTGTTAGCTCCGATAATTCCTAGAAAGGCTGAAGAACTGTGGGAAATATTGAACATAGGGGAAGATTTATGGAGGCCTGGAAGGCTTTTTACAATAAAAGAGTTCCCAATAAGGCCTGGGCATAAGATACGTGAGCCAAAACCCTTGTTCAATAGGCTTCCACAAGACTTCTTAGAAAAAATAGATCAATTGATGGAGGAAGTTAGGTTAAGCGTCTCTAAGAGAAGGCCGCCGCTCCTAGCTTAATGCCTCCAACTGTTTCCTCGTAACGTTAAATAAAGTTAGTTGATACAACTCCATTTACTTGACTCTCAGACCTCCATTAGTTGCCCTAGGACATACTCCCTTATTTCACTTGGCTTCGGCAGTTCCCTAACTATGGTTCCGTTATCCATGTATTTTAGCATGAGGTTTTCATAGCCATCTGGACACTCATGTTTCCACTGGATGACTTCATCGTTTAACCCAGGCCTTTTTCTACACAACTTCTTTGCGCCGGGGAGTTTTCCTCTCTTAGTTATTGGGATCCATTCATCGCCTTCCTCAACTTCAACTATATCCATACTTATGTCTACGCTTCTTGGGAAAGCCACTGATGTCCCGACACCAAATGCATCTACGACATCTCTTAACTCAACTACTTCTTCTTCATCTATTCCACCGCTGACGACGATTTTAACGTGCTTATAGCCATGTAGGTCTAGAGTCCACCTAACTTCTTCAACTATAGCCTTCATATCCCCCCTTCTGCTGCTCGGAGTATCCAGTCGTACGCCATAGAGTTTGTCTCCGAGAGCTTCAGCTGCCATAAGGGCCTCTATTCTTTCATCGTAGAATGTGTCGGTGAGCATTATTCTTGGAACGCTTTCACTAACAGTTTCGTGGAAGGCCTTCCATGCCTTTACCTGGTCTTTAAACAGTATTATTAGTGCATGCGGCATTGTTCCAATAGGCTCTAACCCAAGATATTTCTTGCTCGCTGCGCCTGACACTCCGTCCATGCCTCCTATATAGGCAGCTCTATCAGCCATTGGAGCTATTGCTGGATGGAGGGATCTTAGGCCAAAGAATATGAATAGCTTATTCATTGCAAGCTTCTTCAATCTAGCTGCTTTACTAGCTATGCTTGTGTAATGCCTCAGTATTCCAAGTAGGGGGGTTTCATAGACTGATATGTCTGAGTACCTCCCTTCAATGATTATTAGTGGTTCTTTGGATTTAAAGAGGGTTCCCTCGGGGAGGCTGTATATAGTGACATGCTTTCCCTCAAACAGGCGTAAGGCTTCCTCAAGGCCTGCGTAAACAGCCCACTCATACCCCTTAGGCAAGTTGTACACATGCAGCTCCATTCTAACTCTCTTATTTACACCATATCTTTCAACAACGTCCCTAGCTCTAACGAAGTATATGTCGGTTACAAGGCCGCTGACTATGTCTCCTTCACTCGCTATGTAGAACTTCGACACAGACGATACCTCCTTAATTATCCAGCATTGAAGTACTGTGGGGAGATGTTTTTAAGCTTATTCTCCAAGGACTTCTATCACTATGTTTCTCTCTTTGCGCGGTCCATCTAACTCCACTAGGAATATGTTTTGCCAAGTCCCCCTAACTATTCTTCCTTTACGTACTGGGAGGACTCTCTCACTACCTATAATTGCTGAACCTATATGTGCATGGGCGTTGTCATCTATTATATTGTGCCTCCAACTTCTTTCAGGTTCAACTATTTCCTCTATTTTAGAGACTATATCTTGTATAAGCCCCTCCTCATGCTCATTAACTACTACTGCTGCTGTAGCGTGAGGGGCGAAGACTATGCAGACTCCGTTAGCTATGCCGCTTTTCCCAACTGCTTCCTCAACGTGATGCGTTATATCTATTAGCTGAATCCTCCTACTGGTTGTAACGGATACTTCGTGGAAGAATACCTTCACTTCAACCCCCTATAGTACTCTAGAGGATACTTTGTATTTTAACACTACTTCTTGGCTGCAGGTACATAGGTAAACGCTAATGAGGCGTAGCTTTAGTGGCTCAGAGATAATTTTTGGAAACATGCTTACACAGCTTTCCCCAAGCATTATTGGGGCTAGGGCCGCTACTAGTTCATCTATAAAGCCATCACTAATGAGTGTTGGAAAGAGGGCTCCTCCACCTTCCACCAATGCTCTCGCGGCTTCAGGCGGCGCTTTTCCCCTAACTGCATTAACAATTTCCTCCGCTGGAAACGTCTCCCCCATTAGTTTAATTACTTCAACACCCTTCTTCATAAACTCCTCCTTCACCCATCGATTAGATTGTTGAAGTTGTGAACGTACTCGGTGCAATTGAAGTGTCGTATAATCTGTACAAAGGGCTTGTCCTCAGTTTAGAATCCACTGCTACTCTAATTGGTTGCTTACCGCTACAGTTGGGCAGCCTAACGGTGAGAAGGAGTTTATCGCTTAACACGGCGCTAGCTCCAACAATTATTGCATCAACGCTTGCCCTAAGTGCATGAAGCCTCCTTAAATCACAGTCCCTACTTAATGCAATTCTCTTACCTAAACTCCCTTAGGCAAGCCCTAGGCCCCGCTCACTACGCTACTAAGGTATATTAAGGATAAGCATTTTAATTAATCTATGAGGCGATTCATCGTGGAGAGAAGAAGGAAGAGGTATAGTCCATTCGACGAATTCTTTGAAGAATTAGGAGAGTTCATGAGGGAAATGTTTGAAGACATGGAGAAGGAGTTTGAGCGCTTGAGAAAACGCGGGTTCCACGAGGAGTTCAAGGCTTTAGAGGAGGGGCCGAGAATCTATGGACCATACGTTTACGGGTTTAGAATAACTATAGGGCCTGATGGCGTGCCTAAAGTAGAGGAGTTCGGGAATGTGAGAAGAATTGGGCGCAAACCAATTGTTAGCGAGGAAAGAGAGCCATTAGTAGATGTATTCGAGGAGAAAGGTGAAGTAGTAGTCATAGCCGAGCTGCCTGGAGTAGATAAGGATAAAATAAGCTGTGTTGTGAGTGAGGATAAGAAGAAGCTTACAATAAAGGCAAGCAATGAAGAGCGTAAATACTATAAGGAATTAGACCTGCCTGCTCCAGTAGATCCTGGAAGCAGCAAAGCTACATATAAGAATGGAGTTCTTGAAGTAAGATTCAAGAAAATGCCGAGTGGAGAAGGAAGAGGCTACCAATTAAAAGTTGAGTAACTCCACTGGTGCCTGAATTGATTATAGGAGTTATGAGTGATAGCCATGACAACATGCACAATGTTGAGAAAGCGCTTAAAGCCTTTAGAGAAATGGGCGTTAAAGTAGTAGTGCACTTAGGCGACATAATATCTCCATTTATAGTTAGGAGAATGACTGAGCTAAAGTACGAGGGGCTCACAGTTATAGCCATTTATGGAAATAACGATGGCGATAGAGTATTGCTAAACAAGATGTTTGCATCCGCTGGCTGGAGAATACTTGACTCACCTACGGTAGAAGTAGTTGGTGGAAAGAAGTTACTAATGATGCATGGACACGGCAGCGTAGATTGTAGTAAGGAACTAGCTTATTCACTGGCTAGAGGAATGGATGTTGATGCAGTGCTCTACGGGCACACTCATCAAAAAGACAGCAAAGTCATTAACGGTAAAGTAGTCTTAAATCCCGGAGAAACTTATGGATACCTTACAGGCTCAGCTACAGTAGCAACACTGGATTTAGATGAAATGAAGCTTAAATTCATAGAGTTATGAAGCCCTTGCGCAATAAAGCTAAGAAGTAAAGTTATAAGGAGGGTTTTTACAACTAATAATCAGAAGCCGGGGTGGCCGAGCGGTCTAAGGCGGCGGGCTGCAGTGGTTAAAGAAGCCGTCCATCGATGGAAACCCGTTTAGTCGCGGGTTCGAATCCCGCCCCCGGCTTCTAGTTACTCCCGGACAACGAATTGAGGCATCGAGAGGATTATTTAAACTAATCCCCCCACTTCTCCAGAGCATATCTTATATTTGAGAAGCGCTATAGCCCCATTTACTCCATAATGATCTCTGGTAGTGGTGAAAGTATTGCTCTAAGCTCCCCATAGCTGTATGTAAATGGAGATCTCATTCAATTAGGCTCAACAGCTGCTCGTTAAGCCGTAGAAGTCTATGGATGAGAAGAGTGAACTTATTGAAGTATATACCCATGAGCAACAGAAGTCAAACGCTACTCATAGACACTGATTAATTAAGGAGAGTTGAGGTAATGGGAGCAGCTTCTAGCTAGCGTAAAGTTCAACAACTTTAATAACCTCGATCTAATGTAAAGCTTTATTAACTCGGATAACTGCGATATAACTCATGCCCGATATGTGGGGGTATAAGCCTGAACGGGTGTAGGCAATGATGAGAGCTAAAAATGGGAAAGAAAAGATGTATGTAGGGACTCCACCCGTTCGCCCCGAAAGCCCTCCCATGACATGAGGAGGGAAGGCCCAGCGTCGCCTCCATGACGCTGGGCTAGAACGGAAACATCGTCCAGGTGTTGGTATTGCTGGAAGGAGTTAGGAACGCGTTAGTGAAATTCATTAGGGGTAGTGGAGATTACAGGGAGGCCGTTGAAGAATTCGTTAAGGATCTTCAGAAGGAACTCATTAAGAGTGACATTAATGTAAAAGTAGTGTTTGATTTAACGAAGAGAATTAAGGAGAGAGCTCTTAGTGAAGAGCCCCCCCTCGGAGTCTCTAGAAGGGATTGGCTGATAACAGTAGTTTACAGCGAGATCACGAGCATTTTCGGGGGCGAGAAAGCTCCGAGAGTAAAGCCCCTTAAGAAGCCGTGGGTGATAATGCTCGTAGGGCTTCAGGGAAGCGGTAAGACAACTACTGCCGCCAAGTTGGCGCTATACTACAAGGTGGAGGGCTATAGAGTGGGGCTTGTTGCAGCAGATACCTTTAGGCCCGCTGCCTACGATCAGTTGAAACAACTTGGGGACAAAGTGGGTGTCCCAGTTTTTGGAGAGCCTAAAGCTAGTGATGCCATAGCTGTAGCTAAGCGTGGAGTTGGAGTCCTTAAGGAAAGGGGGTTTGACGTAATAATAATAGATACTGCTGGTAGACACCATAGAGAGGAGGATCTCCTGGAAGAAATGAAGAGAATGGCCGATGAAGTAAGGCCTGATGAAGTCGCCCTAGTTCTAGATGCATCCATAGGCCAGCAAGCCTACTCTATTGCAAGGAAGTTCCATGAGGCTACACCCATAGGCTCAATAATTCTAGCAAAACTTGATGGAACAGCGAAGGGAGGAGGGGCTCTATCAGCTGTAGCAGCGACGGGGGCGCAAATAAAATTCATTGGTACTGGAGAAAAGGTAGACGAACTAGAGGTATTTAACCCACCTAAGTTCGTGGCGAGGATACTCGGCGTAGGTGATGTAGAGAGCCTAGTTGAGAAAGTTAAGAGAGCTCAATTAGAGTTAACTGAAAGGGACTTAGAGGAAATGCTCTCTGGAAAGATGAACATGAGGCTCATATACAAGCAGCTGGTGAGTGTAAGAAAGCTGGGGCCATTTAAGAAGATCCTTCAAATGATACCTGGAGTGAGCCTACACATGCCCTTAGACCTAGATCTTACAGCTAAGCAAGCTGAGGAAAAGACTAAGAAGTGGATAGCAGCCATAAATTCTATGACATATGAAGAGCTGGACGACCCGGGCATAATAGATAAGCAGAGGGCTAAGAGAATAGCCATGGGTGCAGGAATAGATTCAGCTGACGTAAGAGAGCTGTTGAAGCAGTATGAAGCAATGAAAAAGATGATGAGGCAGTTGAGGAAGAACAAGGACGTCATTAAGAAGCTTGGGCTGGACGTAAGGGACGTTAAGGGGGAGGCTGCATAAGCACTTTAAAGTCTAACGACCTATTGAACATTCTAGATGATGCTGTGAGAATTCTTAAGAGGTACCCTCTTTGCAACCACTGCTTAGGCAGGCTCTATGCTAAGCTCGGCCGCGGAATACTCAATGAAGTCAGAGGGCTCTGCATAAAGACCCTCCTAGCCATGGAGTATCACAGAAGGATGCAAACCATAGAGAAAGACTACTGCAGTGAGTTAAAAATGCTTGCTAAGAACTCTGGAGAACCCATTAGCGCTCTATATAGAATGCTCTGCGCAGATGAAGTAAGCATTGAAAGATGCTTCATTTGTAAAAACACTCTCAGCAGAGAGCTATACGAATCTATTGCGCGGAGAGTAATTGAAGTACTTAGACGCTATGGCGCTAAGAGCTTTATTATCGGGGTCTTGCTAGATCCTGAGGTTAAGGATTCTGAAATAGAAGTACTAAGTACAGTTGGCTTTAAGTATAGTGAATCGATAAGAAACGAAGTTAAAAGAGAAGTAGGCAAACTCGTTAGAGATCTAGGGAGTTTTACTCCAGACTTCACTAACCCTGATTTAACTGCTGTAGTGAGTTTAACTGGAGATGTTATAGCTATTGTTAACCCAGTATACATATGCGGCGTGTACTGGAAGAGGGGGAGGAACATATCTCAATCTACGTGGCATAGTGGTGGAGTAAGGAAATATCCATACTCCATTGAGGAATTCTTCAATGAGAGGCTTAAAGAGTTGTTTGCAGCAGAGAGAATAGTCATTCATGTAAGTGGGAGAGAAGATGTGGATGCAAGAATGCTTGGAACAGGTAGACCTCTAGTTATTGAGGTCAAGAACCCCCTTAAGAGAAGCGCTTCACTTAACGAATTAAATGAGGCACTCAGAGGAACTACTGTAGAAGCATTGCTGCATGAGAAGACTTCTAGGAAAGCAGTTAAGTTATTGAAGGAGGGCTTAGCTAAGAAGTGCAAGATCTATAAAGCACTAGTTCTCTGTGATAGACTTCTAACTGATGAATCATTAAGGGAGTTAAATGAGTTCTTTACAGATGTTACTGTAAGCCAACTGACGCCATCCAGGATCTTGGGGAGGAAGAGGGAGCGTTTAAGGAGGAGAAAGGTATATGAAGTAAGGGCAAGGCTCATTAGTGGAAGAATTTATGAAGCACTGATTAAAGCTGAAGGAGGATTATATGTAAAGGAACTTATATCAGGAGACCGTGGAAGAACTAATCCCAGCTTTACAAGCCTCCTTAACGCCCCAAATACGTGCATAGAACTAGATGTTATAGGAGTATGTGATGCCTGATCCCCGTCTGCTCTAATGACGAGGATCCCCCTTGAAGATAGTTCATTAATTTTACAGCTAGGCAGCAGCGTTCCAACCTAGCGTTAACTTTCGTTACACTAGTTCCTCCCTCCTCTTTTCACAGGAGGGCTTTCGGAGTGAACGGGTTGCTTTAAGCAACATGTTGAATGATGTAAAACCTATAGATCTCTTAATTCCTTATGCAGTGAGAGTTCTGAGCTATATGTCTAAAAGACTACGTAGCTCCCCCCACTCACAGGGGCTTCCTAGGTAACCCAGCTCCCTGCATCCGAAGGCTCAATCAGCCCTCTATTCCCACCTCTACGGGAAGCATTGCTTCCGTAGCGGAGAAGGTAGGTCTCCACATTAATTCACTGCAAGACATCACTAATATTCATTACAATCCACATATACTTAAATCATTCTAATCTAAAAAACTGTTGATGATGGCGGGGCCTTCAGTTACAGTCAATAATTTAGGGTTCTGTTCCTAAAGCCAAATGCTTATAAATGTTTTTAGAAGTCGTCAACTAATGAGGGTCAGCATGTATGGCAAGTAGTATTCCAGCCAACTTTAATAACATACTAAAGAAGCTTGGTAAAAGCTTGTCGAATTTAATTAAGGCAAAGCATAGAGCCTTATTAGTGATATCTGGAAGCGATCCAGTGAAACTTGGAGAACTTATTGGAAGAGCAGTGATATATTATGAGCGTAGCTTGATGAGGCATCTTAAGGCATTGGGGCATTCATCAAGCACTCAAACAAAGTCAGTCTTATATGTATACCATGATGAATTCCCTGAAGCCATTAGAATGAAGGAAGTCTACAGGAAAACAGTCAATGTATCATCGCGTAAATTAAACACTACTTACGCTACATATGAAGCTAGTGAGAAGTACTTGGGCACAACGTTTGATGTACTCATCATGGACTTAACGCAGGACTTAAAGCCAAACGATCTGGGGAGACTCATAGGGATAGTCCGCGGCGGGGGTTTAATATTGTTGGTGACACCTCAGTGGAACTCATGGGATCGCTTTCTAACAATATTTAAGAGAAACCTAGTTGTCCCACAATACCCTGAGCCAAGAAATGTATTCATAGAGTGGGTTAAGAGGAAGCTATTAGAGTGCAACAACATAGCTGTATATGATGCAGATGGAGAAGCTGTTGTAAAGAGCTTCGAGTTCTCTAAGGCTAGCGCTAAGAGCTTAAAGTCTATTGAATACCCTAGGGAAACCATATTTCCACCAGTGGTCTACGAGCAAGCTGTAACGCAAGATCAAGTGAGCGTAATCAATATCATTGAACGCTTATATGAAAAACCTAGGAAGGGGGAGAGAAAGCTGGCAGTAATAATAGCTGATCGCGGCAGAGGGAAGTCGTGTGCAGTAGGCATAGGGGTGGTTGGCTTAGTATATGTCCTCAGCAAACTTAAACCTAAGGTAAGAGTTTTAGTTACAGCGCCAGAGCCCTCAAACGTGCAATCACTAATGATGCTTGCGCAGCAAACTCTTGAGAAACTTGGGTTAAGTTACTCTACAGAAGTTAGGGGAAGTAATGTAATTGAGCTCCGCGGCGAGAAGTTCTCAATAGAGTATTGGGAGCCAATAGCTATACCTAAGCTAAAGGGGGACATTGTTGTAATTGACGAAGCCGCTGGACTTAGCGTAACAATACTCTATAAGATATGGGAAGCTCATAACAGAGTCGTAGTCTCTACAACAATACACGGCTATGAGGGGGCGGGCAGAGGCTTTTCACTGAGGTTTTTAGGTAGAGTGAGGAAAGACCCAAGAGCCGTGATATACGAGTACGAGATGAAGGAACCCATAAGGTATGCAGACGACGATCCTATTGAGAAGTGGCAGTTTAATACATTACTACTTGACGCTGAGCCATGTGAACTAGATCACGAGGACCTGTTGGCTGTAGAGAACTTAAAGCTAGAGTATGTGAAATACGATCCTAAGTACCTCTTTTCACCTGAAGGTGAAGAGGAGCTTAAGCAACTCTTTGGAATATACGTATTAGCTCACTATAGGAATGAGCCGGACGATCTTGGAATGATTGCTGATGCACCTCACCATATAGTTATGGCAGTAAAACTTCCATCGGGGAAAGTGGTTTGCGCTGTTCAAGCAGCTATAGAGGGTCCCATTGAAAGAAGCGGGGCTTTAGATCTATTAAAGGGGGGGAAGATACCTGGCAACATAATCCCAGATAGATTCCTCAAGCACTTAAGAATGGTGGATTTCGCTAATACGAAAGGCTTAAGAATAGTGAGAATAGCGACTCACCCGAGCCTGCAGGGAAGGGGGATCGGGACTTGGGCCTTGTCTAAAGTCATTGAGGAGGCGAAAAGCATTGGATTAGATTGGGTTGGAGCAGGCTTTGGAGTTAACGAAGATCTTCTGAAGTTTTGGCTTAGACTAGGTTTTAAAGTAATCCATACGTCGCCAGCTAGGAACCCGGTGAGTGGAGAGTATACTGTAATAGTGATTAAGCCCATTTCAATGATTGCAGAAGGCTTAGTTAACATTGCTTCAAGGGAGTTTGCATTAAAGCTTCTTAACAGTATTTCAGTTAATTATAGAGACCTAGAGATCACTGTTGCTAAGCTTATGCTTGAACAGGGGGCATCCTTAATAAAGGACTTTAAACAAGTCTTCTGCAATCCAATACAAGTGGATAGGTTGTGGGCATATTGCAACGGATCTATGACTTTTGAAGCATCAGCAGACTTAATGTACTTGATAGCTAGGTATTATTGGTTATTAGAAGCGTCATCTAGACCTAAGTTAAGTAAAGTACAAGAGGAAATACTCATAGGTAGAGTCCTTCAGGGGAGAGAGTGGGGCGAAGTAGCAGACGAGCTTAAAGTTAGTGAAAGGAAGATTATGGAAGAGGCTAGAAACATAGCATGTAAAGCATTAAAGCTACTGATTGGTGAGCCCGAAAAACACCTCCCCGGGGTCGCAGCATCCTCCATGCAAGTTCAATACCTCCTCGGGCAGTAAAGTACTCAACTAAGCGTCAATAATGCTTAGTTACATAGTGCTATAAAAACCCGGCTTTACTTAACTGGGCGTTAACCCCTACTTCTGTTGAGGGGTTCTGCTGAAGATCTTGATCTTTCTCCAAAGATTTTTGACAAGTTCCTCTTATAGGCTACAATGGGGTTCTTTACATTACAGCCAGCTTCCATGGGGCAAAGTCCGGTTATCTTCATTTTGCTGCAGCTGTAGGGCATGTATGATCTCCTCGATCCTCTTAAACCAGCTGTATGCTCTATTTGATACCGCGCTATTCTTTCATTAAAGTCAGGTGAATGTTTAAATAATCCTAAGACTTCCTCGATGCTTGCTCCAGCTTTTATGAGAAAGGCCGCGAGTGTAAAACGGGCACTGTGGCTTAAGTTCTCGCCCTTCTTTAATGACTCAAGCATTCTCATTATGCATGGTGGAAGCGCTGTTTCTATAAGCTTTCCACCAATCCTTCCTAAGTATGGCTCATCAACGCGGCTTGCTCCTCCGCTCTCTAGTGAATACCCTACGTTCAATTTTCCAGTGCTGCCTAGGGCTTCATTAACTTTATCCAGTGCGTCCTTTAATTGAATTGGGCGTTCTTCAATGGGCTTAAACTTCTCCCTTAAGTACTCAAACATTCTTTCTTCAAGAATTCTCACTAGTGTTTCCTTATCTATGTACGCTTTACCACTACTAACAACTTGGTTCACGAGGGAATACTTTGGATCGCTCGCTATTCTCTTCACATACTTTAAGTATTGTTCTACTGGGAGATCGTATGGAAGCTCTTTGTATATAATTGATCCTTTCCTTGCACCAATAGGTATTCTTGGCGAGGTATTTGGTGAGTAATTTACGCTTACTCCAAGCGCTAAAGCTATTGAAACTACGTTCTCTGGAGGCTCCTTAATTAAACTTCCAGCAGATCTTTTTGCATAGTGGAGGCACGCTCTGTCCAGCAGCCACTTGTTTCCAGTTAAAGCTATTAGAAGCATAGTTGCATAGAATAGTATTACTTCGCTTTCAGTGCCTTCGCTGCGCTCTAGAGAAGTCTTCCCAAGCGCTATGGCTTTTAAGTTATCTATAGCTTTATCTAGAATGCCTGCTGCGTTATGCAATAGTAGCTCTACTAAGCTTAATCCAGGCCACTTTTTCTCAATGAATTCATCTATGTCAACTAAGAATGGGTACTTTGATGAATCTATGAAAGCTATTGCACTCACTATGCTAACCCGCCAGCTTCCAGTATCTAAAAAGATGAGGAGGTTTTTAAAGAGCTCTGAAAAGCTGTGACTTAAACAAATGATCAGCGCTTTGGCCCAACATCATCTTTCAGTAGACCTCTTCTAGAGGTCTCCTATCATCACTCAACACTTTACTCAAGTAGTCTCCTTAATTAAGCTATGTTCTCCAAGGAGTACAGCATAGTCTTCATTCCATAGTAGAGCCTCTGGCAAATGGATTTATAAATAGACTTAGTGAAGGCAGTGCTCTAGATGTGGAGTGATCAATGCTTAAAAGAGGATCGCTGGACATTCAAATGGAGGGACTCCCCCCTCACCAGGGATGGAGTGAGTTCAACCTGACTGATGGAGGGGCCGGTGAACCCCAAGGACTACATAGTTCAGAGCCATTAAACCCATTATTAGGGTTCGGAAATTACTAAAGTCTGTAATTGCTCCAGCAGGCTGGAGCAGTGCTTTAAGCCTGTGCCAAGTACGTAGTGGGGCAGTGAAGGCTCAACCTAGGATAGGGGGAGCCACTACTCTCAGAAAGCCCCCCGTGAGATAGGGGAAACTGACGTAACGAAAGATAACGCTATGTCAGAGCGGCTTATCTTCATCCTATGTATGTAGTTCCAGGTAAACGCTTCTCCTTCGTGATCCCTGTCTTCAAGTACTTAGAGAGAGCTTCGTACATTTCCACGAGATCCTTGCTAAGGCTTGGGGGCACGACATCGATTGCTTTAATGAAGTGCCTCATCTCGACAGTCTTCATATCTAAATGACCTTTATCCATAAATTCCTCTCTTAAAGCAATCATAGCTGCCTCTCTACATACTGCAGCTATATCAGCTCCAGTATATCCATCAGTCTTCTTAGCTAATTCACTTAAATCTACGTCCTTTGATAGAGGCATGCCCCTCGTATGTATTTTGAATATTTCTGCTCTTGCAGCAAAGTCTGGTGGGGGGACGTAGATGAGTCTATCGAATCTACCGGGCCTTAAGAGAGCTGGATCAAGTATGTCTGGCCTATTGGTTGCAGCTATTACTACAACATTCTTCAACCTACCTATTCCATCCATCTCTGTGAGGAGTTGATTAACTATTCTATCAGTTACTCCACTATCGAATCTCCCTCCCCTTACTGGAGCTATGCTGTCTATTTCATCGAAGAATATTACTGTTGGAGCAACCTGTCTTGCGCGTCTAAATATTTCTCTTACTGCTTTTTCGCTTTCCCCAACCCATTTACTTAGTACTTCAGGCCCTCTAACTGCTATGAAGTTAGCTCCGCTCTCAGTAGCTACTGCTTTAGCTAGTAGTGTTTTTCCTGTTCCAGGTGGGCCGTATAGAAGGATTCCCTTAGGTGGCTCAATGCCCATTTCCTCGAATACTCGCGGATACTTTAAAGGCCACTCGACTGTCTCTCTAAGCTGCTGTTTTACATCACTTAAACCACCTATATCGCTCCAACGTACTTCAGGTATTTCTACAAATACTTCCCTAATTAATGAAGGTCCCACGCCCTTCATTGCTTCAACGAAGTCCTTCATTGTCACTTTTAGCTTCTGTAAAATGCTTGGCGGTATAGGCTTCGACAAATCTACTTTTTCTTCAGATATAAACTTCCTAAGGGCTATCATTGCTGCTTCCCTAACTAGTGCAGCTAAATCAGCTCCTGTATATCCATGAGTTATGTCAGCTAGCCTATCTACATCTACGTCGTCAGCTAGAGGCACGTTCCTCGTGTGGACTAACAGTATTTCCCGCCTAGCTTTCTTATCTGGAGGCCTGATCTCTATTTCCCTATCGAATCTACCGGGTCTCCTGAGAGCTGGGTCGAGGGCTTCAGGCCTATTGGTTGCTCCAATAACTACTATCCTTCCCCTCCCCTTTAGTCCATCCATTAGGGTGAGTAGCTGAGATACTACTCTTTTTTCTACTTCTCCAACAACTTCCTCTCTCTTTGGAGCTATGCTGTCTATTTCATCTATGAAGACTATTGCTGGAGCGTTCTTCTCAGCTTCATCAAATATCTCCCTAAGCCTTGCTTCACTCTCCCCATAGTACTTACTCATGATCTCCGGTCCATTTATGGCTATGAAGTATGCCCCTATTTCATTAGCTAATGCTTTAGCTAGTAGTGTTTTTCCTGTTCCAGGTGGGCCGTATAGAAGGATTCCCTTAGGTGGCTCAATGCCTAAGCGCTCAAATAGTTCTGGGCGTTTTAGAGGCCATTCAACCATCTCCCTTATCTTCTGCTTAGCATCCTCAAGATCTCCTATGTCCTCCCACGTCACTTTTGGAATGCCCTTCTGCCTTTCAACAGCCTCCATGCTGACTGGCTCTCCCCTAATCACTAGCTCTGTTGACTCAGTTATGTAGACGTTGCTTGTGGGCTGAGTAGAAGTGACTAGGAACTGTATTCTCCAATTGTATATCTCAACTGATATTACTTCCCCCTTAGATATGGGCTTTCTCATAAGTGTTTGCTTCACGTAATCCTCTAGATCCCTTAAGTCAGTTCCAACAAGTCTAGCTTCAATTGGAGCAAGCACTACTTTAGTAGCTGGCTCGACTTTAACAGGTCTTACTACAACTGCTTCACCTATCCCAGATCCTATGGCTCTCCTCAAGTTGCTGTCTAGCCTAACTATCTCCCTAAGCTCGTCGTCTGGTCTTAAGGGCCACGCTTGTGCAAGAATCTTCCCCTTAGGCCCCTCCACTTCAATAAAGTCCCCTGTGGATAGTCCAAGTCTATTCATTAAGCTACGGCTGATTCTAGCAATCTTTCTACCAGCATCACCTGGGTAGGCTTGCTCAACAGTTAGCTTTACTTCCCTCCCCTTATCACTCAATGAGTCCACCTATTTAGGGGTATTCATAAGTGGGAAAATAACTTTATCTATTTAATAACTTATAGCTTTGTACCAGGTATTTACAAATGATTTGGTGAAGTGAGTTGGTTGAAAGAGTTAAAACAGGTGTTCCAGGCCTAGATGAAGTACTTAATGGAGGTATTCCAAAGAGAAGCATTATCTTAATAGCGGGCGGCCCGGGCACGGGGAAGAGCATAATGGGTATGCAGTACCTGTGGAATGGGCTGCAAATAGGTGAACCAGGTGTTTATGTTGCATTAGAGGAGCACCCAGTTCAAGTAAGGGTAAACATGAGGCAGTTTAATTGGGATGTAAAGAGCTATGAAGCTAAGGGAGTCTTTGCCGTAGTTGATGCATTTACTGCTGGAGTAGGTGAAGCAGCTAAGAGAGAAAAGTATGTAGTTAAGGATCCAACTGATGTAGGAACTATAGTTGATGTAGTAAGGCAAGCGATAAGCGATACTGGAGCTCAGAGAGTTGTCGTAGATTCAGTCTCAACTCTTTACTTAACTAAGCCTTCTATAGCGAGATCTGTTGTCCTTCAGTTAAAGAAGTTGTTAAGTGGAATGGGCACTACTTCAATGCTCATATCTCAAGTCTCTGTAACTGAAAGAGGCTTCGGAGGCCCCGGGGTAGAACACGCTGCAGACGGCATAGTCAGGCTAGATCTGGATGAAATTGATGGAGAACTCGTAAGGAGCTTAATAATTTGGAAGATGAGGGGGACTTCTCACAGCATGAAGAGGCACTTATTCGAAATATCTGATAAAGGCATAGTAGTTTATCCAGATAAAGTAGTCAAGTTAAAGACATAGAGTGCTGGAATCACCCCCATTATTAGCGATTTTAAAGAGCTGCCGAGTAAGTACACGCTGAATCCTCCTACAGCTACTGGTATAGCCTATGGCCACGGTATTGTGCAAACATCCTTAAGAGAAGCATAGTTAAGTGCTGTAGTTCAATCGACAAGAAATTACATTATTGAAAGATTCCATGAGCATAAGCACGCAGAGCTCTGTATAGCTGTAAAGTATGTGGTAACGATAGGAGACGTTATTAGGCTAGAGCTGGATTATAGAGATCTTGAGGGAGTAGGCTCCCTTGAAGCTGAATTAGGGGGCAAAGCACTTGTAGAGCCAACTGGGGTCGTTGAAGAGGAAGTTAACCCACCTCCTTCCCATACTACCTTCATCAACTAGACTCATGGAGATAGCCCAGGAAATATGTTTAGGGATGCGTTTAAGACAAGGACGCGGGTGTTGGAAGAGCTCATGAGGCTGTAAGGCCCGCTAAGCCTATAGATGCGGAGCTATTGTTGTATTTAATTCGAGAAAACATCTTAGTTTTGCCAAAGCCCCTGACTGGACTTCACCTACATGTACGACTTAGTGTTTAGAAAATTCGTTTCAAGCCAGATAGTTCTAGCTATTGATGAAAATAGCTGCTGAATGTTAAATTCAATGAATTCTTAGTAAAGTCTGTAAAGGTTTACGTAGAGCTCCTCGTTGAGCCGGGCTTCCTTGAAATATGCAGCGCTATAGCCTTAAGAAGCCCCGTAGGGCGGGGCGAGCGCTATGCAACCTAGGAAAGTCCCCTGCATCTCCTAAAATTCCACGACATAGCTGAGTGGATGGAGGAGAACGGTGTTTGAAGGCAAAATACTTATGCCAAGATCATTTAAACTCTCATTGACGGAAGGTACATAAAACATCTCCTAATGCAAAGACCTTTCATCATACTCAAAGGGCGTTCAACGTCATAGAGTTCTTCAATGAGGTGAGTGTTGAAACTATTAGGAAGCTCGGGGAATTAATGACGATGATTGAGGGGGACTGCAGACGTTATCATGATGTTCTAAAGAACATTTATAACGAGCTTGAAGTAAGTGTTCTAGGGGTTGATTCGAGCAAATGGTGGAGGAAAATCTGCAGGGAAGAGGACAAGTAGATGTAGATTATTTAGGGAAAAGCGATGCTGGAAGATATATAGCTATAGTTCACTGTAAAATAATAGCTTTTGCAAGAAAGAGAAATATACAAAACGTAATTAAGAACATTAGATTAGCTAAAAAGCTGGGGGCGAGATACATAATACTTCCCCCATTCTTTAACACTGGCCCAGTAGTGGGCATTAACGGAGTTTCTGAAGAGACCTGCAGGAAGTTCTTTGAATTAACGTCTGATGAGACTACTAAAATAATAGCTGCGCTGGCAAGGCTTGAGAGAGTCAATATAGTGGTCTCCGGGTTCTTGGAGAAAGCTGGCGCATACCACTATATATCAAGTCTATTCATAAATTATGAAGGGAAGCTGTCAGCCAAGAGGAGGAAGTTAGTTGTATCAAGCAAGGAGACCGCCAATGGAATTAAGGCCGGTAAAAGCATAGACTTATTTAGGGTTAAGGGGCTGACCATAGGAGTAGTTATAGACGATGAAGTATATTATCCAGAAATAGCTAGAGTCTATAGAGTTCTTGGAGCAAGCGCTATGGTTGCTTCAATAAATCCACTGTATGTGAAATACTTAACGTTAAGCCATATACTTAAGACTAGGGTGGAGGAGAACTCCCTGCCCCTAATGGTGCCGGGCAGCGTCCTCTACGTCAGCAACTCATTTAAGGGACTTGTTCCATCAATGGTCTACCGCCGCGATGGATCAAAGATCTATGAGTATGAGGGCTCAGAGCAGAAGCTGATATTAGTGCCTTTAGAAATCCTCATTAGTGATGAAAAAAACAACAACGATTTTGAAAGCTTAACTCATGTAGGTAAGATATACTTTAAGGCTTTAAAGGACTTGGGAAAAGTAGCGTTTACAGTTGAGTGAGAATAGAAATGTAAGCGGTGGTATAAGTGGATGAAGACATAGAGCTTAAGAAGGTGCTTCCAATAAGAGTTTCCTCACTCAATGACTTAGTTAGAATAGCTGTTACATACATGACTCCACCAATGCAGTCAGTCTTCTTACTTAAGTTTAGGGATAGGGAGAGATTAGTTGTAGGAATGCTTGGCTTATTTAGAGACTACTACAAGTTGTATGGCTTACCGGTGCTGTACTACCATGTGTGCGGCAGCGTGGAGGAGGAAAAGATCGTTCAAGCAAACTACATAATTGTATCAAGCAGTGATGAAAGGCTGGAGTTCAGCAAGGTGGCTAAGCCGGGGGTATCAATTCCGCTAATTGAATTACGTACAAAGCCTCCAATAATTCCAGATCTTGATTAAGGCGGAGGACTTATCAGTTCACAGCAGATCATAGTAAAGTAAGTAATATAGAGCTGTTGAAGCAGTGAGTGAGACTAAAGTGTATATACCCCCTATTTTAAGGAAGTCAATGAAGCTTACTTTCTCCCCGTGCTTTTCAAGTATTCGTACAGCAGTGTAGTTTGATGAAGCACCTATGTATGTAGCATTGCCGCCTATGGTTGCACCAATCAAGAGCCCCCAGGCAATTGCTACTGGTTCTGCGTTCCTGTAGCTAGCGATAGCATTCACTACAGGGATCATCGCAGTTATAATAGGTATGTTGTCGATGACTGATGAAGCTAGAGCTGAGAATAGTATTAGTAAAGCCGATGCCTCAATAGTGCTGCCGCTGTACAGCAGGATTACGTTAGCGATATCCGTAGTTAAACCAATCTTATCCATGAATCCAACTAAGTAAAACATTAAGGCTATGAAGAGCAGCAGCCTGTAGTCAAGGGCGGCTTTAAGCAACTTCCTCCACTTCCTTAAGCCGTAGAAAGCTATTAGGACTAGTGTTGGAGCAGCGGCTGATGCCGTTAAACTGAGGCCCAGCTCCTTTCTTAAGCTGAGTAGAGTTATCTTAGCTGCAAGAACTAGTGCTACAGCTGCAACATACTTTCTATCAACTTTAGTTGACTTAGTTTCAGTGGAGCTGTGGCTAGACAACTTTCCACTGAGCTTAGCGTAGGCTGGTGAGAGAATTATCGCGGTAAGCATGCCTACTAACACTATTACAAACATCGAGGGCTTGCCTAAGTAGTATATGAAGTCGAGGAACCCTAAGTTATACCTTGAGGCAACTATAGCTGCCTGAGGGTCTCCTACAAGTAGAGCTGAGCCAGCTATGTTTACTGAAAGAGCCATCATTAGTACTGTTGGAACTGGGTTTACAGAAGCCATTCTACACGTGGTAATTACTATAGGGGATAGTATGAGTACAACCGACACATTCTCCATAAATGTACTTAGAAGGCCTCCAATGATGCTCGTCATTAGTGTTAAGTAGAGGGCGCTTCCCCTACTTGACTTTACGATCTTTAGGGCGATGAGTTTCATCAGCCCGCAGTCCTCCATGAACCACGAGATCGCTGATGCAAACACTATTAAGCCAAGTACATCTAGATCTACATAGTGTAATGCGTCTAGAGGGCTTATGGCTGTAGAAAAAATACTTGCTGAGACAGCTATAGTAACAGCGGCCAGTGCTGCTTTAAGCCTATCGATCCCCACAGCTATTGCAGCAACTAAGCCTAAGTACGTCACTCCAATGATTGCCTTAACTATTATTGCATCCACTCCCCATCCCCGAGATTACGGAACCGTTGTCGGGTAGTTGAAACTTCATGACTACTCGTCCCACCTCTGCTTTAATGCTTCACGGACTGATTTCAGGGGCGGCAGTGAAGCACTCCCAGAGCACTCTCTAAACAATACACTCATCACAACAAACAATTGAGGAAAACAATATAAAGCTAACTGTTCAGCAACCGCTGAAATACCCATGAGACTTCCATGTGCTTTAAGTCTCTCAAAGCAGTGTTTCAAGACGTTATCAAGCTTGGTTTTTGCGGGAAGACTCTAAACTGTCATTCCCTCTAGTTCTATCGTTGAGGTTAGTAACTTAGTCATATTCTCTTCTAAACAGCTTTCCACATCCTCCCTTATAATTAATAGCATCAATTATTTTCGACGCGGATTCAGCTTTAGCTTATTGGTTAGAAGACGAGCATGGGGCATTATATTGTGTCTATCATTACACAGTATCCGCCACTTAAATGGGTCTGGCATGTGTTTCCAATAACTTCGAGCACATAGTCACTATCCCTATTACTAGTTGCAGAATCTATTGCTGGTCGTGCTTGTATGCTAAACTTTTAGCTTCTTAACTGTTATAATCATGGCTGATATTGCACCTCCTCGAGCAACTCGACAAAGCAAGTAAGTCCTATTCAGGTAGCATGTACATCCCGATTGCCATACGCGGGTTTGAAACCTTTCTATAGTAATAGCCCCAACAGCTCTGCAGATGAAGCATGTAAACGCGAGTAAATACGGGGAACTGATGAGACGTCTAAGGGAGTCGTATTCCTCAGGGTGAAGAGTGTGATTAGAGTCATGTAGAGTTATTAAACACACTTATTAACTCCGATTATAATTATTTACCTACGGTTGCTCCATAAAATCCCTGAGCCCATAGATCTACGGGGGGATTGAAGAGGTCCGTAAACAAACCTATGGATCTTGAGCTATGGGCGGAGAGTGGTGCCCGCATATGAATAATGATTTAAATGAAACATTCATAAAGATATACAATAGCTATTCGAAAAGCGTAGAACTATTTGAGTCAAGCGATCCTGGGATGGTGAAAACCTATGTATGCGGGCCAACTGTTTACGACTATACCCACGTAGGTCATGGAAGAACCTACGTAATTTTTGATGCATTGAGGAGGTATCTTAGTTTAAGAGGATACAATGTTTACTTCGTAGTGAATATAACTGATATAGATGACAAGATCATTAATAGGGCTAATTCTGAGAGAAGGGATTGGACTAGCGTGGTTGAGGAATTCACTGGGGATTACATGGATGTCGTATCTAAGTTAAACATAAAGGTGGATCTTCACCCAAGGGTTAGCAACCACATTAATGAAATAATAGAGTTCATATCAGTACTTGTAGAGAAAGACTATGCGTACATAACTAAGAGCGGAAACGTCTACTTCAATGTAGATAAATACCCTGACTATGGATCGTTGAGCGGTAAGCGGGATAAAGCTCTGTGGAGTCAAGAAGAAGAGTTCCTCCGCGAGAAGAGGAATCCATACGACTTTGCGCTATGGAAAGCAGCTAGGCCCGGCGAACCTTGGTGGCTCTCTCCATGGGGTAAGGGGAGGCCTGGGTGGCACATTGAGTGCAGCGTTATGAGTAGTAGGTACTTGGGCTCAACAATAGATATACATGGTGGTGGAAGCGACCTGCTCTTCCCGCATCACGAAAATGAGAGAGCGCAGAGCGAATCGTTCTTCGGCAAAAGACCCTGGGTTAAGTACTGGGTCCACACAGGGCTATTAATGGTTCATGGAAACAAAATGAGTAAAAGCTTAGGCAACATAGTTGCGTTAAGGGAGTCCTTTAAGAAGTGGAGGCCTGAAGTACATAGAGTCTTCTACTTAAACCTTCACTATAGAAAGCCCCAGGACTACAGCGATGAAGCTCTTGAACAAGCAAATGCCTTTTACGAAAGACTTGTGGGAGCAGTAAACATTCTTAAGAAGTTATCCAAGGAGGCGGGGGAGCAACACTACATGAATGACAATGACTTAAGGGTGCTGAGGGAAGTCATGGATACTAGGAGGAAGTTTCACGAAGCTCTTTCAAACGACTTCAATACTGCTAAAGCACTGTCAGCAGTCCACGAACTCACGGCAATAGTTTACAGAGAGCTGCAGTACAACCCGAAATACACTCTTGTGTGGAAAGCATATCAATTACTCAGGGAGTATAACGTAGTGCTTGGC
Organism: uncultured Sulfolobales archaeon; assembly: GCA_938045475.1. GTDB lineage: Archaea > Thermoproteota > Thermoprotei_A > Sulfolobales > Desulfurococcaceae > JANXDZ01. The sequence continues at coordinate 36,230 of CALIML010000003.1, forward strand.
GTATTAGATAAGTATTTTGAGGAAGTCCCTGGAGAATTGAAGAGCATTGTAGATGATTTACTTAAAGTCATAGTAGATGTACGTAAAGAGCTTAGGCAAAGAAAGCTATACGACTTAGCTGACTCCATTAGAAGTGAACTTGAGAAAAAGGGAGTTAAGCTCATGGATAAAGGGCTTGAGACAACGTGGATCTTTGAGAGGTAATATGCTTGAACCACATAAGATGTGGAGCGCGGAGTGAATTTCAACCTAGAGGAAAACGTGGGAGTTAGAAGCAACGCTCCATCGCGCAGTGCTAGTGCTGCGAAATGTAGAAGAGCCGTCTCAAGAGTCTTTGTTGAATTCAATATAGCTAAAAATCATAGAATTTTCCAAAGGTTTTCCTCTACCCCTCTTACCCTAAGTTGTTCTCTGAGTTTTTCTACTATGGGCCTTGCTTCTTCCCACTCCTCATCAGTTAATGGTGGTACGCCTGTTTTCTCTGCAATTGTCTTAATTACCCGCTTTGTGTTCGCTTCTCCAACCTCAGTTTTTGGAACTATGAGCCATAGGTCGTAGTAAAGTGATGGCCTAAACGCCCTGGGGATCTCTATGAGGAAGTCGAGTATAATGGAGTCTCCGGTTTCAACGCCGGATCTATAGAATATCTTCTTTACTGACGCTATAACTAAGCTTGTTGGGAGGAGTAATGAAAGGGTTAAGTGTTTAATGACTTGGCCAATGGAGATAGTTACGCCTGTGGACTCAGCAACTCTATCTAGAGCTTCTTTAGCTTCCTCTCTGCTAAGTTCCTTAAGTGGAATATTCATTTTCTTAAGTATGTCTATCAAAGGCTTTCTAACAACAAGTCCTAAGCCAAAAGTTTTAGATGCTTTATCAATAAACCTCTTACTTACATACAGCACAAATGGTTCAGGTAAGGGTCACACCCCTAGATATGTTGAACACGGTGAAGCCTTTAAGCTTTAATGAAAGTAGCGAGGGCGATTGCCTATATTGATTATTCCAACGCCTTTAGCCATCGAGTTTATTCTAAGCACTATTAATACAAAGAATACAGGGGCAGTGGAGCCGTTTCTATTTAGCGTAGAGCTTTTAGCTTGCGCGACTTCAATAACGATCTGGGCTGGGGTCTCTCAGCATTGCTTGCTAATCGCTGGACATGGAGAGCTTAACAGTCGTTAAGGCAGGCGCGTGTTTAAACATGCTTGACCTTAGTTGTAAAAAACATGTTTTTCATTAAAAGATGCGAGAAGAGGATCACTTCTTCTCTTCCTTCTTCTCTTCCTTCTTCTTCTCCTTCTTCTTCATTAGACCACCCTACGTCATGTTAGCAATTTATGTTGAGTAGATTAAAATGTTGAGTAAGCTTGTGTAATGCTATGTCTAGAGACATTAATTTAGAGATCTGTAGTTTCAAAAAATAGAAAACTTTAAACCTCGTTGTAAGACTAATGTAGGTGGTAGGGCTTGTTTAAAGGATGATCTCTGTGAGTAGCTCTTTAAGGATAAGTGAGGATGAATCGAGGTTTTTAGCCTATAATTTGCTTAAGATAGTTAAATCCTTTTATTCATTCAAGGAGCTTGAGGAAATATTTGACATACCTTCTCAAAATATATGGAAGTACCTTGCTCTAAGGGCTATACCTGAAAAGAAGACCGCTCTAGAGATCCTTGAGAAGTTTAAGGAGAGAAGGCTCTTTGAGCACGTATTGAAGAGCACGTTAATTGATGAATCCTCATCCTTTAAGTACTTGAGAAACCCCGGGTTCTTAGAGCTCTTAGGCTTTCTAACAGCTCTTGTGCTTAAGAGATATGATGAGAGAGTTGATTGCACTATATCAATGCCTGACAACTACAGTTCATCGATAGCTACTTTAGTCGCCTCATACATCAATACTCCAATATGCTTATCGTCGAGAAGCATTGCTGTAAAGGATCCATACATACTGTCCCTTGTAAGGAGCACGGGCTACGTTGATGCATTCACTATACCAAGGGACTGCTTCAGCAAGGAGGATAAAGTACTAGTAGTGGACTCAGGTATTGAGGATATAGAAGTCTTAGCGGCATTGCTAAATTACTTAGATAGATCGTATACCAAGATCGTTGCAATAATGTTCGTATCGCCAGGCAGGGAAGCTGAATTAAGTAGGTTGGAGTTGAAGGATAAACACATTAGGATCCTTACTCCAAGAAGTTTAATAGAAGTCCTCCACACCATACTTCTCTAAATACTTTAAGTACTATGTGTAATAGCAAGCCTTCCTTAAAGCGTCTTCAATGAGTTTATCGGAGGCTTCCTTACCCAACTTTATTATAGCTAAGTTGGGGTGTCCGGCGATGTCTTCAGCTAAGCCTTCTCCAATAAAATACTTGGCTATTCTATACGCTCTGCCGCGGGATGCCTTAACTATGAGTATCTTCCCCCTCCCTCCTCTAAAGACTACTGCTACAGGTGATTTGAGTAGCCTGCCGAGCCTTAGGACTAGTGATGTTGCTCCACGCTCCTTCCAGTAGTTGCTTGCGTCAATGAATTTTAAGTATCCGATGTTTTTCCCAGTTATAGCTAAGTCCATGACTACCCTATTCAATTCTTCATCTATTTCCTTCACTTTTCTCTCAAGCATTTTTAGCTCTAGAGTACTGAATGGTGGGGGGGATGGGAATGGATCCACTAACCACATAACGATCTTCTCGTATAGCTCGGAGTCCCTTTTAACATTCAGGATCTTTGATATGGTTGAAGCCAGCTTTAATAACTGAAGTAATTCATTTGGTGCGCGGAGGCCTCTATCCATGTATGAGACCACTGTTGTAAGCATCTTGAGCTTCTCATGTACTTTAACTCCTCTACTCAATAGAACTTTGTAGAGTATGATTGAAGTAGCTTCGAGAGACACGTGGATCTCGTCGCATAACTTCCTTAACTCGCTTTCAGAGCTAAGTGTAGATACGTGGTGATCTATGTAGATTAGTCTGCCTACGCTAAAGTGCTCTCTAAGCACTTTAAATAAGTCAGCCACTTTACTTAAAAACGGGATGTCTAGGAACATTACTGCCTCATAGCTTTCATTCAGCCTTGATAGTAGGGCGTGTGCATTTGAGGGTTCAATGGGCTTTAAATCGACCTTACGGCATTCCTCAACAGGGTATTTACATGCAATGCTCTGTGAATAGTAGGCTAGAGCAGAGGATATTACGCCATCGGCATCCCAATCACTGATCACTAAAACTCTTCCAGTCAACTGCACCAACTCTTCCTCTGTCGTAGGTACTCCTCGACGCACTTGTTCTTATTTCTTCCTACTCATAAGTCAGTCAAAAGTATTTCTTTCAGTAGGTTATTCCACTAGACATATATTCAATGCATTCATTAAATAATAATGCATAGGTCGGTGACTACGTTGAGCTTATTCGAGAAAGCAGCTTCAGTAGAGCCCAAGCTTGCGGAAGTCCTTGCAATAGCTGAATTAGCTATGGGCGATGATCAAGCTCATGGATGGCCTCACGTTGTTAGAGCCTCTAAGTACGCTGAAGCCATTGTTATAAGCGAAGAGCTACATGATGTAAACTGGCCCGTATTATGTATTGCTATAGCATTGCACGACGTTGGACGCAGTAAGGAGAAGGCTTTGGGGAGACACCACTCATTCATTAGTGCTGAAATGGCTGGAAACATGCTTATCCGCATGGGATTTAGCCATGGCTTTACGGACTGCGTTAAGAAGGCCATCCTAGCCCATAGCTATAGCTTAAAAGTGAGGCCAGAAACTATTGAATCAAAAATACTTAGCGACGCAGATAAGCTGGACGCTATTGGAGCAATAGGTATTGCCCGCGTGCTGTATACAAGTTGCGGCATGCGCAGAGGCTTCAAGGAAAGCATTGAGCACTTTAGGCAAAAGATAATAAAGTTGCCAGACTACATGTACTTTAAATCAGCGAAGAAGATTGCTGTGAAGCTTATTGAAGAAGTAAATACGTTCATTCAATGGTATGAAGAGCAGAGCTTCCTTCTTGAAATAAATATCTAAGTGTAGAAGCATTTCAAATGCATTCGCTGGTTCCAGAGCGTCAGCAGTTGGTTTACTCTAGAGCTCTTATGCATCACTAAGTCTCTAGCGAAAGGGCGTAGAAAAGAATGATCTTTTTTAATAGCTCTTCAACTACTAAAATTTCTTCTTCAAGTTTCTCAACTCTATCCCTAAGCTCGGCCAGATCCTTCTTCAACTCCTTAAATTCAAGAAAACTCAATGCACTTACCTCAGGAGGATTTTTTGTATTTTAGTAAAATTTATAACTAACGTATTGCTACTGGTTCCTCCAGGTGCGAGGTATGTTGTTTAACGAGGAGTTCTAAAGACTGTTCTAGTGCTCAGTTAAACAATTATGCATTCAAGCGCCAGAATACGCGTTGTAATGTAATTGCTTGGATAGCAAAAATCAAGAGTGATGCCATTATTGCTAGAACTTACTCAGGTTTCAGAAGGCTTGCTGCAAGCAGCGAAATCCTTAAGTCTTTGCTTAAACTCCCTCTGGAAAGCTCTATAGCTATTGAAGGCGTGTGCAGCGAAGAAGAAATACTTGTTGAAAGCTACAGAGTTTTGAGTCTACCCAAGTTTGAGAGAAAAGTCGATTACACAACTGATCTAAGGAGCATTGACCCTGTTGAATTGGCTAAAAACAGCCACTGGTACCTGAGGAACCCCCTCTGGACCAAGATCTTGAAGGTGCAGGAGCGCATAATTAATAGTGCAAGAGAGTTCTTGTATAAGGAGAGCTTCACTGAACTCCTACCACTAGTAGTTAGCCCAGTAACAGATCCAGGGCTTAGGGGAGCTAGAAAAGTAAAGGCATATATCTATGGGGTAGAGCATGAGGTATCCAGCAGCATAATAATGTATAAACAGGCAACTGCAGCAGTCTTTGGAAAGGTATTCTTCGTAGCGCGCAATGTTAGAGAAGAGCCTCCAGAAAACATTCTCAGTGGAAGACACTTAGTTGAGTTCACTCAAATAGATCTTGAAGTAGCCCACGCGTCGCTGAACAATGTAATAGATCTGGGGGAAAGAATAGTTTATTACATATGTGAAAAGATTAAGAGCGATGAAGAGCTATTGAGCGGAGTCAACGACGACTTAGAGTGCTTTAAACCCCCATACCCTAGGGTGACCTATGATGATGCCTTAAGCATAGTTAATAAGCTTGGATTCAACATTAAATGGGGCGTAGAGTTGACTAGTGAAGCAGAAACAGCGTTAGCTAAACACTTTAATTCACCAGTGTGGATCACTGAGTTTCCATCAATTTCAAGGGGCTTCTACTATTTGCAGAACCCCCGCGACTCCAGGTATAATGTGGACTTCAACTTAGTTATGCCGGGAGTTTGTGGAGAAGTAATTGATGGAGGCTTAAGGGAATACAGCTATGAGAAGCTTGTAGATAGAATAAAGTTACACAACGAGCCCCCGGAGAAGTATGAGTGGTTCCTAGATTTAGCTAGGCACGGGGGAATACCTCCAAGCGCTGGGCTAGGTTTAGGAGTTGAGAGACTCACTATGTACATCACTGGAGTAAGGCACATAGCTCTTGCAGCAGCCTTCCCAAAGCTGCCTGGGTTAACGAAGACTCCTTAGGGAGTTCATTCATAAACAACTATCATTTTTATCTCTCTTCAACTCACCTATAGTTGGGTGAGCCAAGTGTCATTTATAGGCAGGCCTATATTGCTTGAGCCAACGTCTCACTATACTGTAACGCTGTTCATTCTGAAGAACGTAATAGTCCATAGGAGAACTAAGTACCAGGAATTCATAATAGCTGATCTAGAGGGATTCGGCAGAAGCTTGATAATAGATGGATATATACAGAGCAGTGAAGCTGATGAAGCTATATATCATGAGAGCCTCGTGCATCCAGCCATGGTCACCCACCCCAATCCTAGAAGAGCACTGATTATAGGTGGAGGCGAAGGAGCTACCTTAAGGGAAGTATTAAAGCATTCAAGCGTTGAGAGGGCAACAATGGTTGATATAGATGGCGAATTAATTGAAGCAGCTGTACATCACTTAGAGACCATGCATAAGGGGAGCTTCTTCAGTAAAAAAGCTGAAGTAATTATAAGTGACGGATACCAATACGTTTTCTCAGCTCCGAAAGACTCATTCGATGTAGTGATCATAGATTTAACCGACCCCTACTCATCTGAGCAAGTGAAAAGGCTGTACAGCGCGGGCTTCTATGAAGAAGTAAGCAGAGTACTCAGCAGCGATGGAATATTAGTGACCCAGGCGGGAAACGCATTTTTCTTCCCAGAAGAATACACGTGGATCGTTGATAACTTAAAGGCTGTCTTTCCAATAATATTTGAATACGAAGCCTGGATCCCCGTGACAGGGTATTCAGTAAGCTACGTTATTGGAAGTAAGCTCCATGATCCCAGAGATCTATCGATAGAGGAAGTAGAGCGTAGATTAAAGAATAGAGGAGTGTCCACTAATTATTATAATGGAAGAGCACACCTTGGATTCATATATAAGCCTGTTACAAAGCCTTCAGCGATGATGCCTAAAGTATAGTTCTTCAGAGCTAAAAAGGGTGAGAGCGCTAAGTAAGCGCCATCAGTATAAGTCTCCTTAAGTAATTAAGTAAGCTAAGCCATTTATTGAAGACTTCTCTAAGTGAACGCCGGTCAACTATTGCTTCAAGCATTGAAGCCAGCGCTAGGTATGTAAACGGCAGTAAGTGTATTGCGTAGAAGCTGTACTGAGTTCTACCCCCCACGATCCAGAGCATTATGTATCCAAGCAGAATCCCCAGCAAGAGCAGTAATGAGTATCCAATTTTCCTAGAAGTCTTCGCAGCTGGAGTGAATAGCATTGATAGCCATAGGGATGCAGTCCAAAAAATGTAGTTGCCCATTGCAACAATAGTTGGATTTATGTAGAGAGTAAAGGCATTTATGCCGATGAACCAGTCTATTGGAAAAGATGAAGTGGGGCAGCCTGCTTTACTGGGAGGGCATTTCTCTGAAGTATGCCACTTTAATGAATTAACGGTGTCTCTAAGCCATCCACCTAAGCCGTATCCAGCTATGAATGGAGCTGAAGCCGCTAAGAACACCGCTACGATAACGGCAGCATTCTTAAACAGCCACCCTACATACCTATGCACAGTCTCTAAATCTACGTTCCCCCTCGCTCTAACCAAATCCCTTAAGTAGATGATCATCATTGGAATGAGTGTGAAGAGCCCGTTAAACTTAAACGATGCGCTGATCCCTATCAATATTGATGCAGCCACATACTTTCTTCTAACAATTGCTATTGCTGCTGCAACGCTTGTAGTAGCGACAAAAATGTCGAGAAGCGCTATTGATCCCAGTGCCTTAAATAAAGGATCTATTACTGCGAGAGAGGATGCAAGCAGGGCGATCCACCGGCTTCCACTAACGTCTAATGCTAGGTAATATAGGAGCAGTATCATTAATACACCGCTGGCTACACTGGGTATCCTCCAGTGAAGCGGGTGGTCTCCGAGCAAGGCTATCGAGAGAGCTATTAAGTATTTGCCGAGTGGAGGGTGTTCAGTGTTTAAGTAATTATTTATGCCGTCGCTGTCTGGAAGCCTCCATCCATGCACTACTTCTCTAACACCGTACTTGCTTGATAACTCGCTAGTTAGTTCATCTAAGCTGCTGCAATTCGCAGACTCTACGTATAGAGCGTACTTAAGTTTATTGTAATTTGTGTCAACAATGTTGACGCTATATTTTAATGCTAATGCATTGACTGCGAGAAGATCATAGCTTTTGTCGAGCACTACAGTGGCTGAACAGGCCAGCGGGTTAAATGCCCTAAGTCCATACAGATCTGATAGCATGTTCCTGGCTGCAGATACATACCAAACTTCATCAGATACGTAACCCTTACCGCCTCTACTAAGTTCATGTGTGACAAAGCTCTCCGCCGCTGTATAAAGAGTGTAGGAGGCGTAGATGAGTACAGCCGCTAGGAGTATTAAATGAACTAAGCTAGCTGGGCTTAGTAATGACGTTTTTCCACGAATTTCAAGCGCTTTCCTCAATTAATGCAGCAGCCTCCACGCACTGCAACTACTCCCTTGCCTTTTATTAATTCGTGGAGATAAATAGTTAATAGTTCTTAAGCTTAACGATACTCACTCGGTGAGTACATTGAGCGATAGAAGGATATGGAGTCACCCAATAATTTCATTTAAAAGAGGGAAAAGGATCTTCTTTAACTTCGAGGGCAGGCTTGTTGAAGCATACGAAGGCGAAAGCATTATTGCAGCCCTATATGCTATTGGAGTAGCTACATTTAGCTGGAGTCCAAGGTTCAAGAGGCCTCGTGGAGCCTTCTGTATGATAGGGAAATGCAGTAGTTGTTTGAGTACAGTGAATGGAGTTCCAAACACAAGAATTTGCGTAGAGCTAGCTAAAGAAGGAGCTTTTATTGAAAGACAGCGTGGGCCGCCGTCTATGGGCTTTGAAGGGCCTTTATTCAACAATCAAGTAGAGAAAGTTGAGGCTGCAGTGGACTTACTAATCATTGGCGGAGGCCCAGCCGGATTACATGCAGCTCTAACAGCTTCAGTTCTCGGCATAAAAGCAGCTTTAGTTGATGAAGGAGCCCGTCTCGGAGGCCAGTTAATTAAGCAAACCCACAAGTTCTTCGGTACTAGAGATTACTATGGAGGAGCTAGAGGATTTGAAATAGCTGAAAAACTCTCCGAGAATATTGAGGAATCACCAAATGTGCCGGTGTATAGAAATGCCACAGCTTATGGATTTTTCAGTGAAGGAGTAGGTGTAATAGTAAGGTACCCGAAGCCTATGAACATAGTCTTTAAGCCGAGGGCCGTCATAGTGTGTACAGGCGCTATGGAGAGAGGCCTTGAGTTTGAAAACAATGACTTGCCGGGTGTAATGGGTGCTGGAGGAGCTCAGACACTAATGAATCGATATGGAGTTAGGCCTGGAGATAAAGCTTTAGTAGTGGGCTCAGGCAACGTAGGACTCATAGTTTCATACCAGCTTCTCCAAGCAGGTGTAAAAGTGGGAGCTGTAGTTGAAATCGCGCATAGTATTGGAGGCTGGTTTGTGCATGCAGCTAAGGTAGTAAGGCTTGGAGTACCCATCTACCTAGGGCATTCAATAGTTAGAGCTATGGGAAGTGAGCGCGTTGAGGAGGCAGTGATTCAAGCATTCGACGGTGAAATGAACCCCATTCCCGGCACTGAAAAGCAGTTTAACGTAGACTTAGTTCTCCTCGCGGTAGGATTAATGCCTGACTACACTATTTTAAGTCAGGCGGGCTGCGTAATGAAGTGGGTATCGGAGCTAGGTGGACTAGTGCCCGTAAGAACTATGTATTTAGAGACAAGCATCCCCGGCCTTTATGTAGCTGGCGATGCAGCAGGCATTGAAGAAGCAACGACTGCCTTCATTGAGGGGGAAATAGCAGCTATATCAGCTGCTGAAAAACTGGGGTATGCAAACGCTGATTTATTGAGGAGAAGAGAGAAGCTGTTGGACTTTCTGTGGAATGAGTATAGGCAAGCCCCTGTAGTTGAAAGAGCTAGAGTTGGAAAGCTGAAAGCCATAGTAAGTGAGGAAGAGATGGAGGAGCATTGGAGAAGATCTATAGCTAATGGCCTGGGCTCGCCAAGATCTCCTCATATCTTTCAATAAGTGTCTTAAGCCTTAAATGCTCTCCATAGAGCTTCTCTAGAGATCTCGCCTCTACTTAGCTTTACTGCTAATTCACGAAGCTGTTTGCAGCAACAGCCAGCCTGGCCTTAGCTTCATCAGCTAGGCTCGACTCTCCGCTCATGAAGCATAGCTTCACCATGGGCGATTCTATGCAGTCATTAAGTGCATCGCTGCAGCTATGGATGTAGCGTATATAGCCATTTAAAGAGCTGGTTTATCCCCAAGCTTACTCCATACTCTATTAACACACAGTTTTTATATAGGGAGCAGTCCTAGGTCGCCTTACGTAGTCACCGCGTCGAGAGGTCATTATGGTAATCTTTTTATTCATGAACAATCTCGTGGTCTTCTCATTACTGTCCAGCATACTTAAATGTTTAAGCAATGCAATAAGTGTTTTTAACACTAGCAGTCTTGAAGTGGATGCAGCATGCCTTTACAGGATTCACGCACCTTCTACAGCAATTAATTGAATAAAAAAAGACTTTCTGTAACAAACTCGGCTATTTATCTTCGTTTGGCAAGATGTTGATTAAAAGATCTATTAATTGATTGAATGCTGTATCTTCATCATCTCCACTTACTTGTAAAACTATGTTGTCTCCGAAGTCTACTCCAAGGGAGAGTATTTGAAGTATGTTCTTTGCATTAACGCATTTAGATTCCTTGCATACAGTTATTAACGATTTAAACTTAGAAGCTAGTTGCACAAATCTAACTGCAGGCCTAGCGTGAAGGCCTGACTTATTGACTATAGTTACTTCACTTGCCTTCAATCAATATTCCTCCGCAAATCCATTGTTGCTGTTAGAGTTAAGCATGGGGAGCTAAGCATAGTACATATTGAGCTGTATATATAAGCATTTATAGCTTATATCCATATAAGCACGTTCTCTAGAGATAGTTCATGTAGACTTATATATGCACTCCATGACATATATTAATTGGGGGTGTTAAATTAATGAAAAAACTCATAAATACTCCTGGTGAAGAAGTTAGAGAAATGCTTGAGGGAATGGTTCTAGCCTTTCCAGAGATCCTGAGACTTGACCCCGACTGGAACAACGTTTACAGAAGGTATAAGAAGCCTTCGTATAAAGTAGCTCTTGTCTCAGGTGGAGGAAGCGGCCACGAGCCAGCTCACGCTGGCTACGTAGGCTACGGGATGCTGGATGGAGCGAGTGCAGGCTTTACGTATACTTCACCAACGGTGCCGCAGATACAGGCTGCTATTAGAGAAGTTGCCACTGATGCAGGTGTACTAGTAGTCATTAAGAACTATGCTGGAGACGTAATGAACTTTAGGACTGCTGCCGAATTAGCTGCTGGCGAGGGCATTAAGACTGACTATGTGATAGTTAACGACGACGTATCAATAGTTGAAAAGGAGAATAGGAGGGGGACTACAATAACAGTGTTTGTACATAAGATAGCTGGAGCTGCAGCTGAAGAAGGATGGCCTCTTGAGGAAGTGAAGAGGGTGGCTCAAAAAGTAATAGATAACGGCAGAGATCTTGGGGTAGCCCTTACTCCATGCATTGTGCCAGCGGCCGGGAAGCCAACCTTTGAACTAGGGCCTGATGAAATAGAGTTTGGAATAGGAATTCACGGAGAAGCTGGAGTAAAGAGAATGAAGTACATGCCTTCAAAGGAACTAGCCAAAATGATGGTCGATAAGATTGTTGAAGACCTTAAGCTTGAAAAGGGAGAAGAAATAGCTCTAGTGGCACAAGGCACTGGCGGCACACCATACATGGAGAAGTTCCTATTCTATAGAGACGTCAGAAAGTATGTGGAGTCGCTTGGGCTAAAAGTATTTACGAGCTGGATAGGCGAATTCATGACCTCCCTTGAAATGCAAGGAGGTAGAGTAGCAATCCTAAGGCTTGACGAAGAGCTTAAGAGACTACTCATGGCGCCAGCCACTACTATAGCTATAAAAGTGCCTCCTCCAATAGTTGTTACATAAAAATACCGAACGACGTGAAGAAAAGAGGTATTGCGGTAAAAATTTATTTTTTTTTTTACTATTGCACTTTAACCATATTTCTTGCTTCTTCAGCTGCTCTCAATACTTCCTCAATGCTCTTACCTAAGCTCGCTTCAACAGCTGCTATAAAAGCTCCTTCAACTATAGGGGCATTGGCGATAAAGACCTTTGACTTTACCTCTTGGTTCAATACGTTGAGCGCTGCTTTTGCCCCTATAGCAGTGCTGCCAAAGTCAACGAATATTATTACCCCCTGTTCATCAAGTACTTCATTTATTGCTCTAATTATTTCACTAACGTTTGTGCCTAGTTCTCCTGCTTCGCCACCTACACAAGCAATCTTGACTGCTCCCCCAATCATTTGATCTATTACTTCCTTTACTCCTTCGCTTATCTTCCTATTGTGAGACACCAGCACTATTCCTACCATGAATTCACCAAATGTCTCGATAATTGGGTTAATGTAGGTTAAATGAATTCCTCGCTCACTAATGCACCGCTTGCATCATCGTATTTAGATATCCTTACGCCAGTTCTGCCGTTTAATGTATCGAGGAAGGTTCTTATTATTAGGTAAGTTGAAGTAGCTCCCGGATCCTGGTGCCCTATGCTTCTCTCACCCAAGTAGCTTGCCCTCCCCCTCTTAGCTAACATAGGTATAGTTTTTAAGACACTATCCCTAGCTAGAGGAACTATTTCGCTGAGGGCTTCAATGAAGTCCAAGTCTTTTCTAGTTGAAAGCATTTCCTTAAGTTTCTCTACAACTGGATGTAGGACGTCGACCATAGTCTTTTCCCCAGGAACTGTTCCCCCACCTACTGTTCTAACAGCCTTCAGCCCGGCTTCAAGGATCTTTGCGAAGTCCTCTACGCCCACCTCCTTCTTACCTTTAACTGTCTTTGAAGCCTCTAGGAATAGCATTCCATATAGCGGGCCTGCTGCTCCTCCAACAACTTGCAGTAGCCCCATCCCAGTTAAGTTAAGCATAGTGCCTATATCTAAGTTCTCGGGATTCTTCTGCCTATTAATTAACTCCTTTACTTTCTGAAATCCCCTCACCATGTTAATGCCGTGATCCGCGTCACCTATATCTGCGTCGAGTTTAGTGAGGTATTTTTCATTAGCTTTCATTACTTCAAGTATGTTGTCAAGCACTTTTAGAAACGTCTTAGAGTCTATAGTATGCACTTTCACAACTTCAGCGCCCATACATGCTCTCCCTTCACATCTACATGTCTAACAATACGCAAACCGTATTTAAGCATAACGCGTGTCCCTATCCATTAACACAAGTTTTTTATATATGTGCCTTGGCTATATGTATGTTAGTAAAATTTAGGTGAGTTGAATGGGTAGTGAATACTTAGGAGAGTTTATTGGAACAATGATCCTTATACTGCTCGGCGATGGCGTTGTAGCAAACGTAGTTCTCGGCAAGACTAAGGGGCAGGGAGCTGGCTGGATTGTTATAACAGCTGGCTGGGGGTTTGCAGTAATGAATGGCGTGGCGGCTGCATTCCTAGCTGGAAGCCCCTATGGACATATAAATCCAGCTGTAACAATAGCTTTAGCTGCTATAGGTAAGTTTGACTGGGGCCTAGTTCCAGGATTCGTTGTTGCTCAAATACTTGGTGGATTTGTTGGAGGAGTAATAGTGTTTCTAGCCTACTATAGCCACTTTAAGGAGACGGCTGAGCCAGGCCTTAAGCTAGCCGTATTCTCAACTGGCCCAGCTATCAGGAACTTGCCCCTAAACTTCCTAACTGAGATGGTTGGTACATTCATGCTATTGCTGGGAGTACTAGCTCTCACAAGCCTTAAAGAACTACCAGTATTCTTCATACCTGTAATAGTTGGATTCCTCGTGTGGAGCATTGGCTTAAGCCTCGGAGGCCCAACTGGCTATGCAATTAACCCAGCCAGGGATCTAGGGCCTAGGATAGCTCACGCAGTGCTCCCAATACCGGGTAAGGGAAGCTCAGACTGGTCATATGGCTTAGTAGTACCTATATTTGGCCCAATAATTGGCGGAATAATTGGTGCACTAGTATATACTCTAGTTATATAGTAGCATAACACTATATTTTTTAACAATAGCAATAATAATTTTTTGAAAGATCAAGAAGATCGCCCTTTTCCCTATTAGTTAGTTGAAGCAAATATTGTATATAATTTACGAAAGATTTATATATATCTCATATATAGTTATATATAGACATAGTGCGGGGTCTGATAAGTATGGTTGAAAAGAAGTATTCTATGTCAATAGATCAAGGCACTACTGGAACTAGAGTAATGTTATTCACCCACAACGGACTTCCCGTTAAAGGCGGCTGGTCATACCATGAGCACGCTCAGATATTTCCTAAGCCTGGGTGGGTTGAGCATAACCCGCTTGAAATATGGGAAAAGACTAAGCAGTGTATAAAGGAGGTACTTGAGTGGTCAAAAGTTGATCCTAGGGAGATAGCTGCTATTGGAGTCACCAATCAGAGGGAGACTACAATAATATGGGATCCGAAGACAGGTAAGCCTGTCTACAATGCTGTAGTGTGGCAGGATAGAAGGACTGCTCCTCAAATAGATTACTTAAGAGAACACTACTTTGATGCAATAAAGAGTAAGTCGGGGCTAGTGCCAGACTGCTATTTCTCAAGCACTAAGGTGTGGTGGATACTTGACAACGTTAACAATGTGAGGGAGAGAGCTAAGAAGGGGGAGCTGATATTCGGAACTATAGATACGTGGATTATATGGAACTTAACTAGAGGATCAAAGGATGTATTAACTCCAGAGAGATATGGAGCACATGTAATAGACTACACCAATGCTTCTAGAACAATGCTATTCAACATACATAAACTCGACTGGGACGATGAACTCCTAGAGATCCAGGGCAAAATACCTAAAGAGCTAATGCCTTTGCCAAGGCCTTCAAGCGATAAGGCTATCTATGGATATACGGGGCCTGAAGTAACTGAGTTAATGGGAGGAGTAAGCATACCTGTAGCCGGAGATGCAGGAGATCAGCAGGCAGCGTTATTTGGCCAAGCAGGCTACGATGTCGGTGACGTTAAATGCACTTATGGAACAGGAAACTTCATACTCTTCAATACTGGGACTAAAGCCGTTCCATCAAAGCACGGGCTGCTAACTACAGTATTTTACGGTCTTGAGCCTGGGAAAGCTATCTACGCTCTAGAGGGAAGCATATTCATTACTGGAGCAGCCATACAGTGGCTAAGGGATGGGCTAAAGCTAATTGAGGTTTCAGCAGAGGTAAATCCATTAGCTGAATCCGCTTCTGATACCGGCGGAGTATACTTAGTTCCAGCATTCGTGGGGCTTGGAGCACCATACTGGGACCACTATGCTAGAGGGCTAATTATTGGAATTACTAGAGGAACTGAGAGAAAGCACGTAGCTAGAGCCACTCTTGAAGCAATAGCTTATCTAACTAGAGACGTCATAGAGGCTATGGTTGCTGACACTGGGCAGAAAATAAGTGTGCTTAAAGCTGATGGAGGAGCCGCTAAGAGCGACTTCTTAATGCAATTCCAGGCAGACATACTTGACGCAAAAGTAATAAGGCCAGTCGTATTTGAAACTACAGCCCTTGGAGCAGCGTACTTGGCTGGATTAGCCGTTGGATTCTGGGAAGACTTGGAGGACGTTAGAAAGAACTGGAAGATGGAGAGAGAGTTCGTACCAGCAATGGATCCTGATAAAAGGGAGAAGCTGTATAAGGGATGGAAGGTCGCTGTACAGAAAGCCCTCGGATGGGCTAAGGAAGTTCCTTGGGCTTATGGATACTGAGGCGTTTTAAATGCCTCTCTAAACAAATTCATTTTTTATACCCTCATATACTCATTTAGTTTTAGAAGGTGCATCTACGCTATGCCCCTAAAAATAGCTATAGTTGGAGCGGGAATAGTTGGCTCATCAATAGCCAGAGTCTTAAGTATGTATGAAGACTTCGATGTGACTTTAGTAGAGAAGGAGCCTGACGTTGGGTGGGGGAGCAGTAAGGCGAATACTGCGATAATTCACCCGGGGCACGAAGAGGAGCCTGATGTACACCCGCTTAGAGCGAGGCTATGTAGGGAGGGGAATGCTTTATGGAGGCAGTGGGCTAGGGAGCTTAATATACCTGTTAAATGGCCTGGGGAACTCATGGTCTTCTTTAATGAAGAGGAGGAGAAGAGCGCTAGAAAATACATTGAGCTAGCTAAGCTTAACAAAATACCTGGAGTAAGAGCCGTTTACCGCGACGAGCTCTTGCAAATGGATCCAAGCGTTAACCCGAGCGCTCTAGGAGCAATATATGCGCCTACAGCGGGAACGATATCTTCTTTTGAAGCAGTAATAGCTGTAGTTGAAAACGCTGTGGAGAATGGAGTGAAGCTATTGACTGAAGCTGAAGTAAGGGGGGTCAAAGTAGTTGATAAGAAGGTGAGAGGTGTAGAGACTGCTAGAGGATTTGTAGAAGCAGACGTAGTTATTAATGCGGCAGGCCTGTACTCAGATAAAATATCGCACATGGCTGGAGTAGATTCGGGCTTCGTAGTAAGGCCTAGGAGGGGGGAGTACTTCCTGTTTGATGAAAACGTTAAGGTGAAGCCTGAGAAACTGCTGCATACAACGCCTACTCCAATAACTAAGGGGGTTTATGCTATTACTACAGTACACGGTAACTTAATGATAGGCCCTACAGCAGAAGATCTACCTATAGATGCCAAGGATGAGACTTCAACGAGTGAAAAAGGCTTAGAGTACGTGTGGAAGGAGTCTGAAAGACTGCTTAAAGAGCTTCCCCCAAGGGCTAAGATCATAAGGACTTTCGCTGGCTTAAGGCCTGAACCTCCAGGAGGGCATTGGCGTATAGAGGCTTACGACGATCCATGGGGTTTTGTAAACGTCGCTGGAATCAGGTCGCCTGGATTTACTTCAGCGCCAGCAATAGCTCAATATGTGCTTAACTTAATCAAGGATAAGTACGATGTAAGCCTAGTTAGAAAGAAGCATTGGAACCCCCATAGAAGCGACATAGTTAGAGTTAAGGATAGATCACTTCAGGAAGTCGATGAATTAATAAGGAAGAACCCTGATTACGGTGAAATAATCTGTTATTGCAAGACGGTTTCAAAGGCTGAAGTTATTGAAGCTATTGAGAGAATGAAGAAGGCCGGCGTAAAAACCATAACTATAGATGGAATAAAGTTTAGGACTAGGGCAGGCCTTGGAATGTGCCAGGGATCATTCTGTAGGTGGAGGATGGCGCTGTTGATATCTCAATATGCTGGAGTACCGCTACACAAAGTAGTAGTAAAGAAGGATCTCTATGGCATAGGGGAAGTAAAGGCTTTGCTGAAGCCAACGAGCCAGGGTGGTTAAAGTGCTTGAGTTAAACTACGATACTGTTATTATTGGAGCAGGCCCAGCTGGAATAGCTGCTGCAATAAAGGCTAATGAGCTCGGGCTCAAGGCAGTGCTTGTTGAAAACAGGGATCTTCTTGGAGGAATACCGCTGCAGTGCGTTCACCCGGGATTCGGCCTCCACTACTTTAAAGAAGACTTGACTGGAACGGAGTTCATCTACAGGTTCTTCGATAAAATGGAGAAGCTTGGAGTAGAGCACTTACTGAAATCCCATGTTCACTCAATAGAGCCTGTAGCACACAATGAAAAAGTCGTAAACGTTATAACGCCTCAGGGAGTCATGAGGCTTAAGACAAAGACATTGATATACACGGCTGGGGCAAGGGAGAGACATGTATTTGAAATAAATATTGTTGGAGATAGGCCTGCAGGAATTTATACAGCTGGAGAAGCCCAGACCCTCATGGATATATATGGTATTATTCCAGGCAAGGAGATAGTCATAATTGGATCTGGGGACGTTGGATTAATAATGGCCAGGAGGTTCGCTCTTGAAGGAGCTAAAGTTAAGGCTGTAATAGAGTTAATGCACTATCCAGGTGGATTGATGAGGAACATAGTTCAATGCCTCCAGGACTACGATATACCGCTATACCTAGGCCACGTAGCTACAAAGGTAGTTGGTAAGAAGAGAGTTGAGAAAGTAGTGGTGGCTAAAGTTGATGAGAAGCTTAAGCCTATTGAGGGAACGGAGCTTGAAATACCGTGTGATACAATAGTGCTGGCAGCTGGCCTCGTACCTAACTTAGACATGCTTGAGAAAATAGGCTTAGTAATAGATCCATACACTAGGGGGCCCGTAGTAAACGAGTTTCTTGAAACAAACATACCTGGAGTATTTGTTGCTGGAAATGCCTTAGTCATAAATGACTTAGTTGACTACGTAGTTGAGCAAGGAGAGCTAGCTGCAGAAGGAGCTCGCTACTTTATTGAAAACGATGGAATACCGACAACTGATTGGAAGCCAGTTATAAGGGGGAGGAACATTAGATTCATAGTCCCACACTACGTTAGCGGTAAGAGGGATGTAATACTTTATGCTAGAGTTCGACAGCCTGAGAAAAACGTAGTAGTCGCTATTCCTGAAGTAGGCTGGAAAATGAAGCAATTTAACGTTAGGCCAGCTGAAATGATAAGAGTTAAGCTAACTAAAAGACTCTTGGAAAGAGCTGCTTCTGTAGAAAAGATCTCTATGGAGGTGATCCCCGGTGAGTGAAAGAGAGCTCACATGCATAATATGCCCAGCTAGCTGCACACTCAAAGTACGCACAGAGCCCGGAGGATCGTTGAAAGTTGAGGGAGCGCTGTGCCCGAGGGGGGTGGATTACGCAAAGCAGGAAGTCACTGATCCAAGGAGGATCGTTATGTCCGTAGTCAAAGTCGTAGGAGGCGATCTACCTACAGTATCAGTTAAAACTAACAAGCCGGTGCCAAAGAAATGTATTCAAGAAGTAATGAAGGCTACAGCATCAATAGAGCTTAAGGCGCCAGTTGAAATAGGCCAAGCAGTAATTAAAGACATTTGCGGCGCAGACGTTGTTGCTACAAGGAGAGTAAAGAAAGTAAATTCAATATAGTTCACTTTTTCCCTCCTAAATACTTTAAATGTTAAACAGTTAAAGTATGATAGCTACAAGAATTTATTTTCTCAGAAGTAGTTAGTTGGGTGAACGGTTTTGGAGTTTAAGAAGCTTGGATATTTAACACAAAAGGATCTAGAGTATTTAGGCATTATTCCCCCCAGTGAAAGACTTAAGAAAGGACCAGTAGTAATTGTTGAATGCCCTGAGGAAATCCCATGCGATATATGCGTTTACGCATGCCCATACGGAGCTATATCAAAGGAATTCATCTATAGCATTCCCAGAGTTAATTGGGATAAATGTAACGGATGCGGGGTATGCGTGCCCCAATGCCCTGGACTAGCTATGTTCGTAGTCGATCTTTCAAAGAATGGAGTAGCATACGTGACTTTACCATACGAATTCCTCCCAGAGCCCGTTAAAGGGGATGTAGCTGCATTGTTAGGGAGGGATGGCAGAGAACTCGGCTTAGGTAGAGTAGTGAAGGCGTGGAAGTACTGCGGCACATGGTCTATTACAGTAGAAGTCCCGAGAGGAATAGCAATGGATGTGAGAGCTATATGGATCCAGAGAAAGTAGTTGTGTGTAGATGCGAGGACGTATTGTTAAGCGATATATTGAAGGCTATAGAGGGAGGTTATAGAGACTTGGAGAGCATTAAGAGACTTCTAAGAGTAGGCATGGGATCTTGTCAGGGAAGACACTGCTTACCCATAGTTGCTAGAGTGTTAGCTAAGGCAACAGGCTTGAGAATAGATGAATTAAACTACCCTCCTTCAAGGCCTCCGCTAATGCCCATTCAAATAAAGTGCTTCTTAAGTGATGGAAATGAAGAGTGATGTATTGATTATTGGCGGCGGATCGACTGGACTAATGATCTCCTACTATCTATTGAAAAAAGGAGTGAAGAGCGTCATTGCAGAGAGAAAGTATCCAGGGTCGGGAAACACTTACAAGTGTGCTACAGGCATAAGAGCTTCATTCACCAGTAGAGAGCACATAGCTTTAATGAAGAGAGCAATTGAGTTGTGGAGCGAGCTTAAAGACGAGCTTGGAGTATTCTATGAGAGAAGCGGTTACTTGTGGCTCCTCAGCAGAGAGGAGGATCTAAGGGCGTTTAAAACTTATGTGAGCTTTCAGAACGAGCATGGGGTTCCGACAAAAGTTATTGACTTAAGTGAAGTAAAGCGCTTAGCGCCAACGATTGTAACCAAGGATCTTTTGGCTGCAGTACACGATCCTCTTGCTGGAAAAGCCTCTCCATTCGATCTAGTCCTTCAATCATGGCGATTTCTAGTTGAAAAAGGCTGTAAAGTATTGATGGGCGTTGAGGCTAAAAAGATCTTGATGAGTGGGGGGAAAGTTTTAGGAGTAGAGACAAGTGCGGGCTTTATTGAGTCAAGAGCAGTAGTCCTAGCTGCGGCATATGATACAGTGAAGATGCTGAAGTCTTTGAACATAAGTGTTCCAATAGAGCCTGTGCCAAAGCATGCATTCATTACGGAGGCCTATAGGGATTTATTCAAGCCACTCATAATAGATTGGAGTACTTCAAGCTACGTAGTGCAGACACATCATGGAAACTTCTTAGTTGGCTCAGAGATACCTGAAAAGCCCGGCGATAAACCCTTAAGCAGGCTTGAGTTTTTGCGTAAGGCGTCTAAGGTATGGACTAAGTACTTCCCATGGATGAAGGAGGCGTATTTGTTGAGGTATTGGACGGGCTACTACGATACGACTCCAGACCATCATCCAATAATTGGGCCTCTCGACGGCTTAGAAGGCCTCTACGTGGCAGCAGGCTTCAGCGGTCACGGATTCATGATGTCTCCTTCAGTGGGCGAAGTAATGGCTGATTGGATAACTGAAGGAAGGCCGAAGATACTTGAAGCACTGAACTTATCAATGAGTAGGTTTAGGGAGGGAAGATTAGTTAAAGAGGCGGCGGTATTTGGCTGATTCTCTTTTACAGCTAGTCTGCATTACTTCTAACGCATTTTTAGGACTGCTGACCCCCTTAAAACAGCTCTCTTCAAGTCCCTAATGGCTTCATTGACTTGTTCAAGCTTATATAAAGTGACTTCAGGCTTCACTGAGTAGTTAGCCGCAATGCCCAGGAATTCCTCTACGTCCCTCCTAGAGACATTAGCAACTGTTTTAACTTCCTTCTCCATCCACAAGTGCTTAACGTAGTCCAAGTTTATTGAAGTCTGCTTCCTTATAACATTGATTACGAGCCTTCCTCCCTTATCGAGAACCTCCATAGCTTTAGGCACAGTTTCACCTACTGGCGTGAAGTCTATTGCTCTATCCAACTTCTTTGGAGGAATGCCTGATGGATGGCCAACCCAGTCTGCTCCAAGCCTTAGTGCAAGCTCCCTGTGATCGCTGCTTCTACTAAAGACGTATATCTCGCTGCTCGGATAAAGCCTTCTAGCAACCTGTATGAGTATGTGAGCTGAAGCGCCGAAGCCGAAGAACCCCAGCCTTAATCCATCCGTCATTTCAGCTAGCTTAAGGGCTCTATATCCTACGGAGCCTGCGCATAGTAGAGGAGCCGCTTCGTAGCTTTCAAATACTTCTGGGATCTTGTATACGTAGTCCTCGTATGCAACGGTGTACTCAGCATAACCTCCATCAATGCTGCAGCCAGTTGGCTTGAAGTCGCTGCAAAGGTTTTCAAGGCCTGTTACGCAGTACTTGCACTTCCCGCAGCTCCACCCAATCCAGGCTACTCCAACTCTTTCCCCAACTTCTACTCTTCCTTTAACTCCAGGCCCTAAGGCCTCAACTCTACCCACTATTTGGTGTCCAAGTATGAGCGGGGTCTTGCACTTCACTCTTCCTTCAATGATATCTATGTCTGTGTAGCAAACACCGCATGCTTCAACCCTTATCAATACTTGCTTAAAGCTGGGCTCAGGCTCAGGGGTGTTATCATTTATGTCTAAAGGTTCTTCCTTAAACGGTAGCTCCGGGTTTCTTCTAGGTGTGTCCCCAGCCCTTACTTCAGCTAATTCATTTAGTAGCGCTGCCCTCAATTCAAGCGCCCAGCGTTAGATGTAGAGGTAGAGTTTTATGCTTTAGCTTCACTGGCTTGCTTCAGCAATTAACTTAATTACTCTAGGTACCTCCGTAATGGACTTAACTCTATACCCTCTGCCTCCCTCAGTTAACATGCCCTTACTTGAGTTAAGCCCGCGATCTATTAGTATAGCGTATAGACCTGCTTTTAGAGCTCCTTCATAGTCTTCAATTACTTGATCTCCTACGTGCAATGCTTCACTGGAGTGAACTCCTAGATCTCTTAAGGCTTTATGAAATGCCTCCTTAAATGGTTTAAAGAAGCCTGTTTCATCCGAGTAATACTGCTTGGTGAAGTAGTTAGCTATGCCTGCTCTCTCAATTAATAGCCTAGTTATCATAGAGGGCCATATCATTGTGTTCCCAATAACTATCATTAATGGATTAAAGCTATTTTTAAGCTCTGCCAGTGCTTCATTAACTCCAGCAGCAACAAGCCCTCCTACATCTATTCTTAAAGCAGCTCTAACGATTGCCCTCCTAATGCAGTCTACGTCTATCTTGAGGCTTTTAGCTATGAGCTCCTGGCTAAACGACGTGTAGTCATGTGGATTCATTGAACTACTTCTCCTAGCGCTCTTTAAGAACTCCCTTAAATTCATGAATGCGTTCGCTACTTCAACATAAGGAGCTCCAGTAAGCTTAGATACTTCACTCATTACTTCTCTTACATAATTATTTAAATTGAAGAGAGTGTCCCATACATCAAATGAGATCAGTTTTACAGCCATCTACTCACCTCATAACAACTATCAGCACTGACTCCACTAGTGCTGCAAGTGCTAACACTAGCAATGCTTCAAGAGCTTTATAAAAAGTCTTCCTTAAGCCCCATTCAAAAGATCTAAGTGACGCCGATACCGCTATAGCATACGCTAGAAGCTCTAGAGGTGTATGGGGCATTGCAAGTACGCTCAATGCCTCAAGATCCCTTGACATCATTAGCCCTAAGTAGAAGGCAGTATTCCCTACAGCTAGACCAAGCACTAGCGAGCCCAGCAAAGGCACTAAACCTATTAACATAATCCTCAAGTTGTTCTGAAATATGAAGAGCGCTGTCTCAAAGAACCCGGCTTTAGGGAGAAATCCATATTGATTCAGGAAATAATCTAGGAGTGAAGCATAGTTAATTGATGAAAGAAAGCTAGTCACGCCAACCAGCGTCAATACATAGTACTCTGAAAGCATTACTCCAAGAACTTGTAGAGCAAAGCTCTTTTCCCTAAGCAAGTAAGCTGTGAGAGTTATGAAAATCGATGAAGTTACGGCATTGATGGGGTACACAGGGATTTTCACTGCTGCTGGAGCAATTAGTAGAAGTGAAGCAGCTAGGCAGAAGAATACTTTACTGGACTCGGAATACTTAGTGCCTCTGCTCTCACTTATGGACAGCTTTAAGTGTATTGAATCTACGTGAGTATTAAAGTTTTTAACAACTCTGCAAGCCCAAGCAACTGCCCAAAGCCCAAAGGTTACTGCAGTTAGCAGCAAGTCGAAGAGGAGGTTTAATGAAGTAATTAATCCAATGGGCTTAGAGCCCATTAGAGTAGACTCAGAATAATCATGTCTTCTAATGCTCTTCTCACAGACGTGCAGCATTAATGGATAAGCTAAGCCCCCTGTAAACAGTGTTAGTAGGAGGCCTGATATAGGTGATGGAATGTCTTTAGTAGTGTTTTCAAAATGCAGGTATTCTAGCGCTTTACTGTAATCCCCCCGATAAACGATATCTCTTAAGCTAAGTATGTTGCTGTAGTGTATGTGTTGGCGCACGCTCTTTACCAAGAAGTAGGATGCCGCGCTAGATGCAACTACGTATATCAAGTAGGAGTTTAGTAGAGCTGTGAGCAATACGTCCATAGATGATAGAGCTTGCATGGGGTTCCCAGAGGTTACTGAGCTTATTTCTCTCGGAATCACTAGCACTAGCCCTATGATGGATACAAACAGTGTTAATGAAACAAGTGAATAAGTAGTAGCACTAAGCCTTCTAGTCACAGCCTCCTCTAAGTAAGACAAGCTTCTTTCACCAACTTGAAGACATTTATTTTACCCATAAATATGTTTAAAGCGTGGTCAACCATGAATCCCCCAGCCCTACTCTTACATGGAGGAGCCGGCTCGTGGAGGGCTCCAAGAGAACTGGTGGATGAAGCAGTGAAAGTTGTTGGAGAAGCCCTCGAACACGGCTGGAGGTTTATTGAAACAGGCTCTGCTGTAGAAGCAGTAGTTGAATCAGTTTCATTTATGGAGGACAGCGGCTTCTTAAACGCTGGATCAGGGAGCGTGCTCAATATAGCTGGCTACAGAGAGCTAGACGCTGGATTAATGGATGGAAGATCTATGAGAGCCGGATCTGTTGGAGGAGTTAAGGTCACCAGGAATCCAATCAAGTTAGCGAAAGTAGTTATGGATGAAACAGATCACGTTATATTAGTTGGCGAAGGAGCCGATAGACTGGCTAAGGCAAGAAGACTTCCAGAGCTTGAAGAGCCTAGCAAAAGGCTTCTTGAAAGATACGTTGAGCAATTGAATAGGTATAGAGCAGGTGAATACAGCTTTTTCACAAAGAATAGAGCTATAGCCAAGGAGTTGGGCCTCCTTGACACAGTTGGAGCCGTAGCTCTAGACAGAGATGGAGCCTTAGCAAGCGCTGTCAGCACAGGGGGCATATGGCTTAAAATGCCGGGCAGAGTTGGGGACTCAGCCATACCAGGCGCTGGATTTTATGCAGACACAGATGCCGCTATCGCTGCTACAGGAGTTGGTGAAATAATAATAATCTCAATGGCTTCCCTCCGCGTAGCACTGCTGGTAAGTCAAGGATATGGCATTCGGAGGGCTAGTGAACTAATAGTTGATTGGGTGACCGATAAGTGGGGTCCTGGAACTATAGGTCTAATAGGCCTTAGTAAGAGGTGTGAAGAAGCAATAGCCTTTAACACTGAACACATCCTTGTATCCTATAAAGGACCTAAAGGGGTCTTCGCGAAGCTCCTATGATCTATTCTCATAAAAAGCCGCCTCCGTGTTTAAGAAGTTGCCGTCGTCAACAGTTTTTAGATTAACAAAGATTATTAAAATATACGTGGATTGCAATAAATATTAGTGCTTGCAGTAAGTTAACGTAGTGACCTGCCCCTCTGCTCTAGAGCACGGCTTCCTATAGAGGCAGAAATGAAGTTGTCTTAAGCCCTTGTACGTGGAGAGCCATGGTTCATCAAAGACTACGTAGCCCAGAACCCGCGGACTTCACTAATTGCTTCAACAGCTTTTTCATACAACTGCTGAGGTATTATGCCTTCTGCCCTATAGTGCTCTAATTCACTTAAGTCAACTATTCTCTCTCCATTGCTTGTAATAACTATGTCCACTAAGAGATCTAGGTAGCGTATCTTGCCTGGAGTAATCTCTGGAGGAGTATTGATGTTCACGTATGTTCCCAGCAATTCACCGCTAGATCTATAGTATTTATGCACTATGGACCACTTGCTTGAGTCAACTAGTGTAATACAGTAGTCTCCGGGCTTCTTCTCAACACGCAGGCCATTTAAGACTCCTCCCCCCCTAAGGTTTCTCCTGATGATCATTCTTATATCATCTCCGTAGACGCTGGCCTTAAGTATTGAGCCTGGAGTAAGCCTGTGCACTTCTCCACTAGGCTTTACGTGGTATAGCTCCACTCTCCCCAAGCCTATTGACTTATTAACTATTTGCTTTAGTATTTCTCCCTCAACGCGGCTTCTATCAACGCCTTTACTAATTAGATCTTCAGCGTAATCAATAGTGTTTGAGAACTCCCTATTATTGAATTTTAGCTCATGGTGTCTTCTCACTGTTGGAGAAACACTGCTTCGAATTTCGTCGAGGACGCTATATGAAGGCTTGCTTAAAGCCAATATGCTTAACCCCTCTCCATCATATATGATCTCCGGTTCTCTAGCGCTCCGAGCTCTTGAGACAATGCTCTTAAGTAATTCCTCTAAGCTCGTTAATTCACTTAAAATAGCGCTGTCACTTCCATAGGCTGCATTGCTCCTAAATCTAACTCCAAGTCCTTTGCCTGCAAGGACCTTTAAGGCCATCGCTAAAAGATCTCTTCTCCTCTCTTCACTAACTATGTGCTCACTTAAGCTAACCCTAGTGCTTCCATACGTGAGGGAAACGTAGGTGCCAGTAACAGTGATCTCGCGGCCTGCAATGACTTCTTCAAATGGCTTTACAGCAGGCCTAACTACCGATAGCACTACGAGTTCTCCAGGGCTCTTAAAGCAATTGCTTAACGAAGCTCTCAACCCCTTCGGCAATTCAATTACGCATTCCCCATTCTTTGAATCAACGACTCTCCCAACAACTACTGAGCGTAAGTTGAGCTTAGGCCTCCAGGCAAAGACGTATTTTAGTGAGTTAACCAAGCTATCGACGACTTCTGCCACATCCTTTGGGAAGCCTACTACGACTAGTTCCCCTGGATCCCCATCCTTTACAGTTACATCAGCTGGAGATGCATCGAATGGTATGCCAAGTCTTAACTGCATCACTCTGCTTGCTTGAACGACTCTATGGCCTACATCAATCAATATCTTTGATATAGCTGTAGCAGCTACTCCCCTAACCCTTACATTCGCCACGTATTATCATCCATTAATCCTTAATAGTCTCCAAGAGAGTTATTACATTCCATATCCTTACCCTAGTATGTATAGGCATGTTTGGATCCTGGCTAACTGCATCTAAAGCACCAATAGCGTTTGCTGCACGAACGCCTGGAGTCAGCGTTTCATCCCTTAAGTTATTTAAGGCTTCAGTAGCCGCCCTACGGATATTTCTAGGGACGCTTGCGTCATTAACTATGTTGAGCAACATGGCCATGGCTTGCTTAATCCTAGCCTCACTACTATAGGGGCTTGGAGCGCCAGCCACAGGATCACTACACCTCCCACTACACTTCTATGAACCATAAAGTCTTCCTAATATCCGCTTCTCCCCTAAAGCATTAACGATCACGTCGATTAAGTTTGATTAAAGGCTTTTGTAAAGAACCTCGTGAGCTTATTTACTCTAAATGATAAACAATAATAGCGAGTTAGTAGAATAGTTGTGATAAAGGAAGGATGGAGAAAATGGCTATTGAAGATAGGAAAATTATCGAGAAGAAGATGGCTGAACTACTGAAGACAGGGGCAGCAATGCTTGCTCAAAAATGTCCTGTGGATGGATGTTACCTACCATTGTTTAAACTCAAGACAGGTGAAGTAATATGCCCTGAGCACGGTAGAGTATATATTGTTAAAAGCGATGAGGAGGCTAAGGAAGTAGTTTCCAGAACTCTAGTGCTTAAAGTACTAGAAGATCTTGAGGGGAGAGTCATAGATGTTCTTTCAACACTTCCACAGCACTTAATCGATGAAGGCTATAGAGACGTTATAGGTTGGCTAGAGGTTCTCGA
This sequence comes from uncultured Sulfolobales archaeon, assembly GCA_938045475.1. Lineage (GTDB taxonomy): Archaea > Thermoproteota > Thermoprotei_A > Sulfolobales > Desulfurococcaceae > JANXDZ01. The sequence continues at coordinate 63,511 of CALIML010000003.1, forward strand.
AAGAATAATGAGGATAAAGAAGGAGTTATTTAGCGAAGGAGGGAAGTCCAAGGCGAGCTGATACGTGCCTTAATACCTCTATTTCTACTTCCTCCAGAGGCCTCATGCCATTGACGTACACTAACGATCCTTCCTCAACTAACTTTAAGTAAATTCTTCTAGCCTCTCTAAGCAGCTTTAAGCTTTCGTACTCCTCAAACCTTCTAGCAGCATTCTTTGACTTCACTCTATGGAGCCCTATTTCAGGATCTACATCTATGTATATTGCTAAGTTTGGCGGGATAGCATACCTATTGACATCCATGATCCAACTTGTTGGGATCCCCATAGCTCCTTGGTAAGCAATGCTTGAGTAGAAGTATCTATCCATAACTACTACATAGCCTTGATCTATTAATGGAATAACTACTTTGTATAAGTGGACTAATCGATCTGCTGCGTAAGCTAGTGCATCTAATTGAGGAGTTCTAATGTTGCTGTAGCTTTTAAGGGCCTCTACGAACCTTGAATCCGTGGGTTCATACGTATACTCGGCTTTAATACCCATTCCAATGAGTTGCTCCACAAGCCACTTAGCTACAGTTGTTTTACCAGCTCCATCTAGTCCCTCAATAGCTACTATAGCCCCCCGCCTACTCAAGAATTAGGACACCTCCTTCACTAATTAACCGAGCCCTCCTGAAGCCTAGCGAAAAGGCTTTTACGAGTTCGTTAAAGCCTTCAACTTTAACTAGAGGTATTTCAGCTATAATGCATCCAACAATTAATATGGGCTCTGCATCCTCCACCACTATACAGTTTGGCGCAACTCCGTGTTTTCTCAAAGAGTAGACTATGTATGAACTAACTGTTGAACCTCTAATGCCGCGTATTGCTAAAACCTTTCCCTTAAAGCTTCCTTCAACTCCACACACTTCCCCAGCGACAGGATCTACTTCCCCATAGAACGATATCTTTCTATCAACTAGGAATAGCTCCCCGCAGCACTCTCCTTCAATTATCGGCTTAGCTCTCAGTGAAATCACTTCTCGCTCACCAATTTAACTATGTCTACGAGGCTCGCTAAGCTCACGTTAAACTTGTGGAGCTTGCTTAAGTAGAATAAAGCTTTACCACTATTAGTGAGCACTACGTCTGGTTTAACAGTAATCCTAGACACTATGGGGCATGTGCCAACAGCTATCTCCACTCCAGCTTTCTTCAAAAAAAGATCTAGGCCTCCGAGGGCTCTATAAGTTCCCGGCACCGTAACTAAGAAGTGGACCCCTCTCTTAAGCCTCCTGCCATCAAGCATTGTAGATAGTTGACGCAGCTCGCTGAGGGATAAGTGAGGGCAACCTACGTATACAAGCGTCTCTTCCCCCAGTTCTAAGGCTTTAGAAACCTTATCGTAGTAATACTCTAGCTCTCGTTTATCGATGCCGGATCTTTCAACTCCTTCTTCAACTGCATAAGTGCCTCTGGGAGTAACTCCATCAAGTGGTACTAGAGCATGGCTGCCGCTTGCAGCTGATGCAGCAAGGAACTCCTTAACCATGCTGTAACTCCACCCTAAGGCCCCAGTGATTTGAGTGATCTCGCTGTACTCCTCGCCTATGTATAGGCCCAGAAGGCTTGCTTCAGCTTCATTATTTAGTGGAGGTGCTTTAACTACGTGCTTAGCGCTCCTCTCACTCATTAAGTGAAGGCCGGCCATGTATGTTCTGCCAGCTATAGCTGCAGCTATAGTCAGAGGCCCCCCCTCTCTATTAGTGAGCGCTCCGTAGAATGAATTGGCCATTGCTACAGCACTGCTCTCCCCCCAAGCCAGATGCTCAAACATAAATGGCCTCCTAAGTAAATATGGCATACAAGTGTAGGAAGCCCTGGAGCCCATTGATTCGAGAATTCCATTTATAATGGCTTGCTTTTCCCAGTTCTCTAAAGATATTATTCTTGAGGAGAGGCTTAAGTCTACGCACGACGGATTAACCGTTGTGTATACTGAGAACCTGGGCTTAGTTAAAGCTAACTTCTCTAAATACTCTAATCCAGGTTCACCTATATTGCTATAGGAGACGCCAGATATATGCACATGGCTTACTTCAATGAGCTTGCTGGCTCCAAGAGCTTCGCCAACCTTCACTAAGATCTTCGTGGCTACTGATAGAGCTTCGCCAAACTCCCCGTTAAGCATCCTCTCTTCAACTCTAGTTAAATGCAATGAAGACACCTTGGGGCATCAAGGTATTTCAGCTCTCTTAAATAGCTTTGGATCCATGTCAATAGGTTTAGTTGCATCTATGCCTACTTTATCAGTTAAGCCATCTACACTGCTTGGATCTAGAGTGCTCCCCCTAGATCCTTTGATCACGACAAGTCCTCTTGAAGCCTGAAACCTGGTGGCTATAGCCCACTCAACGCTGCATGGATCGTCTACATCTATATCTTCATCAATTACAACTACGTGCTTTAAGCTTGGATGTCCCGTGAAGGCAGCCATTATTACGTTCTTTGCATCCCCCTCACTGCTCTTTTTAATTGATACAACTGCGTGGAGCCAGCCGCCGCTTCCTCGAGTAAGCCTTATTGAGCGAACGTCGCTGTGGACTCTTCTAACGGAATCCCATATGCTTGCCTCCCTTGGGAAGCCCATTAATAGCATGTGTTCCTCAATCCCTGGGACTATAGCGTGAATTAAGGGATCTTCTAGGCCAGTGTTAATGTATAGTTTTTCAAGCTTGAACACCGGCTGCATTCTAACTTGATCAGGTATTCTAAGGATGTCTACGAATGGGCCCTCCTCATGAAGCTCGCCCGTAATAACTCCCTCAAGCACTACAGTAGCACAACTAGGTACAGGGAGTCCATAAATGGGTGTGTAAGTTAAGTCGAGGCAGCCTTCTAGAAGCTTATTAGCAACCCACATTTCATATACTCCGTATGGAGGGCTAGCAGCTGAAGCGAGTTCAACCAATGGATGTGATCCAAGCACTACTGCGGCTGGAGCGTCTTCGCCTCTCTCGCGGTAACTCATGTATATTCTGTGTAGATGCCTTGGAACTATTCTAACGGCGGCTCTAGAGCCATCGATCCTCATAACTCTGTGAAACGATGCATTACAGATATAGTCTATACACGATATGAATATGCTGCCAGTCAAGTAATTGCCTCCATCCTCTCTATAGTACTTTATGAAAGGCAAATCCCTTAGATCAATTTTTACTTCAGTGAAGAAATTGCTGAAATCCTTGAATGAAGGCTTTAAAGGGCTTTGAATGGCGTTAACAAGCTTTTCATAAGCTTCATGATCTCTAGCGACCCTCATATACTTGTAGAGGGTCTCCCTTGAATTAATTAAATTACTGTATACTCCAAGCCTTGCCCCCTGGACCCTCGCTTTAAACGGTTCCCTAACTCTATGAGCTAGCCTAGTGATCTCATAGTCTTCACGTATTTCACTAAAATCCTTTAGTGAGGCAAGAGCTTTAAAGTAGTCTGAGCAATCCATAGCTAGCTCACTCAACCAATTGATCGAAGTAGTCTCTAGAGAGCTTTATTTTAGAAAACTTTATTGCTTTAGGTCTTCCCTCAAAGTATGTATAAATAGCAATGACTTTATTCAAGAAGTCTATTCCATCAACTACGCCCGGGTGATCAATCCCTCTATCGTCAGTTAAAGCTACATAAAAGCCTTTTTCAAAGCCTGTATAGCAAATCCTAGCCTTGCTGACTCCAAATAATTTTCTAACTCTATCCACTTCTACTTCACTAGTGCTTTGCTGAACAACTATGTTGAGTATATCGCCGTTTATGGAGGCGTAAATAGCGTTGACGCCTGTTTCACTATAGATCTTCATTGGATCAACATCTATTCCCTGAAGTAGTTGAAAGCCATCAATTATTACTTCACTCAGCTTATACTTCCTCAAAGGGGCTTCCTTAAGGAATGAAGCGTATCTCTCGCTCCTAAGCCTCCTCCTCTCATCTCTATCCCTTTGCTTAGCGTGAGGTGGGGACGGGAGTTCGAATACTCTTACCCCGGTTTTCTCAAAGTGCTTGAATAAGCCCTTAAGATCTATGCCAAGCACTACTAGTGCCGTAGGTTCCACAGCCTCAATGAACTTATACTTATATGTTATGGCTTGTGGATCGGAGATCCATCCGTCAGTATTTACTAGCACTACTGATGCCTTTAGCTCCTGCAATGCTGAGTTCTTTAGATTTACGACTTCGCGTATTATTTTATCAACGCAGTACTGAGGTCTAATGTCACCTATGAACTTCGTTAATAGAGGCTTCAGTTCCCTAAGCCATATGATTTGTTTCTCTAAAACTCCAAGCGATATAAAACCGGGGGGCCCTATGTCTGCTTGACCTATGTCGGAGTCTATTACGGCTGTTTTAAAGCCCTTCTCAACGAGCTCGTTGGATAGAAGAGTTGTAAAAGAAGACTTTCCACTATCCACACCTCCAATTACTACTACAGTTGCATGGACTTCATCAATTATTTCCTTAGCTGCAGAAATCCACTCATATATTACTTGGTCCTTGACTTCCTTAATACAGGATTCCTCAGGCATTACTAAGCTAATTACTGATTCCTCTAACGCCAATAGCGGATAGCTGCGGTACTTGTGTAGAAGCACTTTTTCATTAGCTTTAACTCTCTTGCCGTAGATACTTATGGTTCCCTTCAATACTTCTACTAACGCTGATCCGTATACATGGATCGCTTTACCTTCATTGAGAACTACTTTGACCATTTTCAATCACTTGGCCTCTCCTCAAAGCTATGCTTACAGCAGCATAAAGGTCTTTTCTTCTAGAAGTCTTTACTTTAGACACTACTCTGAATACAAAGGGGTTTCTATGCATTAAGCTAGGGCTACTATGCTTTTCACTAACTAACTCTATTGCCGCTCTTGACTTAACGGATTCTTTTAGTGCTCCAGCTATCTTGAGCCCTAAGGAGTTGCATCCAACTCTAATTCGATAACTCATGGAGGGGGTGGAGTCAATTACTTTATTGACGTAACCTACTAGCTCGCTTAAACTATCAGTTCTCAGCCAAGAAGCCAGCTCTCCATCAGCAACTACAGCTGCTGTAAAGAGCCTCCCTGGATCTATGCCTACAGCTACTTCCCTATACTTGCTTAGGCCTTTAGAAGCTATTATTGCTTCCTCTAGAGATCTAGTGGGGTTGGATTCATTAAACAATATGATGCGTGCAGGAGTATTTAGCTTCACTAACTCAGGCAGATCTGTGTAAACAACGTCGTTTTCGCTAAAAGAGATCTTTGTAAGGTCATCGGGGATATTGTACTCCAATCCCCTACGATTAAGAGTGTTGATTGCTTCAGCCAAGTGCCTTGGCTCAGTTAATATAATGACTAACCTCTTTCTAATCTCAGTACACCGTCACATACAGAGCTCCCGCACCTTAAAGTACGTTTCTCTAAAGGACGTGCTATATTTCAAGGATCGTTGTCTTGAATGCCCCTAAGAGTGAGCGCTCTCTAAAGGAGGGGGTCATTTACTTAATCTTAGTCAAGGATTGCTCATAAATGAGGTTCGAGCTTCATAGCAGTTAGTATCAATTGATGCCAACTGCTCCGCCCTTGGGAATCATGAGGCTCCTCCCCTCCCAGGGGCCTCATCCGCTTCTTCCACATAGGGATCATCTTCTTTACTACCGCTCTGCAGAAGGGGCCCGGCCCCGGGAAAGCTACGTATCTTAAGGTACAAGTTTATCGCTCTGCACAACTGCCTATTCAATGTTAAACAGCGACTGGGACACCCCACTTCCCATCCCTTTCGGAGCTTTATCAATAGTCCTCCACCTACCGCTTTTGAGGACTACGGGCTTAATCCACCCTCTTTTAACATAATCGCAGAGAGTCGTATAACTTATTCCGAACCTTTGACAGACCTCCTTGGGCCTTAGTAGCGTCATTTAGATCTTTTTATTATGATAATCAGCTCTTATAAACTTATATGAAGGTCGTTGCAGTGGGTTACGGCTTTTAAACATATACATCAATATTCATGGAGAGTATCAATAGTAGTTTTTATTGAAGGTTTTTATACATACTGAAACATTTAATTATTTAATCACATGAGGGTTTACTGCATATGAGCTACAGAGCTCTATTTATTGATGTTGGTAAAAGGAGTAGTTGGGTGAAGGAATACAAGGTTCCAGAAGTCGTGGGGGCAATTGATTTAGGCATTGAAGTACACTTAAGGGAGCTAAAAACTTACAATCAACCGCTATATAGCCCCCTCAATGCTTTAATCATAGGCAGAGGGATCTTGGCTGGAACAAAGCTTTATGGAGTTCATAGATTGGTAGCAGTTTTTAGAAGCCCATTGACTAGGGGGCTCCACGTAGCTTCAATGGGTGGAGCTGCCTATCAATTTAAGCTAAAGGTGGATGCATTATCAATTATTGGCAACAGTGAAGTGCCTCTATTAATCAAAGTATATGATGAGGGTGATGGAGTCCCCAGAGTTGAGTTCATTGAAGTGAATGATGGGGAACTTGAAGAAATATGGAGAGGTTACGGAGACTTTAAAGGAGTATATGCTTTACAAAAGTACCTAAGTGAGAAGTATAAAGACTTCTACAGTAAATACGATGGCAGAAGCATTTTAGTGGGACCTGCCTCAAAGTACACTAACATAGGTGCGCTATTTTCAATAACGCTCCGCCGCGGCGAAATGGACTTAGGCAGCGAAGACCTTGCTGCACGCGGAGGCCCAGGCAGTGTGCTCTATAGAGCTCACCACGTTGCTGCAATAATTTACGGAGGATTATATGACGTAAGTAAAGATAGGCCTTTGCAGCTAAGCGAATCCAAGTGGATCATGGATTGGTTCACTAAGAACGTTGGAACAAGCTACCCAATGGAAGTAATTAAGGCTGGCGTGAAGTATAGATACGATGATAAGGTAAAGAGCGGTGGCACGTTTGGAGTAAACTTCCCGCACTACAAAATTGCTACGCCAACATTTAACTTTAATAGCATATACTTACCCGTAGAACTGAGAAATAAACTGCATGGATTAATAATGAAGTACATGTGGGAGCCATTCAATAAGGAGGCCATTGAGACTAAAAGTTGGAAGATCTGTGGAGAGCCATGCCCTCTGGCTTGTAAGAAGGTTAGGAAGGGGAAGTATAAGAGTGATTACGAGCCATACGAAGGCCTAGGACCCTTCATAGGGATATTTGACTTACATGAAGTTGAGAGAGTAGTCGAGTTAGCAGATTCATACGGCCTCGACGCCATAGAGTTAGGCCACTTAATAGGATTCATATTTGAAGCCTTGGAGAAGGAGTTGCTTAAACCAAGTGAAGTAGGTCTACCGAGTAAGCCGCTGTTTAACCCAAACGAATACAGAGTTGAGTACAGCAAGCACAACGCTGATCTAGCTATTGAATTAATAGAGAACCTCGCCTGGGGCAAACAACCCCTAATCAGATTAATAGGGGAGAGAGGCTTAAGATCTGCTGCAAAAATTCTTGACATACTCTATAAGGAGAGAGTTGAGGCTCTTGAAACGAAGTTTGAGGACTTAATTGTATATGCTCCTTTCGGGGATGAAGGACATATAACTCCGAACTACTACTGGACTCCGGGACTCGTAGCGCCGCTAGCTATTACTGGGAGATACTGGACTCTATATGCAACCGTATTCCTCCCTCCAGATGAATACGCTAAGAAGAGCTTTGAGAGAGCTCTATGGGAGTACTTCAACGATAACATCGGTTCATGCAGATTCCATAGAGGCTGGATTGAGACGAGAATTCCAAGAATCCTCAGTGAATTAATGAGTGTAGGCAATATAGTTGACATTCTAAAGAAGAAGTATAGAGACATAGCTGACTACCAAGAGAAAGCCGGAGCTCGACCAGTCTTCTGGGATAGCAGAAAGACTATGGATATAGTGGCTACAATTGCAAGAGAGTTTGAAGCCAAGGAGTGGGCTGCGAAGTTTAGTGAAGACAGGCTTTCAGCAGCTATAGAGTGGTGGAGTAAATTCCACGAGAAGCTCGACGAGTTGATTAAGGCATAGTTCCTTAAGTGAATGCATAAGCGCGTTTAGCCAATGCTTTTTTCAACTATTCTACCGCCGTAGACCTCTAAAGCCTTTATTAACAATTCCTCAACCTTATCAATCATCTCCTTAAGCCTTTCATGACTTCTGGCCTCAGCGTAAATCCTTATCTTAGGCTCCGTCCCACTCACCCTAACTAATATCCATGAATTGTCGTCGTACTCGTACCTCACTCCATCAATTCTCAGTACATTAATGGGCTCTCTAAGAGCTCCCAAAAGCCCTTCCACCACTCTCTGATAAACGTAGTTCAG
>CALIML010000004.1 GCA_938045475.1 uncultured Sulfolobales archaeon
GCGCAAGCCTCCCCCAGACTCCGAGCCTCAAAGCCTTCCTAACATACCTTGAAACAACTTCGCCAGTAATTACTCTAGGTAAAACCATCCTTGAGAGAACTCTGCGAACGCTATCCCCAACGTCCTCGTCTAAGCAAGGCTTGGAGTCTGGAAAGAGGTACATGAAAATCCTCATAGCTCACGCAGCTCTACACCTGTATCCCATGGGAGGCATTTTTAAGCATTTCCATAAATCGCTTTGAGAAGCTATTTATGCAGCACCTAAGCTAAAGTAGGCAAATAGTGTCCTCAGAGCACTTGTATTAAGCAACTCCCCTCCCCCTCCATTAATGGAAGTGGGAAGGTTTTACTGCCACTACTTCAGCATCACTCAATCCACGCTGCGTTACCATTATAGAATACCCTGTTCCTCCAAGTACTTTATGAATTTCTCGCGGAAAGCCTTTGCTTTAAACCCCTGCACATGCTCCACAGCCTTTTCCCTCAGAGTGTTCAGCAATTCCCGATTGCTTTCCAGCCTCCTTATAATTGACGCTACTTCCCCAGGATCTGAGTACCCGAGATCTGTGCTGACGGGGGAGACTATGTCTGTCCAAGCACCCCCATCTCTGTAGACTATTGGTATGCATCCAGCAGCCATGGCTTCAGCAACTGCTATGCCGAAGTGCTCTGGGAACAATGGGTGTACGTAGAAGCTAGCTGAGAGCAGTAGATTCCTCAACTCTCTGCGCGGCATGTTAGTTACTACGTGGAAGTTCCTTACTCCAAGCCTTCTTACCTCCCTCTTAATTGCGCCAATTACAGCGTTACTGCTTGCTTCCTTAAACTTTGTTAAGCCAGTGGATCCAACTAAATACCATTCATAGTCTGGCAGTCTAGACGCTGCATAGGGGAGGGTGTAGAGCTTCTTCTCAGGAGTGAGCCTAGACACTGTGACTATGATCTTCTCCTTCCTCCCCCCATCGTAAGCGTAGTATTCAACGTCTACAGGTGGGTGAAGCACAGTTGATCTTAGTCCATAGGCTTTCTCTACAACTTTAGCTGTCCACTCACTGTTCACTAGAACAAGCTTGGGCTTCCCCATCACGCGCCGCGCTCTACGCTCTATAAGCAAGTTATACAGCCTCCAGTGGAGAGCCTTTGACTCCACAGTGCCCAGTGTTATGGGGTAGTGGATGTATGAGACATCAATGTTGAGAGGCACGCTTGTACTAGTGTCAATAATTAAGTTATCCGTACTCACTGACTCAAGCTTCTCACGCATCTTATAGACCTGTTGTAGTAATAGGAGCCTCCTATACCTTATGAAGCGGTCCGTCCTAGAAAGAATGCTTTCCAATAAGCTCCCGACTTCTATGACGCCGTAGTCCCCGGGCAATCCATGCAGCTCACTGCACTTCCTCAATCCTTCAGCCGAGTTAGTGACGTAGATTACCTCTAGGCCCTCTTCACGCAGTGCCTTAGCCATTTCTAAGCTAACTCTTTCACCACCGCCGCACACTGTAGATAAGTACAGCAAGTACGCCTTCAATATAGATCCCTGTTTACTGAAACACTATACCGCATGCGTAACTACTGTATACAGTAGGAGGATTCAGTATTTATCCTCCAGCTCTCTTCACTGCATTTTTAAATCGAAAAACGCATGGATCTGAAGATACGGCCTCTGTACTGACCTAGCGATCTAATTCAAGGAGCTTGGAGGGCAAGAGCATGGATTTATGTGCTGAACTCCTTCAGTTCCTCTTGAGTTGGCAGTACTTGTATTGTGAGCCTCTTTCTACCAGCCTTAAGTATTCCAGTGCCTACGGGAGCATTCGCTAGGAAATCGAGCTCTACGTCAGATAGCTTGTATACTTCTCTAACTGCATCTAGGCCCTGGGGCTCCTGCCTTAAGAGCAGTGCTGTGGCTGACTGCTCCAGTACTGCCCTGCCCTGAGGAGTTCTAGCAAGGTCTTCCGCCCTCTGGGATACGTACATGAATACAACTCCGTGCTTCCTGCCTCTCCTAGCTATGTTCTCGAATAAACCCATTATTGATGGAGTTTCAGCGAAGAGCCATGCTTCATCAACGAAGAAGACGCTTCTCCCAGCTTTAGCCAGCAACTTGTTGTAGGCGTAGATGGATATGAGGGCTGAAATCATTGCTTTAAGTCGCTTACTCCTGACATTCCTTAATCCAAAAACGACTGAGCTAGGCAACGCTATTGGAGTTCCTTCGTAAACCAAGCTGTCTGGAGGTACAGTAGCTCCCTGTAGATGCTTGCTTAAATCAGAGTCCTTCACTGAGTATGTGAATTCAACAATGCTGTCTACGAAGTCTGAGTTCATGAATAGCTCTCTCCTCAAGACTCCGTGGAGTCTCCTAGGTATGCTGTATAGCTCTATCAATAAATCAGCTACTTGCCCAAGCCCTATGGCTCCACTGCTAGCTAACTTCAATGGATCTAGGCCTAGCTTCACTCCTTCACGTATTTCAACTGCTTGAGCACCTATGAGGCCTGCCACCCTAGTGTACTCTGACTCAGGATCTACTCCTACGTACACAATGCTTTCATCCAGTTCCCTTAGGCGCTTAAGGAATACTTTAGCAGCCATTGATTTCCCTGAGCCAGTTACTCCCACAATGACGTAGTTGAAGTTAGGCTTAGACCACAAGTCTAGGAGTACGGGGGAGCCGGTTCCGCTTACACCTAGGAATACGCCTTTAGAGTCGTGGAGCTCCTCGTCAATCAATGGGAATAAGGCCTTAATGCTCTCAGAGTCTGCGTAGTGCTTCTCAACGCAGAAGATCCCTAGGCAAGTGCTTAAGTTATATAGCTCCCTCTGCATAGGAGGGGCTTCAGAATCAATTCCATAGCCCCTTATAATTGCTTTAACGCGCTTCTCCCTTGAAGACAGGTTCTTCAAGTCCCCGTCAATTAATGTAAGCAGTAAGTAGAATTCATATAGTGATGAGCCGGCTAATACTCTAGTAGCCAACTCCTCTAGAGCACTTGCTTCCCAAGCCTCTTCAACTCTACTGAAGCTTGATGTAAGCCTCCTCCTTCTAGCGACTTCAGTTACTGAAACAGCTTTGCCGCGCTCCACCTCCCTGAATACAATAGCTATCTCAGATGCTTCGCTAAACAATGTGTATAGAAAGCCCTCCGGCAGACTTGCTGGATAGCGGTGTACGGCCAGTACTCTAGCTAGAGATCCATTGCTTAACTCAAGTGTGAGTGGATTAACTAAGCGCCTAGCAATAGGCCTGCAGGGATCTCCAAGCCTCTCAGCATTAAAGTAGGGTATTTGTGAGCCGGCGGGCGCTTTAAGGTAGAAGTCCATCTCTGACGCAGTGAAGGCGTAGTTGCCGTAGACGTAGTTCCTCCACAGCCTCCTCGCCAGTAGAGCGCCCTCCTTAACGCTTGCCAGGAGAGCTGAGAAATCACTTAAAACACTATCTCTCTCTACATAGGGCAGTATAGTGAAGCCTACTCCATGAAGCCTAAACCACTCATACCTCCTCCCATACTTCCTCCTCAAGGCAAGCCCCTTGAAGTATGGGGGTTCTTTAAAGAAGGGGTTCCGGCTTAAAAGAGCCCTCCAGCTAATGGGTGTGTAATTGATGAAGGGGTTGTCCAGCCTAGTCACTGGCTTAGCGCTTGCAGTGCTACTGCTAGCTGCTGCAGGAACAGTAACTTACTACTTGCGCTCCCAAGAGGAGTGGGTTGCCAGCAGCACTAAGTTCAGTGCGCCAAGTGTTTCAGCCTACGCCTTCAAGAACTCCACTAGCTACACAGTGGTTATCTACAACTACGGCAGTGAGCCCAGGGAGAACGCTAAAGTATCATACTACGCCTTAGATGGCTCCATAGAGCACTACAATTTATTGAGAGTTGACCCCGGGGAATGCATAGTCGCTGAATTGCCGGGTAGGCCCTTGGCTTACATTGATGGAGGCGGAGCAGTCTTCATTAGAGTGGTGAATGAGGGTTGAGGAGCCAGGCGGAGGCCTACGCATTAATACTCTTGGCTATAGCGGCTGCAGCTCTGCTTGAGGCAGCTGCTCTAGCTCCGCGCTTCGAGAGCGTTGCTCAAAGAACTTTAAGCAGTGAGGCTTTAAGGAGTGCTGAGCAGCTGTACGTTAAGCAGGGGCTCTGCCTAAAGTCATCCATATCTACTACAGCTGTGCTCGTACTGGCATACAACTCTACTTACACTAAAGTAGTAGCCTACAGTATTGCTCTAAGCCCGGGTGCATGGACTTGCATAAGCGTTGAGCCAGGCCTAAGAGCAGCTGTTTTAACGAGCTACGGCAACTTATTCACTGCTGACTCCGGCTTAAAGACCTATAAATATCAGTAGATCTGTGCCACCCGCTTCTTAAATCCTCCCTCCACCTGTGGATGCAGCATGAGGAGTCAGTCGGAAGTCCTTGGAGCAGTTGTTTTAGCGCTGGTATTAGCCTCTACTCTAACAGTATTCGCCTTAATGCATCAGCGCCAAGTAGATGCCTTGAGGAGCTTAGGTGAGGCTGCAAGAATTCTTGCTGAGAGGAGGGCTGAAGCAATAGTGTTCGACTACTTCAATGGATCTATCTATGCATCGCCCAGCATAAGTATTGGAGTGCTATACACAGTGGTGTACAACTCTACGCACGTCGTTTACTCTAACGCTACGCCATACGCTCTAGCGCCTGGGTCGTGGAGGAAGCTGGACTCCATGCCTAGCGGCGTGGCTCAGCTAGTGGTGGAGGGCCTTGCTTCTCTAGCGCTACTAACTAACACTGGCAGTTTAGTGACTTGGGTGCCCCCCGTCACAAGGGTTGAGGGGAGGACTGTGCTTGTTGAGGAAGTGCCTCGAGCAGGGCTTAGGGATGCATGGGCCTTCAATGATAGCCGCCTACTGTACTTGACTTACGACCACGGCTACTATGCGTATAAGTCATCGACTGGCTGCCCAGTCTCCCGCTTCTTCAATGCTAATACTCCCGTTGCATCAATGATCGTCTTCTACAGTGGCTCGCCGGCTTTCAGTGAAGCATTTGATTCAAAGGCTCAAGGCTCTTCCTCAAGCATTGTACAGAACTTTACTGTGAGCAGTGGAGGGGGGTATCTTAAAGTATCGTATAAGTGGGAGTCAAGCAGTGTGGGGACAGGGCTCCGCAGACTATTGTATGCAGAGTCTTTTTCCATCGAGGCAGAGGGCTTGACTCAAGCTGGGAGAGCCCTCGTACTGGCACTGCTTGAAAATGCTCTAGCATACATGTATGCAACTAAGTACATGCTGCCCGATGGCTCGACTGTGCTGCCTCTACTAGTTTACGCTGATGGAGGCTTGGTCTCGGGAGCTGCAGCATACGCAAAAATAATAGTTGTGGAGCCTGTTTCGCAGAGCAATGCGACGGTCACTGTTGAGTTGTTTAGAGTGAAGAGTGAAAACCTTGAAGTAATTGAAGTGTTTTCAAAACCCATAGCTATTGCAGTAGTTGATGAAGCTAGTTCCTTCATATCGCGTACTCTTGCTCCAGCACCCGCAGTAGTCATAACTCACGTGTCTAGCGCTGGCTACGCACTCTACTCAAGCCCACCTATAGGAGTGGAGTACAGTAGGAGCAGTGGAGCAATAAGCACAACAGTTGATTCAAGTGCGTGGAGCTTCAGCATAGATGATCCATGGATTAGCTATGGATCATTCCAAAACAGGTGGACTACAGCAACTGTGAAAGTAGCTGTGCGCAGTGTGGAAGTCCAAGTGACTGCAGCTTCATGGCAATCCATCGAGAAGTACTGCTCTACACCCCCATTAATACAGCCCAACCCGCCTCAACCAACTCCCCCAGTGCAACCCCCTCCTCCACCACCAGCGATCTACGCTATACTCGACCCCATGCCTATTAACGCCACTCCCATAACAGTAGACGTCTACGTCGTATCTAGTAGGGCTGAAGCAGATCTATCGATTAAATACAGGGTTGTAGACGAAGAGGCTGGTCAAGCGATTGAGGGAGATGCATCGTTTAGCTACGTCAATACACCTCTAGGCGTTAAGTGGGGCGTTAAGCTAACTCTACCGGGGGATGCAAAGAGGAGAGTAGAGGTATGGGTTCTCTACAGCAGTAGCGTAATAGCGGGCCACTTATACCGCAACTACGTTCCCTAACGACGCTGCTGAAAATAGAGGGCAATTACTTTCAGTTGAAGACGCTTTCGGCTTCACGCCCGCCGAGCCCTCCCTCAAGCCGGGGAGGCGTGGTCATCCTTAACTAGCTCCACTACTTTCCTAGCCTTCTTCAATAATGCATACCACCGTGAGTTCGATACAAAACCCTCTACGTCTCGATGCACTGGTTTCTCCCCGCGCATCATTTTGTACACTATGTATGCTAGCACGAGGCGCGACTTCTTCGACAGCCCGCTTGTATACCCCTCTTCATCTAATGCCTCAACTACTTCCTCCAGCTCCTCCAGTAAGCCCATTTCCTTAAATAATTCCTGGGCCCGCAGGCTTGTTTTACGAGTCAGTGTTTTAACTCTTTCACCAGAGAACACTTTGTCCCAGTCCACTATGAAGCCCCGCTCCTCAAACCTCCTATACTCTCCGTAGGCTCTATACAACCTATGGAGCTCCCTACTCCTCACCCTAAATGATTCTTCTACAGCTCGGTTCCTCTCCACAGCCCGCTCCTCCATCCATTCACTACGCAGTGGAATGTCGTAGTCGTAGATTACTCCAACTACTTCACCTGTATCCTGATCTATTATGCAGCCGTTCTCGTAGTCGTAGACTAGGACTTTACTCGCGTTGCTTGAATCCACCACACTGCTTCAACTCCGCTAAGCCTATCCATTGAATTGAGGGCGCAGCACTGATGAAACCCCTCGCTTCATCCAGTAACCATGGCTCCAAACCCCTCCAGCTCTTAGAGATCTTGATGGATCGAGAGGGCATTGGGGTTCAGCAACACTGTTTAAGACATCGCACCTAAGCTGAGTGCTTGAATACAGAGCAGTTGCTTCATTCTTCGAATACACGTGAACCCCCTGAAGCAACTCTAGGGCTTGATAAAGAAGACACTGCGCCGAAACTAACCTCCCTTCTCCACTTAGAGAGGGTCTTTCAAAGAGTTTTCAGCGGAGTTCATTGCTGAGAGTTGAGCATTCATTGATTCCGCTGGCATTCCATGAGCATTGGAGTTATAGCGTTCTTCACAAAGCCTTGCTCTAAAGGCATGCGTGTTTTTAAAGCCTAGAGCATCTCTAGGCTTCTTAAATAAGAACGCCGGGGTTGGGCTTGTTTAACCCTAAGTTGTTTATAGAGGAGGCTCTAGATTACTTGAGGAGAATATATGGCAGCATTGACTGCGCAATAGCTTGTGTAAGCGGCGGAGTAGATAGCGTGACTGCAGCCATTATTGCTGAAATGGCTTTGGAGAATGAAGTAGTGCCCGTGTTCATAGACACGGGCCTCATGAGGTTTGGGGAGGCTGAAGCAGTTAGAAACGCGTTAAGCGGGTTAATCAACTTAAAGATCTATGACTACTCCGACTCCATAGTGAGCAACTTAAGTGAATTAAGTGATGCAGAGGAGAAGAGGAGGGTCTTCAGAGACTTATTCTACAGCGCGGTAAGCGATATAGCTAGGAGGCATGGATGCAGCTACGTTATCCAAGGAACAACTAAGGCGGATGTAGTTGAAACCATTGGAGGAGTTAAGACACAGCACAACGTCTTAACTCAAGAGCTCTTGCTTAAGTACGGCGTGAAAACTGTTGAGCCGCTGAGGAACCTATACAAGGATCAAGTTAGAGCACTCGCACACCACCTTGGAGTACCCTCTTCAATAATTAAGAGGCAGCCGTTCCCAGGGCCGGGATTACTGATTAGAGCAGTCGGGAGATTCAATAGGGATAAACTAGAGTTAGTGAGGAGTGCAACTAAAGTAGTTGATGAAAGGCTTAGTGGATGCAGCTACAGCCAGTACTTCCCAGCCGCCTGGGAATACGACGTAGTTAGCGAAGGCTGCTTAGACGGCAACTTATTTAAAGTCTTCTCAGTGAAGACAACAGGGGTAGTTGGTGGTTCAAGAGTCTACGGCCACCCAGTCCTAGTTGAGGGCTTCGATGAGAGAGATGCATTTAAGCTATATGAGCAGTTTGATGCAGTGAGGCATCCGCACACCCTGGTATCCTTGGCGTCAAGGGATGGCGGGAGGTACTTCATTGCAATAAGGATCGTTGAGACTGAGGACTATGTAACAGCGAGTGTTCCAGTAGTTGAGCGAGGCCTACTCCTTGAGTTAGCTGAAGAGCTTTTAGAGAACCCTGAGGTTAGAGCAGTGGGCTATGATGTAACTCCGAAGCCTCCGGCAACAATTGAGTATGAGTAGTGAGTGATCGCATGGACTTATCGTCAATCATCTACATTCCATGGAGCGCTGCGATAAGGCATTGCTATGAGCTAGCAATGAAGGTAGCTGAAAGCAGCTACGTGCCTCAGACAATCATTGCGATATCGCGCGGCGGCTTAATACCTGCCAGGATTGTAAGCGATGTATTGAATGTTTACGAGCTATACGCTGTGCGCTCAACTTTCTACATGCATGGAAGAACTGTTGGCGGCAAGCCATTGATAAGTGCTCACCTGCCAGCAGAGCTCGTTAAGGGGAGGAGAGTCCTAGTAGTGGATGAAGTAGTTGATACTGGGGCAACCATGGTGAACGTGCTTGATTACTTGAGGAAGCTTGATCCTCTTGAAGTAAGGGCTGCAGTAATACACTACAAGTCCTCTACAAGCACTTATAGGCCTGACTACTACGTTGTTGAGCTAAAGGAGTGGAAGTGGATCTATTACCCATGGTCTCTCGTGGAGACCATGCAGGACATACTGGCAGGCAATAAGGGACTAAGCGTTGGAGATGTTGTGAACGCACTCAACATGAGTGAAGTATACGTTGAGGCAGGCGCCTTAGAGAAGCACTTAGTGAAGCTAAGTGAAGCATTTACTCAACGCTAAACCATCTACGCTATTGCAGGCCCAAGGAGGCTGCAGCGCTAAGCATTTATTCACTCAGCATAGCTCACAGACTTTATATACCTATGGGACAGTAGTAGTTGAGAGGGCTCCATGCTAATAGTGGCTCTAGACCCCTTGCGGAGGAGGGGTGTAGTTAGCTGGGGCAGGGAAGTAGTCGGTGAAGTGGGGGACCTGGCTGCAGGCTTTAAAATAGGCATACCTCTATTAATTGGGGCTGGCATTGATGGATGTAAAAAGATCTTCTGCAGCTACTCAGGCCTACTGATAGCTGATTTAAAGCTCGCCGACATAGGGGACGTCATGGCCTCCACTGTGGGAGGCCTCAGTGAAGCCGGAGTAAACGCCGTGATTGCGCATGCTTTTGTAGGTAGATCGGGGGCTCTTGATAGACTCGCTGAGGAGTGCGAGAAGCTGGGCGTAAAACTGGTTTTAGTGGTTTCAATGAGTCACACGGGCTCTGAGGAGTTCATTGATAAACACTTAGAGGAGTTCGTGGAGCTAGCGCTATCTCTTAATGCCTGGGGAGTTGTAGCACCAGCTACTAGGCCTAAGGTAGTTAGGAGAGTTAGGGAACTGGGGGGCGGTGGGATTAAGATACTTTCACCCGGCGTAGGAGTGCAGGGAGCTCAACCCGGCACAGCTATTTGCGCAGGAGCCGACTATGAAATAGTCGGCAGAGCTATTACGGCCTCAAGCAACCCGCGTGCTGAAGCATTAAGAGTGCTCAGTGAGCAGGAGGGGAGGGCGAGAGAATGTCTTGGCTTCCAATAGAGCTCTATAGGCATGGGGTGATAAAGTTCGGGCGCTTCAAGCTGACGTCGGGTCTCGACAGCCCCTACTACATAGATCTTAGGAGGCTTTACAGCTACCCGAAGCTAGCTAAGAGAATTGCACTAGAAATAATTGAGAGATTCAGCGTAGTTGAGGAGGCAGATGCAGTTGTTGGAGTAGCAACTGCTGGAATACCCTTAGCTACATACATAGCTGTACTGTCGGAGAAGCCTCTTGCATACATCAGGAGCGAGAGGAAGGCTCATGGAATGGAGTCGCTGGTCGAGGGAGACGTAGCTGGCAGGAAAACCGTCATAGTTGACGACGTAGCCACAACAGGCGGTTCTATAGAGAGAGCCTGGAATGCACTAGTTTCAGCAGGCTCTAAGCCAGTTGCAGCAATAGTTATTGTTGACAGAGAGCAGGGAGCTAGGGAGAAGTTAAGTGGGCTTGGGCTAAAGTTCTTCAGCTTAGTTACAGCTAGAGAGATATTCCATGAACTCCGCAAAGCCGGGATAATCGATGAATTCTTGCTAAAGGAGTTAATAGAGTACGTGGATAAATATGCCCCTAGTGCAAGCAAGCCCTAATAATTCTTCAAGCATTGAGCGCCTGCATGCCATGCATGTATTTCGTTTAGGAAGCCTTCTATGCCTAGCCTTGCTATAGCTTCCCCCTACATTACTTATTTTAGTTAAGTTAATGGAGGTGAAGCAGTTACTCCAAATAACTGCCCCAGCGCGTTTCCAAGCATGAAGAGAAGTATAGAGACTCCCAGCATTAATCCAGAGGCTTCAATAAATTCTCTCAAGTACTTTCTCTCAAAGAGAACTGAGCTATAGAAGGACATGTACGCTATGACTAATAAGGCTGCCGCGATCATTGCTGCGAAGGCTGATGTAATGACGTTGATGAGGAAGTATGGGAGCGCTAGAAGCAGTACTACTAGTAGGTACGCAATGCCTGTGTATAGAGCAGCTGTTCTTGGGGCTTTGCCTACTTCATGCTTTGCCTGAGCGTATGAAGCTATAGTCATTGATATGGCTGCAGACACTCCAGCTAAAAGCCCTGTTAATCCAGCACTCAGGGTGTTAGCGAAGGCTCCTAGTGCGCCGGAGTATATTCCAGTCAACTCTATTAAAGCATCAGATATGCCCAGCATTATTGACCCTAAGTACTTCACTCTCCCCTCATCTAATCCTAGAATAAAGGAAGCCTCGTGTTCTTCCTCTTCCTTAATTATCCTCTCGACTTCCTCCTTAAGCTCCGGCCTCATTGATGAAATCTTTCTGTATAGCTCAAGAGCGTTTTTCTCCATGGATTCGAGGAACTTTAAGATCACTGTTACACCGAATAGGGGCAGCAGTAGGCTCAGCAAGAGCCTTTTAATAATTGAAGGAGTTGATGAGCATTCACCAGTAATGTTGCGCCAAAAGACGTAGTGCTTGTACTCATCTAAAGCTGCTTCACTGATAGCTCTCTTAACCTTCATGCCTACTAAAGGGTTCTTAGCTAAAAACATGTACATACCGTATGCCTCGTATTCATCTCTGCAGAGCTCTTTAACGCCCTCTAACTCACCCATATTCATATACCCCGTGAGCTCCCTACACTATTAATTTGCAAGACGTTTTATAGATTCCTGCGATAAAGATCTGTTTCAATTAGCTATTGTTTTTCACTTCAACTCCTTTAGGGGAGTTCGTGAGGTCTGGGATATAAGGCAAAGGAATGCTGTATTGCGGAAAGCGCTGCTCTACAATTAATTGCTCTTCAGAGTGGAGCAATAGCGCTAGTGGGGGAACCCTATGCACTTGTCTCTTTCAGGTTCTCTAACACCCACTATTGCTCCATCTCTTATAACGTATATTTTTTGAGCACAGTTAGCTACTTCAGGGTTATGCGTTACTACGACTATAGTATTGCCCAGCTCATTTATGTCGATGAACGTCTTTATGACTTTCCCGGAAGTTTGCGTATCGAGGTTTCCAGTGGGTTCATCGGCTAGCACTATGCTTGGTGAAGCAACTATTGCTCTAGCTATGGCTACTCTCTGCTGCTGCCCCCCGCTTAACTGGCTGGGCCTTTTGCTAAGCCAGCTTACTTCACCGCCTGCCTCAATGATGGCTTTTTTAACTAACTCCACTCTCTCAGATCTAGGGATTCCCCTCACGATAAGCGGCAGCTCTATGTTCTCTAGCACTGTGAGTCTTCCAATTAAGTTGTATTGTTGAAACACGAAGCCTATTTTCTCATTCCTTATCTTAGCTACTTCCTTATCGCTTAGCCTAGATGTATCGAGTCCATCTATGTAGACCTTGCCTGAAGTAGGCCTATCGAGTAGCCCCATAACGTTTAGTAAAGTCGTTTTACCGGAGCCCGAGGGACCCATTATTGCTATAAATGATCCCCTAGGAATAGTTAAGTTCACGTCTCTAAGAGCCTTAAACTTCACTGCGCCTACTACATAGACTTTAGTAACGTTGACGAGCCTCACCACGTCGCTAGTCACAAAGACTCCACCGCGGGACTCCACTACGCTTTCCAAAGCCCTCTCCACACTAAAGACACTATTTAAATATGCCTTAAGCAAAGAGCCCCAAGCTCCTCCAATACTCCTATGGAGAAGCGAGGGAAGCGCCGGGTATTAACAGAGGCATTGCTTCAAGCAGTCCCTGAATATGCAGCCTTACCCACGGGGATTTAAGAAACTCTGTGAGTTCATGAGCGGGCCGCCGAGCTCAATGAGTTGAGTAGAGCTTGAAGCAATAGCTCCCTTAACACACGTTCATAGAGTCTTAGCATAGTGAAGAAACTCTTCTCTACAAGCAATAGCTGCAGAGCTTAGCTAGAGACCCTTTGACAGAGAGTATTTTTAAGGCTTTTTTAAAAACTGGAGTTATGAAGCGACGCATAGGTGTAATGCTTGAAGACGCTCATAGGCATAGACATTGGAGCCACGTGGATTAGGATAGCCTTATCAAAACCAAGTGGGGAAATAGTCAGCAAAACGTCCTTTAGAACTCCACGCAGTGGGGGAAGGAGCACTGTAGCTGAAGCAATAGTAAATGAAATTAGAAGGAGTCTAAGTGATTACCTGCCCAGCGTGGAGGCAATAGGAGTTGGAACTATAGGCCCCCTAGATCTTTCTAATGGAATAGTCTTTAATGCAGCTAACCTACCTATAAGGACATTTGACGTAGCTCGACCATTAATGGAGGAGTTGGGTAAGCCAGTAATTATGGCTAATGATTGCACAGCAGCAGTTTGGGGAGAATACGTTTTTGGAGCAGGAAAAAATGTAGAGAACTTAGTTTACGTAACTATAAGTACTGGAATAGGCGGAGGCATAATAGTTGATGGAAATCTACTTGTGGGAAAAAGCGGAAACGCGCATGAAATTGGGCATATAGTTGTAGATGCTGGTGGAAAAATGACTTGCGGATGTGGGGGAAGAGGCCACTGGGAGGCATATAGTAGTGGAGCAAACATACCTAGGCTAGCCTCAATACTCATCGAGGAATGGTCTCTGAGCAGCTTAGAGAAAAAGTCTAGAGTATATGAAGCATATGCAAGCAACAGTCTTTCGCCTGAGCTCATATATGCTGAAGCTAGAGATAACGATCCACTGGCGTTAAGAATACTGTCTGAAGTAAACAAGTACAATGCAGCCGGCTTTGAAAGCATCATAAATGCATATGATCCAGAGCTAATTACTGTAGGAGGCTCTATAGCTCTTAACAACCCTGAACTAGTCTTAGAGCCCATAGCAAGCTACTTAAAGAACGCTAAGGGGCTGCTGACGCAGCTCCCCGACATAAGGCGGACAGAGCTTGGAGGAGACGTAGTACTCGTTGGAGCTATAGCGCTGGCTGCAATGCCTCCGCCCAACTTGCTTAAAAGACTCAAGTACTTAGGAGAAGCAGTGAAGCATCTTTAATTGGAAGACATTAGAACTTAAAAATTAGTGAAAGCGCTACTCATTGATTATGCTCTTCCAGTCAACGCTTTTTTCAATAACGTCCACTATTTCACTACCCCTCATCTTCAGTGACGCAGGAGTTATAATGCTTTGGGCCTCACTTAATTTTTCAATAGTAGTGTACGTGTCATATGGTACGAGGAGTATTGGAACGCCCGCTTCTCTAGCCTTTATTAACACTCTGATGGATGGATAGAGGTTCCCGGTCAATATTATTACGCTTGGCTTAGTCTCTATGGCCTGTAGAATTAAGTCGCTTCTATCCCCTCCAGTTACTATGGCTGCATTTACAGCTCTTCTAAACCATCTTAAAGCATTCTCAGGGCTCATTGCACCAATTAATACGTCTTCAATAATGTTGTCCAGGAAGCTCTCTCCTTCAAGTACTTCTGCCCCTAGAGCTTCAGCAATATCCCTGGCTGTAGGCGCTAGCAATGCGCGTCTTTCACTTATTACTCCAAAGACTTTAATTCCTGCATCCTCTAGTGCTGGTACTAGGAGTTCCCGCACTCTTTCAATGAATGGAGGTTGGACGGAGTTTAATAGAACTCCGTGGATTTTATAGCCGTGCTTTTCCATGAAGTCTTCGTATAGAAGCGCTTTATCGACAACTCGGTCTATTGATGCAATGCCTCTGCATCCTGCAACAAATATTACTTTTGAATTAAATAGTTTAGCTAACTCCGGGACACTGCATCTAATACTTAGTAGGGTCTCTGGATACCCATGGCTCTCTATGACTACTGCGTCCTTTCCATCAATTATCCTCCTATAACACTCCTCTACAGCCTCCACAACTTCTTTAGCCCTGCTCCTCAGCTCTATGTATCTATCGCCGAGCACTACAGGCGATATTACGTCTACTGGTTCGCTTAAGTTTAAGGCCTCCTTTAAAGCAATTACGTCTGTATCGACGTATCTTCCTCCAGAGAGCCTCTTTCTAGCGATCGATATGGGCTTAAAGTATGACGCCTTTAATCCTTCATCAATCAGCTTCCTTAATAACCCATAAGCTATAATGGTTTTGCCGCAGTAGCCTGAGCCAGTTATGTAAATGGATTTAACCACGTTACTCCACCTCTAGGAAAACACTACCTTTACGTCTAAAGCTATACAACCCTCTCCCTCATTATATACGAAGAGAGGATTAATATCCATTTCCACTATTTCAGGCACTTCCTGAACTAATTGGCTTAGCCTGAGGATAACGTTAACTACTGACGCTACATCTGCTGCAGCCTCTCCTCTAATACCCCTAAGCACTGCGTAAGCATTTATTTCCTTAATCATATCCATTGCTTCACTGGGCGTTACTGGCGTCAGTCTAAAAGATACATCTCTAAATACGTTGGCGTAAATTCCTCCTAAGCCGAACATAATCATGTGTCCAAAGACTTGGTCCTTAGTTAATCCAACAATCATTTCTCTGCCTCTAGGAACCATTTTTTGAACAGTTACTCCATAGAGCATTGCTCTAGGGGCATGCCTACTGACTCTACTTAAGATCGTTCTATAGGCCTCCCTTACTTCGGCATCTGAGTTCACATTTAATGCAACTCCACCTACATCAGTTTTGTGAAGTATTTGTGGAGAAGATATTTTCAACGCCACAGGGTATCCCATTTTGTTAGCTGCATCAACAGCTTCATCCTCGGATTTAGCTAGGGAAGCCGGCGGAACCGGTATGCCGTAGGCTCTCATCAGTTCTCTAGCTTCAACATCTAAAAGCACTCTTCTACCATCACTTCTAGCGATACTTATGATCTCTCTTGCTCGCGATGAGTCAACGTCGTAGAACTTCACATACCTCTCAACAGCTTTCTCTAATGCATCTAGGTAGCCCCTATACTTACATAGCCCACTTAAAGCCAGCACCGCTCTTTCAGGCAGATCGAAGCATGGGATTCCCTCATTTATTAGCATCTCCGCAGCTTCTCCAACGGCTCCTCCGCCAATGAATGCAGCTACTACTGGCTTACCTAAATACTTTCTGCTAACTTCTATTACAGCTTTAGCAGTCTCAACAGGCTCAGTCATAGCTTGTGGAGTCAGTATGACTATTAATCCATCAACGGCTTCATCACTTAACACTATGTCTAAGGCACTTCTATACCTATCAGCTCTCGCATCGCCCAATACATCAACTGGATTGTATATAGCTGCAGCTGGAGGCAGCTTCGACCTCAGGCTATTTATGGTTGATGAACTAAAGCTTGAAAGCCTTAAGCCCATTCTTAAACACAGATCCGTAGTTATTATGCCGGGCCCTCCAGCATTAGTTACTATAGCTACGTTGCTGCCCGCTGGAATGGATTGATTGCTGAAGGCTATTGCGTAATCAAATAGCTCGCTTATATTGCTAGCTAATAGAACTCCAGCTTTCTTAAATGCAACTTCATAGGCAGTGAATCCACCAGTCATGGCTCCAGTGTGGCTCATGGCAGCTCTTGCTCCAGCTTCAGTTACTCCACCCTTCAATACTACTATGGGCTTCTTCATGGATACCTGCCTAGCAACATTTACGAACTCCCTGCCTCTCTCAATAGACTCTACGTAGAGCAGTATTACTTTAGTATTCGCATCTTCACCTATGGCTTGTATGAAGTATACTTCATCTAAGTCGGCTTTATTCCCCAAGCTAACGATTTTCGAAAACCCTATCCCCCTCTTAATAGACCAGTCAAGTATAGCCGTTATGAGAGCGCCGCTTTGAGATACAAAGGCTATTCTACCTTTTCTAGGCATTACTGCTGCAAAAGTGGCATTCAATGGAGTGTAGGAGTCGATGAACCCCAGGCAGTTTGGGCCGAGAACTCTCATTCCATACTTCCTAGCTATGCCTACAAGCTCTCTCTCCCTGTCAGCACCTTCACCCCCCACCTCCTTGAAGCCAGCCGATATGACTGTTAAGTACTTCACTCCCTTTCTACCACATTCTTCAGAGACTTCTATGACTGCTTGAGCAGGCACTGCTATTACAGCTAAATCAACTTCGCCCGGCACTTCACTTATGGACTTGTAGCACTTAAGGCCTAAGACTTCATCAGCTTTAGGATTAACTGGATATATTTTTCCACCATATCCGCTGTTAATAATGTTCTTAAGCAGCGTGTAGCCAACTTTAGTAGGCTCTCTAGAAGCTCCTATTACTGCAACGCTCCCTGGATTAAACAAGCTGCTGCTCACTTACTCATACACCTCATCACCGTTAATAAGAGTGTTAGGGTTCTAAAACTTTACTTCCACCAATAGATCACTGAAGAAAGCTAAGGAAGCAGTTAAATAAGTAGAGTTCCAACGGCATGCCATGCCTTAAGCTTATTACTTCTAAAACTCCATAGACTAGTCTATGCGCTAACCTGGGGAGTTGATGATGCATGAAAGTAAAAGTCGTTTTATTAGACCTTGATGGAACTCTAGTCGACATTAGCTTTATTGGCGCTTATTTAAGAGATATGAGGAAGCGCGTAGCTGAGTTATGTATATACGCAGGCATTCATCCAAAGATCACTGCAAAGTACAGCGATCCATATGAACTGCTTATTTCAATGTATAGAGATCCAGTGTTCACAAAGCCCTTGGGGAATGGAGTTAGCTCACTAATACACAGAGCCTCTGACGTAATTGAAGAATACGAAGAGAGAGCTATTCCATACACCAAGTGTATGCCCGACTGCATTGAGTTCATTAAGGAGCTCAAAAACCTTAATGTAAAAGCATGCATAGTGACTCTCCAATCATTGGAGGTGACTAAAGCTATTCTAAGGAAGGAGGGTTTACTGAACTACATAGACGCCATTTATGCACGCGACTCGCCTGGAAAGCCAAAGCCCTTTAAAGACCACGTCATTGCCTGCCTCAATGAATTTAGCGTAAACGAGGATTCGGCAGTAATGGTTGGAGATACTTTAATAGACCTTTGGGCGGCTGCAGAGGCTGGAGTATCATTCATAGGAGTTTCGACAGGCCTGTTACTTAAGGAGGAGTTACTTGAAGCAGGAGCTAACATTGTTGTGGAAAGACTTAGTGAACTACTACCATTACTTAAGAGCAATGCTTCATCACTAACCCATGATCGCTGATTAATGCAAAATAGGGCTTCGCTCAGAGCCGCCCTTGATTCAAGAGCTCTTGCTCCAGCCTCCTTTACCTCAATATACTTCTCGAGAGACAGGCTTAAGACACTCACTGCCTACTTCAAGTAGGCCAAGCGCTTCACCAAGACTGTAAGCCAGCCCGTATTTAGAGAGCTTTCTAAAAGAAATTCTGTGTAGGAAGATTAGTGGAGAGCCGGGAGAAAGTCACAGCACTCTTACTTCAATGCCTTTCTCCACTAACTTAGCTAAAATATATGTAAACGCGCCTTCATTCATGCCAATGAACTCCGGCAGCACTACTCCCTTCAAATTCCATAACTTGTCTATGAAGAGAGCTCTTATAACAGCATATAGGGTCAATCCCTTTAAGCTGTGGGATGCAGAGACTTTGTTTAAGTAGTCGTATGTGGCTTTTACGAAGTATTTGACTTCCTTCACTGCTCCATCAATAACGCCCCTTGACTTTACGTAAAGCAAAAACTCGTGATCTACACCTATGAACTTCGCTAACTCCGCCTCCAGCTCCCTCCCTTGAGGAATCCCTGAGCTGCCCAGCTTCACCAGCAATAGCTCTTTAAGCTTCCTCAAGCTCTCCAATGCACTAGGGCACACTAACCTAAAGGCACTCATGGATGCGTTTCCAGCAACACTTCTTGCACTATGCATTAGTGTTCCAAGCCTATCTACGCGCATTGCCCATAAAGACCCTGTCCCCGGAATCTCTATGGAGTTCGCTTCGCTCAATGGATCTAGATCTACTGGCACTCCATTAATTAATGCCTTAGCCTTAGTTAAGCATTCACTCAAGAATTCATCAATAGAACTCATTACTGCAGCACATTCAGTTTTTCCAGAGGACTTAGATAAACCTCCAAAGTATATGTTTAACTCAAGCAGCTCATCGAATAGCGACAACACTCTTCCAGCAATAATGTTGCTTAAGCCGGGGACTGTGTTTAAACACTGTATAAACATTGAGTTACACTCATCGGAGCTCAACTCGCCTACGTCTTCAATTACCTGCGTTGCGCTAATGAAGTTCTTGCAAAACTTCCTGCTAATGGCGAATGCTCTGCGGCTGAAGTCCCTGGGTAGAAGAGTTATCACTAAATCGGATTCCTTAATGAGGTCCTCCAGATATTCCTCCTCTAAGCGGCTAACTCCACTAAGAGCTAGGGGAGTTGCAGCATAAGTTAACTCTTCAAAGCTTACTCCATCGCTGGCTAAAGCATTTAGGAAGACTCTTGCTGCCGGATTAACGCCGAGTACAGCTATCTTCACTGCACTTACACCTGTGCTAATCCAATGGCTTCTCCAATCTCCTTAAAGCCCATTATCTCAAGCCACTCCTCCAACCCCTTCAATATGCGGGTAACTACATCCCCTCCCTTCATTAACGCTGTGCCTACTTGAATTGCCCTAGCTCCAGCCAAGACGAGTTCTGCTGCATCACTCCACTTACTCACTCCTCCGCAACCAATGATCTCTGGCTTTAGCTCCCTGTAGACTTCGTAAACTACTCTCACAGCCACTGGATGTATCGGAGGACCTGATAGTCCTCCAAGTACGTTTGAGAGAACAGGCTTAGCTGTATAGACATCTATGAACATGGCTTTAACAGTGTTTATTAATGTAAGCGCTTTAGCTCCAGCGCTAAGCGCTTTTTCACACGATTTAACTATTGAATCACTTAAGCCTAGCTTAGCTAACACAGGCTTTGTAGTTATGGAGGCCACGCTCTTCGTCACTGAGTATACGTTGTGGGGGTCAACGCCTATCTCTATGCCGTAACCCTTTGTATGGGGGCAGCTGAGGTTTAATTCAACAGCGTCTACGCCGGCTTCATCTACAGCTATAGCTGCATTAACGAATTCATCCTCGCTCCTACCCCCAATGCTTGCAATTAATGGAGTATTCAAAGCCCTGGCTCTAGAGACCAAGGACTTTACGGCCTCTACACCGGGGTTAGCTAGTCCGACAGCGTTTAACACTCCTCCGTTGGGGAGCTCAATGATTATAGGGGTTTCATACCCCTCCCGCGGCTGCAGAGTCATTGTCTTAGTGACGACTGCAGACACATTGTAGCTCACAAGCATATCTATGTGCTCAGGCGAACTGCCTAGAATACCGCTTGCATTCATCACTGGGTGCCTCAACGATAGCCCGGCTACGCTAACTCCAAGATTCATTTGCTTTCGCCACCTCCGTTAAAGGCATTGGTTCAACTTCTTCAATGAATTCACCATCCATGTATACAGGCCTTCCCCGAACTACTGTCGCAATTATTGAGCCCTTAAATACTGCTCCATCGTATGGAGTGTTCCCAGCTTTTGAAACCGTTTCAAGCGAGCTAACGCTTGTTTCTCGGCTTAAGTCAACTACTGTATAGCTAGCTATGCCTCCCGGGGATGCACAGCCGAAGAAGCGTAATCCAAGTATTTCCGAAGGCCCCTTGGACAATAGCCTCACTACATCGCTTAAACCCAGCCCAGCCTTCAGAGCTAAGTTCAGTACTGCTAGTACAGCGTACTCTATGGATGCTATGCCTGAAGGGCATTCAGCGAAGTCAGCGCTCTTCTCACCAATGCTGTGGGGAGCGTGATCTGTGGAAATAGCGTCTAAGTACTTAATGAACTTCAACAATGACGTGGGCGTCGATGGATGCCTAAGCGGGGGATTCACCTTGGCTACACAGCCTCTACTCAATTCATCAACTGAACTCAAGTACAGGTAGTGGGGGCACGTGTCTACAGTAAAGCCCATTTTCTTCGCTAGAAGAAGCGTTAACGGATTAGTTGCGTGAGTTACGTGAATCCTAACGTTCTTCTTTGAGCCAGCGCTCACTAGAGTTGAGTGAACTGCTTCAACAGCCTTCAGCTCCCCCTCTATAGGTCTACACCTCCACCTAGAGCCAGCTCTACACTCACTTATGAAGTAGGGGTCTTCGGCGTGCACAACTAACTTAAGCATCTCAAAATCCATCGATAGCATTGCGCTAAGCAAGTTGAAGTCCTCTGGAAACACCTTTACTCCAACTACGCCCGGGTACTTCAACATTTCAATTACTTCGCTAACCCTAGGTGAAGGAGCTACCCAGATGCCGTAGTCTATGCACGACTTGCTGCTAAGGGAGTCAAGCTTCATTCTAAGGACCTTAACGCTGTTAACCCTAGGCTTAGTGTTAGGCATATCTACTACAGCTACGTACCCCCCTTTAGCTGCAGCTCGCGTACCGCTCCCCTCATCCTCCTTATAGCTCAGCTCTAAGCCCCTTAAGTGGCAGTGGATGTCTATGAAGCCGGGGAAGGCCAGTCCTCTACTTAAATCAAAGCGTTCATCAACACCTTGAATTCTCTCAAAGCCGTACATGCTCTTAGCTACGACTCCGTTACGCACCACTATGGTTAATGGAACTACTTCTCCTTCATGAAAGTACTTTATCCAGAGGCTAGCCGTACTCAAGGTAATCAACTGCTTGAGAACACTTGTATAGAGGGCCATCCATGCATAGAAGCTTTGGCATAGGTTTAAGTGAGCACGTGCCGCATAAACCTATGCCGCACTTAACTATTGATTCTAAGGCCACGAGAGGGTCTATATCCATGAATCTACGGCAGCCTTCGCGGAGCATTTCCCTAGGCCCAACTAATATCACTCTATCCCAGCTCCCAGAGCCAAGCGCTTTAAGAGCTACTTCAATAGCTGTACCACAGTAGTCTGTGGAGCAGTCTTCAGTAGCTACGTAGAAGGAGCTTGGCTTAACTCCTTGAAACAGCTTTCCTCCATCAATGACTTCACAGGCTTTCCTCACTCCCCAGAGCACGTCCACCGAGGACCTCGTTCTTAAAGCAGTTCTCACTAAGTACGGAACTGGGGCTATCCCAACTCCACCAGCTATAACTAGCATTCTCTCCCCCCTACGTATGCTCAAGCCCCTTCCATAAGGGCCTCTCACCCCTATGAACCCCCTAGCCTTTGAGAGAGCCTCCGTCCCCCTCCCCCTAACTCTAAAGAGTATGGCTAGCGAGCCGTCTACGTAGTCTGAGATAGACATAGGTACTTCCTTTACTCTCGGAACCCAGACCATGAAGAACTGGAATGGCTGTGGTTCAACGCCTAGGTCATCCATTAGCTTAAGCTTCATCCTATAGATGCCTTCACTAAGCTCCTCTACGCTTACTACTTTAGCGCTCCTAAAGCTCATACTTTAATCAGCCTGTGCAGCTCATCTTCGAAGACTAGTGTGCCGCAGTAGCTGCACTGCAGAGTAATTGGCTTGCGGGAAACCACTGTAAACCTGCTCTTCACGGGTTCATTGCCTTTATTAGTTATGCAAGTAGTGTTAGGACATGTAATTACTTCCTCAATTAATTCAGGTATTTCCACATTGAATTTCTTAACTACTTTAAAGTCTTCAACTATGTTTATTGTAGCTGTTGATGCAATTAAAGCTATGACGCTCACCTCTTGTTGCTTGAGGAACTTGCCCTCCACCTTAATTATGTCCTTTCTACCCAACTTCTTGCTCTCAACATTCATTATGATCGCTGTTCTAATTCCTTCACGGCCGCTCAAGCCAATTATCTTCAGCACGTCGAGAGCTCTTCCAGCAGGTATGTGGTCTATTACTGTCCCAGCCCTTATCTTTGAGACAACTAGCGTTGGTTCGCTCACAGCTCACCACCTAGAATCATGGCTAGTAAAGCCATTCTTACGGGCACCCCTAGTGAAGCCTGCAGAAAGTATGCAGCGTGCCTAGAACTATCTACTTGAAGCTCTATTTCATCGACTTTAGGCAGGGGATGCAGTATCTTAAGTGAGCGCTTAGCTTTCTCAAGGAGCTTCAGCGTTATCCTGTAGGCCCCCCTAGCTTTCTCGTACTCACTTGGATCCGGGAATCTCTCTCGCTGAACTCTAGTTACGTACATTACGTCGACTTCTCCAACTACTTCATCAAGCCTACTCAGCTCCTCAAAGTCTATGCCCCTGCTCTTTAAAAGCGAAGTTACTTCAGGTCTAGCCACCAGTATTGGCGGTGACGCCAAGTATATTTTCGATGGCTTGAAGAGAGTTAAAGCATAGATGAATGATGTAGCCGCCCTACCATACCTGAGGTCTCCTACGACTGCATACGTTAAGCCATCTATTCCGCCGAACAACTCCCTCACTGTATATAGGTCAATCATGGCTTGAGTAGGGTGGTGCTGCCTTCCATCCCCACCGTTTATGACTGGGTTTAAAGCTATTTCGGATGCAAACTTAGCTGCTCCCTCAAGCCTATGCCTTACAACTATTAAGTCGCTGTAGCTGTCAAGCATTCTTACAGTATCAGCAAAGTTCTCTCCCTTAGCAACGCTCACCGACTCCTCACTCGAGAATCCAACGACGTCTGCACCAAGCTTTTTAGCAGCTACTTCAAAGCTCATCCTGGTTCTAGTTGAAGGCTCGAAGAAGGCTAGGGATACCACCTTGCCTTCAAGAATCCTCAGCTTTCTATTAACAAGCCTCCTAGCTTTATCGCTTAACTCAAATAATTTCTCCAGCTCATCCCTCTTGAAGTCAAGTATGGATATTACGTCCCTACCCATGAATGAGCTGCTCAACACGCCCGCTCAAAAGCAGACTGTTTACTTAGTATAAAAACTTTAAGCTTGCAAGTTCTGGTACGCCAGCCACAGTCTTCAAGTATAAGTAATGGCACTGTACCGTTGGCGAGGGGATGCTTCCATCATTGCATAGATTGAATTGTTGAAACGGCTTTAACAGAGGATAAAAATTTTACGGGAAACAGTGTCTAAGACATAGTGCATTTAGACTGGGTGGAGCTAATGAATGCAGCTGCACTGAAAGCTGGAGGAACACTAGTACTGTTATGCATCCTCCTACAGTTCACTTACGTACAGCCAGCAACCGATGTTGCCAGTCAATTCCTACTCCTAGACTACAGCTATACCTCTCAATCAGGCTCCACAGCCATATATCCTGGGAGCACGCGGGTGGAATTACTAGTTAACATTCTTTACAATGGAACGAGCGTTGTAAGCCATTTAAGCGGCTGCATAAACCTCCCCCAAGGCTTCTCTCCATCAAGGGGTTACTCCACCTGCTCTCCACCGTATAGCGCTGATTACTCAGCGATGGAAGAGCTGCTGCCTGGAACAGCGTTTACGCTAAAGTACTATATTGACGTATCTAGGGCTGTTGCCCCAGGAACATACTACTTAACAATAACGCTTTACTACATAGTGAATCGGGAGCCAGCCGCATATAACGTCACTGGAGCATCCATTAAAGTCTCCGACTATCCGCAAATAAGGTTAGTCGTTGAAAACGCCTACTGGACTCCAAATGCCTACCCAGGCAGCAGCGGCGTATCCCTAAGCATTGTCTTAAGGAACTACGGTGATTCAAGAGTGTTAAGTGGTTCAGGCGTAATTCAACTCCCCCCACAGGTCTTTACGCCTAGTGAAGTAAGCGTATTCATTGGAGAAGTGGGTGGAAACGACTACACAGCTGTAACAGCGTCCGGCTTAAGCGTAGCTAAGGATGCTTCGCCCGGCACATACCATGGCTTACTTAAGCTTACTGTAGCTGCCGTAACAAGTGATGGAGTGGCGTATTCATTGCCTGCAGAGGCCTCATTCAACGTGGCGTTGTCTGAGCCTCCTGCAGTGAAGATAGCCCTAATAGACTACGGCTTGACTTCGCCAAGACCTTCTGTAGGAGTGAACATGACTAGGCTGTACATCAGGATGCAGCACCAGGATAGTGGGGGGATTGTTTTACAAGCCATAGCTGCCTACATAAGAGTGCTTCATGGAGCAGCGTTCATTAATGGCTCAAGCATTTACGTAACCACGCTAAGCGGGCCTTACGGCTACGGCGACTTCTTTACAATTGCTTCAGGTGAGCTATCGGTTAGCGAGGGGCTGGCTGTGTTTCAAGTAGACTTAGTGATCTTCGGCTCAGCTGATGGAGCAGAGTTCTGGAGCAATCAAAGCTACATTATTCAACTAGACGTTGGCACCCCCCAACTAGCTCTTGGAGTAATAGATGCTTACTGGAGCAGTGGGCTAGTGTATCCGGGCACTCAGGGAGTTAACCTAGGGGTAGTTGTTGAAAACCTTGACGCCGTTGACGTAGTCGATGCATTAGTCAAAATCATTTTGCCCAAAGGGTTTTACCCAGAGGCAATTGAAGCCAGTGGAGTAAGCGTGGCGTCGGGTTCAAGGACTACAGTGATCTTTAGCGGCATATCAATAGATCCTGAGGTAAGCCCAGGGATTCATGTAGCTAAGGTAGTTATTGATGGACTTGCCTCAGCACGCGATGGATCATTCTATAAAGTCTGCATAGAGTACTCTATACTGCTCAGTGTTTCAAGCAGTAGCATTCAGCCTCTAGAACTAGTGTCAATTACTACTAATCCACAGCCTCTCTATGCTACAGCAATTCATGGCTCGCTATCGTTCACAATGCAGTTAGTTAAGCCTGTTTCAGTTAGAGGACTGTGCATTGAAGTAGTTCTGCCGCCTCCCACGGCTTTCAGCGATGGCTCTAGATCCAGGAACTACAGCTTAAGCGGGCCCTATGCCTACGGAGACTTCCTGACTCTCACTGCCGCAAACGTGGACTTAGCTAATGCCGACGAAGGCCTCTACCCCTTAGTCGTTATTGCAAGAGGCTTACTGGTAGTTAACGGAGCTGAGCTATGGTTCTCGCAGACAATTACAGTCCTGCTGGAAGTTAAGAAGCCCTACTTAAACGTCAGCGTAGTGGACTCTGGGTGGCTTAACGGCTACTCAAGCAGTGAGAGCAGGGGCTCAAGAATATACGTCCGCATTCAAAGCTACTCAAGAGATCCCATTGCAACGCTCGTAGCAGTGCTTGAACCACTTACTCCAGGAGTCACTGTAGTCGGCTCTAGCAACGCGACTTGGTCTTCAAGCACTCCAATAAGCTACGGTGAGGTAGTCACACTGGTTTTCAACAATGTGGATGTTGAAGCATCCGTCCCTCAAATAGAGGTCAGGCTGCACCTAGCGGGAGTCATTAGGTCTAGTGAAGCCAGCTACACTGCCGCAAGCAGTCACTTAGTTAAAGTGCCTTTAGTAGAGGACTACTCACTACTGATTACACGTATTGCAACTCAGTACAGGGGGGCTTACGCTCCCCTACTCCCGTCAAGCCGCGATCTTGAGATTGTGATCACATTGATCAACTTGAGGCCTGAACCCATTACTGGCGTAGCCATTGATTTAGTGGAGGTTCCAGAAGTATTGAAAGTCAAGGACTATGGCGGCTGCTCAATGGGTGTGAGCGGCGGCTCATCATGTGATCTAACGTTACTAGTTGATGTATCTAGCGATGCCCCCCCAGGCATGTATTCGCTAGTGCTTAGAGTCAAATACTATAGGAGCGTTGGAGGAGCCGTGGTGGGCTTTAAACAAGTAGTTGAAGCACCTATAGCCATAGATGGTGGTGAGAGCTATGCTCCAGACCTAGTGTTAGCGGCATGGTATTGGGGTAGAGCCGGCCAGCCCATCACTGTCTTTGAGCATCAGAAAATGGCTCCAGTGACAGCACTAATAGTTAATAGGGGGAGGTATTCGGCCAGCTCGATCATCGTAGAGCTTACTCCACTTAGTGAAGCTGTAAAACCTGTTTTATCAAGGGATCTATGTTCATCAAGCCTAGCCCCAGGCTATGGATGCAGCGTCACACTATACGTGGACTTAGCCGAGGCTGCGGCTGGCCAAGTACTGCTCAACTTATCGATAAGCTATACAGCCACTAGCTACAATACCCACTTGCTCTACGAGAGGTTTTTCACTATATCTCTACAAGTTGAAGAGTATGCGGGTGGGAAAGGCTTAAAGCTAATTGAATGCGGGTGGATCAATGATTGGCCCACGTACTCCAGTACGGAGAATGCTACGTACACAGTGACGTTAGCTAACATGTGGCCTTACGTAGTTAGAGGGATTAGCGCCACGCTGCACTTGCCCGAAGGCTTTACGTCAGTAAACGGCTCCAGCGAGGCTTCATCATATGCTGCAGGCCCATTAAATAGCCTTTCAACAACTACTTTAAGCTTTGCAGTAAGTGTGGGGAGAGTTCCTCCAGGGCTATATGGAGCTATTCTTGAAGTAAGGTACGTAGTTGAATCTGGTGGAGCCGCCCTCTCTTGGGTTGAATACTTCAATGCGTCAATAATAGTCCATGATGATGGCGGAGCTGTAGAGCTGCTTACCCCGACGTGGCTTGGCCAGGCTCCCTCGCCGGGCTCTTATGGAGTTACGCTAGTAGTCTCGTTTAGAAACAACGATATTCCAAGGATTTCGGGGGTTGTTTTAGAGGTAGAGCTTCCAGAAGGCTTTACGTGTTCGTTGAACAACGGCACTTATGCAGCCATAGCTTCTGGAGAGTACTTACCGATACAGCGAGCTTACGGCATTCCGCAGGTGCTTGAGCTACAGCAAATCGTTAGGTACCTGAATATACAGTATAGTGCTCCACAGCAGATCAGCTTAGGCGACATATTTACATTCTACATTCCTCTAAACATACTGGTAGACAGGCCCGGAGTCTTTTACGCCAATGCTTACGTAAATGTAATTGATCACTGGAGTAATGTTAGAAGAGCGAGGGTCGTAATACCCATAGATGTGTTGGGATCATCGCAACTCATTGTAGTTAGAGCATCTCCTTTGCTTAAGTTCCAGCAGGGAGTGGGGTCTGCAAACATTACTTTAATTAATGAAGGCTACTCACCTATATACGAAGTCTACGTATACGTGATCCCTCAATCCCCTATAGCAATACCTCTTCAATCGTCTTTCTACATAAGTAGAGTTGAGGAAGAGGCTTCGCTCACCGTAGAGTTCGCCTACAACCCTATGGCCGTTATGACTGGTGTAGGCGGCACTGTTGTTAGATACATGAGCTTGCCGCTAATGGTTAGCGTGTTATTTAAAGACTCCTTAGGATATCAGAGGTTCATCAATACGTCTACGTCGTTAATTATAGAGCCATTCATAGACCTAAGGGTTACCAGCGCTAAAGCAGAGCTTAGGGGAAGCACGTTAGTCGTCAGCGGCGTACTAGCTAATTATGGTTTAGCCATGGCTAGGAGCATAGAAGTAGCTGTTACTTACAGTGGTTTAAGGGCTTCAACGTTTATAGGAGATCTCGATTCAGCATCTCAAACAGCCTTTAGAGTAGAGCTAGTCGTAGGCAATGCCGTGGGTGAAGAAGCTATCGTAGAGCTCAACTATAGAGACGAGTACTACAGACTTGAATCCGCGAGCTTCAACATTACTGTAGTTCAAATACCTGTTGCTACAACTACTCAACTCCCGCAGAAATGGCCAGTCCTTGAAGTAGAGCACTACTTAGTCGTAGCTATAGTGGCGGCTTTTCTAACAGCATTCCTCCTAATGCTATACAGGTACTTAAGAAAGCTCGGTGGGAGAATCAGTGCCAGTGAATAACTGGGCTGAATGAATTGCTGACGCAATTCATAGTTGACGTACTTAGGATGGCGGTAAAGTCCCTTAGTGAAAGAAAGCTGAGGGCAGCTCTTACAATAATAGGCATAGCTATAGGTCCTTTAGCAATGGTAATGATGTCGAGCGTTGTAGCAGGTTATTCAGATTACATAGTTAGTCAAATAGAGTCACTGGGGCAGAACTTAATAGTCGTCTTTCCAAGAGGGGGGTATGAGCTTACTCAAAGAGACTTAGAGACTATTAGAGCTATCGCTGGAGTTAAGAGAGCGGAGCCTTTCTACAGCACTCAAGGCGTCATTAAGGTTGGAGGAGTTGAAAAACAAGTATTCATATATGCAACTGCAATTGACGTAGTTTTAGAGGCCATGGGGGGCCTGAAGGTAGCTCAAGGAAGCACTCCATCGGAAAGCGAAATAATAAGCGCTATTGTGGGACACAGCATCGCATTCGATGACGCGAAGACGCAAGTCTATGGAGTTGGAGACGCTATACTGATAACTACTTATGTTCAGGGGAGGAATGGCATTAGCGTTAGGAGAGTGAACATAGTTGTATCAGGAGTACTTGAGGAATTCGGTGGAGCATTCATGCTGAGCCCTGATTCAACAGTATTTATGCCTCTTGAATCAGGTAGAAAAGTTCTTGGACTAAGTAGGTGGAGCGGCATACTAGTGTTAGCGGAATCAGTGGGCTTAGTCAATACTGTAGTGAGTGAGTTAAGGAATGCATTTGGCAACGCTGCAGACATAGTGTCGTTCCAGGGGATAGCGGACGTAGTAAGATCTGTTGTTGCAGCCGTAGACTTCATATCATTTGCCACAGGCCTATCGGCATTCGCTGTAGCTATAGCTGGAGTTGCTTCAACAATGATAACGGCAGTCGTTGAAAGAATAAGGGAGATAGCAGTAATGAAGGCAGTTGGCTTTACTAATACGCAAGTCCTAGTAGCCATATTAGCTGAAGGCCTAGTTATGAGCATTATCGGTGGAGCAATAGGCATGTCCATTGGAGCCCTTGGAGCACACGTACTCGCTTCAAGAGGCCTAGAGATTAGAGGTATGGCTACCTCAATAGTTATAGCAGCTCATCCAAAGATAGAGTCCGCGCTTATCGCTAGAACTGCTTTACTAACTCTACTAGTAGGCCTAGCTGGGGGGCTTTTCCCAGCATACAAGGCGGCTAAAATACCTCCAGCACTAGCGCTTAGATATGAGTAGTGAGGAGAGCGTTAGCGCTAAACAACGTTGAGCGTGCATAGAGCAAGAGCTATTGATGATGCGGCGATCTGCAATCCCAGCAATATTGCCACCACTCCCTTCTCAGTTGCCTTCCCACGGATCTTTTTCTGAACAACTATAGCTAAGTGCGTTAAACTATAGATCTTTTTGTATGGAGGGTCGAGGGAGCCGTCGCTGAGCACTAAACCAAAGTTCTCCTTGTAGACTTTGTTAACGAGTCCCCTGAAGAAGAGCGCTAGCTCTACGAAGTATAGGGCGTATTGCATTACTCCAAACTTCTCGAAGTTACCTATTATAACTAAGCTCGCATAGTAGGCTCCGAAGCCGTACGTCAAGCTATTGCCGGGAAACACTTTTGCAGGATGCCAGTTGTAGAATAGGAAGACTATTAGAGATGCTGCGCCAATTATTGAAGCAAGCAAAACATTTGCTTCGCCGATGAAGTATGAGTAGAGAGCTGTGTATGTGAGTAGGGCTACGCCCATTGATGCTTCAAGACCGTTGTACCCGGCAATCATGTTGAATGCATTGCTCGCTCCAATGACTCCTATGGGGACCAAGACTAGGGAGTAGACAAGCCCTAGATCTCTTTTGCCAATGAATGGCAGAGCCATTTCAGATACACCTGCTTGTATAGCTACGATCGGTAAAGCCAGAGGAGCCATGAGTAGCACTCTATACGTCACTCTCAACCCCTTCTTCCACCCCATGATGTCATCTATGAACCCAAGCAAGCTAGCCATGAACAACATGAGGCTGAGAGCATATAGTTCAATCAAGCTCTCCCTTGAGTGCTCTAAGTAAATCTTTAAAGCCGCTAGAGTCATTAAGCCAAAGCTAGCTCCAACAGAAGCCCACACTCCTCCAGCTTCAGCTACAGCGTTATTGCCCACTTTATTCATGTCTCTTCCAGTAAGCCCAAATCTATGCGCTATAGGAATCCACGACTTCAAGGCTACGTAAGTTGAAGCACCTGCAATGATTGACGGCAGCACTGCAGCTATTACTTGACTGAGCATTTTAAAGCACCTCCTAATGCACGCTGGAGTGCAATGTTGCAAACTATGGAAATAAAGTTATCGCAGACTCCTCAAAACTTTAAGAAAGACCCTGGTTCAAGTAATTGCATCTAGAAAGCTTGCGAGCACCATCCGCTGTACTTAAAAAGGACTTAGGCTGGAGGCGCATAGCACTAGCTTCAAGCGAGCCGCATGGTCTACAGTTAGAGCTGGCTAATCCATGGACTAGCTCAGCGAGCAATGAAGCAAGGCCTTTAGCAGGAGGTATCACTGTTTGGGAGCAATGAATTCCTGGAAGTACCAGCCGTGGTATCTCTTTATGTGATTAATTAGTGCTTTACGCCTAAACATTCCACGTCCACACACAGGGCACTGTCTTCCACCAGCCATACACCCGTCACCGCAAGCGCTCCCGCAACTTAAGGCTTTCAATAGAAGCAGAGAGTTTTAAATACTACTCAATTGGTAGACAAATTAACGCTAAGACGGCCCTCGGAGAGGGGTTTAGGTGGTGTAATTGGTTAAAGAGTCTAGGGGGACGAGGCACGGGACTAGGAAGCTCTTAAGGAAGAGCGTTAGAGAGCGCGGAGCTATACCTCCATTAAGCTTAGTCCTGCATGAGTATAAGGTTGGCGATAGAGTACACATAAAGATCAATCCATCGGTGCACAGCGGCATGCCTCATAAGAGATACCACGGAATGACGGGCGCTGTTATAGGTAAAAGAGGCTCCTGTTACTTAGTTGAGACCTTCCTGGGCGATAAGAGGAAAGTAATCATAGCTCGTCCAGAGCACTTACGTCCAATGGAGGTTCAACAAGCTACATCAACAAGTTAGGCGGCGGTGATACGTTGTCAGTTGACATAGATGCAGAGGTTGTTGAGGAGGCTCATGTGCCGAACCCTATTGCTAAAAGCATGCTTGAAAAATACTTGAAGGAACTACAAGCAGCTGGTTTGCCAGCATCAGTACTAGCGCACGAGACTCTCGAGTACTTAAGGAAGTTTTCAAAAGTGAGTAGTGAGGAGGCTGAGGAACTCCTCAATGAATTAAGCTCATTTAACTTAAGGAATGAGTCGAAAGTAATGATTATAAATATTTGTCCTCAAACAATTGAGGAGCTTAGAGCACTACTGATTTTAGAGGATAAAGTGTTTGATGCTAATGAGTTAGAGAACATTCTCTCCTTAATTTCCAAGCATTGTCTAAAGTGAGAAGCGGACAATTTAACTTAAGGATAAGGCCGGCTCACATGGAAAGTTAACTAAAAAATATTCCTCACTAAAGTAATTCATAGAGGTGGCAGCTAGCGATGTCCAGGGGTTTTCACTGGGGGCATGAGAGAAGAAGTGATAGGGGGAGGGATGATAGAGAAGTGGAAGTATATGTACTAGACCACATGCCTTACGGCAATCCCTTAGATAAGTACCCAGCGTATAGGAGTAAGCCCGTTGCACAAGTCATTGGCTCAAGGTACTTTATGCTGCTTGAAGTAGAACCCTATAGCAACATAGAGCTTCTCACTGGAGAGAGAGTGTATTTAGATAGGGAGAGTAAGGTGAGGAGAGTTGTTGGGAGAATCACCTACAGTGATTTAACTTCTAATGCTAGAGCTAACTTAGAGGATGTAATTAGGAGAATAGTGATAGATAATGAGCCGCTGTTCGTCGAGATGTTCAATAAAGCCGAGCCAATAAACATTAGGCTTCATACACTAGAGCTTCTGCCGGGGATTGGGAGGAAGTCTGTAAGAGCTATACTTGTGGAAAGAGAGAAGAGGAAGTTTACATCTTTCAAAGACATACAGGAGCGGCTTAAGATAGTTGATGTAGCCAAGTCTGTTGTGGATAGAATTATTATAGAGATAGCCGGTGATGGAGAGAAGTACTTCCTATTCGCAAAGCCCTTGAGAGAGCAGGCAGCTGCTGGAGCAATTTACTTAGATATCATAGGGAAGATAAGGGGAGTTAGTGGAGGTACAGGCCATAGACGCCCCCCCTCTTAATTCGAGAACTCACCTCTATAAATGGACTAAGCGCGTTCTTAAAGCATATAACTTAAGGCCTAGGGAATCAATGGGCCAATCCTTCCTCATAAACCCTAAGGTAGCGCGTGATTTTATAGCAGAGCTAAGAACGCATGGAGTTAAACCAGGGGAACTTATATGTGAAGTCGGCTCAGGTCTGGGAGTAATTACGTACGCTCTACTCAGTGAGAAGTACAGAGTTTTAGCAATAGAGTTAGATGAGAAGTTAGCTGAATTAACTGGCCTAGTGACTGCAGGCAATCCAAGAGCGGTTGTAGTTAATGCAGACGCCCTTGACTTAAAGTACTTGTGTAGAGTTATTGTTTCAAACGCTCCGTACTATATTTCATCAGATTTATTGATTAAAGTAGCTAGAGAAAGCTCCGTGGAGTTAGCCTTAATAGTTCTGCAAAAAGAAGTTGTAGACAGAGTTTGCGCTAAGCCAAGTACTAGAGAATATGGAAGGCTGAGCATAATAATACAGCTGCTTTTCAACGCTAAGCCGGGAGCGTTCTACAGCCCCAGCGACTTCTATCCCAGGCCTAAAGTCGTTTCCAGGCTACTTGTGTTAGAGAGGAAGAACCCTTACACTGAAATCTATAGGAGAGTTGAAGAATTGACTAGGGCTTTATTTAATGAAAGGAGGAAGAAAGCAGTTAAAGTTATTGAGAAAAACCTAGGTTTAAGGAGGGACGACGTGGAGTCTCTTGGATTAAGTAGTGAAGCAAGGGTATATCAATTGCCGCCACAAGTATTTATTGAGCTAGCTAAGCTGGTGGAGGTTCGTGAAGCACTTGCCTCTAATAAATGACTTATTCATCGCTGTATTTGACGGAGTCTACGAGCCTTCTAATGACACGTGGCTGCTTGCAAAGCTTCTGGACCCAAGCTCACTGAACGATTCAACAGTCATAGATACATGCGCAGGCTCAGGAGCTTTAGGCATATACGCTCACATAATTGGCCGCCCTAGGAGAGTGATCTTGATAGATTTAAGTGATGATGCTGTAGAAAACGCTAAGTACAATGTCGACAGCCTTAAACTATACTCCGCAATAGTCTTGCAGTGCAGTATCACTGAGTGCATTAGGTCTTCTTCAGCTGACATCGTGATATCCAATCCCCCATACCTCCCCCAGGACGGTTTTCCACTAGATGAATCCATTATAGGCGGCATCAGTGGCTGCGAAGTGCTGCTATCAATTATAGATGATGCTAGAAGAGTTTTGAGAGACCGTGGATTAATCTATGTAGTGTTTTCATCTCTTTCAAACCCTGAGAAAGTGTTTAGCGAACTACTTGCGAAAGGCTTCAAAGTTTTAAGGGTTGGAAAGGAGTCGTTCTTTTACGAAGAATTGATAGCTGTTGAGGCTGTGAAGGAGAATTGAGAATTAGAGTAGTCTTAGTGGAACCTGAAGGAGCTATTAACGTAGGTTTTACTGCAAGGCTTTGCATGAACTTCGGTGTAGATGAATTATTCCTAGTGAATCCTAAGGCAAGCATTGAGGAAGCCCTTAACTATGCTGCAAAAGCAGCAGATCTTTTAATGAAGGCAGGGGTTGTTGATGACTTAAGCAAGGCCCTAAGTGGGGTGAGTGTATCAGCTTCAACTACTGGCATAGGGTATTCTAAGGGGGATTACTTAAGGCAGTCCATTGAGTTAAGGAACTTCGTTGAAGTACTTAAAAGAAGGCCCGTGGACTCCATAGCTATATTGTTCGGCAGAGAAAGCACTGGCTTAACTAGGGAGGAGATGTCGATTACTGACTTTGTAATAACTATACCGGCTCATCCAAACTACCCAATTCTCAACTTAAGTCACTCTGTAGGAATAGTACTCTATGAGCTTTATACATCCCTTGGCGGAGCGTATTCAAACATACCTCCTAGAGCTTCTGGAGAAAAGATCAAGTTAATCCATAGACTAATTGATGAAGTTACTGCCTCCATTAGAGTAAGTGAAGAGAAGGCTCTGCGAATAAAGAGATCATTAAAAGCAGTGATAACCAGAGGCATGCCAAGCGAGTATGAAGCTAGACAAATAATGTACTTTCTTAGAAAGATCTTGAGGAGGGCCGGTGAGAAGCTTCAACGATCTCCTTAAACACAAGCTTACTATAGCTTAAAGACACTCAGCCAACCCCCACTTCTTCAAAGCAAGGCAATGTCAGCTAAAGACTTATTAGACTTAGCTTAGTAACAGCAATGAAGGGCCCGTCGTCTAGCCTGGCTTGGACGCCGCCCTCACACGGCGGAGGCCCTGGGTTCAAATCCCAGCGGGCCCATCAAAGTCCATCACCTCACTCATGATCATTCGTATCGCCGTGGAACAGTAGTAAAGGTGTTGGAGGGAATGTGTGAAAGGAATGGCGGAAGAGCGGCAAGGCTATGTATCTTATAGATACGGACTGTGCATGTGCTCTGAAGATATCTCATGGGGCGTGCTTAAGCAAGGCTTTGGTACATTATCATGCCTACTCCTTCTTTCTTAATGCTAAGTCTCCGAAGTTACATAAGTAAAAACGCCGCCTAGGCCCGGTCTTCAAATATGGCTGCATGTAAAGACTTCGACAACTTAGGCAGTAGGTTTCTTCGTCCCCACAATCCGCTTTAACTTCATTGAAAGAAATGCCGCGTTCACCGGCTTACCTATGTTTTCACATATAGGAAGCATTTTACATAATGGTTTTCATCCACCTTTATATCAGTGGGCGTGTTTTTCTCACACTCCTGTATTTTAAAGGGACACCTGTCTATGTATCGGCATTTATTTTCATAATACTTCACTGCCAATTCCTCTGGGATAATTGGATTCCATTGAGATCGGGGGTTTGGCGGCGGATAAGCGCTTAAAAGAGTTCTTGTATAGGGATGCAGAGGATTCTGAAAGATGCTGTTTTTACCCCCTATTTCCACTATTTGGCCAGCATACATTACGGCTATTCTATCAGCCATATACCTAGCTACGGCAAGATTATGAGTTATAAATAGGTATGTCATTTGCTTTTCCTTTTTAATACTTCTCAGTAATCTCAGGATTTGAGCCTGTGTAGAAGCATCTAACATTGAAGTGGGTTCATCCAATATCAGAAACTCCGGTTCAGTTATAAGAGCTCTAGCTATCACCACTCTCTGCCTCTGCCCGCCACTAAGCATGTGTGGATAGTAATTCATGTAGGACTCCGGCAATCCCATTAACTGCAAGTAATGAGATGCTTTTTCAACAGCATCCCTCTTACTGATGCTCATGGTTTGTAGGGGTTCTATTAGGGAATAAGCTATTTTCAATCTAGGATTTAATGCTGAATAGGGGTCCTGGAAAACTATTCTGATCTTCCCCCGTAAATGGTTAGGTAAACTATGCGTGATGTCCAATTCCTTAAACAAAATCCTCCCATCAGTTGGTTTAAGCAGCTTCCCTAAAACCATTCCGAGTGTAGTTTTTCCAGAACCGCTTTCACCTACAATTGCAAGAGTCTCCCCCCTCCCTGCCTCAATAGTTACATCGTCAACAGCTTTTACAAACTGCTTTATTCTCTTGAGGAACTTGCTTCTAACTTCATAGTATTTCTTTAGACTAATGGTCTTCAATATAATTGAGTCCTCATTCATATAAATGACACCTAACCAATCTTCCGTTTACACCA
Source organism: uncultured Sulfolobales archaeon (assembly GCA_938045475.1). GTDB lineage: Archaea > Thermoproteota > Thermoprotei_A > Sulfolobales > Desulfurococcaceae > JANXDZ01. The sequence continues at coordinate 36,310 of CALIML010000004.1, forward strand.
GTGACTTCAGGCATTTTAGATCTACACTTATCGAATGCCGCAGGGCATCGGGGATGGAATCTACAGCCTTTTGGAAAGTTATCTGGACTCGGGGGATCTCCTTCGATAACGTATAATTCCTCTACATCGCTATCTACTTTAGGAATGGATTTAAGCAATGCCTTAGTGTATGGATGCAGGGGGTTTTCAAAAACGTCGTATTTACTTGAAAGTTCAACTATTTGCCCAGCGTACATTATTGTGATTGAATCAGCTACGTGCATAGCTAATGCTATATCATGAGTTATGTATATCATTGGAATGCCCGCCTTCTTAACTAGGTTCTTCAAGACTAGTAAGACTTTGGCTTGAACAGTTACGTCGAGCGCCGTCGTAGGCTCATCTGCAATGATTAGTTCGGGATCCATGGCTAAAGCCATGCTTATGAGCACTCTCTGCCGCTGTCCCCCGCTTAATTCATGAGGGTATTTATCTAGAAACTCTTTTGACAGCCCCACTTCTGAAAGGAAAACCCCTGCTTTTTCAATTGCTCTCACCCTATCAAGCTTTTCATGTATTATGAAGATTTCCGCTAATTGCTCCCCAATTGTTAGTACTGGGTTTAAACTCGCTAGCGCGTCTTGAAATATTGCTGCTACCTTACTGCTGTATGGTTTTCCAAGAGTCTCCCTTCCATTTACTTTAATTGAGCCCTCAGCCCTAGCGTTTGAGGGAAGAAGGCCTGCTGCCGCCAAACCTAGAGTTGATTTACCGCTTCCGGATTCGCCTACTAGCGCCAAGATCTCCCCCTTCCCATCTATTGATAAGCTTACGTTGTCTAGAGCCGTGATCCAGCCTCGCAGCGTCTTATACTTAATTACTAAGTTCGATATTTCCAGCGGCTTCAATGAAGCTATACCCTCAGCATTTTCTTTGGATCAAGGTAGTCCCTCACGCCATCCCCAATTAAATTTATTGACAGTACTGTTAAAAACATGAAAACACCCGGCATTGTTGGAAACCACCAGGCTTCTCTAATGTACTTTCTGCCAACACTCATCATTAGCCCCCACTCAGGAGTAGGTTCCTGTGCTCCGAGGCCAATAAAGCTTAGTCCAGCGAAATACAGTATAGCATTACTTAGCTCAAGAGTTGCTTGAGTAATAAAGATGGGCAGGACGTGGGGGAGAACGTGGCGAAACATTATTTTAAAACTCGAAAGACCTGCTTCACGGGCAGCTGTTACAAAGAGGTTTTCTTTAATAGACAGAGTTAGGCCTCTAGACAACCTAGCGTAAATCGGTATAGAAACCATAGATACAGCCAGCACAGCATTCCATAAGCTGCCTCCAAGCGTTGCAGCTATGGCTATCGCTAATATGAAGCCGGGAATGCTTATTAAGACATCCATTATCCTCATTACTATGCCGTCAATAATGCCGCCTACGTATCCAACAATAATTCCTAGCGTTAAACCGATCGTGCCTGAAATACAAACAATGACGAGGCCCACTCCTAAATCAAGGAAGAAAGCGTGTGAAACTCGAACCAATACGTCCCTCCCAAGGCTATCTGTCCCAAATACGTAGGGCCAGCTCTTCTCACTTCTCGCAAAGGGTTCCTTTAAGGTATAGTATGTAGTTTCAGTGGGTTTAAATGGTGATAAGAGGAGGGCTACTGAAGAAAGCGCTAGCAAGGCGCAGAAGAGCATTAATCCATACCTTACCCTCTTTATCTCCAAGAAGCTGTAGACAGACATTGCTGCCAAAACATATCACCTACGTATCCTAGGGTCTAGGTAAATGTAGAGAATGTCTACAGCTAAGTTGACGAAGATGTATATAATGGAGATCACGAGAACTGCTCCCTGAATAACCATATAGTCTCTTAGCATTACTGCTTCATAAACCAATCTCCCGATGCCGGGCCAGCCGAATATCGTTTCTATTATAATGTCGCCTGTAACTACAACGGCAAAATAGAGCCCCATAACAGTAGTGATTGGGATAAGAGCGTTTCTTAAAGCATGTTTATATAAAATCACTTTCTCCGGCAGTCTCTTCATTTTGGCTGTCTTTATGTAGTCTTGGCTCATTACTTCCAGCACGCTGTTTCTCGTGAGGCGCGTTAGTAGCCCGGATAGAGGGATAGCTAGAGCCAGTGCTGGAGGAATTATTCTTAGAGCAGCATCGACGAAGGCATAGATGTTTCCATTCAATAAAGTATCAATTAACATAAACCCAGTGTAAGTTCTTATGGAGTAAATGGGGTTAATTCTTCCCCCAACTGGAAGCCCTAGATGTAATCCGAATATAATCATGAGAACTATCCCCGTCAATATTGTCGGGAACGACAGCCATAGGACAGCAAAGCTCGAAATAAGCATGTCCTTCTTAGAATCAGCGTTTTTAGCAGAGTATATCCCTAGGGGCAAGCCTATTGCAAATGATAGAGCGAAGGATGCAATGACTAGCTCGAATGAAGCCGTCACTCTCTCCCCCATTAATTTATTGACGCTGTATCCCATGACATATGCCTCCCCTAGATCGCCCTTCAATAACATTGATATGTAAACCATGAATTGTTCTAGATAGCTTTTGTCCAACCCCCATTCACTGATAACTCTCTGTATGTTCTCCGGAGTAGCCTTCGGACCCAGTATTGCTACTGCCGGATTTCCAGGCAGTACTCGAGACAGAATGAAAATTATGACAATAATGCCGAATAACGCTAGAAAGGATTGAATAATTCTTAAAAAAAGAATGTAGGGAATGCTTTTCTCCATGCAGCATTTCCTCAACCAGTTTTATACACAGGGTAGAAATCTATGTAATACGCTGGGTATAGCACGAATCCTTCAACGTTTTTCTGCATGAATACATATTGGCTTGGAACGTATAGGAATGCCCACGGAGCATCCTCCACTATTATCCTCTGTAACTCCTTGTAAATTTCTATTCTCTCCTCCAGATCCGTTAACTGTCTGGCCAGTAGGGCTAATTCATCAACTCTTGGATTCACGTATCCATCTATGGCTAATCCCTGGCTGCTGAACAGCGGAGTTATCCAGTCATCGGGGTCAACGTAGTCAGGGAACCAGTCCACCATATATAAGTCGAAGTCGTAATTGAATAGCCTTTCGAGGAATGAAGACCAATCTAAGTTCACTATCCTTACTTTAATTCCTATATTCTCTAACTTACTTTGTATTAGGGCCGCTACTTCTCCTCTTTCAGCTCTCTCCTCCGTGCTGATAATTAACTCTAGTTCCCTCAACCCCCTCCCTCCTGGATATCCAGCTTCTGCTAAGAGCTGGGCTGCTAGCTGTGGGTTGTACTTATAGCTGTATTCTTCCGCCTCCGGGTCATAGCCCACTACTCCCGGCGGTAGAGGTCCGTGAAGTCTTGTTGCAGTGCCCCACAATATGTTGTTGAGTATGTAGTCATAGTCTATTGCATAGTTTATGGCCTTTCTCACTAAAACATTGTTGAGGGGCTCTCTTCTATGATTCATTCCAAGCCACTCTATAACTAACCCACTTATTGATACTGTTTTGATCCTTGGATTATCCGATAATATGGGGACATCTGAAGGCTGAATACCTATTGCGATATCTATTTCACCTTTCTCTAGGGCTATTCTTAGAGAACTTGGATCGGCGTAAAACCTAAATATGATCTTGTCTAATTTAGGCGACCCCCTCCAATAATCTTTATTTGCAACTAACACTAGCTGTTGTCCTTTAATCCACGATTCAAATTTAAATGGGCCGGTCCCTATAGGCTTAGTCTCTAAATCTGTTGCATTAGGGGGAACTGGGGAGAACGTCATAAATGCGGCAAGAGATGGGAATGGGGCAAACGAGTATTTAAGAACAAACTTAACTGCGTACTCATCTAAAGCCTCAACTTCATCAATGACGTCGAGTAGAAATGATGGAGGACCCTGCAGGTCCTTAGCTCTTTCAATACTTTGCTTAACTATTTCTGCAGTTAGTTCTATTCCATTGTGAAACTTAACGTTCTTTCTCAAATAGAATATCCACTCAGTAGCATTCTCATTCGACTCCCATCTCTCCGCCAGCTTCGGCGAGAGTACAGTTGTTCCTGGTTCGTATCCAACTAATGAGTCGTAAATGTTCTGTATTATCATGGAGGAGGCTATGTCATATGCTAAGGCGGGATCAAGGGTTTTTGGGTCGTACGTGGTCCCCACTATCAATACTTGTTCAAAAGCAGCCTCTTCTCTCATAATGAAAACATATGCTCCTAATGCTGCTATTACTGCAACTATCATCACAAATATAATATATTTTTTAATAGTTATCCTTCCCACCTCAAGTATTTTACTATACATAGAGTAATGTTATAAATTTTTATCAAATATTATACGGATAAGGTCGAAGTAAGTAGATACAGCTTCTTCAAAAGTTGCTCATGGCGAGGGTGCTGAAGACGTAGGGGCAGTGGCAGTATTTAAGTTCATACAGTGTTTCACGTCCTCATAGATAACTTAACATACTTAAGTTCTAGATGAGATATAGCTGAATTCTCGCGCGCCTTCGGATGTAGAGAGCTATGGATTCGCATCGAAAGGAGCTGAGCTCAATGACTAGGTGTGGAACAATACGAATCCATATATGGGACTGTAGTGTGGGAGGGAAAAACAGTCGGCAGCCCCACTGTATATAGGCTTTGAGTTTGAATTCCGCGAATCCGCCGAGATCTTTGTATCGATACTATTGCATCAGTACTTCTCCGCACTCCGTGGAGGATGCTTAAAGCATTTATTTAAACCCGCTTATCATTTGAGACATAAGTAATTGAATTGGGGGTTTAGTTGAGGATTCTTATAACTGGTGGAGCTGGCTTCATTGGGCATAACGTTGCGCTGTACTTGAGGAATAGGGGTTTTGAAGTAGTAGTCGTCGATAGCTTGGAGCGCTCAAGCCCCTATGCACTTAGGAGATTAAGTACGTATGAAATACCTGTAGTTAACAGTGATGTAAGGATATTCGACAATTACGAGGGCTTCGACATAGTCATTCATGCCGCTGCATACGTTAGTGTAGAGGAGTCTATTAGAGACCCCGTTAAGTACTTTGAAAACAATGTAGTATCTACAGCTCGCGTGGGCTTTGAATGCGCTAAAAAGGGGAGCAAGCTAATCTACTTAAGTTCTGCAGCAGTCTATGGAGAGCCCGTCGAGATCCCCGTGAAGGAAAGCCATAAGCTAAACCCCAAATCCCCCTATGGATTAAGCAAGTTAATGAGTGAGCAAGTATTGAAGCAATACGCTGATCTATATGAGCTTAAACACGTTGTCCTAAGGCTCTTCAACGTATATGGGCCAGGCCAAAACCCTGCTTACGCAGGCGCCATCAATTCCTTCATTGATAGACTTATGGAGGGCAAGCCCCCCATAATATATGGCGATGGAGCTCAAACGCGAGACTTCATATATGTAATTGATGTTGCACGAGTAATAGAATCATTTATTGAAGAAGGATCATTCAATGGAGCAGTATACAATGTTGGCTCTGGAGAAGAAACATCAATTAATGCACTAGCCGAAAAACTAATGAACGTGCTTGGAGTTAAGATCAAGCCGATTTATGCAGTGGAGAGACCAGGCGACATTAAGCGTAGCTCAGCGGACATATCAAAGCTGAAGGAAGCCATAGGGTTTACGCCAACTCCATTGGAGAAAGGCTTAAGGGAAGCGTTGAAAGCCTTTTATGGCGGCGCGCCCCTCAACGACTGAGATCACTGGTGCTGGCTCTGCGAAGACCTGCTTGGCAAATCAACTGTTTAAGTTATTCAAGAGTGTTGGTGAGAAGATTTCCTAAGCCATTCCATTCATTTTAACGAAGTGCGCCAACCACTTCAACATATTTGCAGCCTTAATTGATGTTCCATATACTTCAAGTACGTACATGTTGTTCCTATTAAAGTGCTTCAGTAGGGAAGCCCAGTCTATGCTGCCGCTGTACGGTGGCAGATGCTGGTCCCTAGTTCCATCGTTGTCGTGTAAGTGCACTATGCCTAAGTAATTCCTTACGTACTTGTAGAACTCTGAGAGGTTGTAGCCATTGACGTGTGCATGGCCTACGTCAAAGCATATTTTTGTGTTCTCCAAGACCTCGATTAATTCAACGAGGTCTTGGGGTAAGTTAGTGGTAATCCATTTCTTAGAGCTGTTTTCAACAAAGACCGCTAAGCCAAGGTCTTTCGCATACAAGTCTATTCTCTTAAGTAATCGCTTATTTAATTCAAACTGCATCTGAAGCCAATTTAGCAACTTCATGTCTAGTGAAGCTCTAGTATAGAATGAATGGATGACTACGTGCTCCAGCCCAGCTTGACTTAATGCCTCCAGCCAGCTGGACATTCTTTTAAAGGCTTCGCACTCTCCAGGTACTTCACTGATGACTGTGGGCGCATGGGCTACCCTCATAGATAGGCTGTGTGTGCTCAGTAAATCACTTACGCTTCCGGAAACTCTTACGAACTGATCTATGCTTAATCCATCTAAGTGAATGTGACTGAGCTCTACTTCTTTGAATAAACCCGAGCTAGCTAAGGCCATAACAGCCCTCTCTAAATCTAGATCACTGTAAAGCATTGTTGAAACAGCGATCATGTCAGTTCACCGTGAATTAAGACACTCTTAGACAACATTATAAGCGTTTAGAGGAAAAATTGTTAAGTAAAGTAGTGGCTTGTAGAGCAGTAGTTGCACAATCAACTTCACTTACAGAATTCATCTATGCACGTTATTTCACTAAGATCCTTTCTAGGCCTAGGACCTGGGCTTTCATCAGGATACCCTAAGGCTATGATGGCTACTGGCACGTGGTTTTCAGGCAGTTTAACTATTCTCTGTACTTCACTTATGTTCCTAAGGCTTTGAATCCACACAGTTCCAAGACCTAGGGCGTGGGCTGCAAGCATTATGTACATAGCTGCATTAGCGCAATCTACTTGAAATGAGTGTGGAGAAGCATCCTTATTGCATGCAACAACTATGTTCACTGGAGCTCCCTCAAGGGGGAAAGCCCATGCATGTATTTTCGCAAGCACACCCCTAACTTCCTTGTTTAACACTACAATAAATGTCCACGGCTGTCTATTTCCAGCGCTTGGAGCATAGCGAGCTGCATCAAGAATTCTATTGACTGTCTCCAATGGGACTTCCTGAGGCTTAAACTTTCTTATGCTCCTCCTAGACTTCAAGAACTCCAGAAACACATTTGGAGAACTCAACGCTAATCCCCTGCGTGAACCGAGCTTTCCTTACTATAAAAGTTTTTCTTAAGGAAGAGTCTTTAACTAGGATGGGGGATTAAAGTAATACAAGTTTATATACTCCAGTGATACTAATTTCTAATTGAGCCAGTAGAAGGGTGGGCCTTATTACTGGCGCAGAAACGCTATTCATAGTAACGTTGATCCTAACGCTCATCGCTCCATTCATAGCTCTCTACATAGCGTTTAAAGTAATTAAGTGAAAGTTGAGGAGATGGATTAGCTCTACAACTCCTCGAAATAGAAACTATTGACTACGGCTGATCTCCTTTCTACTTAGCGAAAGTACCATAAGAAAGCACTTATAGAACTTCATAAAATATGACGGCTGGGTGTTAGGCTGTGGATTCAAGTGATTTAATTAGTAAGGCTAGAGCTGAACTACTCTTAAAAGCCGTTGAAGACTACTTCATTGAGCCCTCCATGACTGTGTGTGAATTAGTTAAAAGAATGGGCAATTCAGGCGGATTCATGGCTACACACGTGTCTCTAGCTTCAGAGATTGTAGCCGAGATGTGGGGGGCTAGGGAAGTTAAGAGAATTCTCTCATTTACGGGAAACGTGGTTTCAACTGGTTTACGCGGATTAATAGCTCAGTTAATTAGAGAAGGGTTTGCCGACATCGTGATCACTACTTGTGGAGCGATAGACCATGATATCGCTAGAGGAGTAGGAAGTAAATACTACAGCGGTAGATTCGATGTTGACGACGTCTTTCTACGCGACTTAAACATCCATAGATTGGGCAACGTATTCATACCTGTTGAAAGCTATGGAGCTGCTATTGAAGGCTTCGTTAAGAAGCTCATTGATGAAGCTATTAGAGTAAAGAGGGAGTGGAGCGGTGTTGAATTACTTAAGTTAGCTGGGAGCTTAATTAACGACAGAGCCTCACTCCTTAGATCAGCTTATGAAAGAAGTGTGCCAGTAGTAGTTCCAGGAATAATTGATGGAGCTTTCGGATTCCACTTATTTACACAATCTCAGTTAACGAATTTTAAGCTGGAAGTCTTTGAAGATGAAAAGATCTTGGCTGACATAGTCTTTGGAGCGGAAAAGCTTGGAGCACTAATAATTGGCGGAGGCATAAGCAAGCACCACACTATATGGTGGGCTCAATTCAGGGATGGGTTGGACTACGGCGTTTACATAACGACTGCAGTAGAGTATGATGGCAGTCTCAGCGGAGCTCAGCCTAGGGAAGCTGTATCGTGGAATAAAGTAAAGCCAAGCGCTAAGAGCGCCATAGTCTACGGAGACGCTACTGTAGTGCTTCCACTAATAGTAGCTAAGGCCATGTGCGACCTCAACAAATTAAGGTATTAAGGACCCAGATCGTTGTTAAAGCCGCACAAGCTGAAAGCTTTACACTAGGTAGAAACAGTTCCACTGCCTCAAGCTCGTGAACGAATTTAGTGATAGAGAGCGGGGTGCAGCAGTCATTGATATAAGAGGGCGTAAAGCAAAAAGTGAGCATTCCCGGAGAAAATGTTTGGAGAGGTTCAATTGGATGCAATAGTCTTAATGGCTTTGACATACGTTGCTGGAAGAGCTATAGCTCTTCCGCTGGAGAGGAAAGGGCTTAGCCAAATAATTGGCTTTATAGCAGTGGGACTTGCTGCATCATACGTCTTAGGGATAGACGCGGCATACTGCGCTGAGCTAAAGCCTATAGCTATGTTTTCAGCATCCATACTAATGTTCTACGTTGGGCTTTCAGCACGCATAGAGTCGATGAGGGGGGCTTCGTCAGTAATTACTGGAGTAGCTGGAGTCGTAACTACATTCACACTGACTTACCTAGCCCTTACTACAGTGGGCTTAAGCCCTACTAGAGCGCTAGTGCTATCAATATCTATTTCAAATACTGCTACTGAAGTAGTTGGAGCACTATTGCTCAGCCTAAGCGAAGGAGATGTTAGAGATATAGCCAGCAGCGCCAGCTTTATAGATGACATAATTGTAGCAGTAGCTATTGCAGCTATAGCGTCTGGAGAAGTAGCTCCTCCATCCATTGTTGCAAAGTCTATTCCAGCAGCAGTCCTAATAGCTATCTCCATGCTAGTGCCTAAAGAATTGCTGAAGAAGTATAGGGGCATGGCTAGAGTCGTTTTTAGAAGCTATAGGGACTTCGTAGTGACATCAATGAGCGCGCTGTTCTCGCTAGCCATAGCATCCTATATGGTGGGCCTCGGGCCACTCATTGGTGCATACCTAGCTGGTTTAGTCATCAATGGATTCAAGGGGTACAGGGATCCAATGATAAGAGCGAGCGTATCCGTGGGGAAGTTCCTTGAAGACTTAAACGTATTTCTCGATACAACTCTAGTCCCGCTCTTCTTTAGCTACGCCGGCTTCACAGCATCAGTAGTGCACATTGATACAGTACTGTTCCTCACTATATTGGCCACCGGAGTTATCGGCAAAGTAATTGGGTGCGGAGCGTCTTCAGCTATTCTATTAAAGAATTCAGTTAAGGGACTTAAAATTGGGGCAATCATGGTTGCCAGAGGTTCTTTAGATACTGTACTATTGAGCTCAAGCCTTAGCTTAGGGCTAATATACTTAAGTGATTACTCTACAGCTATAGCTACAGTGCTTGCGACAATGCTTTTTGCACCGCTAGCTCTATCAATGATCAACAAACGCTACGGACTATGACGTAATCCCTCTATAGAATACCTTCCCTCTCCAAACAACTTCTTCAACAATGCCGCGGTTCATCAATGACTCTATCGCTCCCCATAGGTCGCTGTATGGTATCCTAAAGCTGCGCCTTAGCTCAGTTATAGTCATGGGCCTCCTGAGGAGCAGGCTATATAGATCTGTGGTGCTGGGCACTACTACTTCACTGTAGTGGAATTGGGGTTTCTCTAAGAGGAGCAGTGGCTCAATTCCTTGCTCAGTGAGGCTCTCAGCAGCCCTCCTTAACGCAGCTTCTGGGGCAGGTCTTACACCGCTTAACCTTGGGGGTCTGTCAATAGTTCTAACTACTGCTTTTCGCACTCCAGCCTTTCTATAGCTAATGGCTATTAGTTCAAGGGACTCCCGGCTCCAGTTTAAGGGAAGCTCCCCAATGCTGACTAAGCTTAGTTCTGCAACAATTTTCCCTCCCTCATTTAAGTTCTTTAAGTAATTAATGAGAGTGCTTAGCTTAAGTCCGTGGTGCGGCTCATTTATAGTTGCATAGTCTTCGCTAGAGCCAGCGTCAAATACTACATAGACTCTATCTACGTTAGCCAAGTCAAGCCTTCTACTGGCTACAGCATGGGTTTGAAGAGAGGTCTTTATCCAAAGCTCGGCGTCAAGCTTCCTCTTCTTCAGTACTTTAGCTAGAGAATCAACGATTTCTGAGAAGAACTCATTTAGTAGAGGATCCCCCATGCCGTTAACTAGTACTGCCCTCACTCCTCCCCCAATGCCATCCATTAATTGCTCAAAGCTCCTGAGAACTCTATCTGGACTCACTAAGCGTTTAATGGTAGTAGTGGTTTTAGCCCCCCCTCCCTTAATTGGGCAGTATACGCAATTGTATGGACATGCCTTGGGGGGCCCGACTGAATCAATGATCGCTATATATCCGTTGGCGCGCCTGCTTGGATACGGACCTACTGCATGCTTAACCTCCATTACTTATCCCAGCCGTCTTTTAACAGGCTTTAGTGCAGCTATATAGAATGCTTGGCTCAAGTCCCTGTGGGGGTAGGTTCTATAGCTGTTGCTTGAAACACTGAAGCCTCTGTAAGCCGTTCTAAGCGGTATATCCCCTAGCTTAACTAATTCAACTAGGCCTTCTTTAACTAACTTTTCTACAATTAACTCTCCTTCTGCTGGGTGGAGGCTGCAGACAGAGTAGACTATTGACTCAGAGTGTTTAACCATGTTCTCAACGATTTTCAACTGTATTTCACTATAGTAGCTTATCTTTCCCTCCCCGCTGATCGAGATCTTTACTGCTGGATCGCTTGGCACAGCACCGCTTCCACTACACGGAGCATCAATTAATGCTAAGTCCGCCTTCATTGAGAAAGAGGCTTTAGAGCTATCAGTATTTACGATTAACGTCTTTACAGCGGGGGCTTTAGCAAACTCCAGTAACTTGTAGATGTTGAGAATCCTCCTTTCAGATATGTCGCATGCCACTGCCTTCTTTAAGTGGCTGAAGGAGATTATGCTGCATAGCTTTACTCCAGGAGCACTGCATGCATCAATTAGTTCCGCAGGCTTTAGCGACTTAACTACTTCCACAACCCATGCGCTAGCGATATCTTGAGGTATCACTAGCTTCTTTAAAAAACACTTTGACGACCCTGCCTTAAACCACTTCGGGGACTTCACTAACAGCATGTAGTCCAAATGCCTCGAGGCCTCTGTTTTAACGCCCTCATCCTCAAGGCACGCCAATGCGTCCTCTAAGGTGGCTCTAGATAAATTCACTTTGAGCCACACCCTTCTATCGTTGAGGGACTTCAGGTACTCCTCTACTTCACTAGCATTCATGTAGTTCAACAACTCCCTAACCACGTACTCCGGGTATGAGTACTTCAAGCTCAGCTTCTTTACTGTACTTAGATCAGATGCTTCATCATTGATTGCATCAATGAGCCTTCTGACGCTAAACCCCAGGTCCCTGAAGAACGCTATAGCGCCACCGCGCTTACCTCCATAACCTTTCTTTCGAGCCAGCCACCTCAATGAATGGTAGTAAAGAGCTGTGTAGTAACCTATGCGGTATAGAGATTCAGTAAGCCATTTCGAGGCTCTGTAGCGACGTAAAGTGATCTTATAAGCTCTATCGTAACTCACATGAGTAGACTCTATTAATGCTAGAAGTCTGTTGAGAAAGAACTCCACTTGGCTTAAAGAAGGAGTAGTCTCCAATAAACACTACCCCCCGGCTCTCTAAACTCCCTGAAGCCTTTACAGCAATAGCCCTCCAGGTGTGTGAAGCTCTGCATCAACCTATGCTTAGCGCTTAGAGCTACTTTAAGGGAGGCTGCATTGATTAAGCACTTCACGGCAACCACTGTTCAACACTAAGACTTGTATAAATAAGTTCTTAACTATTCATGGAGGCCCTGAGCATGGGCTAAAACGCCTTTTTAACTCCCAGGCCCTTTCATAGTGAAGGGTGTGTTGAGCTGAGTCTAGAGGAGCATTTCGTGGGCCGTAAGAGGGGCCTACCGATATATCTCCCAGTATTTGCACTTAGGGAGCCGGTTGAATGTGGATGCAACTTCTTTGAATTAATAGAGGGCGAGGATGAGAGTGGAGGCAAGTATTATGTTGGGCGCTGCGTTGTTCAAGCTAGGTACTTGACTAAGAGCCAGGTAGCTGAATGCATTAAGTACTGGAGTAAGTGCCCATTCCTTACAATCAAGTCTTAGAAGCAGCGTTGACTAGCTTAGCTTTACTTACTTTGCAGAGCTCTTTTAGACGCAAGATCCTTTATTAAGCCAGTCTTAGAGTTTAAGTACGCTATGGTCTGAATCCACCCACTGAGTCTGCCGAATGAATTCATGCTAAACCAAGCTAGACACCTATTCCTCCTATGGCAATTCCAGCAGTAATAGCTGGAGCACAAGTCCTTTCTCGGCTCAACGTATTCCTTCAATCCAAGGAACTCCCTAGCGAACGACTTGTAGTGTCTGTCGATTGGCGTAAATACGGAGTGCTTAGTTGAAAACAATAAGTATGCATCAACAGTCTTTACGCCAATGAATGGGTATTTAAGCATCCTCCTTCTAAGAGCGATTAATTCACTTAAGTCGTTGCCTACTTCAGCGAGGACTTCTAGGATGTCAGTATTCTTCAGTAAGTAATTGAACTGCCTTACTTGAAAGCTAGTGCTAACGCTAACTAAGTCAACTCTCTTCGCGGAATCCACGTTAACTGAGGCTATTGCTCTAACCCATTTAACTGTATTAGAGTAGTAGTTCGTTGCTCTAGATAGGAAGCACGATGCGAAGACAAGCCACTTATCCATAGTTGATATTGAAAGCCTGATCTTTCTGAAGCTCCATGCGAGTTCTTCAATTAAGTTCTTAAGTGGGCTGCTTAAATCACTTAAGTAATCCATTGGATCATACCATAGCCCTAGGACTTCACTAATGAATTCCTCGTTGCTGCATCCACTAACTATAATGCTTGACTCAGCTCTCCGAACTTCCATGCCTCTACAGTATCCATAGTCTTTAATCAATAACTCCCCTCTTTCACTAAACAATGGGTATGTAAATGAGGGGAGGAGTGTAAGCACTAGATCGTATGGCTTATTTAGGGAGTGCTTGTACTCCAATCAATGCCCCCTGCACACTAATTATTTTTAGCAATTCTTATTAACTACGTTATTAAGCCTTCGATATGGTGGAGCCCTTGACCTACTGCAGGGAGGTAGTGGTTGGTGGAAGAAAGTTTACTATACGTGAGCCAGTTGACGTAAGCGACTACCGTAAGCTAATGGATGTTCAACTAAGGATTTGGGGGATGCGCGACTATAGTGGAGCAGTTACATATCACATGATTATAGCTGGCCATAGGAATGGAGGCTTGGCGCTAGGAGTCTACAGTGAGGATGGTGAAGCAGTTGGATTAGCGTTCGGTGTGCCGGGCTATGATGATGGGTTAATATACCTATACAGCCACCTCCTCGGAGTAGTGCCTGAAAGCAGGTTTCAGGGAGTCGGGTATGAACTCAAGATCTCTCAGAGGGAGCTAGCGTTAAGTAAGGGGTATAGCTTAATTAAGTGGACTTACGACCCTATGCAGAGCCCAAACGCTTACTTCAACATATGTAAGTTCGGCGTAGTAGTTAGAAGCTTCCGCGAAGACTACTACGGTGAATTAATTGATGAATTAAACAGGGGTTTGCCTAGCGATAGATTTGAAGCAGAGTGGTGGATTAAGTCAGCTAGAGTTTTAAAAGTACTTAGAGGCGAAGTCAGGAGCCCAAGCATGGATGAATTAGCTAAGCTTGATGCTTTTCCAGCAACTAGAGTTAGAGTAGTCAATGATGTGGCTTTAACAGAAGACGTTGAACTCTCCAATAAGAGCGACATAGTTCTAATAGAAATACCTGGGGATTTAAATTACTTAAAGAAGGTAGACTTAAGTGAAGCAGTTAAGTGGAGGCTTCTTTTACGTAAAGCATTCAATTACTACATCAATTCAATGGGCTACGTAGTCGCTTGGTTCACGAGCTTTATTGATGAAGGAGTTAGGAGAAGCTACTACATTTTATGGAGGAGGAGCTTGAGGGAGATACTTAGGGGGGAGTTCCCGTGGAGCTAACTAAGGTAATCTTATACCACGTGGTAGTTAAGTTAAGAGAAGTTTTTGAAACAAGCTTTGGCAAAACAATTGATAGACACTGCGTTATAGTGAAAGTTGAGGATGCTTATGGAGAGGCGGGCTGGGGTGAAGCGCCAGTTGATGATGCACCACTATACTCCTACGAGACTGTTGATACAACGCTATACGTCTACAAGGAGTTCTTCACGCCTGTACTTAGCAAGGATAGAGTAGTTGAGAGCCCTAGGGATATTCAAAGCAAGCTATCTATTTTCAGAGGCTATAGAATGGCTAAGGCAGGACTTGAATTCGCTCTCTGGGATCTGTACTCAAGGAGGCTTGGGAAACCTCTCTACAAAGTGCTGGGCGGAATTAGGGATAGGGTCGAACCCGGTATAAGCATAGGAGTTATCGGAGACTTGAGTGCTTTAATTAAGGCAGTGGATAAATATCTTGAGAGGGGTTATAGGAGAGTTAAAGTAAAGGCCAAGCCGGGATGGGATCTTGAGCCAGTTAAAGCCATTAGAAAGACCTTTGGCGAAATTCCATTAATGATTGATGCAAATGCATCGTATACCATTAATTACGCAAGCGTATTCAAGGAGCTAGATAAGTATGAGCTGTTAATGATTGAACAACCCCTGAACTACGACGATCTCTACGAGCACTCAGTGCTTCAATCAATGATCAGGACACCCATATGCCTTGACGAAAGCATTAAAAGCTTAAGCGATGCATTAACTGGGGCAAGGATTGGATCTATGAAGGTAATTAATGTAAAGCCAGCTCGAGTAGGTGGACTGCATGAAGCTAAGTTAATAAATGACTACATGAAGGATCTCGGCATACCAATATGGATTGGGGGAATGCTTGAAACAGGTATTGGGAGAGGATTTCAAGTAGCTGCAGCAACTCTAAATAACGTAAGGTATCCAAACGATATATCGGAGTCATCTAGGTATTATGAAGAGGAGTTAGTGGAGCCTCCCTGGACTCTTAATAGTGATGGAACAATAACTGCACCTAGTAAGCCAGGCATAGGAGTGGATGTAATTGAGGAGAGAGTAATTAAGTACTCTAAAAAAATCACTGAGTTTAAACTATGAAACCACTAGCTTCAAAGAATGCTGTTTTCGTAAGGATCTACACTGCCGCCAGTAACTGAAGCATCTCCACTAGCTAGAGCCCTAACAGCTCCAATAATTAAAGTAACTGCAAGCAGCACTGATAAGTAGATTAATTTGGCAGTGCTTGGATTAATGTATTTAGCTACCTTAGTCCAATCCATATATATCCCACCAAACATTGTATAATCAAATACAACTAATTAAATGTATACACCGTGGGAACGGTGAAATGACGTTAAAGGCAAATAATTTATTCTTAAAAAGATATAAGATTTAAATTTTTAATAAGGCATTCTTAGTGCTTGGGGGATTAGCTTACTTCATGTCTAATCTAGACGCTCTCAAGCGATTAGATAAGTCTGAAGCCACGCTTATAAATACTCTCTACTATCTCAACGTACTATCGTCATCAAGGCTTTCAAGGAGTATTCCAATGCCTCAAGAGCGGGTAGCTTACTTCTTTGAGTACGCTGTGGATAGATTTGGCTTTTCCCTTAAGCCTGATGTAATGTACAGCAAGCTAGGCCTTATTGGAGTCATTGCTGTATACAGACGTATGAAGGTTAGGGAGTGCAACTTAGATGAAGCAGTATTTAGAATACCCTACATTAGAGCCCTATCAATGGTTCCTCCATCAATACTTATAGCGTCATTCCTAATTCCAAGAGATCTAGCTAGCTATGTTAAGCCTGAGCCATCGCCTACAGCTGACGTATACATCAGTGAATATACAATAAGGTCTAAGCCTAGGATAGATCTATTAGATAAATTCCTCTTAGGACATGTTGAAGACTTGGTTGAGCCAAAAGTAGTTGAAGACTTAGTGAGCGCTAAGAGATTCATTAGAGAAGAAGACGTAGTTGGTCGAGCTAGGTTCGATAAAATAGACCTAGCAGTACTCCATGCATTGTCAGTAAGCCCAGGCCTCAGCATTAGGGGAATAAAGAAAGCTGTTGAAGAAAGGCTTGGGAGGAAGTTCATTAGGTTTGAAAGCCACGTAGAGCACGCTGAGAAACTCATTTATGGATATAGGCTAGCTGTTTTGAGAAGTAAGTACGTTCAACAAGTAATTAAGTGCTTGTACTTAAAGGCTCATGAACCACTTAACTTATGTAATTCAGTCATACGCCACCCACTAGCAGTTAATTGCAGTGGCTCTAGCTCCACTGGGGAAGTTATCTTATGCATCATGCTGCCTGCAAAGATCGGTGTTCTTACAACGTTAGAGGCATTTATTAATGCGCTTACTTCACTTGGATGCGAAATAATTGATTCATTCGAATACGCATTCGACCTCCTCCCTACAAGATCTCATTTTGCAGCTGCAGCAGTGCCTCTTACTGAGTGGGCTCGTGGCTATAGTGATTGGCTTAAGGGAGTTGACCCCGTTTCCTACGCATTCAATGTATTGAAGTCCCTTAACTGCGTTGAGTATTCATGAATTCATTTATCAATAGTCATTGAGTTAGTACTTAAAAAGCTCGGCTCATTCTATAGACTTTGGAGATCGAAGTGGAGTCCAAGTTAGAGGGCTTTATCAGGGAGAATGCTTTTAAGAAAGCCCCGGGCTTAATAAATGCCATTGATCTGCTGTGTATGAGCAGGGGGCTTGAGAGATCTACTTCGCTATTCCTTGGGAAGCCGGATAAGCTCTATTCAGTTCTCAGAGAACTGTATGGGCATGAAGCCAGTAGCTTTATATTGATAAACGTATTCCTTAAACCACTCTTATTCTTCCTAGATAAAGCTGAGCTTCTTCCAAAAGCATCTTACTTAATGGAGGCTGACATAAGTGAGTTCGCTGAATTCATAAAGGATCTACTTAGTTGCGCCTTAGAGACGTTTAAAGAGCTTTAAATCTACATTAAGTTCCCTGAAGGATTTGGCTTTGTTAAACAACTTATTACTTTCCTCCCCAGATTTACACCTTCCAGGTGTGGCCTGTGGATTTAAGTAGACTGCTTAGTGAAGTAGACGATGTGCTGAGGAACTTCCTCAATAAATATTTAAACGAAGCAATGGGGGTTCATGAAGGGCTTGGAGAACTTGTATATAGCGTAAGTGAACATACTTTACGCGGCGGTAAGAGGCTTAGAGCTATATTAATTGCTCTAGGGTACTTATCCCGTGGATTAACGGACTTAGAGCCCGTTAAGGAGTTAATGGCTTCTGTGGAGTTCCTTCAAAGCTATTTATTAGTACACGACGACGTCATGGATAGAGATGAAGTTAGGAGGGGTGGGCCGACGCTGCACGCTTTCTTCAGGGATAAGTGCATTAGCCGGGGCTTTATAGGTGACTGCAATCACTACGGGATATCTCAAGCTATTGTCGCTGGCGACTACCTTGAATCAATAGCTGTAGGGACCATAGCTAACTTAAGCCTTAAACCAGAAGTAGTCACTGCATTAGTTAAAAGGTATTCAGAAGGCCTTAGGGCAGTGGCTTATGGACAGTACTTAGACGTACTCATGGCCAATAAGTCCCTTAGAGAAGTAAAGGCAGCTGATGTATTGAGAGTACATGAGTTAAAGACTGCTTCATACACTGTCGAACTGCCACTGCACTTAGGGGTTATAGCTAGAGATCCAAGCGATGGAGAGCTCTTAAGACTATACAGCGATTTCTCAAAGCCCGCCGGCATAGCATTCCAGCTAAGAGACGACATACTTGGCCTGTATGGAGATCCTAGAGTCACTGGAAAACCCGTTGGAAGCGATGTAAGGGAGAGGAAGAAGACGCTCCTAGTAGTTAAAGCATATGAGTTGGGAAGCGTAAGTGATAGGAAAATGCTTGAGGAAATATATGATTCACGCAGAGAAATAGATTTAGATGACGTTAAGAGTGTTCAAGAAGTAGTTAAGAGAACCGGTAGCTTAAGCCATAGTGAAGAGCTAATTAAGGAAATGTACTCTAAAGCGATGGAGATCGTTGAGTATTCAAAGCCCATAGATCCCGTGGTTAAGCAAGAGCTCTTGAAAATTCTTGAAAAATTAGTGTTTAGAGAAAAGTAGCTACACTGATTTCCCAGCGAATATCTTTCTACCCGGTAGAACAAACGCCCTACCCCTATCGTGTAAAAGCACCTTCGCCTTCTCGTAGTTCCACCCGTATCTCCCATAAAGATCCTTTCTAACGTGTGCTCCGAGTACTTCAGCTATGAATAGCGTTGACTCTCCAGCCTCATGCACGCTATTTACAATGCATTCAAGGAATCCATAAGAGTTCCTTATACCCGGTACACTTACTTTAGTTGATTTAACTTCTTCAAAGCCAAGCGCCATCCACTTATCAATGCTCCTACCACTCATTGAGCCAGCTCTATAGACTTCGTTGACGTGTTCTTCTCCAACAATGTTTATTGTGAACTCCCTCCTAGTCATGAGTAGCTCGTTAGTCAACGCTTCTTTACCTATGGCTAAAGCCACTAAGGGAGGCTCTCCACTAACGGGTGTAACCCATGATGCAGCCATAACGTTAAGCCCTCCACCGGGCTTGGCAGTGACTATTAGGTAAGCTGGCCTTGGATGTAAGATGTAGTATTCATCGGGGCTTAGATCAATGTATTCATAGCTCTTCAAGGTTTCACCTAAGTTATGCTAACATAGTGTGGAGAGCTATTAATGTTGCGAAGTCCTAAGTATGTGCTTAACGGCTTCTCTAAAAGCATTGATTAGCGAGTCAGTGAATTCGCTTAAGCCAGGCTCTTTACCGAAGCGCCCTGATCGCGCATTTGTATAAGCAATGCAATCTCTTGGAGACAGCCTAGCTTCACTTATATCCCCTTCTACATAGAACTCTGCCCTCAGGTGTTTAGCTAACTCCACTTCAAGCAGGCATGCATGACAGTACTCTAGTCCTAGCTGCCCAGCCGCTCTCCATAGATCTACTGCAACAGCCCTGCCTCCGGGAATGTTGCTTCTCTAATGAATACATACACTACGCTCTTATTGCCTCCATGAGTGTTCAGAACTAGGAATCCCTTGAAACCCCCAGTCTTTGACAGCTATGAATAGATGTCTCTAAGAATGTTTAAAAGAGTCTTAGGCCTCAGGCTTATTGAGAAAAGATCTGACTATTCAGCTGAGAAGCCTTAGTTAATTGGCTGCAGAATGAGTATGTACACGTCATCAATTACGCCAAGTCTTTTTCAAGAGTTCTTCAGCTAGCCTAAGGGCTATCAATGAGTCGATAGCTATAGGCAGGCGCTCTCCATGGCACTCTATGCTACCTAAAGGCAGTACTGCTATGTACTCTCTACACTCATTTAAGTCCACTGAAGCACTTACTGAAGCATTGAGTACCTTTAATCAGTAACCCCGTGATTAATGGCGTAAGGCGATTTAAATACACTTCATTGAGGCACTAAATTGAGGGATTCAGCTACTTTAACTAGCTTTAAAGCAATCTCTTCATTAACTACTCCTCTAAGCATTGACACGGCTTCACTTAAGTCACGTGAGCTTTTAAATACTCTCACTAGAAGCCAGACTACAGTATCAATAATAATGCATGGCACGCGAGAGATCTCTGAAACCCTCCTCCATGCATTTACAGCGACTCCCTTATACTTTCCAAGGATTAAAGCTCTGCGTCTGAGCAGCGGCACATCATTGTTAATGGGCTTAACTAAGCCACTTACCAGTGTTACGTAAGCTATCCTCCCATCAATAGGCATTGAGACCCCTGGGTCGGGTGAGGCTTTGGGGCACATCATTGATGCAGCGTAGTAATACATTTTTCCAGCAAAAGCTATTGTCTTATCTACAGCATTCTGCTTCATTAAATGGGCAAGCTCCTTAACTAAGCTGCCTTGATTAGCGGCGTAAACGCATGGGTCTTTACACAGCTCTGCTGCGACACTAGACCTTAGGAATTTCTCCAGCCTTGCTTCCTTAACTTTAACCCCAACTCTATTGTACTTAGAGAAGTTCTCTAAGAAACACTTGTATTCCTCAATCAATTCACTCACTCCACCAATTCTTCTTCCACTGAAGAATGATGCTACTTCAACCCAGTAGTCTTCGCCGAACCCACTTAACCTATAGCTAATCAATGCACTTGATACAGCCACTAGAGCTGTAAGCCACTTACTGCGAGTACTGTTGTATAGCATTCTAATAGCTCTGTACTGCGCATCTAACTCCACTACATCATTGAAGCTAGCGCTAGTGAATAGATTCCTTAGAGCTAGAGCTATTTCAATAGCTTTCTCCTCAGACGCTTTAAAAACCATTGTTGCACCTTCCGTGAAATCGCACCGTCCTAAACACTCCCTTAGTTTACATCGCTAGTTAAAAATCATTAATGCAAACTCATAGTGGATAAATATAAAAAGGCATGCGTGATTGCTAACACATAAATCAGTCGTGGGGATAAAGAGGGGAAATGTATAGGCTTGCGTTAGCTGTTAAAAATGTTGGTGGAAAGTACGTAGTATCAAGTTTTGAGTCCTCAAGTAACTTAATTCTCATAGACTTGGATGAAGACAGCCTTAGGGAAGTAGTGGATAAACCCATAAACATTGATGAAGCTGAGGAAGCATTAGATGAAAACAATGTCGCTGTCCTAGTGTGCAGTAGCATCAGTAATGAGAGTAGAGCTGTAATCGAAGAGCTTGGCGTTAAAGTAATTACTGGAGTCCGCTCTACAGCAGATGAATTCATAGAGATGTGGCTGTAGGGTGAATAGAGAAGTGGTCACCTTAGTGAAGGGGAGGCACATTTACGGAGAACTCTATGGATCGCCGAGCGACTTATTGAACGACGAGGAATTCCTCACTAAGACTGTTGTAAAGGCAGCTGAACACGGTGCAACTACAATCCTTGAAGTAAAGCATTGGAGAGTAGGGGGAGAGCATGGAGGGGTGTCCGTTTTAGCATTAGTTGTTGAAAGCCACATAGCTATACACACATGGCCTGGCAATAACTATGCTACAATTGACGTATATACATGCGGGGATAGAAGCGATCCATGGAAAGTCTTCCACTACATAGTTAATGCATTAAAGCCCAAGCACTACGTAGTTCACTATAGTGATAGAAGTCAGCTGCCTCTATATGGATCTAGTGATGCGCCTACATAATAGTGATGTTGGCCTTAGAGCTAAAGTTCATTATTGTTATGCCCACTACTCTTTTGTTTTTAATCCTAATCACTATGTCATCTCCAACGAGTACTTCTTCATCGGCTTCCCCCGATTCATAGCCGAAGTTTATGTATAGTACGTCGTTTTGCCTATCGTATTCAAGCCACAGCTTGTCTAAGTCACTTATTTCGTAATTACATTGATTCTTACAGCTATCCATGAGTTCACCTCAACGGTATTTAATTCAACTCTCTATTAAACACTTTACTTAACCTCAAACTACGGGAAGCGTTATATCTGCAAAGCTCATTGGTAGAGGAGCTCCCTTCGCCCTATACTCATCGTACTTCTTCTCTAGAAATGCCTTAAATACGGGGCAAGTCTCGAATCTCCCCTCTCTATCGCACTTTAGCCCCAGAGTTATGAAGCATTGCTTTGTCTTCTTATCGAAGTACGGGCATATCTTATGCTGTTGTTTAGCGCTCTTAATCATTTTGTTAACCCACTTCTGTTTTTCATCCATTACTTGCTTCTGTTTTTCCTCGAGAAGCTTCTGAAGCTCTTTATCAGTTACAGTGTGTTTTGACAAACAATCCACCTCTCTAGCTCCTATTACAGTAACTAGTGCTTTAACGCTATGTGTGGTAATAAGTTTTAGCTAAGCCCACGCATAATCTTTGCTTACTTAAGCGATTCTCGTTGCGTTAAATGCTTCAAAGGCCGTGCCTTAGCTTTAACCTAAGGCTCAGCTTGCTTAATAATGCCGACTAATATTTCTAGTTCATCTCCCCCCCATAGCTCTACTTCATCCAGTGCCTCATATATTACTGAGCCACTGCCTCTATCAATTATAATTATTTTAGCTTTAACGGGCGCTTCTTCTAAGCCTACTTCTACTTCGCATTCCCTGGCTTTCGGTATACAGCTTTTCTCCCCTCCCCTATAGAGTACTTTAATTAAGTAGTCTTCGCTTAGCCCACGGAACTTCACTTTGTTTGAATCAATGTGTTTAAAGTACTCCTTTGGAATTACTCCAGCAGTTCCGTAGGGAGGTATCCATCCAAGTACTGCTTCAGCGAAAGCATATCTATTGTAGAACCAATACTTCAACCTGTGGTAGCCAGCATCAATGTTTAATGGTTCACCAATGTATGTAGTGGGAGCTTGATCCCTCCAAGCATCTATGATCAATACATCATCTATCCAGAGCCTGGATCCATCGTCTGTAGTTATGTAGAATCTATAAGTGCCCGTATGAGGCACGTAGAGGAATCCACTCCACTTAACTGCAAAGAATTCGCTTGGCACACCGGGCACTGGGTTACTCCACCAAATGTAGTTTATCCACGGCTGTACATCCTTGATTAGAGGAGTCATTAAGTCTAGGTTCTCAGGAGGCTTCTCCCCCTGCCATGTATAGAAGTATGTGAGTAAACCATCCTTAAGCCCGCTCCTAGACTTATAAATGATTATCCTCTTACCGCTGGACAAAAGCCCCCCCTACAGTAGTGTCTGCAAATCTATGTAATAAAGCCTCTTGCATTAACTAAATAGGCCTAGCCATAAGGTAGGCGTCCTCTCCATCAAGGTAGTATTGCGGAATGACGGTGATTATTGAATACCCGAGTTTCTTATATAAGTTAATTGCGGGTTCATTAGATACTCGGACCTCCAAGTATGACTCACGGCAATCGTAATCCCTTCTACCGGAATTCATTGCGTAAGCCATGAGTGCGTAACCCAGTTTCCTCCTCCTATGTCTAGGCATAACAGCTATGCTAACTATGTGGAGGCTCTTCAGCTTCTCTTCAGAGAAAAACCCTTTCTTAACTTCAACTCTACACATAACGTATCCAACAACCCCATCCTCTCTATGAATAGCTACATGAAACGCCTTGCCGTATGCATTCAGGAGATCTTCAAAGAAGCCGGCTGAGTAATTTTCAGGCAGACACAGCCTATTAATCCTCACTACACCTAGAATATCCCTGTGCTCCGCTCTCCTTACGCTGTAAGCATCAGCAATGCTCTCTAGAGCTCTCTGTGCATCAACATAAACTTCGTCGACTTTAGGTAGGCTAGCATTTAACATATTTCATCGCCTAAGGCCGTTCACCATCCCTTGCTATTGCATTTGGCTGCGCAATGCCTTGTAATACTTGGCTGCAGCGCTTTATATGTATTTCCATAGCCTTAGGTGAATCTATGGGTGAGCAACTTAGCCACTTAAAGACTCTATTGACAAGCTTATTAATCCCCCTTCTACAGTATAGATTTTTGAATGAAGAGATTGCCGAGAACTGATCTGTGAAGAATCTCCCACGACTGATCCATGGAGTACGAAACCATGGTTCCCCGATTACTCATACTTGACTACGACTTAACTTTAGTGAACAACCTATATGATTTCTTTGAAGCAGTGAATGAATCCAGAAAGGCATTCGACCTTAAGCCATTAAGCCTAGTTGAATTCCTAAATTACTTTTTAAGCGATGAATTAACTTGGAGAGCTGCTCCAGAAGGCAGCTCAGAATACTTCTGGAGGTTCTTTAGAAGAATCTATAGAACTAAGCACGGCAAACCTATTGCAGGAGCAGCTGTAGTATTGGAGCTACTTAAATCTATTGGAGTAAGAAACGTTATTGTAACTGGGAGGGAGGTTCCCTCAAGCAGTATTTGGCTAGAGCTCCAGGGAATGGGGTTAGATCACGTGATTGACGGCGTATACACACTCTACGACTTAACGATTCTTGGGGGAAGAGAAGAATCGCTATTTGATAAGTCGTGGATAATAAGTTACTTGCTTAGTAAAAGCTCTGTTGAAAGAAGCGATGCAGTTTTCATAGGGGACTACTGGCTTGATGCATTAAGCGCTAGTAGGGCAGGAGTACTATTCATAGGAATAACGGGTTTCGAGAAGAGAGCCCACGACTTACTTAAGCATGGAGCATGTAGAGTTGTGAGAGACTTCTATGAACTACTAGCGGCATTATATGAGCTCTGCCGCAGTGGGGTATGTATCTGTGAGAATGTGTAAAGTAGGGGTGAAAAGCGCCTTATTTACATCATTTACCGCTACTTTATTGAACCAAGGATCCTGAATTTACCTATTTCATCTGCGTGGATTTTCCCGCCATCAGTTAGAGACAGTAATGCCTTTCTAATCTTGTCTTCGCTTGCAAGACCGCTTAAGACTGCGTGTATTTCCTTAAGATTCATCGGTCTCTCCCCAAGGATCTCCAGTATTATGCTTTTAAGCACATCTTCATTTGGAGCAGTCATTAGAATTACATCAGAGTCTTCATATAGCTTATTCAACATGTTCTCGACCTTGCGTGAAAGATGCCTTATTTCATCCTCAGTTAAGTTGACTGAGCTTTTACTGTAATTCACTTAAGACACCTTTTAACGCCGTGGATCTGTGTTTATATAAAAACTAATATTCCTTATATCTTTATTATATCATTGCCGTGATCTATTGAGATCCAGAGATGTCTACAAACCTCTATTCAACAATTAACTAAGCGTTGACAGCACTCTAGCATACAAGGCTCTACAGAAATTCCTTGAAACAGCTTAAAGGTTTATATAGACTATTTCTTCTTAGAAAAAAGCCTAACTCCACGAGTGGTATCAATGGTTGTAGTAAACCAAGAGCTCATAAAAGCGTTTATTGAGGAATACCCCTGGTTAAGCGAAGCATACGGCTCCTTAATTAGTGATGTGGAGGTCGGGGAACTATGGGGTATGAGCAATGTCATGGTTGTAAAGAGGATGATGTATAATGATCATGGGCCAGTCCACGCACACATAGTGGCTGGCGCAGCATTAGCGCTATACAAGATATTGTTAGACAAGGGGTTTACTCCAACGCTTATAAGAGATGGAGTAGTAAAAGATCTTGAGTATACGTGGCTTGTGCCCCTCTATGGAGCCCTTCTACACGACATAGGGAACTCCATTCACAGGAGCATTCATGAAAAGACGGGGGCTCTACTAGCTAAACCCATTGTTGAAAGAGCCCTTAGGAAAACAATAAGTGACTCAGCTACTAGAGTAAGGCTTAGGCAGGAAATACTTCACAGCATATTCTGTACAGCATATGATGTTGAATGCTTAACTATAGAGGCTGGAGTAGTTAAGGTTGGCGATGGATTGGATATAGCTGAGGGCAGAGCCAGGATCCCATATAGAATGGGCCAGGTAAATATCCACAGCGTATCTGCATTAAGCATAAGGATGGTTGAATTATCTGAGGGAACTAAAACCCCCGTGAAAGTATCTATATACATGAATGAGCTGGCCGGGGTATTCCAAGTAGATGAAGTACTGATGCCTAAGCTAAAGACCACGCCACTCAAGGATCTTGTTGAAATAAGTGTTATAGCTGGTGAAAAAGAGCTGAAGACTTATTACCCGCATTGACGTTCCATAGCTAAATGCTTGCTCAGAGCTCAGTTCAGCTGAGCTCCTTTGCCAACATGTACTCTGTTGCCTTAACTGTAAAACCGGCTTTAACTAGCGTTCCAATAATTTTCTCCTTAGAAGCATCAACCGGTATAACTATGTATTCTAAGCCCTTCTCAAGGCCTACGCTTATTAGTCCAGCCAATAGGGCTTTAAAAGCCTCTAGAGGCTTGTAGTATGAGATGGCTACGTATTCCACGATCATTTCGTCTTCAGGCGAGTACTCCGCTAATCCACGGAGCTTTCTACCTTTATAGACTAGGACTGCTTCTTCGCAGCCATTATATCCTTTGTAAATCATTCTATCTGCTGGCTCAGTTAACGTACTCCACCAAGTAGTTGGCCTCAGCTTAATCATCTTCATTACATTATTAACGCCCCTCCTCTCCACCCTATATCCATCTACACTTGGTTTATCTAAATTCCTTAAGCAGGCTCCCAGTAAAGCCACTATGCCCTTGAATGAATACCCTCTCTTAAGGTAGAAGTTTAATGCAGCTAAATTCCTATCCTTAACGCTAAGGAACACTT
Organism: uncultured Sulfolobales archaeon; assembly: GCA_938045475.1. Lineage (GTDB taxonomy): Archaea > Thermoproteota > Thermoprotei_A > Sulfolobales > Desulfurococcaceae > JANXDZ01. The sequence continues at coordinate 63,099 of CALIML010000004.1, forward strand.
CTTCAATGCCTTCTCTAACCAGCGCTTTCTCCAGGCAGTCAAGCAATAGGCTGCCTATGCCTAAGCCTCTATACTCACTGTCTACAGCTAAGCTATCTATGTACGTGAGATGCCTGTGTTTGTAAGCTATTATGAATCCAACTACTTTGCCCCCCACTTCAGCTACAATAACCTTCTTCCTCTTAGACCTTGTATTAATGAGTGCCTTAAGCCACTCGTAATCCTCTTCATCAAGTCCTTCGAGTGAGCTTAAATGTATTTCAAATATCCTATTAACATCGCGCGCTCTAGCATTGCGAAGAACTGTGTTTCCACTTATCATATATTAAATCACAGCCTTAAAGCATCCATACTTAAGCAGCTCTAACCATAGTAAGGATATATAAACTTTGCCCTCTCCAAGGATCAACTCCTTCCACCACTCTAAGGGCAACTGGCTTCTTAGATGGAGCTCCAACGGTATCAGAGCTCATTAATGCATAGCTGTTTACGTGAGCGATGTTGAAAGGTGGCCTATTGAATGGGCTGTGCGAGTCTTCTGCAGCTATGCGCCATGCCGTGGCTCTTACGCAATTCTTTCAACCTAGATTAATTCCCTTGATCAATGTTTTCACAGCTTCACGTAGATCAACATACTTATACAGCTTATTCTCAACTCCTTCCGCATTACTGATGCAGCCTCCATGGCTGGGCATTGATGTGCGGCAGCCCTATTTAGGGCTTGTGGAGACCTACTTTATGCTTAAGGCTAAGCAGTAGCTTCACAAACTTCACGACTAGCCCTATGAATGGCTTAAGTAGAGGTATTGATGAAAGAATTATCTCTAGTGCTCTCACGTCTTCTCGCCTAAGCGCGCCACTAGCTACTACAAGCGGTATGTAGAGTAGGAACAACGCTGCTAGCCCTAGAGTGAGCCTAGCGATAGCTGGCACATTTACGTAAATAAGGGGGGTGGTTAAGGCGGCTGAAACAATGCCTATTAGGGAAGTCTTTATGATGTGCGGTAGACCTATAGCTACGCCATTTCTTTTAGCCATAATTAGGCAGTAGGCTAGTGAAGGAATGCCATAGACACCTATGGCTAGCGCTAAGCCATAGATGCTCCACTTAATGGATAGAATGTACATAAGTGGGAAAGCAACTAGCCCACTAATTATTGACGAATAGACTATAGTCCTCGTAGAGCCGCGCGCTTGCAGTATAGAGCCTACTGTAGCGCTCATTGGCCAGGTGAAGAGCTGAACGCTCAACAAGGCGAACGCTAAAGGAGCCTCACTATACTTAGGGCCATAGACAGTCCTTATAGCATCAGTCGAGTAGACTATTGCATAAGTCGTTAAAGGTATTGTCGTAAATGTCAGCATCAAAGCAACGTATCTATATAGATCAAGCACTTCATCCCTAATCCCTTTGCCAACAAGCTTCGAGAACAATGGAGTCAGGGGAACAGCTATAGCTGAGTAAACTGATAGAATTGCGTAAAGCAACTGCAGTGAGGCATTGAAGTTGCCGACTAATACATCCCCTGCGTCTCCTAGAGGGGAAGTTATGTATGCTAAAAGCAATGCTTGATACCTAGATATAAGCAAGCCCATCACTCCAGTGCTAAATAAAGCAATGGAGAACTTCATGAACTCCGGTAGGCTTACACTAGACACGCTAGACGCCCGATCGTTCTTTATCCTCAAGTAATTGATCGTTAGGGCTAGGGCCAGCACTGCTGAAACATAGCAGCTTAGTACATAAGCTAATATAGCGCCCGCTACATCCATGCCTAAGTACAGCAATACAGCTACTGCAATGAGTCTTGCAGCACTTTGCGTGAGGGATACGCAGACTCTATGCTTAGCCATTCCAATGCCTGCGTGAAAGCTCATGAATGTGTAAGTCAGCGCCTGACCTAGAATGGAGATTGAAGCTAAAGCAACATAAGACCCCAGCCCGCTTCTACCCGTAGCGACTTCAGCCATGTATTCAGGCAAAGCAAGTAGAGGAACCGAAGCTGCAAGACTCATTGAAATCTTAAGCAGTAAAGCCTTCTTAAATAAATACACAACAGTGCAACGATCTCCTTTACCCAAGTAAAGCGATGAAAAGCGCAATAACGCCTGATCTATCCCAAAGTCAGTAAACGAAGTCATTATTTGAATAGGTATGAACGATAGAGCGTAGACGCCATAGCCCTCAGGCCCAAGAACCCTGCCAATGACCATCAGTGTAATGACTTGCAAAATGAGTTGAATGATGGTCCCCCATAGGTAAGTAAAGGATTCTGCAGACGCTCTTGAAGCATCGGCAAATACGTTGCTGAGATCGCTGTTTCCCATTAAGCGCAACACCAATAAGCTATCAATAAACTAACCTATTGAACTATTGAACAAATATTTATCCTTTAACACTCACGCACGCTACTCCCAATATTAATTAGAGGATTGTCAGAGAGGCGAGCCCTACAATGGATCTACGATTATTGCAGAAGCCGTTGGGGCTCCATGCAGCTCATAAGCCCTCAGATGTGGGGAGTCATGAGTTCCTGCGAAGGGGCGAGAGCTCCGAAGGCTGTATAAGTCCATTAATGACTACGTGGCTCAGAACCCTTTGACTTCTCTGCAGTGAAGTAAGCCCAGTCATTACTAGAGCTAAGTGCAGCCGGTGAGCTAGGGCTCTTTAGCCATAACCATGATGGAGTAAAGCAAAGTACATGCTAAAAGCTGATTAAAGGAGACTTATCTCAATGCATATCCCATAGATCTTTTTAGCGGCAGAATGCTCTCAGCGGACATAGAGAGCACGATCTGCAGTCAGTTAAGTAAGCGTCTACTAGTTCATCGAAGTTTGTTTCATCAATTAACTTCTTGAACTTTAAGCTTGCTTCTTTTACCAAACCATCCACCAGTGTTATTAATAGTGAATGCCTTAATAAATATAACTCAGTTATTTATTAACTGTCTCCTTAAATGATGCCGCTGTATATATAGGCGCTCTCCTTCCACCACTATAGAGCTTCAATAGATCTTTTTCAACTGCCGCCTTCAACAGTTTTCTAGCTAAACTGATCTTTACATTATACTGTTGAGCTAACGAGTAAGGCGTTAAGTACTTAAATGCCCCTTTATCAAGATCTTTTTCTAATCTCTTTAGCAGTGCTTCTACTTCAATTAACGCTGCTCTTTGCGTGACTCGCGCTTTTTCCTCCTTAACTTCTCCCTTTTGCTTCTTAGCTTTAGCTGACAAGGATCTCCGCCTGCACAGGCTTTTCCCTATATTACAAATTCGTTTCCTTAATTAAACTTTGCGTAGGACAGCTCTACAATTTGTGGAGCGTCTTAGTTTAAACACTATGACGGGCTTTGCGAAGCCTTTTTAAGGTTTAGGAAGCTCTCCAGTAGAGCAATTACTTCATTAATCTTCCTTTTCTCACAATACCTTACGCACTGCGATACGAACTCCTTCTTAAAGACGTTCTTTAAACTCTCCTTAACCTCCCCCTTGAGTATGTATTCTCCGGCTTTGTTTTCGCATTCCTTAAAGCAGTGATCTATTTTAGGCTTAACTACGTATATGTATGGATACCTTTGATCAACTAGCTCTATCTTAACGTGCTTTAACATGTTGATTGAATTCACAGCTCTTCTTACAACGTCGTACTCTTGTTTCTCAAATATGAAGCAACCTATGTTCTTAAAAGCCTTCAGCATTCTAGCAGCTACTTCAACTATTTGGCTCTCACCACTAGGTAAGCGATCCTCAATGCCTCTACTTGAATCCACCTTCATCACCAAGCATAGTTGCTTTAACTGGGATATTTATGGCTGAGGAAATGAGTCTAACTATCCAAGCATATACAGGTTTACCAAGGCTCCTCCTGAGCTCTCCATCAATGTACTTAGCTCTATAGACCATTTGCCCAGTGCCTGTGAATACACTTATGTATCCTTTGACTTTCCTCAGGAAGTTCCTAATTAGCGATATTTGAACTACGTAGTCTCTCGGATCTGTTCTTACAGAGACTTCAAAAGCTCTTCCTAAAACATACGTAGGCTTTACTTCCCGCTTACTAAGTACTCTCACAGGGTCTTTAGTTAAGCTAACTATAGCGCCCCCCTTAGTCACTATCAATACGAGTCTCTTGCAGACGTGCCTGCCGCTCCTGCTCCTAGATTCTTCCTCAATTAATCCTTTAACTATGGACTCCGCATTCAAAAGCTATTCACCAATGATTAGTGTAGAGCCATTGAATTTATGCTTGAGTCCACCTCCTTCAGCAATATCGATGACTAAAGTGAAGGGCGTGGGGGATAACTGGCCCCCAATCCTTACTACATGCTCTCCCCCGATGACTACTTGTCTTACGTCGTTGAAGCACTTCTCTTCAACCAACAAGCCCTGATCGTTGTATACGTATATGCAGGCATCATATACTTCAGGCTTATGATGTATTGCTAGGAGTGCCTTAGCCAATTAAGCAACACCTCAGAGTTTATTGAGGGTTATCGGTAAATAATAGCTTTACGGTCTAGAATCTTTAAAAATACATCCATTAACTAGATAAGTGGGTGGTAAGCATTAATGGGTACCCAAACCCATAGGTATAGCAAGACGGCTTCTCCAATGAGCATAGGCGTGCCGGAAGTTCTCGAAGCCATTCTAGATGCCTTCAGGATCAGCGGCTTTGCAGAAGAAGTGAGGAGAGAGGGAGATAAGGTGTTAGTTAGAGTAAGGGCTAGGGGGCCTCTTGGAGCAGTGTTTGAAGACCAATACAGTTTCTCAATTAATCAGGAGTCCCCGAAGAAAGTTCTGGCGGTGGGTTCCGGAAATAAGAGCAAAATATCTATAACGATAACTCTACCTACAGGCAGCGGCTTAGCTGATGTAATTGACGTAGATGGAGTACTTACTGGAAGCACAAACACAGCATCCAGCAAGCTATTGAAGTCCATAGTTGAAGGAATAGGCAATTACTTAAGGACTGGGGCTGGAGTCGAGCGAGCTCCCATTAAAGCTATGGAGTTACGCCAAGCCGCTGAAACAACAGTCCACGGAGAGTTAAGGGAGTCTACGGGAGAAGCAAAGCCTCCAGCAATGCCCGAGGTAGATGAGGAGGGGATTGCTGGGAAAAGCAAGTATTTATCAGATATAGTATTCATATCATCCATAATTCTAAGATCTAGGTTAGTTGAACAAAGAATTGCTGATAAAGCTATGGAAATTAATGAAATTATAGCCCTAATCCCTAAGGCCTCTGAGTGTAGGAACTTAGTGCTAATTATTAGAGATCATGGCGGGGAAGGCGAACTAATTACAGTAATTGATCACGGAGGATCAATAGCTGCAGCTTACGCCAAGATCTCAGGCAGTGAATTCTACGGAGTTAAAGCACTAAGAGCTTTCCAATACGCTTCAACAGGCTCCACTATAAGATTATGGTGTAGTAGCGAGGAGTTATAGCAAGTGGCTGTAAAGCTAGCGGAGGAATTTAAGAAAGTTAAGGAGAGGTTTGGGTTAGCGAGGGCAGCAGCTTTTACAGCAGGCCTTATTCTATCACCAATAACTTGGTTCAACGATCCAATAGTGAATGTGCCGATAGCACTTGCATTAACTCATTTACTTATAAGAGTTCTAGGTAAAGAGCTCTTCATCCCAGTTTTTACAGCATCATATGTATTTACAAACATCCTCGGCCTACTGCTAATGCAGGTAAGCATATCATCTAGCAAAAACGTGTTTAGAAGCGTGGAGATACTAAAGATCTTTATAGGAGCGATCGCTTACACACTACTAATGATCCTTTTATTAAGGCTCGGCATTTTAAACCCCCCCTGGTACTAGTGGCTATACGTAGAGCTGATTTAATTGAGCCCATGGGTTCCCGTAAGCGTATTAGGGAATTACAGCTTACCTTATGTAGTGACAGAAGTCTTAATTAACGATAGGAGGATAGATTTCCTCAACCCTCTTCAAGCAGAGGCCTTGAGGAAGGGCGTTCTTGGCGGCTGCAACGCCATTGTAGTAGCTCCAACAGCTAGTGGAAAGACCCTTATAGGTGAATTGGCCTTGCTGAAAAAAGCCTTGGAGAAGTCCATGGGTCTCTACCTAGTTCCATTGAAGGCTTTAGCTAGTGAAAAGTACGTGGAGTTCAAAGTGTGGGAGAAGCTGGGAATTCAAGTAGGCATTACGACTGGAGACTATGAATCTCCGGCAGAGCATTTAGGGAAGTACGATATTGTTATAGCTACTTATGAAAGATTCGACTCGCTCCTCAGGCTGAAGCCGAGCTGGCTTAACAAAGTAGGAGCCGTAGTCATTGATGAAATGCATTTAATAAATGATGGTGAAAGAGGCCCCATCCTAGAAATGATAGCTTCAAGGCTCCTATCAATGAACGCACAGATAATAGGCTTATCAGCCACTGTAGGAAACCCTAATGAATTAGCATCGTGGATTAATGGAGAACTAGTCACAGTCGACTGGAGGCCCGTGAAGCTAATAGAGGGAGTCTACGATAGAAGTAAAAACAGAATAGTCTTCAACGACGAGAGAATCGAGGAAGTCCCTAGGGAAACAGGTGACCCAGCACTAGACGTAGCTCTGGAGAGCATTAGGAACGGGATCCAATCACTGGTTTTCATACATAATAGGAGGAGGACGGAGGAACTGGCCTCTGAGCTAGCTAGAGTAGCTCCCTCAACACATGGCGTTGATATAGAGGGGTTGAGCGAATACTTAAGCAAGCTCTCCAGCGAGAGCCCTAGTAGAATTGAAGTAGAAAAGCTACAGCCACTTATTCAACGCGGCGTAGCGTATCACCACGCGGGGTTAAGCAATGTTGCTAGGAGAGTTGTTGAAGAGGCGTTCAGGGAGAGACTCATCAACGTCGTCTTCGCGACACCTACTCTAGCAGCTGGAGTAAACTTGCCCGCCAGAAGAGTCATACTATCCGTTAAGAGATACGACCCACACTTAGGGAGATACGTCTACATCCCGGTCTTCGAGTACAAGCAGATGTCTGGGAGAGCTGGGAGACCGCAGTACGACCCCTATGGAGAAGCAGTAATAATTGATGCAAGTAGCGCTAGTCATGGATTCATGAAGTACGTTAACGCTGAAGCAGAGCCCGTCGTCAGCAAGCTAAACAACGAGCGAAGCCTGCGCATACACACGCTCGCATTGCTCGCCGGCGGCGAGGCCAGCACAGTTGAGGAAATAGTTAAAGCTTACTCCATGACTCTCTACGGGCATTCCTCAGGGGAGTTGAACAGTCTTGTGGAGAGAGTTGAGGCAATAATCGACATGCTCACATCATGGAACATGGTGCACAACTACTCCGGAGTACTAGTGGCCACAGGGCTTGGGAGAACAGTGTCGTCAACATACATAGATCCTCTCTCAGCCCACATATTCTTAAGTAACGCTAGTGTACTTAAGGAAAATACTTTTACATACCTACACTTAATAGCTCTAACACCTGACTACAGTAGAAGTAGGCCGTACATACCTTCAAGAATTATAAGAGATTTTGAAGACATGGCATTGATCGATTCTGAAAACGGCATAGCTCTACCGCCCCCGGGCGAGAACACTGTTAGCTATGATTTTTGGCTTGAGGCGTACGTACATGCTAGAATGCTCAATGACTGGATAAGCGAGGATCCTGAAGACAAGGTAACTGAAGTGTACGGAGTGGGGCCAGGGGATATACATAGCATTCGTGAAACAGCTAGCTGGATCGCTTCAAGCCTAGCTAGAGTGGCTTACACAGTGAAGAAACAGGCTTTAGCGCACGTACTTGATGCGCTGAGCCTAAGGATAGAACATGGAGTGAGGGAGGATGCTCTTGAGTTAACGAGACTTGAAGGCATTGGGAGAATGAGGGCGAGGACTTTGATAAAGGCGGGTATTAAGAGCTTGGAAGATCTAGCTAAAGCACCCACCAAGCACCTAATGAGCCTCCCAGGGTTTGGGGGGAGGATAGTCATTAATGTAAAGGAACAGCTCCATAGAATGGGTTATAAAGTAATAACATAGCTGCAGTAATCGCCTTGAATGCTTCAAGTAATGGCTTCTCCCTTCACTTTAGATATTACCGATATGCGCTCTATTAACGTATGTGGGTATTGCCCATGCTCGTCTTTCTCATAGCTTTTCACCATATCCCAGACGTTCAGGAGCGCTACTGAAGCTCCTGTCAATGCCTCCATTTCAACGCCCGTTTTTGCTAGGGCTTTTACTGAGACCCTTACCTTAAGCCTCTCTTCATCAAGTACATCAAAGTTTACAGACACATGCGTTATCGGAATGTTGTGGCATAGTGGTATGAGTTCGCTGGTCTTCTTTACGGCGTTAATTGCAGATATTCGTGCTACAGTCAATACGTCTCCTTTCTCGACTTTGCCCTCTAGAATTCTCTTTAAAGTACTCTTACTAAGCTTAATGATTCCTTCAGCTACAGCTTCCCTATAAACAACCTCCTTTAAAGTTACGTCAATCATGCCCATAAATCGTGCACCAGCTTGCACTAGCTACATCTGCATTATTGCGGGGTTCTTAAATTGCTTTCCACCGTAAATATGGCCTATAGAGGCTTACTTCATGAGTCAAAAGCCCCCTCTTCTATGCACTATGCATAAGTAAGCGCTTCAACAGGTTTCTATATAAAGGAGTTATGGATCAGTGTTAATTGGTGTCTAATTTGTCTATGGAGGAAGCCACGATAGATCTTACTGGGACACCAACTACGCCTATCGGCAAAAGAGACTTGCAGAAGCTTGAATTGGCGTTAATAGTCGGCACTCTATACAGTCCCGAAGTCGTTGAATTAATAAAAGATCCTGTTGAGAGAGCTGCATGGATAGATAGCTTAGCCATAGCAGCTGGAGCACTAGCTAGACAGAAGGCTGGCTACTCGTTGAGGCAGATAGCGGAGGAACTTGGGAGAAGTGAAGTGAGCTTAAGAGCTCACTTAAGTGGTAAAACCAAGGCCGGCCAATTAGTCTTAAAGACTTATGAAAGACTTGTAAGAGGAGATCTAAAAATAGCTGCTCCATTCATTTCCACAATCCGTAGCCAGAGGGAAATGGAGTTAGAAGATACGTTAAAGCAGTTAGAGTTAGAGAGGCTGAATTGCCAGGAGTCCTTAGGTCGGTTAAGCGAAGAATTGAGCGGAGTGAGGGCAGAGTTAGAAATTGTTAAGAGAAGCCTTGAGGAAAAGGAGAAAATCATTAGTGGAATAAAGGAATTATTGAAAAACGCTTAGCTATCAATGCGTTGAGGAAAGCTCAAGGCGGTCTAGGAATGCAAACCTCTTAGCTGGGTGGGGATGAGTACTAAGTATTTCGGCAAGCAAATTAGGCTTCATCCTCTTGATTTCCTCAACGACGGCGTCTATATTGCCATAGAATCCAAACGGATCTATGGAGTGTTCAGTGGCTGATATAAGGAGCATCTTTAATTGACCGTACTTCTCGGTATTTATCCCGCGGCGCTTTAAATAACCTGTGGCTAGGAGTATTCTAGCCAGCGCTCTCTGTAGGTACCTAGCCCCTCCCGGGACTACTTTAGCTGAATGAGCGTCGGCGTAGTATTCGCGAAGCCTACTTAAGTAAAGTATTCCTAGGTTGAGTAGAAAGCCTATCAATATAGCTAATGCTCCAATAGCTATGATTGCTAGCGGCGTTAGTTGATCCCTCCTCCTACCGCTGAACCCGGCGAGCCAGCCCCATCTAATTAGGAATCCCCCGATCCATAGAACTAAGGCTGGGAGGAGTCCAACGATCATCATGAATGCTACGTCTCTATGCTTTAAGTGACCTATTTCATGCCCAACTATGGCGGTCACCTCCTGTTGAGTTACCCCCTTTAAGCTCAGCAATCCATCTGTAACGGCTACTCTATACCCTGCTATAGGATTTCCGTAAGCGAAAGCATTTGGGATCGCTATATGGGCTATCATGAGCTTCGGCCTCTTTACACCGCTTCTAGCCGCTATATCACTTACAGCTTGGTGAAGCCAGGGTTCTTCAGATGGATCCAGGGGCCTGGCCCTATATATTGCATCAATAATGTATGGCGAAACAATCCACTGCAATAAGTATGTCGCTCCAACGAGGACTATTGCTATAGTTATTATAGGCGCGCCCAGCATCAACATTATTAAGTAAAGCATGAAGAGTGATGCCCCGGTTACAACGATGAATGAAATAGCCATTGATCCATAGAGTTTAGCTAAGCTCACTTAGACCCCCTCCTATTTTAGTAACACTTCCTCTGAGTCCTTTTAAGTCTATTTAAAGGCTATGCTTTTTTCAGTGATAAACATGTACTCGAGAAATGTGGCTGTAGCATTAGTGAATAGGGATGGAGATATAGTTGAATTCATACCTCTTGGGGGAACTGAGGGAAGAGATCTTGACAAAGTAATTAGGGTGTGCTTTGACGTATATAGAGTAGTGAACTATATACTTGGGAATTTCAACATGAATCCTCCGAGGAACATATCAATGAAGTACGAAGACTTAGAAGTAATAATCATACCGAGAGGCGATAAGCTAGTGATGGCTGTTATTGAAGGATTTGCATTCAGCGCTAGCAAAGATACTGCCGAAGCACTTGCCTAAGCCTTAATCCACATACTCATGAGTTGCCCAGACCCACACTTCAAAACCAGCTGAGGCTATAGGGGAAGCGATTCAATTGCAAGTGAGAGTAAAGCGATATACCTAGGTCTTCGATGCCTGAGCTACTGAAGATAGGTTGCCAAAGGAAGTAGTGGGTAAAGTAGTAGAAGTTTTAAGGAGAATTGATGTAGACGAAGAGTGGCTTAAAAACGCTCTCGCTCCTTGGCTAAATGCACTTAGGGAAATAGCTAGGGTTAATTGCTCACTAAACGCCGCGGCGAAACCACTTTATAGTAAAACGTTTAGATAATTACTTTCTAACAGTGGCTACTAGAGCACCTAGTATGAATCCTATAGCTATGGGCCCTACAGTCATTACTCCAAGGAACTTTAGGAAGTCATATATTGATTCCAGCAATTGCTTTGACTGAGGCGCTATTTTACTTAAGAAGGCATCTATGGGTTCTCCAAGGCTCCACACAGACAGTATTGCTCCAATGACTAGAATCGCTGTGAACGCTAGTATGTATTTAATTACTTTTACACCAAAGTACCCTAAGCCAAATCCTAAGGCAAGCTGAATTAGGATAGTGGCAAGTACTTTGGGGTTTTGGAGAGCCACAGTAAAGAAGCTCTCCTCATTTGCAGAGGCATTTGTTTGAGCTAAAGCAATAGGTAGTGCAGTCACTAAAGCGATCAACAGCAAGTAAACACATAGAGCTCTTAAACAGTTCTTCATTAAAGGTTCACCTATTGCATCTATAGAATTTTATATATTTAACTTGTTTAGAATATGGTTTGCCGAAGGTATCCAAGAACAATGCTATTAACTCCACATCGGTGCCGCAGAGGTTTGCCAGCTCTCTTCATTGAATTTATGAAATTACAAACTAAACACTAGGAAGAAACAGTTTCAAAGCCCTGTCTAAACCTCCAGAGACCTCCGCCAAACTGCTCTACGGCGATCTCGAGTTCCTCAGCTAGCATACAGCTTACTAATGATTCTACTTATTAGCGCCCCTGGAAAGGGAGCTTACTTTAATGACACAGCTAAGTATCTAATCATGTCTGCAGAGTCCTCGCATTTATCTACAGCGTTCTCCAGGGAATCGACTACTTCATTCAATATAGTGCATGTTGCTGGATCAGTGTTCTTGCAGATCATTAGCACTTTTTCAAACGCTCTGCCCCTAACCTCATCTACTTCCTCTTCTATTCTCTCAACAGCGTCCGCCAGCTCAAGGGACTTCTTGAGGTCTTTGGTTAGTTCCAGTAGTGCTTCACGTAGCTTAGATACGGCTTTCTCGAACTTGCGGCACATCTCAACTACGTCATTCAATACTTCAATAGGAATAGCTAGATCTGTTTCAGCTGCCAGCAGCAGTCTTCTAGCAGTGGACTTAGCATGATCAGCTATGTAATCTATCCTAAGTATTAACTTCATGATTACTTCTCTATCTATTGGATGTATTGATGACTCAAGCATGTCGCTTATTATATCCCTCTTTATTTGATCGGCCATTCTCTCGGCAGTAAATACTCTATTGTAGTGTTCCTTCACTCCATCCAAATCCTTCTCTAAGAATGAGTTCAGAACATTATTCAGGGATTCTGCGACTAGAGCTACTTTATCTAAGTGCTCAACTACTCTACTTAAGTACTTTTCCTCAACTTTCCTAGAGATCCATATCCAAGTCGTCAAACAGGAACCCTCACCATACTACTCTTGTAAGTATTAAATATATTGTGGTGGATAAAAGGGCTGCTGCAGGCAACGTAGCTATCCAAGACATAGCTATCTTTAAAACCGTCCTCCAATTGACTTCGCTGAAGCTTCTTTTCTTAGCTATGCCAACTCCAATTATTGAAGCTACAGTCGAGTATGTAGTTGATATCGGCATTCCGTATCCAAATAGTACATACGGCACTGTTGTAAACAGCCATACTACTAAAGCATTTGATAGCTCTGCAGCTAGACCTGAAACCACATCTATTTTAGTTATCTTATACGCCGCAGTCTCTAAGACTCTTTTACCTAATAATGATGCGCCAGCTGTTATGCCTAGTGAACCTATGGCTGAGAGAAATGACATAGCTTCTTCAGTCGGCATACCTAAGTACTTTTTAGTGACGAATAAGTATGCTCCAGTAGCGTTTGCAACGTCATTTGCTCCAAACGAGTATGCTGAGAAAGCTAGTGAAGCTATGAGAGAGGCCTTTAATATGATCCAGTATCTTGAGTCCTCCCTCAATCCCTCGAGGAGCTTTCTTAAAGCGATGTACATACATGCAGCTAGAGCTATAGAAGCTAAAGGCGATGTAATCCAGGATAGAACTATGTTTAATAAGTTCCCCCAATTTAAGTCATCAATAGCGATCTTACCAAAAGCTACATACGCTAGCCCAACTCCTAATACACTTGCTGTAGCGCTATGCGTAGTAGATATAGGCATTCCGAGGAGCGTCGCAATATTTACCCAAATGAATGTAGCTAAGACTGCACTAACGGCCCCCACTAACTCTATTTCTGGAACAACTCCTCCGCCAAGCGTTTTTATTACAAATCTCCCCTGCATAATGGATCCTATGAATACAAATGCTGAGAATAGCAGGATGGCCTTATTGAAGTCTATGACTCCAGCTCCAACGGCGCAGTCAGTTGGGTTAGCGAAATCATTTCCGCCTAGGGAAAAAGCTACCATGAAGCTTGCCGCTAAACCAATTATGTAAACGTAGTGCTCCAGCAATTACAGCCCTTTGGAACTTAGGGAGCCACGATTTATAAACCTTTAATTTATTCACAGCTCTTGATGCTTAGTTAGAAGGCCTAGGAAGTCGCTTAGTAAGCCCACAAGAAATTCAATGCATCTAGCCTCATTAAAGCCGCGAGCACTACACAGTTTCTCCATCCTCTCCCAACTCTCAATAGGCTCTGCTAAGAGAGCCGTACAACTCTCCAATGGTAAGTAAACCTTTATTGAGTAAAGACCTAGGAAAGCCCTTAGATCACTTAGTACTTGAGATAGCTTAGGCGGCTGTTTTTGCTCACTACACACGTCTATTCCAAGCACTGTGTAAAGCCCCTGTCTATCGCGATGCGATAGCTCTACAACGATGATGACGTTCTCCGCTCGCTTCAAGTACTTTAGGAGCTTCAAGGAGTCCTCGCCCGCATTATTGTTTTAAGCCCATACTGCCTCTCTAATTTCTCAGCGCATTCAGCGAATTTCTCAGCTGCTTCAGGTAAGTCGAATACTAGTGCGTCTCCATTTATTCTTGCAACATTTGCTTCAACGAGTTTTTTAACTATGCTCCTAAGAATTCTTAAGTTCACTCCAGTAATGCTTGACAGCTCTGCTAGATCTATTTTCCTCGGCACTTCCCCGAGCACGGCTTGTAGTTTAACGATTATGCTAGCTGGCTTAACGACGTTTCTTTTAACTATTTCTCTAGCTACATTAATGCGCTCTGCCCTAGGCATACTTATGTACTTTGGAGGTATTATGTCTCCACATGTAGTAGCTATATCTGTTCTAACTATGTAGTAGCTTAAGTATTGTATGAATGCCCTAAGGACGTCTTTAGCTATTGACTCAGGATTTATTCCCGTCCTAGAGCTTAGCTCCACTAAAGCCTTGCTAGTAGCTTCATCTAATTTTACAGTAACGTTCTTCAAAGCTGTACTCCCTCTGTGGAAAGCTCTACCCTCGTTTCGAATTCTTTAGCTACGGGTTCAGCTATCTTTATGACTTCATTTGAGTATTTAAGCTCTCCCTTAATTAGCCTAATGAGTCTCGGGTGCTCCTTTCTATCAAAGGGCAGCGCCCTTATGCTAGCTAGCTTTGGGTGGGCGTAAAGTATGTTTAAGAAATCTATGGAGAAACGTCCTTCGCTAAGCTCCCACTTTACGTTCACCTTACTGTATGCTTGCTTAACGTACCTCCTCACCATCTCCCTATAGTCATTAATAACTCTGGTTTCAACTGCTCTAAACCTTGTTAAAACAGCTCCAATGAATGCAGGGCGATCTACTGGCGGCTGGCTTTTCACATCTTCAATCAAGTACTTGAGTGAAACTAGAGAAAATACGCCTTTAGTGACTGGTGAAATTAGTACGTCGCCTAACTTTACTAAGGGGCCTACGAGGCCGTACATTTGCGGAGGCAGATCGAAGATAATGTAATCCATGTCCTTAAACTTCACTTTAATGTCTCTCCTCAATACTTCAACTCTCTCCCCAGGGACTACGTATGTTTTAGCTATTCTCATGAATTCAGGCTTGCTTGGGACTAGGAATAAGTTGTCGAGCAGCCCAACTCTTAACGGATTGCCCGTTGTCCCAATGATCCAGTCGAGGCTGAACGCCATGTTATAGTCTTTAGCCCCTCTTTCAAGAACTCCATAGTATCTCGGAGGGATGAATACTTCAGTTATGTTTGCCTGAGGATCTGCATCAACTACTAGAATTCTTCTACCCATCTTTAATGATAGAGTTACTGCAAGAAGACTTGCGAGGGTTGTTTTTCCAACGCCGCCCTTATAGTTAGCTACTACCACTATTACGGGAGGCATGAGTACATCACAACGGCCGTAAGCTTTGCCTACAGGTCACAGTTAATACTATGCTGTAGTGTTTAATAAGGATGTAGTGTTTTCCTAGAGTTAAGTTTTAAATAGTCGATAATGATACAATAGTAGTCGTAAATCAATGCTTAAAATCACATGAGCAGTGGTGAAAATGTCTGAATTTAACGAGGAATTAAACGTGTATGACTTAAGGTTTCTCATGAAGAGGGGGGTGTCTCTAAGTCCCCCCCTATGGAAGACTTTAAACGCTGTACTTGAATTAAAAAAAATTACGGCCGAAGACCTGGCTAGACACACCAAAAGACCTAGAACTATTGAATCAAGGTATTTAATAGAGCTTAACAGACTCGGCTTAGTGGCTAGAAAGAGAATTAGTAGAAAAGTCTACTACTATGAAGTTGAGACAGCCGTACGAGAAGCACTACAAGAACTAGGGGAACTGCCTCCAGAGAGAATAGCTCACTACCTGAGTTTACCGGCTGATATAGTCAGGATAGTGCTAAGCAAAGTAAAGAGCTCGAGGGACTAGGGCTCTTCTAAAGAGCTTAGGTTATTTTGACTAAACATACTCCCAAAATATATATGAACTGTGGAACTAAATATAGTTACTATATATATTCACTTAATTTGGTCTACTTAAAAGCTATAACCAGAATCTTTACAATATGTTACTGACTACTTTACCACTAGGATCAATGTGTTAGCCAAGCTAAAGGTGTGTTAATGGGATCTAGCGACAATAGCATTGAAGTAGAGGCGCCAACGAGGGTAGTTAGTATAAAGATTAACGAAGAGATAGTCTATAAGCTAGATAAGTACGCTAAAATACTTGGCTTTAGAAATAGAAGTGAATTAATGAGAACTATGATAGACTTATTCCTTACAACCATGGAGGAATTAGCCATAGATCCCTCTTCCCTCAAAGATGGAGTATATGTCTCAGTAAATATGAAAACCCCGGCGGGATTAACTTCCCAAAGGGAGGTATTCATAAATCCAAAAACATCCCTCTTCAACCCCGTCATGCTGATATCCGGTACTTCCATACACACCTAACTTCCTTTCAACTGAGTATATGAGAACTTATTTCAGGGAACTCATTAATTCTCCACATATCCTTGAACTTAAATTCCTCAACTATAGAGTAGTTAGGGTGGCTAGAGGTCCCCTGTATCCTCAGGACGCCTTCCCAATATATCGCTAGCCTTAAATTACATTAAGTGAGCGACTTCATTTATTCTCCTAATGAAAATTGTGATAAAGCCCTCTTACAGAGATCAGCAATCAATTCTAATACTAACGAAGCTCTCCATTGATTTCTTTAAAGAGCGATCTCTAAGGCTTAGGGATTAAGCCCGATACTTCATCTTCAAAAGTAATTAATCCCATTATAGGTATTGGGAGCATGTGCGGTCTGTAAAAAAGTTCGTAAGTGACTTCATATAACGCCTTCTCTATAATCCACGGCTTCATTAATTCACTAATTTTACTTATTAGCTCTAACTTATTTAATCCAACAGCTTTCTTAACGTATGGTAAAATGTTTGCTAAGTATGCATATATTAAAGCCCTTAAATGCACGTGCCTCCAGATCTTTAGAGGATCTTTAGAGTGAAGAGCCGTAGATCCGTCAAAACCTAAGCGGCTTATTACAATATACGTAGTTAAGTAATGGAAGCTCCTGACGAGAGTCCCAAGATCTCTTAGGCATGGCTCCTTATATAGTTTTTCCTCCTCACTTCTAGCAGGCTCTCCTTCAAAGTCCGTTAATATGAAGCCCCTGCCCGGGTTATATAGAAATTGACTTAAGTGAAGATCTTGATGTATTCTCGCCTTAACTAAGTCCCTGTATACATCAATGCTCTCCCTAAATGAATTAACAGCCTTAGGCAATAAGTCGCCTAAGGCCTCAATCCATGGTTTAAGCCTTTCACTGCCTACTTCAATTACCTCAATACTGCTATATATTGATTTAGCATACTTCTCCACTCTCTCCTCCCACTTCTTTAAATCAAAGTCTGTTATTGCCTCTGGTTTAAAGAAGTCATTGTCTACGTTGATAAGTGTTTTATGTAGTTCAGACACCTCTACGCCAAGCTGGCTGGCAAGCCCTATAGTGCCTGCCCTACCTCCTTCATTGAAGTACTTGACTGCATCCTCATAGAATGGCTTTCCTCCATCACCTAAGTTCTCTACATACTCCATTACTAAAGTCACGACATCCTCCCCCCACTTCACTATGTAGTGAAGTCGTGGGACATATCTATACCCGCTTGTAACAAGTGCCTCGAGGACCAAGGGCTCTATGCTTACTCTAGGGAGCTTCCTATAGCTCTTCACTACAACGTTAACTCCATTGCTTAAAGTGTGGATAGCTACTGCATTACTTGAATCCAGAGTAATTGGTTGAGCTCTTATTACAGCATTATTCGCTATAGGTAGGCTTATGCACTCCTTGATCTCTAAAAAACCAGCATTCAAAAGCATATGTAAGTAGCGTGGAGTGTATTCAGCTTCAACGAATTTCCCGCCATTAATTACCATAGCTCTATTAAGTGGAATGCCTTCAGGCAATTCACCGACTTTAATTAGTGGAAGATAGGCTCTGTGAAGTCCTGAGCCTATTTTAAGGAAGAGGGCTTCATTCAACTCCCCTACTTCTAAGATGTTTACCTCTACTTCGTTTCTCCAAGGCCACCAGCGAATTCCCTTAAGCCATTTAGGTAGGAAGCCCTCAATGCTTAAAAGCATGTATTAAGTCCCTGGAGCTCTAACTGAACATACTTACGTATTCCTCAAGAATCTTTACTGCATCCTCTAGTGAATTGGCCTTCTTGAGTATCGCAGCTAAGTAACTGTCCTTTACTGATCCTTGAAGCCACTGAGAAACATAGCCCTTCCTTAAGTGCTCTAAGAAGACTTCGCCGGGCACAAGCCCGTACTTCAGTATGGCGTATAATTGTTGAACGCTTCTTGCCTTAAGCTGCAGTGGAGTTGAAGTAAAGGGATCTGTGAAAACATAGGCTTGTTCATCGCTTAGCAATCCAAGTAAGCGGGTTTTAATAGATTCTATTAATAAGTGCCCCAGCTCGCTTAACTCATATACTCCAGGCGATGCCTCTCTGACTAAGCCCTTTTCGGAGAGAGCCTTCACATACTTCCTTACTGTAGCCTTACTTGCCGCAAGCTTATTCGAGAGTTCTTCTAAGCTAATCCTCCCTTCAATGAGTGGAAGAACCTTTAACGCCACTTTATAGCTCAAACTTGCCACCAGCCTTCTAGAAGTATGGATAGCGCTATTTAATAAGCTTATCCCTAAGATGGTGGAGCAACCAGTATCTTCTCAGAGTCCAAGGTTCTAATGGAGAGTAGTAGGAGGATTGCCGATAGAGCTAGCAAGGTTAGTGCGTGGAGCAATGATTCAAGCCTATACCCAACAGCGTATAGCTGTATTGCTAAAACGCTGTGAGTGAACGGTATCAAGTATAGAGGTGTTCTTATATTCATAGGCAGTTTATAGTAGTCGACCATGAAGCCAGCGAAGAATATTACTGTAGCAACTATCGTCACTATTCCAGCAATATTTGAAGCGCTTCTTATTCCACGAGTCCTAGTTATGAATGGAAAAGCTATAGCCACGCTCGTCAATATCGTTAGAAAGGAAGTGAAGGCATGGACTACTAGAAGCAGGGGGTCTATGAATAACATTAATTGGACTCCATACACTAGGAGGGTGAGGTATATGTACGTTAGAAAGCCCGCTACATCAGATAAAGTAGCAATTATGCCAACTACCGTTGCCGCAAGAATCTTTGAATAAATGATCTTTGATAAGGGTATCGGCAGACTTACAAGCATCTCAATTGTTTTCCTCTCCCTCTCCCCAATAATTCCATCCACTATAAAGCTTGTTGCAGGAGCTACTACAATTCCTAAAGCCAGGACTAAAAACCTAGCTAAGAGGCCTTTAAGCTCCTCTTCAACACTAGCCTTTTCTCCAACAATAGTAACGATTTCCTGCTGGACAATTATAGGGCTTAGAATAGCTTCTGAAGAAGCCTCAACGCCAGCGTACCTTGAAAGAGCATCTACTTTAACTCTAGCCAGCGAATAGCTTAGCCAACCAATTACTTCTCTAACCGCTTGCTCAGCCATGGCACTGGCCTGCACGTTAGCTCTCTTAATAACGAGGATGCTTGCAGTAGAGCTGAGGCTTGTTGCATTCGCTGCAAAGCCTCTTGGAACAACCACCACTAGATCTATTAGTGGATCATCTACAACTGATGCATCATTAGATTCAATTACTTTAAACCCCCTCTTACCCAGCTCTTCATAAAGTGCTTCAGCTACTTGACGCGACGATATAGTTATGTTAAGCATTGAGTTAGTTGATTCACAGTAATCTTCGTCAACAAGCGCTACTGTAGCGGGCTGTTGAGAGACTAAGATTATCCCCACAAGCCCCAGTATTGGAAGCAGTATTAATGGTAGAAGCACTGTTGTAAGAATGGTTTTATAGTCCCTAGATAAGTCGAGTAACTCCTTCCACAGCAAAGCGGTTAAGTCACTCATATTGCTGACGCCTCAATGGCTTTAATGAATGCCTCCTCAATGTTGGCTGAAGAGTACTTGTTCATGAGCTCTGTTGGGGGCCCTGAATCAATTATCCTGCCGTTATTTATGAATGCAACTCTATCGCATAAATGCTCTACTTCAAGCATGTTGTGGCTGCTGATTATGACTGCTGCACCAGCCTCCTTAGAGTACTCCTTAATGACTTTTCTAACGCTGTAGCTGGCGTGTACGTCGAGGCCGCTGGTAGGCTCATCTAATATAGCTACTTGAGGCTTCGTCATGAGGGCGATGGCCATCAACAGCCTCCTCTTCATGCCCTTACTGTACTCCCCAGCCTTATCGTGAAGCCTATTCCCTAGGCCAGATAGTTGTGCTCCACGGCTTACAGCCTCTCTGTAACTATTGGGGCACTTAAGCCTGGCGTGAAACAGCATGTGTTCGTATCCAGTCAGCCTAGGGTAGACTTCTGCTTCTTCAGGTAGGTAGCCTAGGAATTTCCTTGCTTCAACGGGCTTAGCTAAAGCATCTACGCCGTTAACTAGAACCCTGCCCTCATTAGGCTTCACTAGCGTCGCAATAATTCTTAGAGTAGTTGTTTTGCCGGCTCCATTAGGTCCAACTAGCCCGAATACCTCCCCACTCCTCACTCTAAAGCTAACTCCATCAATTACTCTCCTACCGCCGTAAACCTTGACTAATCCCTCAACTACAATAATATCCACAGCTCACACACTCCCCCTTGAGTCTGGGAATTAGTTATTACTTAACATTCACTTAAATACACACCCCATAGTATAACTGATAGCGGTGCAGCTTTCTTGCCTAAGGATGCCTTAAGGGATTCAATGAGGGAGAGGGTTAGAGAATTTATTGAAAGATATGGCGATAAAGCTATAGCAGTGTTGAAAGCCGCCCTTGAGTTATCCAGTGAGGCTGGGTGTAGCTTAGGGGATTTTAATAGCAGGGACTTGGCGTTAAGGCTCACTGCATGGGGTATAGACTATAATCCAAGCAACCTCATTAAAATGCTTGAAAAAGCCTACGGAATTATTGAAAAAGGAAGCACTAGCAGAGGGAGGGTATGGTATAGGTTTAGGGATATAGATGCTGTTCGCGAAGAGCTCTTCAGCTACATGGGCTACAGCAGGGAGGAGAACCCAAGGATAAAAGTCTTGAGAATAAAGTACAGGAGTTTAAGAATCGATCTATTAGTGAATAGGCTGAGAAACATAGTCACTAAAGAGAGGCTTTCAAAGAGCGATTTAGAATTCATTAAAGACCTAGCATTTAAGGAATTGGATGAAGTACTTCAATTAATTGATGAAATGAGTGAAAACGAAAGTTATTTCATTAAAGAATTGAAGGCTCTTAAAGAACTAGTTGAGCTTGCAGACGCAGCTTCATTAAAAATTGCCGGCATTGAAGAAGAGGGTTTATCAATGCAATACTCATTAAAGAACGCTGACGCAGCCATTAATCGCAGCCATGCATAGCCTCCGCGGGATCTACTTATGCTTCCCTACGAAGTTGCAGTAGAGTACTTTATTAGACCACTTAGAGGCATTTTAGTACATAAGCTCAGCAACGAGGGCTATAGCCAGACAGCTATAGCTAGAGTTCTCGGCCTCTCCCAACCAATGGTGTATAAGATATTGAGGGATGACGTCGCTAAGTACTACGAGGAGCTAAGTGAAGCAGGCTTTAACTCAAGTGAAGTAGATGTCTATGTAAACACTCTGCTCAACTCCTTGTTAAACCGCGAAATCGATAAGTATAACGCTCTCTTCACTACCTTAGTAAACAAGGTTTTAAGTAGTGCAAGGCTTTGCAGAATACACTTAAGGAAGGATCTTGAGCTCCCTCCGTCATGCAGTGTTTGCATAAGTGTCTTTACTCCAGCTATGCACCCTCTCATAACTGAGTACGAGAATTACTTAAAGATTCTATTGAAAGATCCAAGGGCAGTCGAACTAGTCCCTGAAGTAGGTATGAACATAGCTTACTCTACCCCAGCCCCAGCCAGCACTAGCGATGTAATAGGACTCCCGGGCAGAATAGTTAAGCTTAATGATAAGGCTGAAGCCGTTGGCACGCCCTGCTTTGGGGGCAGTAAGCATACTGCAACAATTTTAATAAAAGCCTCGAGATACAACAAGAGCCTTAGGGCCTGTGCATCAATAAGGTACATGGATAAATACGTTGAAAAACTCAAAGCTCTGGGTTTTGCAGTAGCTGAGTCAGGGCCTCATAAGAGGCTCAGCGAAGTCATTGAAGCTGTTGAAGCAATATTTAAGGAGAATCCCAGTGTAACAGCTATTGCAGATAGGGGGGGCCTTGGAATAGAGCCAGTAATATACGTGTTCGCCAAAGACCTAGCCGAACTAATTGAAATACTTCAGCTGCTTCCCTAAATCCATTAATGCAGCAACTCATGCCCCAACTAATGCATAATAAGTAGCCTTTAAATTAATAAGACTGAGGTGAACTTAGTGTTAATGAATTTAAGAGGCCCTGAAGGCGCTGCATATGCTGGAGATCCTGTGTAGTTACAGTAGAGGCGCAGTGACGTGCCGAGGGGGCTTAAGAGGCATCTATGAATTAAGTACTTTTAAAAACTATGAGGTTTTCTACACACCTACTCCAGCTGAATCAGGATACTCACTTGAAGTAGAGACTCCAGTGAACATAAGGGTAGTTTGTAATGGGGAGAGGCTAGGTGAGTTCGTCTGGGGAGGAAGTAGGATCACTAGGTGGGAGGTTAGTAAGAGAGTTGAGGGAATAATGTGCGTCTTTTCCAATGCAATTAAGCTAGCAGATATGGGTAGAGTTATGTTAGTTCATGAAGAGCTCACAGAAGACTTAATGGAATTAGCAAAGTACATTGTTGAAGCAGTTAACTTGTGGAGTCTTTTGAGCGCCGATGTAGTTTACGATAGATACATAGCTTTATGCATTTATGGAGTGCTTAGCGAAGCGATCCCCGTTCCTCCTTTACTAAGCTGCAGTAAGTTAGAGGGTGTGAGGGACATCATAAGATCTACTTTAGCCATCCTCAACTCGCTCAACAAAGCTCACTCCAAGATCTACATAGAGGGTGCTTTAAAAGAGCTTAGCAACCTAGAGCTAGGCCCATTCCTAACATTTACATATGAAGTATCAAGGAGCGCGGATTTAAAGAGAGTTATTGATAATCTAAATGAATGCGTAGAGGTTAGGCATGGAGGTCGGGTAGTCAATAGCTGTGGACGTAGAGTTAACTTAATAGTTTCAAGCACAAAGGCTTGGCTAAAGACTGTGCTTGAGGCCGGGGAGGAGGCCTTAATTAACATTAGCCCTATGGTTAGCGTACTAAGTTGGTGAAACGCCTTGCTAGTCGATATGCATGCCCACTGCCATGAATTAAGCTTAAATGAACTCGATAGCTATAGGGGCAAATACATAATAGTAGCTGTATCAGATGACTACGATTCCAGTTTAGTAACTATAGGTATAGCGGGTGAGAGGAGGTTTATACACTCTTGCATAGGTATACATCCATGGAATGTCGGCGAAGCCAGTGAACACGAAGTCAACGCCTTATTAAAGTTAGCTGAGAACGAGGGCGTTAAATGCTTAGGTGAAGTAGGCTTAGATACAAAGTTCACTCCACAAACTTTTAAGAAACAGCTGGATGTATTTATGAAATTCCTTAAGTTAGCTAAAGACCACGACCTCGTTTTAAATATCCACGCCGCAGGAGCGTGGGAGCAAGTTTTTAACCTCATATTAAAGTATGATATTGATAAAGCGTTCTTCCACTGGTACACTGGGCCTCTAAGCTTACTGGAGGAAATAGTCGATAAAGGCTTCTTCATAGGGGCGAACCCAGCTTGGAAAGTTCAGAGCAAACATAGAAGCGTTATAGAATCAACTCCTCTAGAGAACATAATTACTGAAAGCGACGCTCCATACAATTACAAAGGAATATCTATGAGCATCCCCTTAGTAAAGGAGACCGTAGACTACATAGCTAATTCCCGCGGAATAAACTCCAGCTCCATAGAATCATTGATCTATAGTAACTACAGGAGGTTATTCAGAGCCTAGTAAGCACAAGATCTATGGAAACCCACAAATCTATTGACTCTTCTCCTATAGCTATAAAGCTAGTTACTTACTGAGCGCTTAAGCGCTCAGTTCTTGCTTAAAAACAGTTAAATCATCCACTCAATGAAGAGACCGTTGCTTCATATGCATCAATTAATCCATATCCATAAACATCATCGAAACCACTCGAACCCAGGTCTACGACTGTCTCTGCGAGAACGGTCTTTACTTCTTCAGGAGTTAGCTTAGGTAGGCCTGAGGCCAGCCTTAGAGCCTGTATTAACGCTACTGTAGCTGATACGTGAGGGCAAGCCATTGATGTGCCGCTCATATATGCGTATCTATTGTTTGGGTAAGTTGACAATATGTTTACTCCAGGAGCTACGAAGTCTGGGTTTCTATTACTCCACGCTGGGGCATTGTAATTAATGTCGATAGCTCCTACAGCAATTACTTCTGGATAAAGCGCTGGATAACTCGGATAGCTTGCCCCTTCATTGCCTGAGGCTGCAACTAGAGTAACGTTGTATCCATATGCGTAGGCCACTGCATCACGGAGCAATATGCTGTCAGGGCCTCCGAGCGACATACTGATCACGTCTGCATCGTCTAAACTGCCTGGAACTCCATCAGGGCCTTTCGTTGCCTCAATAATTCCCCTAGCTACATCAGATGCATAGCCACTGCCGCTAGGGCTAAGGACCCTCACAGCGTACAGATACGCCTTAGGAGCTACTCCAGCTACTCCAATTCCATTAAGTCTTGCCGCAATTATTCCAGCTACGTGAGTTCCATGACCGTTTGCGTCCTTGCAATTCTTTAAGTTCGTTCCCCTGTAGAACGTCTTACCATTATTTAATGACACTACACACCAGGAAACAGATCCCTGGAGATCCTCGTGGCTATAGTCTATGCCTGTATCTATAACCGCTACTCTTATCGAATCATCGTATCCATAAGCTGCATCACCATAAGTAGAGCTGTAAGTAGTCCAAACAATCGTAGCATTAATCATTTCTACATTCCACGTTACTTCACTTAAAGCACTATATTCCTCGTCGAGTTCAACGTGTTTAACGAATGGAAGCTTCATGAGTGTTTTAACAGAGTTCTCTGAAACCTCCATTACTACGGCATTAAGCTCCCTTATTTCTCCATGGATAACTCCATGAACTCTAAGCAGGTCTCCATACTTAGATACTTCACCTGCAGTGCGTACAACGATCCTTAAAGATCTATTGGGCTGAGCCTGTGCTTCAAGCACTGCAGCAGCTAGCAATACTAGGACTAATATTGGCAGAACTGTTAACAAGCGATCTTTTATCAAATACTTCGCCTCAGTATAAGAGTAACTAGACGTGTATTTAAATTCAAACGCGTTGCAAGGACTTACAACAGTTAGTTATTGGAGTACACGCCCTGCTCTCTGCTCGCCGCGGAGTCTCTCAATGCTCCTATAGCAATACTTATTAGTTTTATTACAAATGCTGTGCATCTATGGACTATGGGGGCTTTAGTGTGAAGCCATCCACGTGGCTGACGTTAGCGGCGAGCATTGTGCTGGCCTTAGCTATCTACATCGCTGTGAGTTTGTTGCTAAGTACATCGATGGAGGATTTCGTGAGAGCCCTATTGTCTAATGAAGCTCTCTTTGCAATTAAGCTCAGTTTCGCTACAGCAATACCGTCATCTACAATTGCTCTAGCGATCTCAATTTTGCTTGCTTATGCCTTAGCTAGATGTAGATTTAAGTTAAGGATGGCGTTAGACGTATTAGTGGCTTCCCCAATGTCTATGTCTCCAGTTGCCTTAGGCACATTGATAATCTTCACGTTGTTAAAAACGCTTCCTGGAAGAGCATTAAATGACTCACTAAACATAGTTTACGATGTGAAGGGGGTAGTCCTAGTTCAAACACTGATAGCTACTTCAGTTATGACAACTTCGCTGAAGGGAGTATTTAGTAGCATAGACGTAGATTACGAAGAGTTGTCTAAAGCTCTGGGGCACAGCTGGTTTAGTACATTAATTAACGTCGTGATACCTATGTCTAAAAGAGGGTTGTTAGCATCATATTTAATGGGGTTTCTAAGGGCTTTTACAGACTTCGGGGCAACAGTCATGGTTGCTGGAGCTACGTTATTTAAAACATCTACTCTTCCAACAGCAATCTATATAGCCATGGGCTCAGGAGACTTCGCTCTAGCCTTAACTCTAGTGTTTCTATCAATGATTATAGGGGTAGCGGTAACAGCTGCAGTCAATTCGTTGTGGAGGGAGCCCATTGATTCTGGCCATTAAAGACCTAGTGAAGAGCTACCGGGGCTTTAAGCTTTCAGTAAAGTATATGTACGTTGAAAGAGGGGATTGGATCGCCATACTTGGACGCAACGGCTCTGGGAAAACCACTCTATTGAAATCCATAGTGGGCGTAGTGATCCCCGAAGAAGGCTGTATAGAGATTAATGGAGTGACAGTCTTTAAGGCATTGAAAGGCCTTATAGCAGTTAATGTGCCTCCTGGGAAAAGAGGAGTAGGCTATGTGCCTCAAAACTACTTGCTGTACCCCCACATGAGTGTCTATGAAAACGTAGCATATGCTTTAAAGCCATTAGGGCTCTCGAAGAGCGAATTGATGGAGAGAGTTATCAAAGTACTTGAGTTAGTTAAAATGAGTGAATTTAAGGACAAGTACCCCAAGGAGTTATCAAGTGGTCAAAAGCAGAGAGTTGCACTAGCTAGAGCCCTAGCCCCACATCCAAAGATCTTAGTACTAGATGAACCCTTTAGCAATATAGATCCAGTGTTTAGAGAAGCCCTAAGAACTGAGCTAAAGAAGCTGCTGTCATCAATGAATGACTTCGCCGTAGTGATGGCGACTAACGATGTTGATGACCTCTCAATAGTTAATAAAGTCGCTGTGCTCAGTGAAGGAAGAATGACTTATCTAAGTGATTCAAGGGGTTACGTGAAGGAGCTCCTAAATAAGGGCGTGGTGCTTTAATTGAAAAAGCTCCTTAACTTGTACACACTGTTGCCGCTAGCAATAGTATCTTCACTCACAGTTCTTGAATTCATTTACTTAAGCCAAGTTAATGAGTGGGGCAATGAAGCTATTCGCATTCTAGCAGCACCTGCGAGCAAGCCCATTGCTGATTTAGCTATTGAACGGTTTAAAGAGCTCTTTGGCGTTGAAGCACTCGCAGACTATGCAGCTTCCGGAACTATTTTAGCTAAGTTAGAGGTGGGTGTACAAGCTGATGTAGTTATATTTGCTTCAAGCGATCTAGGCGAAGTAGCTGTGGCCCGTGGACTAGTGGTTCCTGAGTCCGGGGTTTACTTAGCGTACGTTCTTCCAGCACTATTCGTTAGAGCTGACTTAAGTCCTGTAGTTAAGTGCATCGATGACTTGGCCGCGCTCGACGCTAGAATAGGAGTGGCCAATCCTACAGTGGCTCCAATAGGTGCAGAAGCTTACTACATAATTAATCAATCAACTAATAGAGATAAATTATTGAGCAAAGTAGTGGTTCAAACAAGGGATGCTCAAGAGTTATTGGTGCTGCTTAAGTTTGGAGGAATTGATGCAGCCTTTCTATGGCATGTATATGAGGGGGAATTAAGAGGCGTTGCAAAGCCCATATATCCATGGGAGTGCGGGTATGAATTCCACGTATATAGTCAAGTGGCTTACATAACTGTAAACTCTAAAAACGAGAACTTAGCTAGAGAATTCATAGAGCTCTTAGCTAAAGACAGCTTTATTAAAGATAAGCTCAGGGAACTGGGGTATCTGACTTCAATTAGCGAAGTTTATGACTACGTTGCTAATCATTCAAGCCAGGCATCAATGCATCATTATGGGAATAGAGCTTTGACGTCGAAACGAAATAATACTGCTCCATACATTAAAAATCAGTGCTGGTGGTAGTTTGAGCAACGTTAACTTAATTTATAGCGACGTATTTAGGTTAAACCATAGCCCTCGCGTTAGACACCCAGAGAACCCTGGGAGAATGCGGAGAGCATTAACAGGCTTGGCTAGACATGGCTTAAAGAGCTTCATCAACTGGTATCTACCTATTGAAGGTGAAATAGATGAAGTTCTTAAAGTACACGCTAAGGGATATGTTGATTACGTTAAGGACTTATTGAATAAAGCTCCATGCGATATAGACCCCGACACGTACATATCAAGCACTACTTTAAATGCCTTAAAGTATTCGATAGGGACAGCAATTAATTACGCTCTAAAGGCATATAATGATCGAGGCATGTACTTCGCCATACTTAGGCCCCCGGGCCATCATGCTGGGAGAGGTGGAAAGGCTTTAGGAGCCCTCACTCAGGGATTCTGCATATTTAACAACATTGCTTTAGCTGCATTCAGCCTCATTGAACGCGGAGTCAGCGGCATCCTAATAATTGATTTCGATGCACACCACGGCAATGGCACTCAAGAGATATTCTATGAAACAGATCAAGTTATGCTAATTGATATCCATCAAGACCCTAGAACTCTGTATCCGTTCACTGGACGCATTAATGAAATAGGGCTCGGCAGGGGAGAGGGTTACAATATAAACATAGTTCTACCTCCTCTAAGCGGCGACGATGTCCTCAGCCTATGGTTCAACACAATTACTGACCTAGCCAAACAATACAGTCCTGAAGTAGTACTTGTGTCAGCTGGGTTTGACGGATTTGCAAACGATGGTCTTACAGAGCTGAGGTATACGGTGAAGGCATTTTACGGGCTCAGTAAGTTGATCAGCTCATTGAATAAGCCTACGTTCATAGTGCTTGAAGGAGGGTATGGGATCGGGCTTGAGGAAGGATTGCCTGCATTCGTTGCAGCCTTAGCCTCTATGGAGGAGCCTATGGTTGGCGGAGGCTCGAGAACTCCTCCAGGAATACTTAGTGAAGCCATGAGCATTCACAGGGAGACCATAGCAATTCTCTCTAAATATTGGAGGGTAAAGTGAGTTGAGGCTTGAGACTGAAGTAAAGGTAAAGCTCATCGATATTGAGCGCGGCGAGGTCGTCAATAAATTAAAGAACAGCGGTTGCATGGCTTTGGGCGACGTAATTCACAACGATTACTACTTCACTCACCCATGCATAGATATGTTGAGCCAAGATGAAGCCATTAGAGTAAGGGAGGAGATCAGCGCATCCACAGGTGAAACCAAGTACTTCGTAACATATAAAGGGAGGAGGCTTGGAGGAGCATTCAAAGAGAGACCCGAGTTAGAAGTCGAAGTCAGTGGAAAAGAAATAATTGAAATACTTGAAGCTCTAGGATTTAAAGTCGTGGCTATAATATCGAAGGAAAGGAGCTTATTTAAATGCTCCAACACTTTAGTCACTATAGACTATTTAAGCAACCTAGGATTATTCATGGAAGTCGAGGGCGAAAAGGAGTACATAGAGGATTTCCTAAGGAATCTAAAGATCAAGCATGAAGTTGTTGGGAAAACATACTTTGAGCTTCTTCAATCTACTTGACGCTGATGCATCAACTCCCCTCTAAGCTCTTGCAGAACTAGTGGTACAGCATCATAGTGAGCTGTGAAGCGGTCTCATATGTAATCTATGGATAAGTTGTAGTAATGCGCATATGCTTCCAGCAATTCCCTGTGCTCAATTTTCGTCCCTTTCTTTTCCACAACTATCTTAACTGGCTGCAGCGAAGTCCTTCTAGATGCTTTCTCCAAGATCTCCCATGAGAGGTTGCTCAGCGAGTGCTTAGCTACTATGTGGCCATAGCAGTAGCCTTCTCTTAAAGCTTTTTCAGCGTGCTTCTTAGGATAGTGCCCTCCTCCTACACCGAGTGCAGGTATGCAATCACTTATAGCTCCTTTCGCAATTAGTTCACTTACTGCTAACGCTACTACTTCATGGTTTACTCTATTGCTCCAGTCATCTTCTACGCTCCCTATTTCAATGAAAACTAATGGTTTATTAACTTCCGTTGGACCGTGATGCGTTGCTTCATAACATACTTCGTATAGTCCAAGCCTTCCAAGCTCTTCAGCTGCTTTCCTAAGGGCCTTGAGTAGCCTTAGAGACGCCTCTGGATAAGCTACTCCTAGTGAGAAAGGCTTACCGCCGTAGAGTGCTTCAGAGCCCATGTTTCCAGTGTGATGTACGGTATAGCTCTTAATACCATGACTGCTGCTGTGTCTTGAAAGAACTATGTATGAATTTGCTGGAAGCCTCTCCTCCAGGAAGTCAAAGTATATGACTTCCTCATGGAAGCCAGCCATAACTCCGTGATCAATGCAAGTACATTCAACAGCGCCTCTACAAGCCCCGCACTTCCTACTGCCCAAAAGCTTAAGCAATGCCTCAGCTATGCCTGCTCCAGCGGGATCCATAGTTGAGTAAGCTATTCCAAAGACCATGTCGGCTTCATTCACCCTGCATGCACTAATTAAACACGGCGTTAGGTTTTAAAGTTACTTAAGCTACTTGCATTCAGTGAACTTGTGGAGTGATGAAGCTCACCGCTCACGAGCTCTCTTGTGATGAAGAAGCGGGAACTCCCGTCTGATCGATTAAGCCGTGATTTCTTTAATTACTTCTAGAGCAGCGAAGTTGAAAGGTGTTGGAGTAGTTATTGAGAGGAAGGCCTTAAGTCTTGCATCATCTACAATGGCTTTTAAAGTACTTGCACAATACGTACTTACATAGCCTTCTAGAATGGGCTTCACCCTACTCTTAAACCCCCCCACGTCCAATATATTGTTGATTGTGTAGCCTAAGGTGGCTACAAGGACTGCTATATCCCATGCGTAGTGCTCAATATTGGTGGTTTCAATAGCTTGTTCAGCATCGATGATCACGACATCGCCGCTTGAAGATGCTATGAAGTTACTGCACTTAGAGTCTCCAAGAGCTCTCCCGTGGGAGTGCACCGTGCCTAGGGCTCTGCCGAGTTTTCTAAAAAACTCTTCTTCATTGCTCCTGTATATGGACTCACCCACTATATACTCCCTTTCAACGCTTAATTCATCCCATGAGATTTCATAAATTTTAGGCGTTTTCATGTATTTACTCATGTATTCAAAGAAGCTCAGCTCCCTCTGCATTCTAACTTTGGGATTGAAGGCTATAGGGTATAGAGGCACAGGTACTGTAGCTGCTTTAATTAAAAACCACTTAATTAACCCTATTCCACCTGAATACTTCTTTAATACCCTTTTTTCACTTGGTGCACGTTCAATAACTGTTATTTGACTTGAAGATGATTCTATGAAGTCTATCAGACGCTTCATCATAGTTTAATCTCTTCAAAGTTCTTCTATGACTTCCTGAGGTAATTGGACAACTTTTCTACCTGCAACCACTTGATCTACACTATGGATCATTCCGCCGAGATCCTCTATGACTATTTTCACGCTATTGTAATCAATGCCCTCCCCCTCCAACACTACCACTAGAGTCTCGGTCTCCATGTCTATTTCTTTAACAGTGATGTTTACAGCCTCCACCCCACTCACCTTAGTTAACTTTTCAGCCAAGCCTATTATCGAGCCATTCATTTTTGGGAAAATAACGTCTAGCACGAGTCTTCTCAACAATTTTTATTCCACACTCCAAGCATTAGTTTTAACTTCAGGGTATTAACCTTTATGCAACAAGCAGTTGTTCGCACAACTACCTTCCCTCATCCTGGCTACATACTTCGTCAATTACTTTCTCAAGGGCTTCAAGAGGTTCTAAACCATCATTGAATACTAGGGAGTGGATTCTTTCATACATATACTTCAGTTCTTCACTGTACTGTCTAAAAATGCTCCATCCAGGCTCTGCTTCTCCCCCCAGCCCTATGCCTTGGCAATACGTATCTACATGCATTTCACTATGCCTGCCAGGGCTTGTTGGAATAAATGGGTAGAGGATGCACCTTAGAGGCCTTGCCTCATATATGAGGCATTGGGGCTTGCCTCCGTCGTATTTAAGGAATACACAAACACCTTCCCCTACACTCCTAAGAACTGGAGTGGCATAAGCATCGCCTACTACTGCAAGGATGTATCTGCCTCTAAGCTCCCTCCAGCTGACTCCAAGATACTTACTAATCCTACAAATGTCGTGGGCCGTCAAAGATACATTCGGTCCACTGATACAACACCTCCCGCAGCGAATGCATGTAAACTGCGTCTTTTCACTTACTTTAACTACAGCATGTCTCTGAAGCAATTCATCAACACCTTGTACAGCAGATCTTCTTTGCTTATTACAACTACAGCGAATTAAGCATTAATATACCTGTCATGAGTGTTAACGGGGGGTTAGTTGATTGCTTAAGCAGTGAATTCGAAATACTATGGGTAACTTCATATCCTTATGTTCAGCATTTTTCTAAGTTCGTCGACTGCCATGATCATTGCAGCCGCCATTAAGCCGTATAACCACAGCGGCAACGGCATGTATGTTGTATTGAATAGCGTTGAAAGCGGCGTATACACCACAATCAACTGCAACGCTAGTGAAGTTGTGAGCGCTGCTGGAAGCCACCTATTACTTTTAAGCCTCCACACATTCGCGTTTTCACTTCTAGAAGCAATGCTTTTACCCAACTCTGTAAGCACAATGGTTGTAAAAGCAGCTGTTTTTGCTAACATTTCACCACCCATCTTAAGTTCTTCTATCGTTAACCGGGGTTTCTAAGGGCAGTAGGACGCCTGCTTCTTTTTCTACAGGAGTAGATTCTCCGGTGAGCGGAGATTCATCAACTTCCAGATCTACGGCCTCTACGATTCTCGCATCTGCTGGAACTTTGTCGCCTTCTCTAACTACAACTGCGTCTCCAGGGACGAGTTCGTATGCTGGAATAGAGATCTCGTCTCCATCTCTAATAACAGTGCACTTAGGTGATGCAAGCTTCTTTAAAGCTTCCATGGCTTTTTCAGCTTTAAACACCTGTATAAAGCCCATTATAATCACAATAATTATTATAGTCAAGGCATCAATGAATTCCCCTAGAAGCACTGATATAACTGTTGCCACAGAAGTATTATCACTAAGGAGTTGGTGAATTGCCTCACTAAGATCTTCGCTGGGCTCTTCCTTTTAACAGCGATCTCGTTTCTTCCATAACTTTTAAACCTTGATAGCGCTTCATCAGACGTAAGCCCCCTTGAATCGTCAGTTTTAAGCTTCTTAACGACCTCTTCAATAGTTAAGCTGTGCCACATTTCAGCAAACACCGATTAGCTGTTAAAGCCCGCTTCATGATTAAAACCCATGTTAAATACTTTCACATAAAAGTATTGAGTGTTTTTCAGCTAATTTAAACTACCGCTGTCGGGTAGTTGACGTTTTATACCGCTCGTTCTGCATCTGCTTCAAGTGCTTCACAAGCGGCTTTCGGAGTAACGGGAGCCCCCCACATCCCGGGAAGTATGGATGTGCTCCCTTCAACAGTTCACGAGCCGCGAAGCCCGTGGAAGCCCTAGCGTAACGAAAGTTTGTGCTGGAGCAGAATGGGCTGAAGGAGTAACTATGTATACACAGCGTGTGGAGCTTCAAGACGTGATGCGATTCCTAGCAGATGTAGAGATGCTTTAAGTGGACTCTGTATTTCATCAGTAGTCGTTTTATACTTATTTAGGGGACTCCATATGTTTTCAATATGAGGTCTGAGGGCACATGGTGTGGTTGAAGTCTGTAGCTCTAATAATAATATTGTTGTTGATTCTAACACCCTTAGCTTTTACGTACAGCGGTAATAAAGTAGTGGTTTACGGCTCATACATGTGCCCTACGTGTAGAAGCTATGTGGAGTGGCTTAAGGAACTCGGGCTACTCATAGAGTTCAGGGAGATCGTGGGATACGATGGGAATAGGACTCAGCTGGCGTCCTTAATGAACTTACTGAACTTAACTGCTGTTGAAGCAGAAGTAGTTGCAGTAGTT
This sequence comes from uncultured Sulfolobales archaeon, assembly GCA_938045475.1. Taxonomy (GTDB): domain Archaea; phylum Thermoproteota; class Thermoprotei_A; order Sulfolobales; family Desulfurococcaceae; genus JANXDZ01. Next base: position 96,888 of record CALIML010000004.1, read on the forward strand.
CTTAGCGAATCAAGCGAGCCTATAGCAGTTGTGATCGGTGAAGTACATGATGAAGACATGTGGATTGCGTTGTCTAAAGCTGGATTCAATGGAACTATATTGATGGCGCGTCCAGATGGATCGAAGTCATTTATAAGCAGTGGAGATATTGCATCATTTATAAAGAGCATAGTCCTCGGAGGCTCAACACCTATTACACTGCGCATAGAATTACTTACATTGCTATTAGTTGAATCAGCAGCCCTAGGGCTCTTAATGGCTGTAAATCCATGCGCTATATCAACACTTCTACTACTGACGTTCAGCGCGTCAACAGGTATTGGAGGATGGAGGGGCAGGGTACTGACGTACGTATTTATAGCCGGTGTATTCACTGGTTATACCGCTATAGGGCTTGCTTCATCATACGTCCTTTACTATTTAAAGTCCTCCACTATTGCATACCTTGTACTAGCTTCTGCAGCATTAATAGTCTCAGTAGACCTAGCTAATTTAGCTAAAGGCTCTGGGGGGCTAATTGCATGTTTTGAAAGAGAGTGTATTCCAGGCAGACTAAGCACTCTACCTAAGTTACTCGTACCGATAGGTATGTATGTAGTTGGAGCGGCTTCTTCACTAAGCTTTACGGGTTGCGCTATCCCGGCTCTACTTAACTTAGCTGCTAGGCTAATGAATACAGAGCCTTATGTTGCAGCAATATGCATAGCTCTATTCAGCTTAAGTGCAACGGCTCCACTGCTACTCATATCATTAATGCCTGTAGAGAAGCTCGTTAACTCAAGGAAATTCAAACATGTGATCGTAGTTAGAGACATAGCCTTAATGTCTTTCATCGCTCTATTCCTACTTAGAGCAACTTAATATATCGCTTACAAATAACTTATTTAATGAAGTATGCGCGGGTAAACTGCATGAGTAAGAATAAGTCCTCCATAGGCATAGCTCAGTTAAAGAATTACGTGAGGCACATGGGGGGCTTTGTGGATGAGGGAGATGTAGTGAGAGCCTACATTCCAGTGGCTGTTGAAGATGAGTTGGGTGGAGTAGCATTTATAATTGAAGGAGAGAGAATTAATGAAAGAATACTCATAGGTGAAGCTAAGGTAGTTATTAATGAACGCTGTGAAGTGCTCGGGGGAGATGAGCTAAGCGCCTGGCTTAGCTTCATTGACGAAGTATTTCAGTAATTGCTTAAAGCACTTTTATACGCATATCCATATAGCTCACTCGCCGTACATCGGTGGGAGAAGTGGAGAGAGACGTAGTACAGCTACTTGTCGGAGGTTCAGCTGGTAGTGGAAGCATTGCCTGTGGAACAATACTGGCTAGGGCATTAATGGAGATGGGCTACTACATTGTTGGAGACAATGAGTATCCATCAATAATTAGAGGAGGGCATACAGCCTACTGGGTTAGAGCCAGCGTTAAGAGAATTAATGAAGTAGACGAATTTAACGACTTAGTCGTAGCAATGGATCATGAGACATTTATAAGGCACTCCATGGAGTTCCGTGAAAGCACTGTATTCATTCTTGACTCAAAGGTAGTTAAGCCGCCCAACGGCGTTAAAGTAATTGACGTACCGGTGCTCAAGCTGTTGAGAGAGGAAGGCATGGAGTTAGTAGTTGGTAACAGCATTTTCTCTGGCGCAGTAGCTGCTGCAATAGGCATACCGCTGGACTACGTGCATAAAGCTATTGAAGCCCAGTTCCGCGGCAGAAAGAGCGTTATAGAGGTAAACTCTAGGGCTGCAGCCATAGGATACGAGTACTTAGCTCAGGTAAGCATAGACTATGATTTGCCTAGGCTTAAGCCTCCGAGGCCTTGGGGGCCGAGAGTACTCTTAACAGGTAATGAAGCAGTAGCGCTAGGCATGGCGAAGGCCGGTGTAAAGGTGTATGCTTCATACCCAATGACCCCGGCCTCCACAATATTGCACTACTTAATTGGCATTAGCAAGGATAAGGACATGGCTGTTCTACAAGTTGAAAACGAAATAGCGGCCGCTCAAATAGTTGCTGGAGCAGCGTGGGCGGGAGTTAGAGCAGCTACTGGAACTAGTGGAGGGGGCTTTTCACTAATGGTTGAAACTTTAAGTATGGCTGGAATGATGGAGCTCCCCATAGTGATAGTGCTAGCAATGAGGCCTGGGCCAAGCACTGGTATGGCAACTATGAGTGCTCAACAAGACCTCTTATTCGCAGTATTCTCAGGCCACGGGGAATTCCCCAGAATAGTTGTTGCACCAATAGATCAATATGATGCATATATTAAAGTCATTGAAGCATTCAACTTGGCTGAGAAATATAGAGTGCCTGCAATAATACTTGAAGACAAGCACTTAGCTGAAGGACATAGAAGTGTCCCCGTACTACCTGAGGAAGTAGCTATTGATAGAGGAGCAGTAGTGCCTTACGAAGAAGCAGTAAAGCTCGTTAGAAACGGATTTGAGTATAAGCCATACCAAGTAACCAAGACTGGTGTGTCGCTACACATATCTCCAGGAGTACCGGGGCTTGTTGTAAGAACTGAGAGCAGTGAGCACGATGAAGGAGGCTTCGTAACTATAGCGCCTCACAAAGCGTCGGAAATGTACCTTAAGAGGCTGAGGAAGATCAAGTATTTGAGAAAGGAGATTGAGGAGAAGTATAAACCCTTGGAAGTTCATGGAGTAAAGCCTAGTGAAGCAGATCTCTTGATATTCACTTGGGGCAGCTCTCTGCAGGCAGTGGTTGACGCTATGGAAATTGTTGGCGGAGAGCTGAGTGCTTCAGTCATTAGCATTAGCTATCTATGGCCTTTCCCCAGGCGTAGGTTCAGAGAGGCTTTAATGGGGGTAAAGGATGCTATAACTATTTCAGTGGAGCACAATGCCTTAGGGCTCCTTGCGAAGCTCATTAGAATGGAGACAGGGTTTAGAATAGCTTATCACTTAGGTAAAGTTGATGGAAGGCCTTTTAGGCCATCGCCTCTCGCTGAAAAAATAATTAAGTTAGCTAAAGCCGTGAGAGGTGTTAAACATGGTAGTCCCCGTTAAACAACCTGTGGCAGTAACTAAGAGAACCATTACTTGGTGCCCCGGCTGCGGGAACTTCAGCATATTGTCTGCATTCATAGATGCAGTAAACGATCTAGGTTTAGAGCCGTGGAAAGTCGTGGTAGTGAGCGGCATAGGCTGCAGCGGAAAGATCGCTAACTACACGCCCTTCAACGGAGCTCACGTAATACATGGCAGAGTAATACCATTCGCCATGGGTGTTAAATTAGTTAACCCAGAGCTCGTTGTAGTTGGCTTTTCAGGCGATGGAGATGCTTACGCAATAGGCATAGAGCACTTGCCGCACGCCATTAGGAGGAATATAGATGTTAAATTAATTGTCCACAACAACAAGGTCTTTGGACTCACTACGGGTCAAGCATCTCCAACAAGTGATAAGGGGATGATAACTAGAACTACTCCTTGGGGAAACATAGAGGAGCCTATAAACCCTATAGCTATGGCCATAAGTCTTGGGGCAAGCTTCGTGGCCAGAGGGTTTAGCGGCGATACGGGGCACTTAAAGTACTTATTTAAGGAAGCCCTGAGGCACAAGGGATTCTCACTAATAGACGTCCTCCAGCCGTGCGTAACCTACGATAGAGTTCACACATACCAGTGGTATAGGGAGAGGATTTATAGGCTAGAGGATGCAGGGCATGATCCAGTGAACTTTAATGAAGCTCTTAAAAAAGCCTATGAATGGGGCGACAGAATACCCATAGGGTTGTTCTACAGAGTTAGAAAGCCGACTTTTGAGGAAGTGCTGCCGGTGACGAGTGAAGGACCTCCATTAGTGGTAAGGCCTATTAGTAGTAGGACTATAAGAGATCTACTAGTGAAAAACCATGGGTTAACGCTGGACTAAATAATTAATCCAACCACTATTTAAATGACTTCGCCTATGGCGCTCTTAGACTTGTGTCCAACTACCTTAGCTCTTATTACTTTCCTCAACTCAAGGTTTCCTCTAATAAAGAAGGCTATTGGATAGCTGCCCGGTTGTCTAGCAATAGTGTATGGGCCTGAGTGCTTTTCAGTGTATAAGTAGTCTACAATAGTCCCACGCGGAACAATTCTTGTAATCATGGGCCTATCTATATCCCTCATGACCTTTAGCCTAAAGTACTTGTGTAGATAGCTATGTTTTCTAAGTAAGTGCATCACTGAGCTCCTCATAGGCCAGAGAGGTGTGTTCAATAGTACTGCTACTTTCCTCACATTGATTCTCCTAATGAGTAGGCCTTCATCAAGCATTTTCTTAAGGCACTCATAGTTGACCCTGAACGTCTCCTTAGTTTCCCCTGGAAGCCCTAGGACTATGTTTATGCCTGGAAGTAGTTCCGGTAGGCCGTTCCAGCCTCTACATGATCCGACGCCGTTAATGATCCTTACTGCTTCAAGAGCTTCATCAGGGTAAACCTTTAAGTTATTTGCCTTCACAACCCTTGGGTCGAACGACTCTACTCCAAGAGCTGCGACGTCGCCTGGAGTATGGTACTTAATTATTGTCTTGAGTGCTTTCACTGACTCCTCCTTATGGTGGAACACTGTGCCTGGGTTAACGTTATCTATGTGTAAAACCCTTAGATCGCTTGCAGCAGTTCTTATGCCGTGGAAGAGCCTTTCAATGGCTTCTACGTTTGGCTTAGGGAACTCGAGTACGCCTGTGTCGTAAGACATGTAGGTCAGCATGTCTGCTTGTTTACCCACTCTATAGTGCTTTACCCCGAGCTCGCTTAATGCCTCAACTTCCTTAATAATGCCCTCAGGGCTCCTATAAATGACTGGGCCGTATCTGACGTCTATGCAGAAAGAGCATCCACCAACTACGTACCTTGGACAACTCCTATAAGTCTCTAGTTCAACGACAAGGTTCCATCCGTAATTTGGGTGCTGCGTGACGATTCTTGCACCAACTATGAAAGCCTTATCAGTTAACTCATAGCTTTCACGCAGCCTCCACGGCTCAGCTCTCTCAGGGCCTTCCTTAATTAATTGATGGAAGAATATCTCGGAATCTCCTGACACTATGTACGTAAATAAGTTCTTCAGTTTAGCTAAGTCCAGCGCACTACTCCCCCCACCATAGCTAAACCCGTACTTTGCTGCAGGACCTATGAGCGCAGTATCTTTGCCAGCTAGAAATGCAGTTATCCTTACTACTTCACTTAAGGAGATGGGCCTGCCGCCAATGTATTTTCCGGGTACTTCAGCTCCAGCAATCAGGGCGACTAAGTCGCTGAGCAAAGCTTCATTAATGAAGCTCCCTAAACTTTGCCTAACTAAATCTATAGTGAAATACTTTACTTTAACACTGCTATCAGCTAGCCATACGCTGCCAGCAATCAACCTTGGGTAAACATTGATGAATGGAGGCACACCTAGTCCCGCCGGTTCATCAGTATATCCATCCAGTATCACTATCCTCCTTATGGGCAAAGGATTCCCCAAGTAGCTGCAATTAAGTTATCTACGAAAATGTTTGTAGCAGTTACAAATTATAATATTCTCGTGGCGCAGCAGTTCATTAGAGCACGTGGAATCGATGCAAATAAACGTATTATTCAACTATCATTGCTTAGCTTACAGCCTGCCTTCACGAATCCTAGGATAGCTGGGCTATTCCATGGAGGCAGGGACTTATTTAAGCACTCTAATTGTTGGTTCTTCTAGATTTCTATGTTAGCGTGAGCTTTCTCTAGATCTTCTTCAGTCTTTCCAAGCCTCTCCATTAATTCTGCTATAACTCCGTCTAGGAATACCATTAGGGTGTCTTCAAATAGAGTCCCTAGGGGCGCTAGGGGTTCATGTATTCCAAGTATCTGTCTTGCAAAGTAGTCTTCCTCACTAGCGATCTTTGTTCTTCCAGGCACTATTACTAGTGCATCGGCTAGCTTGGCTAGAGGACTGTCAGGGATACTGGTTATCACAACTACCCTTGCTCCAACTGCTTTAGCTGCTTCAGTAGCAGTAACGACCAGCCTAGTTCTACCTGAACCTGAAAGTGATACGACTAAGTCATTGCTATCAATTCTAGGCACTATAGTTTCGCCAAGCACAGCCACATTATAGCCTAAGTGGAGGAGTCTTTGAGCGAATGCCTTGCCGACTAAGCCCGTTCTCCCAGCACCAATTATTAGTATTTTTGAACCCTTCTTATGCGCATTAATTAATTCATTGATTAATGTATCGACGTGATCATCATTTATTAAATCCATGGCTCTTTCTATGAAGTCAATTATTTCGCTTACTGCAACTCTCAAAGTGCCTGAAGCCATTACGACACCGTAGTATGACTATTGCTCTCTAGTTTAAAAAAGTTAAGGATCGAGTGTTTTAAAAAATGTTTGAGTTACTTAGGCTTCCTAACGAATAGGAAGGCTATGGCTATAAGTAGTACTATCACTACTCCAACGAGCCCATACGTAAGTCCCATTGGAGTCACTGTTTCAACTGAAGTAGTAGTAACTGTATCAGTCTTCGTCTTAGTTACTTCACTAATAGTCGGCACTGTAACGGATGTAATTTCTACAGTGGTATGAGTAGTTACTTCAGTGGTAGTTATAGTCACTGTAGTTGGCGGTAATGCAACTGTCACCGTTGCCGTAATGGTTATTAGTTCTGGTGGATAAACACTTACCTTAGCTAGAGCTCCAGTATCCACATTATATGAAGTAAGCATGTTATATTGCTCTTGAGCTGTTGGAGCAAGTACATCTATTGCTCTAGGCTCTACTCCAGCAATAACAGCGTATGGATCGGCTCCGCCGAAGAGCCATTCAGTAGGATCGCCTGGGACAACTCCTCTAACCCTCATAAATCCATAGCCGTCATAGCTGGCCAGTAGAACAGCATACTTCCACGCACTCACCTTAACGCCTGGGAGCAGTGCTTTATCTACAGTCACTACTATAGCGTTCTCATCAGGTGAAGCCGTGACGGTAAGGCCATCGTCTTGCACTACGCTGGTACCGTTGGCGTAGTATAAGGCTGCTCTCTCTCCATCAGGCACAGGATCAGTGCCCCAGCCCGGCGCCACTAATATAGCGAAGTGCCATCCTGGATCTATCTCCACGTTTAATCCAAAAGCTGTGTTATTAAGCTCTCCACCGATATCCGTCTTAACGAATATGTGGGGGAACTGGAGGCAGAAGCCGTTGGGTCCATTCCATGGGTTTCCTCCAAGGTTTCTTACATAGACTTTAAATACAACTGAAGTAGCTGTCTCAAATACTTCAAACTTCGTTAAATCAAATACTCCGGGCAGGAAGACTGCTGCAGTTGGATACACGTAGGTGCCTGGGCCCTTATCATCTCCCTCAGGGTCTACGAGGGAGAATACTGGCGTTAATGGGCCTTCCGTAAGTACTTTCACAAACCACTTTATCATATTAGTTACGAATAGGGGGCCGTCGAGATCTACTCCATAGTATCTCGAAGACCACGTTGGTTCGTAATCCCCGTAAGGGCTTTCGCCGCTGGCTACAACAATATTGTTCAAGCCACGCATGTATTCAGCAGCCAGAAATACAAACGCTCTATCTCTGTCAATCAAGGAGTCGTATACGTGGCTGTATGGAGGATTGTTTTCAGCGAAGTACGCTGTTTCATAAGACCACACTATTCTTACAAGCCCTGGGAAAGTCTTCTTAGCTGGGTCGTGATATGCCCCGCTTTCATCAACCCACACTAGGAGGCCTGGCCCATGGCCTAAGACTGGCTTAGTTATTCCCTCACTTATGATATCTGTGTAGAGTTCAAAGACTTTGTCTGGCATAACTCTTAAAAGCACTCTATAGTACGCGCCTCCAGCATTATGTACGTTATCATACAGGGATCCAAGGTCTACTCTGAGCTTTGTACCTATTGCTTCAAGCAGTACGTTAGCTATTTCTTGTGAGACCGGCCCCATCGTCCCATAGTCGCTGTCAGCTGCAATCCAGACAGCCTTATTGCCTGAGTTAAACCACTGTACAATAGCTATTATTTCATCAGCTGTAAATGGCTGTGTTGGCTGTCCAATCAATAGTATGTCTACGTCGCTTAACAAGTCGCTCGTTATAGTTGTACCGGGTGTTATCAGTTTCCACTCAACAAACGTTATGTTGCCAACAATGTAGCTCAAATACTTATCGCTTTCTCCGTGAGCTAAGTCTACTGCAACTCTAAGTGTTCTCTCAGCAGTGGAGCCTCTTGGTAGAATTGATGCAGTCAGTATTGATGCGAATGCTATTAGTAGCAGTAAAATTAAGGAAGCCTTCTTCACACATACCACCTACGTTAAGTTGTAGCGAGGGAATATTTATAAGCATTAATTAAAATTGTTTTCCACAAAATAGATCTAGGTATTGCAGATACATTCCATGAACCATTATCTTACAGATATGAACAATCCTGCTTTCCAATACTTTATTAACCCTTACGACCGTTGAACAACTTAGGTGAAATTCCTTGAGTAAGGCTTTAGCCGCAAGCCTTGCTTTAATAATTGCTATAGCTATTTCAATGGCTCTCCCCTCAACAGCCCTAGCTTTAGTGAGTGGGGAAATAGTAGTTAGGCAAGAGCAATGGCCTTGGGGCAACGCCTCCGAGCCCTACCCATGGCTTGAGTACTTGAAGGGCCTCACCACTGTTAGAGGCGTCAGATTAATAGTTCTCACTAGGCATGACGCAGTAATACAGACCAGGGCAAAGACTGACTTCCTAAACAGCCCGGTGGCCAAGGAGCTCGGAATAGTCGACATAATATATGATCCAGCGGGCCCAGGCCTATGGATAGATGAAATAGAGAAGAGGAAGGCGCAAGGAATACCTATTGACGTAGCGTGGGGCGGCGGGCCAACGCTCTTCAACCTAATATACAGCAAGGGATATTTAATGGCTTTAGATCCATCTTTTGAGCCGGCTGTAAACGCCATATTGTACGAGGCATCCAAGATCCCTGACGTCATAGCTGGAGCTTCATCAAAGCTTTACGGCTCTGATGGAAGGATCTACTGGGTTGGAGCAGCCATTAGTTCATTTGGTTTCACAGTGAACTTAAAGAAGTTGAGTGAGTACGGCTTGCCTCAGCCAGCTAAGTGGATTGACTTAGGTAAGCCTGAGTACGCTCGCTACCTCCCAGCACTACCACTAATAACTGTAGCGAACCCCCTTATGAGCACCAGCAACACCAGAATATATGAAATAATACTGCAGGCGTATGGCTGGGAAGAGGGTTGGAGAGTGCTGACACTTCTCGCAGCCAACTCCAAGATAATATCTTCAAGCGATGAAGTCAGGGACTCCGTTATAAGAGGCGATGCCGTAGCTGGAATAACTATAGATTTCTACGGCTACATAGCTGAAGCCCAAAACCCGGACTGTAAATACGTAATACCTGAAGGAGAATCCATAGTTAACGCAGATCCAATAGCTGTACTGAAGGACACTAGGTACCCTGTTCACGCAGCTGCGTTTGTCGCATGGGTTTTAAGCGAGTATGGAGGCCAGAGAGCCTGGCTTGATAGAAACATCAATAGGCTTCCAATAAATGAAAGAGTCTTTGATCTTCCTGAGGGAAAGGAGAGGCCTGAGCTTGAAAGAGCCTATAGAGCGGCTGTAGAGGCTGGTGGAATACCGTTTGACGAGGATTTAGCTGGCGCTACAGAGCTCGCTATGCAGTACTACTTTAAGGCTACACTAATAGATGCTCAAACAGACTTAGTGAGTACGTGGGCAGCTATAGCTAAGGCATTCCTTGATGGAAAGATTACTGTGGAGGAATTCAACTACTTAACTAAGAAGCTGGGTGAGCCAGTTACGTTCAGAGATCCTATAACTAACCAAGACGTTAAGTTTACGCTGGAATACGCTAAGGAGATAACTCCAAAGATAATTGAAAAGGAATTTGCAGCAACACTAAACATACTGCTTCAAAGGTGGAGGGAGGCAGCCACTGCAAAGTACTTGAGCGTGTACCAGGAGCTGCAAGTAATACTTGCATCACCTAAGACAACTACTCCAACAAGTCCACCTCCAACAACAGAGACCCCTGTTACTGCTCCCACCACTCCCACTACTACTCCAGGGGAAGAGACTTCTACGACCCCTACTGCCCCGCCTGGAATACCTTTGGAGAGCGTTGCTATAGTAGTCATTGTAATTGTAGTCGTCGGCGCGATGGCACGCTTCCTGCTTAGGAGGAAGTGAAGTAGAGTTTCTTTATATAGAACATTTTTTATAACCATGGATTATATTAACTCCTAGTTGAGCTTAGTTAAGGGGAGTTGTGTGAGGACGTATAGCCCAAGGGACTTAATAATCGTAGGGCTTATGCTGATGCTTCTTGAATACATGTTTATGCAACTTAGCCTAGGGGCATTGCAGAAGTCCGCTCTAGATCTATTGCTATTCCTAGGAGCTCTCTGGCTGGCTGCAATACTAATAGTGGAGAATCGCTTTGACCCCTATAGGATAATTTACTCATTTTCATGGAGCTTCATAGTTGTTGTAAGCATAACCTACATATTCCTAGCTTTAGCCCTCCAGCTATCGGGAGTCGCAAGATCGCTGGTGTACCTACTGCTCCCACTAGCATTAACAGCTCTCACTGGGTTAATCAAAGTTAAGGTTATGGAGCCATTGATTCAGAGGAAGGGTGTTAGTGTCTCCTTAGGGCGCGCCTCCATAGGCAGGAAGCTGCAGATATCCCTATATAGGTTGGATAGAGTTATGATTACATTCATAGCAGTATCGCTAGCGATACTGGTGGCATTCCTCATAGCGCCTGTTCTATCCATATTCCAGTACTCCGTACTTGCCTCCAGCGGTGAGCCGTGGTACCACAACTTTAAAGTCATATTCAGCGATAATTTGTACGTTAGAAAGATCTTCATAGGGGAGCCGAAGCCCTGGGACCTCATAAGGAGGCCCGACGGCTCCCTCGAACTAGTCATTACTGGAGTAAACTATGGAGTATTAGTTAACTCAATTACTAATGCAGTAATAGTGACTGCAGTTGCTACAGCTCTAGGAGTATTCGTAGCCTACGCTCTCGCTAGATACGATTTCTACGGCAAGACGCTCCTCAGAGTATTGGCTGTAGTGCCTCTCTTCGTCACTCCATTCATCAACTCATACATAGTTAAACTGATCTTTGGAACCGGGGGGCCCATATCTATGATTGCTGAAGCATTGTTTGGATTTAAAGTAAGGATAGAGAGCCTGGCTGGAGTTGCACTAGCTCAAATAATGGCTTTCTACCCCATAGTCTACTTAAACGCCTACTCAAGCTTCATAAGCATTGACCCAAGCATGGAGGAGCAGGCTGAAAACCTTGGGGCAAGGAGCTGGAGGCTCTTCTTCACAGTTACGCTACCGCTTGCTCTACCTGGAATAGCTGCTGGCTCAATACTCGTATTCATATTCAGCCTAGAGGACTTAGGGGCTCCAATAGTGTTTAACGAACACAACTTAATGAGCTACAAAATATACAGCTCACTCATAGGTGAAGCTGGAGTAGTTACACCTGAAATAGCTGCCCTTGGAGTAGTGCTCATAGCTCTATCAGTGCTTGGATTCCTAGTGATTAGAAGTTATGTATCTATGCGTGCATACGCCATGGTTAGCCGGGGAGGTAGATGGCATCCGAGGACTCGTAGGCTAGGCCTACTGGGCCACGCACTGATGTACTCCCTCCTGCTGCCACTAATAGTGTTCACTGCTCTTCCACAGATAGGAGTAGTGTTAATGGCCTTTAACGCCATGGCTCTCGACAGGTTTTCAATAAATCCAGCCGGCTTTACAGTCAAGTATGTAGTTGAGGCATTTACTGGAGGAAGCCCTCTGGCAGCCGACATACCTATGCACTTGAGGAATACTTTGACTTACGCTACTGCCGCCGTATTAACAGCTACAGTGCTTTCAATAGTTATTGCTTACGTAGTTGGTAGAGCGAAGATAAAGTACGTCGTAGAGCTCTTGGACGTCCTTGCAACAATTCCTATAGCTATACCAGGCCTAGTGATCGCTATAGGGTACTACTACTATCTCTCAACACTATCTGGCTGGGGGCTGGAGTGGGGTAAGGGGACTCCCTTAGAGGGATTATTCATAGCTATAAACCCAGTCTATGGAGAGCTTGGGTTTCAAGCATGGATAGTGTTGATAACTGCCTTCATTGTTAGAAGGCTGCCGTATACAGCTAGATCTGTTTTCGCAGGCTTCCAGCAAGTACACGAGAACCTTGAGGAAGCAGCCTTAAACCTTGGGGCCTCAAGGCTTAGGACTATATCTACAGTAATCCTCCCACTCATAGTTACAAACATAGTTAGTGGAGCATTAATAGGCTTCATATACACTAGTACTGAAGTGAGCACTAGCGTGACTCTCGGAGCACTCAATAAGCAGCAGGCGCCAGTCACATACTACATGATGTACATCTATAAGGCTGGGACTACTGAGGCATATAGGTATGCAGCAGCCGTAGGGCTTCTACTAATAGCTATACAGCTCATTGCTGTAGTCATAGTGACTCTAGTGTTGAAGCAGAGGTACGCGTTCATAGGCATTTAAGTATCCTTACAACAATAGTAAGTAATGGAGCGAGGGTGGATGTCCTAGATGGCCACGAAAGTAAGGCTTGAGGAAGTAACTAAAGTCTACGGCAACGTAGTTGCTGCAGACAACATAACTCTGGACATAAGGCCTGGAGAGCTTTTCACATTCCTTGGGCCCAGCGGATGCGGTAAGACGACTACTCTTAGGATAATAGCTGGTTTTGAAGCTCCGGATAAGGGGAGAGTGTTCTTCGATGAAGAAGATGTGACTTTTAAGAAGCCTTATCAAAGGGGTACAGCAATGGTGTTTCAAAACTACGCTCTCTGGCCACACATGACTGTATACGATAATGTAGCCTATGGCTTGAGGCTCAGGAAGATCCCTGAGGATGAAGTGAGGAGGAGAGTTAAGTGGGCTCTCGAGCTCGTTAGGCTTGGGGGTCTTGAAAACAGATTCCCCCTCCAGTTAAGCGGTGGCCAGCAGCAAAGAGTTGCATTAGCTAGAGCACTTGTTGTACAGCCACGCATACTGCTCCTCGACGAGCCATTAAGCAACCTTGATGCTAAGCTGAGGATAGAGATGAGGGAGGAAGTGAAGAGGATTCAGAGAGAGCTGTCAATAACAACAATATACGTCACTCACGATCAGTTGGAAGCCATGAGCATTAGCGATAGGCTCGCCGTAATGGATAGAGGCAAAGTTCTTCAAGTGGGGACTCCTCAAGAAATATACTTTAGGCCTAAATCAGTGTTTGTAGCCAGCTTTATTGGAAGAAGCAATTTGTTTACAGGCAAAGTAGTTGAGAGAGGAGGTGCTTACACAAGAATGTACATAGATGAATTGGGTGTGGAAGTCGAAGGAGTAATTGAGGACTCTGAACTCAGCGATAGAGTCATAGCTGTAGTAAGGCCTGAGGACATAGTTGTAGAGCCTT
>CALIML010000005.1 GCA_938045475.1 uncultured Sulfolobales archaeon
ATGTAGCAAATGTACTCAATGTAATGTGGTGCAGCAATGTGGAGAGATTTACTTGGGGGATAGAGGGCCTAGATAAGTTTATTGGAGATTCTTTAGCACCAGGTTCTCTAATTGCTATAGCTGGACACCCAGGCGCAGGCAAGACCATTCTTGCTTCAACAATATGCTACGCTAATGCCTTAAGAGGACGCAAGTGCCTCTACATATCGTTTCAAGAGAGTAGGATTAAATTATTTAGAGTACTGAAGAGGCTTGGAGTAGATTTGGAGGGTGTTGAAGGGAGGGGGTTCTTAAAATTTGTTAATCTCCCCCTAGTAATTATGCCTGAGGATTTCTTAACTGAAATTAAGAGCATGGTTGAACGAGGCGAATACAAGGTAGTAGTTATTGATTCAATTAACCCACTTCTAAAGAGCGTTGAAAGTGATGTAGCTAAAAGAGCCATTCTGCAGAACTTCCTATATGCTTTGCCAGGCATTATCAATGGATTAACAATACTATTAGCTGAATTGCCTGTAGGAGAGAAAACCATTCAGTTAGGTGGACTTGAGTTCGTAGCAGACTCCGTAATAATAATGCGGCACGAAGTTGAGAAAAGCATGCTAGTTAGAGTAATGGAGGTAAGGAAGACTAGGAATGCACCAGTTTTAGTTGCCCAAATACCTTTCTCAATAACTGAGGGAAGAGGGATAGAGGTATGGCCGCCTCCGATAATTGAAGAACTTCCTCCTGTAAGAGAGGAAGAAGAGCTGAAGCCGCCGTGTAAAGTTCTTTCAGCAGCACTTAACCACCTCCACCGCGGGCACGTTATTTACATAACTTATCCACCTGATGCAAGGCCATGGTTTATCTCCCCAATCATCACTGGTTTAGCAATAAAGAACGACTTAAGGTTGTTGGCTATAAGCTATAAATACTCTACCCAGGAAACAGCAGATCTTGTTAAGAGATCCTTAGTGAAGCTTGGCGTGAAGAACGTTGATAAACTCATGTCTAAGTACTTAAAGATGGCTGGAGTAAATCCATTTTCTATGAGCATTCAACAGCTCTTAGCGCATGAAGTGAACTTAGTTAAAGAAGCTAAGCCCGATATTTGCGTATTTCATGGAGTTGAAGTACCGCTCTCAGCTAGCAGAATTGAAGAGTATGTACCATATCTATTCAATCAACTCAATTACTTAAAGAAGGAGCAAGTAATTGTGATACGCATCGGGTCATATTTAGGTAAGAAAACCTATGCTGTAAATGCAAGCATATCCGATGTGGTCTTTAAAATAGATCTCGTTAAATCAAGCCATGGAAGTCCAAGCTACAACATTTACTTATGGAGAAGGGGTGGAGAGCCATCATTGATTGACGCTAGTGGAGTTAGTGAATGCCTAAGTGAAATAAAGGAACTCACTAATTGCTTAGAGTTGGACTAAGTGACGAGTGTTGAGGAATTAAGGAAGGCTGTAAGAAACTACATAATGCTAAAGTCGCCTGGATTATATGAAACCCTGGACTACATATGTGAGCAGTGCTTGGGGGAGAACCTACTGACACTGTTGTTCAGCAATCCAAGTAAAGTGCTCCACGCTCTATTCCAGCACTATAGGAGCTGGGATACAGCCTATTTCGTTATGGAGTACTTGCTGATCAGGCCGATGCTGCTGAACTTAAACAGACTAGATCTTGAGTTAAAGATCCTGGAGCTTTTATCTAGAAATTCCGCAGGCGATGAAGAATTTAAACGTATTTTAAGAGAGCTTGGAGTAAAGGATGTTTAGCCTCTGCTCCAATAATGGGAGAAGATTCCACGACTTTATGCAATCCCTTGCTCCAATGCATGTAAATTCTTTGAATTACGTGAGGGCTCGCTACTGCGAAAGATTAATATTTACTTAAATCTCTTCTTAACCATGGGGAACGGCATTACCTCCTTTATGCTCGTTTTCCCTGTAAACAACATTATCAGCCTATCAACCCCTATGCCTATTCCTCCTGCAGGAGGCATTCCTACGCAAAGCGCTTCAACAAAGTCGTAATCCGCTTCCTGGGCCTCTACATCTCCTAACCTACGTCTCTCCTCCTGGTCTCTAAAGGCTATGTATTGCTCATATGGATTGTTCTGCTCAGTGTAGCCGTTGGCTATCTCCATTCCCCCAATGAATAGCTCAAACCTCTCCACTAGCCTTGGGTCAGCTCTATGAGGCTTGGCTAGAGGTGATGAGCCTTTCGGATAGTCTATTACGAATACAGGCTTAACTAAGCTCTTCTCAATATAGTGTTCAAACAACTTGACTAACGCTATATCCCTACTATAGCCTCCTTTAAGAACTACTTGTTTCTCCTCAAGTAATTTAATTAAGTGTTCATCCGGCGCAGTATCAGGATCTATTCCTAGATGCTCTTTCAGTAGCTCTAGGAGCTTTACTTTAGGGTATGGGGGCTTTAAATCCAGCTCTACGTAAAGCCTTGGCTCTCCAACAGCTTTATACAAGTATCCAACTGGATCCTTCTTAAATTCATCTAAATCACTCTTAGATACACCCTGCTTTTTCCTAAATCCACTATAGCTCCACAGAGTGTATTCAAGTAGTTCTGCAACAACATCATCATCCATTTCATCGATTACTCCTCTCCCACACTTCTCAATGTCTATTGGGTACCTTATTATGGAGCTTCCAACGAGTTTAACTGCTATTGAGTGGATGAGTTCTTCAGCTAGCTCCATCATGTCTTCATAATTGGCGTAAGCTATGTAAGCCTCCATCATTGTGAATTCCGGGTGGTGAGTTACGTCAATGTCTTCGTTTCTAAATACTTTAGCTACTTCAAACACTTTATTGAATCCTCCCACCAATAGCCTCTTTAAGTATAGCTCTGGCGCTATTCTCAAGTACCATTCCTCAGAGAAAGCGTTTACAAAGGTCTTAAATGGATTGGCTGCTGCACCGCCATATATTGGTTGTATTATGGGGGTATCAGCTTCGTAAAAACCCTGCTGGTACATCCGCAGCCTAATCTCCTTCAGTATGTTGAACCTAGCTTTCAGTACTTCAAAGGACTCTTTGTTGAGCACTAAGTCTAAGTACCTCTTCCTATACCTTAGCTCAGGGTCTTCTATGCCTATCCATGTGTGTTGAAGCGCTATAAGGCTCTTTGCTAAAAGACTGTATTGAGAGACGTTTATTGACAACTCCCCTCTCCTAGTTCTAAACAACTTGCCTTTAGCCCACAGTATGTCTCCGCGCCTTACGTTATCGGTGAACCAGTCGTAGCTCTCCTTAAGCGCATCTTTAGTTAAGTACAGCTGGATTCTGTAGCCTTCGTTAACTAAGTCTGCGAATGCTAATGCTCCATGTATTCTTAGAGCCATTACTCTACCAGCAACTCTTACTTCACGCTCCCACCTTACTGTAGGCGTGTTTTCACTAATGACTTCAGCAATACTATCTAACTCAGAGTACTTTTCATCTCCACTAATGTAGGGGAATAAACGATACTTAGAAGACTCAGCCACATAGTGCTCAATGCATTGACCCAGCTCACTTAAACCCATTAATTCACACCTTCTTAAAGCAGCCTTAATGTAATTAAAAAATCCCTAAATATAAATTGATTGCTTATAACGCTCCTCTACTAACGACGTTTTCATTAATGAAATTAGCTCTATTTACAGTTTCATTAGCTTCACCTACAGGCCGTGGAACATGGTTGAGCCTAATGTTGCAGAGCCTCCATTTAATTTCTGAATTCCCGCTACACAGCAGATCACGGGAACTCCCATAAGTTTATCTACACTTGCGCTACAGCCTATGGCATGTATAGAACGCCTGGCGTTGGGGGAAGCTGCATTCACGAACAATAAATACCCCTACACGACCTTCGTGCAACCTAAGATTGTTAGCTATAAAACTTAAGGTATTAACGTGTAGGAGGCGGAGCTTGCCGGCCATAGATCGTGCTTATTAAAGCAATGTCACGTCTCTCGAAGTCATGTTTTTAAATTACAAGGAGTACTTTTAAGTGGTGTAGCAGTGTGAGATACTCAGAGGTAGTTGAGTTAGTTGAACTCATTGCAAGCGTGCCGACGTATACTGTTGTTGGTGTATCATGCGGTAAACTGCTTTACTTAAGCAATGCAGCTGGAGGGCTAAATCTATGGAGCATTGATTTAGTTAGCGGTGGAAGAGAGAGATTAACTGATGAAGTAATTCACAGCGTTGCTAAACCCAGTAAAACCTCCTCTATCACAATATATACCTCTGATGTGTCTGCTGGTAGAGAACTACAGAAGGTGTTTTACGTAGATGTAGTTGCTCGTGAGAAAGGGCTGCTAGCTTATATGGAGCCCGTGAGGATAATTGGGATAGCTTATGACGGTGAAACAGTGGCGTTCTCCGGCGTTAGTAAAAACGATGCATCAATATACTTGATTAGAGGGGGGAGCCTTGAAAAAGTGTTTACATTCTCTAAGGGCAGGGCGTTTGTGACCGACGTCTCTAAGAACACTGTAGTTGGATTCGGAACATTGTTAGATGACCCTAGGTCTTACGAGCTATTCATCCTTAATTTAGGGACAGGGGATTTCAAGGTGTATACGCCTAGGAGTGGGGCAATCAATAAAAACCCAGTGATTAAAGATGGAAGGGTTTTGTTTGAAACTAACTACTTAGGTAAAAATAGACTCGCGATTCTAGATTTAGATGTAGGTGAGCTAAGTACACTTGACTTCACATACTTGGACTACGTGAAGTACGATCCTGTAGAGCACTTAATGTATGACTGGCTAGAGGATGGGAGAGTATGGGTTGTTGGGAAAAAGAATGGAAGAACTGAAATGTTCGTTGATGGAAAAGCCCTTGGGCTGCCGTCTGGATACGTTAATGGAGCGTGCGTTCATGAAGGTAAAGCATACTTAAGCATGTCTAATTTAAGGAGTCCATGGAGGATTCTAGAAGCTGATCTAGCAACAGGATCCCTCAGAGTTCTTATAGACAACGATTTACCGGAGGAGATCTCCGGGAGATTGGGCGATGCAGAGTTCACTAAGTATAAGTCATTTGATGATCTTGAAGTGCCTGCTTACATAGTTGAGAGCAGGATTGCTACTAAACCCGGGCCTACTGTAGTCTACGTGCATGGAGGTCCTTGGTGGGAAGTGCCGGACATGTGGTCTCCTTTTATAGCTGGCTTAGCAGCATCGGGGTTCCACGTGATAGCCCCCAACTTTAGGGGTTCAACAGGTTATGGAGAGGAGTTCAGGTCCTTAGACATAG
The DNA here is from genome assembly GCA_938045475.1 of uncultured Sulfolobales archaeon. Taxonomy (GTDB): domain Archaea; phylum Thermoproteota; class Thermoprotei_A; order Sulfolobales; family Desulfurococcaceae; genus JANXDZ01. Next base: position 5,265 of record CALIML010000005.1, read on the forward strand.
GGGATCCAGGAGGCGGAGATCTAGAGGATGTAGTTTATGCAGCATGCTATGCTAAGGCAGTGGGATTGGCGGATAGAGTTGCGATCACAGGCTATAGCTATGGTGGTTTCATGACTTTTCTAGCAACTGTCAAGAAGCCTAACGCATGGGTCTGCGGTGTTGCTGGGGCTGGAATAACTGACTGGGAGTTAATGCGTGAATTAAGTGATGCATACTTTAAACACTTCATAGACATGCTGTTCGCTGGCAAGAGGGAGTTGTTCAAGGATAGATCTGCAGTAAACTTCGCCGAGAACCTTAAAGTGCCTCTAGGCATAATACATCCTCAGAACGACTCTAGGACTCCACTACTACCTATATTAAATTACTTGACTAAACTATGGGAGCTCGGAAAGATATTTGAAGTACATATACTGCCTGGGATAGGACATGCATTATTAAGGCGAGAGGATGTGGCTAAAGTACTTCTCTACACCATTGACTTCCTTAGGAGGCATATATGCTCTTAACGCACAGTTCTACAACTAACACTCGGCAATTACTTGGCTTCAGCTTTTTGTTTTTAGTAGGACTTACTAAAGGATCAGTAAAACTTAAATATTAGCATTTTAGCCACACATTGTTTAGAGGTATGTGGGATAAATATATGGTAAAATATATTATAGCGTCAAGAGCTGTGTTTTTTATTATAGTGGCTGTATTGATGCTTACTTCAACCGTCTATATGCCTATAGTTAACTCACAGCAGGAGTCTATATACGGCAACGTATTTGACTACATACGTAGGGAGCCATGGATGGTTCCTGGAGGGACCTTGAGAGTACCTATGATGGGGGAGGCTGGCACACTTAACCCCCTCACTTTTACTACATCGTGGGAATTCATGATCATAGACGTGGTGTACGACAATTTAGTGGCTCTAACCCCCGATCTAAAGTTTGTTGGGAGGTTGGCTAAGAGCTGGGAGCTGCTGCCTGATGGGAGGACTTGGGTATTCAACCTCTTTGAGAATGCTACATGGCATGATGGCAGGCCTGTAACGGCTGGGGACGTTGCATTTACATATAACTTGTTGGCTGCAGTAGGTAACAAGACTAGATGGGCTGGAGTTGCAATCCTAATAGATAAGGCTGAAGTAGTGGATACTCACACAGTTAAAATTTATCTGAAGAATCCATACGCTCCATTCATGCTCAGAATAGCTAGCAGAATATACATATTGCCGGAGCACATATGGTCTAACATAAGCGATGTATTGACGTATAAGAACGAGAATCCACTGGGTTCAGGTCCATTTATCTTCGTTGAACATGTGCCTCAGCAATACTATAAGGTAAAAGTCAATGAATATTACCACCTCGGAAGGCCGTTAATTGGCGAAGTGATTTACCCAATAATATCTGATCCAGATGCTATGTTGTTAGCCTTCTCTAAAGGTGAAATAGATGAAGTCACCTGGAGCATTCCATATGCAAGCATAGACATGGTTAAAGCAATACCTAGTGCTAGAATACATGAAGTAACAGAAACCGGAGCTAGGTTCATGTACTTCAACTGCCAGAGGTATCCCATGAATGAAACTCTCTTTAGACAAGCTGTGCATTACTTGATAAATATAACAGAAGTAGTTGACATAATATACCTCGGCCACGCTCTGCCAGGATCAGTGGGTAGACTACCCTCTATCTTAGAGCCATGGGCTAACCCCAACTTGCCATTTAAGGAAAGCCTCTATCCATTCAGTCTAGATATAGCTAAAGAGCTTCTCGACAGGATAGGTCTGAGGGATATAGATGGAGATGGCTGGAGGGAAACGCCGCAGGGAGAAAAGTTAAAGCTAACCATATATTCACCAAACTACGATCCTCTAAGAGTTAGGTGGGCTGACATCATATCCTTAAATTTGCAGAGCGTTGGAATAAACACTGAACACCAGCCTCTTGAATGGACCACCTTAGTTGCTAAACTTGACGCTGGAGACTTCGATATGTTAGTGATAGGGGGCATAGGCGATCTGGATCCAGATATACTCTACGACCTCTTCCACACTAATGGTGGATGGAACAGTGGGAAATGTTCCTTCCTAGACCTCGACTCACTTCTTGAGGAGCAGAGGTATGTTACTGACGTAAATGAAAGAATATCGATTGTATGGCAAATACAGGAAAAGCTAGCTGAATACGTTCCTCTATTAAATGCAGTACATCAGAAATTCCTCTTTGCATATAGAGTTGATAATTTCGATGGCTGGATGCTGGGTCCATTTACTTCGCCGGACAACTTCTTTAGCTACATGAATCTCTATAACGTTAAGTTGGTTAAAACAACGACAACTCCCACAACGCCAGCCACTACCCCCACTACGCCTATTACTACGCCAACAATGCCAGAGACTACTCCCACAACTCAAGTAGGCCTTGAGTATACTATGTGGATAGCGGTAGGAGTCGTGGCAGTGGTAGCAATAATAGCGATAGCAGTCTATATGCTTAGAAGAAGGTGAGGTCGCATAGCTCTAGGGAGGTATTTAATTAGAAAGTTTTTTAGCAGATTTTTAGTATTCATGGCAATTCTAACAGTAACTTTCATAATCCCCAGGCTCATGCCTGGAGGAGCCTTTGCTTACTTAATTGAGAATCCTAATATTTCACCAGAATTTAGGGAAGCCCTCATAAGACAGTTTGGCTTAGATAAACCTATTCTAGAGCAGTACGCGCTTTTCCTCCGCGAATTCTTTTTAAGCGGCAATCTCGGCGTATCTTTCTACTATAGGAAGCCTGTAATGAGCGTGATACTGGATGCCTTGCCTTGGACGATCCTGCTAGTAACGGGTTCAACTATAGTTTCAGCCGTCTTAGGGATGCTTATAGGTCTTATAGCTGCTGCCAAGAGGGGGAGGGTATTTGACAGAGCCCTCTTCAACATCTCCATGTTCTTCAGATCCATGCCAGCCTTCTGGCTGGCACTAGTGTTACTTATTATCTTTAGCTATTACCTAGATCTCTTCCCTCTCTATGGTGCGTATAGTTATGGGAGAACTTATGAATCGATCTTTGAGTACATAGCTGATGTAGTCCATCACTTCACGCTTCCCTTCATAACGCTCACCATACTAACTGCATCTGCATACTCGATCCTCTCCAGGAATTCGGCGATCGATGTACTAACCGAGGACTTCATTATAACGGCTAGGGCTAAAGGGCTTCCAGAAAGAACTATACTCTATAGACATACTCTAAGGCCCATCCTTACCCCCCTTATGACTATGACAGCAATAGAACTAGGCTACTCCATAGGGGGGGCTTTAATGATTGAGACAGTGTTTTCTCTTCCGGGAGTTGGTAAACTTATGTATGATGCAATATTGATGACAGATTATCCAGTGCTTTTAGGCATAGTTATCATGACGTCTGCAGTAACCTTAATGCTAGTTACATTAGTTGAGATCCTTGCTGCAATCATAGATCCTAGGGTGACGTTAACTTGAGCGAGTCGGGAATACTTCAATTTCTCAACCCACTCCTCAAGAGCGGGACCGGCATTGTTGGTCTCATACTTATAGTGATACCTCTGGCCATGGCTTTATTCCCTCAGTACATAGCTCCTTATGATCCATATAAAAGAGTTGCAAGACCTTTTCAACAACCATCACTGGTGCATCCTCTCGGAACCAACGATATAGGGCAGGATATCCTAAGTGAACTCATATACGGCGCTAGGATATCTCTATTCGTTGGTGTAATAGCGGCTCTAGCTACAGTTGCTCTAGGCAGCCTGGTTGGACTTATAGCAGGATACTATGGTGGACTTGTGGACGAGGCTCTCATGAGTGTTACAGACACAATGCTCTTAATCCCCATTCTGCCCTTCATGATGTTGTTCTCTACATTCATGGGTAGAGGGTATATCAATATTGTGATTGTTATAACTATATTTGCTTGGCCGGGGGTAGCTAGGTATGTGAGAGCCCAAGTAGTCGCGCTCAAGACTCAGCCATATGTTGAAGCTGCAAGAGCTGTAGGAGCTGGTGCTGCTAGGATAATCTTTAAGCACCTATTACCTCAGATAGCTCCAACATTAGCGGCTCTCATCATGCTGAGGGCTTGTGCATCAATGATAGCTGAAGCTGCGCTAAGTTTCCTGGGCTTTGGAGACCCTATTCAGAAGTCGTGGGGAACCATGATATATTGGGCCAGGAGATCTGGTGCAATAACGTCTGGAGCCTGGTGGTGGATAACAGCTCCAGGACTTATGATAACCATGACAGTCCTAGGGTTTGCGCATATAGGTTATATACTAGAGGAATATTACAACCCAAGGCTTAGGAGATATTAATTTTCCTCTTCCTCTATTAGCGGAGTTTATGAAGTCATTACATGCTTTACTAAATAAGGTCATTTTTCATCCTTTTTCGTAGCTCGTTGTACTTTGCTCTAACCTTCTATCCCACTTCCTCACATTTAAAGCTGGAGAGCTTTTCTTATCCTCCTCGCTTCTTATTTGTTTTGCCAGCAGCTCTCGTGAATAGCGGGTTCTAGGTAACTTAACATTTATTTATCAACGTCTATAATGAGCACTCCGTCAACAATACTTAAAAAGAATTCCCTCCAGTCAACTGAGGGTTTTAACTGAAAGCATTACCCCGAAGGCAGGGAGGGTTGGGGGGAAACTATCATCATGGAAATGCTTCTTTAAATGCGCGTGCTTTAAGCAGTAGGTCCTTTGATCATCATGAGTTTTTAGAAGAACCTTTGCCTATTGCTACCTTAAGAACGGGGCCCGTTCTTTCTATAACTAATGTTCTAATGCTTGGACAATAGATCCAAGCAGATGTAAATGGCGTTAGCAATATATTCAAAATGCTTTCCTCACCTTCCTCTATGCTTATGTTTAGTTCACTGACTTCGTACTCATCTATGTTCACTATGCTTACACTAATTACTCCATCTTCACTGACTCTAAACCTTAAGTCTGCGTTTTCAACTAACACCTCCTTGACAGAGTCCCCTCTAACTTCAATGACTATAGGTTTTTTAACTTCTTTAGGACCCTTATTTGAGGCTATCTTCAGGAGACCTCCTTCCTCTATTACGTTGGGTAATCCTATGCAATTTACTTCAACTTCCTGCTTAATGCCAGTTATGTGTATGCTTGCACTGCGGAAGCCAGTTAAGTACACATGGTTTACTATGTACAGCCTTCCACTAACTATGACCTTATTGTCCTTTACTTCAACTCTTACCTTTAAGTCAGTATACTTGCTTGGCAGAGACTGGTTGATTGAACTCAACGCAATTCCCTAACTATGGTCTAGGATTAAACGAGTATTTATTTGTAGTTGAATAACTTCCCCCGACATTGATTAAATGATCTTTAGCTCCAAGGCCTCCAACAGATCTCTAACTACATATGTAGGCTTAGTTTTTGCACTAGATAACTCACGTTCACTGGTGACTCCAGTGAGCACTAGCATAGTGTCTACTCCATACCTATAGCCCATCGGCACATCCGTATGCAAACTATCTCCAATCACTAAAACTTCTTCTTTCTTCAGCCTATACTTATCCACGACTATGTCTAAAATCCATGTATTTGGTTTGCCAGCCACGAAGTCGGGTTCCCTACCTACGACTGTCTTAATGAAGCTAACTACTGCCCCGGCACCAGGCTCTAAGCGATCTCCAACTGGGTACGTCGGATCTTCATTTGTAGCTATGAATATAGCTCCATTCATTATGTAGCTTGCTGCTTTAGAAAGCTTGTGGTACGTCAAGTACTTGTCTATGCCTACAACAACGTAGTCCACTTCAGGGCCTTCGGAGACTATAGGTATTCCGCGGACTATGAGCTCTTCATATATCCCTGCTTCACCTATAACAAAAGTCCTCCCCACTCCACGTTTCTCTATGTAAATTGCTGCTAGCGCAGAACTAGTGTAAATGTCATTTATTTCACTACTTATGCCAACTGCCTTAATTCTATCTAAGCACTCTGCTCTAGTGAGCGAAGAATTATTAGTCATAAACACGATCTTGTACCTCTCCTGGAGCGCTCTCAAAGCCTTGATGTTCTTAGCTACGTAAATCCCCCCTCTCCAAACAACTCCATCCATGTCGACTAATAGAAGGCCGTACTGAGTCATTTAAACCAACACCCTCCCAGACCGCTCTAGGCTTCATGTAAGTCAACGCCTTCCTCCATTAATGTCTACTGACGGAACTCTTTATAAATACTCCTATATCTTCATGGGATCGCTTAATGATTATTGAAGAATTCTCCTAAAGGGCGTCAAGATGCAGGAAGCGTTCCTAGGGGGCTCTAAGCCATGCATAGGGCTAAAAGGAATATTAACTAAGCCTCCCGGCTTTCTCCCTAACTCTCATCGCTAGCTCAGGGAGGTTCTTGGCAAATAAGTAAAGTCCTCTGGTTTCAGCCACGGCCTCTGCGCAATTCATGGTGCTCGCGCTCTCCAGCTTTAATAGCTTCGCATACAAGTAGCTTATTCTACTAAATACGCACAGCATAAATGGCACTTCACTAAGGATTACTATCAATAGCTGCCCCTCTTGCTTCTCACACAGAATCCTATCGTAATGCCTCTTAAGGAGTTCAACGAGGGCTTCACACGACAAAGCACTCACTTCCAGGAGTTAGAGCGCATTTTATAGGAAAAATTTAAGCCTGAGGTACGTTAATCCCCCTTAGGGGGCCGTCGTCTAGCTTGGTAGGATGCGGGCCTGGGGAGCTGTTCCCCAATAGCCTGGAGCGCCCGTGGCCCGGGGTTCAAATCCCCGCGGCCCCACTATGTTTCCCCAAGGAGGCTATTCATGAACTACTCTGATCACTTTTACATATGTTTCAGGAGTCTTGACACTACGTTAGATTTTCGTGTCCCCACTCTCTATGGAATACATGTCCTTGAGTTTCAATGAAGGGGATCTGTTCAATAATTTAATAACCGGGAGTTGGCTCCCGTAAGATGTGCGTGAGGGCAACGAGGCTTAAGATAAGCTATGAGTGAGCCTAGGAAATCTGCGCTAAAGTACTACAGATTGCTATTTCATCTACCATCGTTAAAGATCTTAATAGTCCTTAATGCATTGCTTTATCTAGCCATATTTCTCTCACTAAACCCCGTGCATCGCTTAAACTCACTCATACTACTTAGCGTGACTTACTTAGTGGAATGCATTATATTGCGTAAGACTGGCGGTGCTCTATCCAAGATTTCGAGACTCCTCAGCCTAGTCCTATTTTCAAGTACTTACATAATGTTCTACATACTTGTCAACAAGTTGTTTTCCATGGAAGTATCGTTAATAGAGCTCCTAGTGCTAGCGTCTCTATCCCCTATTCCAGTTATAGTAGGGTTTATAGGACTTAACAAGCGCTCAATAGCTATATCAATGGCTTTATTCACGGCGCCTGCGTCAATAGCCATAGCTCTAGAGGGAGCTGCTGAAGTCTTTAGCAAAGCACTGATCCCGTACATTATTGGAGCAGCGCTGATAGCGCTAATAGCTCTACAAAGAGTTGATGGCGTTAGCGCAATAGAACTGGGGTCGAGTTATCTAAGAACATGGGTTATGCATGACAGAAGCGTAGAGAGAGTCTTTAGAAGGAAGAGCTGTAGGGGCAGAGTTAAAGCACGCGTAATTAAAGGAGGATCCTTACTAGCGATCTATCCAGATATACACTTTGGCCCGTTTAGAGACATCGGCAGCAGCGACTTTCCCCAAGCCGTTTGGAGGAAGGCTAGTGAGAGGGGTTTAAAGGCCTTAGTACTACATGGGATGGGAAGCCATGAGAGAAACGTAGTATCTAAAGATGAGTCCCTTAAGTATGCTGAAGAAATTCTAGAGGGCATGAAGGATGGCGAAGAATTATTGATCGGGAGGCCCTTCACGCTTTCACTGGAGAATTGGAGTGCTACAGTTCTACCATTTAATAAAGTAGCCATAGCCTTTATAAGTAGAATGGGGGGCATAGATGACCTGCCTTACGAACTACAGCTCTATGTAAATGAAGTAGCCGGCAGGAGGGGTTGCCAGGAGATAATACTTATAGATTCACATAATGAAGAGCTTTCAAGAGACTTGGAGCTCCACGGTATCAAAGGACTTGTGGAGTCAATAGTTGAAGGACTGATCTCAATTAAGGAGTTCTTTAGAGAGGCGTACGTATCCGTAGTTGACTCTAAAGTGGAGGGCACTCCGGGGGTTCTTGGAAACATAGTTTTTGTATCAATGAATGTAGGCGGAGAGCTCCTGGGAATACTTTACGTGCCTGGAAATAATATGGCTAGAGGCGTTCGAGAATCCCTTGAGGAAGTAATTAGAGCCAGCGGCCATAGTCATGTTGTAGTAATGACTAATGATGATCATGTGGCTACAGGGATAATTCCAGGCGATGTCTATACGCCAGTAATCCTTACGCCTGAGCTAATGAACGTTGTGAAAGAGCTCGCTTCTAAAGCAATAGGCAAGCATAGCAAAGTCAGCTTTAAGCTAAGCATTGTTGAAAATGAGCTAGAACTGTTTTGCAGCTTTGTAAGTGAAGTTGAGGAATTTATACAAAGAGCTATCCCATTAATAATTTTACTGCTCTTAATATATTACATAGCTATACCGCTGATTATCGCCATTTAATAGGTCATTAGAGAGGACCAGGTAGTAAATAATTGAATTCCCTGAACTACAGGCATGTAGTCGGGAGATGCGCTGGCAACAAGGGGCTTTGCAACGCTTCTAGCTCCAAGATCTTTGAGGCGGGTGGAGAACTTTTTAACTGTCCCGTAAAACCTTAAGAATAGGCAGTTATGCAAGAGAAGTTTTATTAGGAGAGGTTTTCGTGGAAATATAGCGAGCCGCCGTAGTATAGCCCGGTATAGTATGCGGGCCTGTCGGGCGCTGAGCCGCCGCCCCCTATATTTTCCCCTTAATTCTTATTAGCCTCAGTCTACCGTACCTTCTTTCAGTTACTAAGCCCTTTATTTCAAGTTCTCTCAGCTTCTTATTTATTGTTCTAAAGCTAAGCCCTGTTAGCTTTACTATGCTCGTTACGTTTAACTCGCCGTGCTTAGACAAGGTCTCTAGTATGATTCTGCACGTTTCATTTAGCTTGCTCAACTTAGCTCTCCACGCTTCTTCGCCACTAGATCCTCAATGAGTTTTTCGAGAGCGTCTAAAGGCCCGTACTTTATGCTAAGTAAAGTAGTCCTCCCCCTTTGGCCTTTCCCGCTCGGCTTAGCATCAATAATTGATGCTCTCTTCAGATTCATTGCGTATTCGTATACTTGAGTGTGCCTCCTAGGCTGTTCTCCAATGCTCTCGCATAGAGTTACGTACTCTGATTCAGCATCCCCCATGGATACATATGACATCCTAGTCCTCCTCAACAATCTAACTATAGACCATAGGAGGAGTAATTCATGTAGGGGTAGGTAATATATGGCGTCAGACACATTTATTATGTCTGGGCTGAGAGCTGTAACAGCTTTTCTAACGTGCTCTACAGAGACCTTGAGGCCCCCCTCCTTATCAGCTATTTCCCCAGCCAGCATTAGTAGCTCTAGGGCGAACCTAGCGTTACCTCTTCCACCCCTATCATACCCCTCTAGCTCAGCAATATACTTTATTGCATCTTCCTCAACCATTCCCTCGTAGAAGGCTTGCTTAGCTCTGTACTTCAATATATCGAGAAGCTCTCTAGACGTATATGGACTTAACTTAATTACGTGTCTAAGCAAGTAGCTCTCAGTAGCGCTATCTAGAAGCGATAGATTAGAGGGATCTCTAGTTATGAAGACGAAGTTCACTCTCTTAATCATATCAGCATACTCGTCATAAGTCCTAACTAAGAAGTATACAGCGTCTTTGCCGGATATTCTAGCGAAGTAATCGAATTCATCTAACGCCACTACGGCATAGCTGTTCTCTTCATCCAAGTGATTTAATATGGCTAAGTACATCTCCCAGGCCGATAAGCCTCTGTTTGGAAGAGATACATTTATTTGCCGAGCTATGTCGAGCACTATGTTGTACAGCTGCCTATTCCTATGGCAATTTATGTGAACGTATTTAACTGAAAGACCCTGCTTTAAGAGGGCTCTAGTGAAGTCTCTTCCAAAAATCCTTGCTGTAGCAGTCTTTCCTGTTCCAACACTTCCAAATAATAAGACTTTTTGACTGAAGCTGCCTGGGCTTATGGCTAAGTGCTTAAACATGGCTACTAGCTCACGCAACTGCTCCTCTCTATGAGGAAGCTTCTCTGGAAGAAACTCGGGGGCTAGGCTCTCCTTTCCCCTAAACACGCTCTTTTTCTCCAATTCCTCTCTTATTACATCCCAAGCAGACATTTACTCCAACCTACTATTTGCTACTTACATGCTGTACTTATAAAGTAGCTGGACAATCTTTGAGAAAACTTTCATATATTGGAAGGTTTGCAGAGAGCCTTGAGTTTAAAAAACTAATTAATGGGGAGAAGTTCTAGAAGTAGGGGTTCTCCCGGTGCCGCCTAGTGCCTGAAGGGGATGGCTACATAAAGCACATAATTAACTTAGTCTTAGTGGAGCTCTCCAGGGAAGCTGAGGAGCAAACAGTTAGCGTAATTGTATTAAAGGATGCAGGCCCTATATACGTTGGAGACAAAGTGATAAACTTAGCCAGAGGAGTTGAACAAGCAATACCTCTCTGGGCTGCGAGAAAGCTGGCTGAAAAAGGCATAGTTAAGTTAAAGGAGGACGGCATCGATACTTCAAAGCTCTCTAGGCTAGTTTTCTTAGAAGAGGGTGAGCGCAGAAAGCTCGACTTTCAAAAGGTGAGTCCATACATATACAACATGGCTAAGTATGAAATTGAGCAGTTGAAGAAGGAAATAATGAGATCTATGGATACCAGTAGGATTAGAGAACTTGATAAAACTATCGACGGCTTCTCAAGGCTTTTCTCAATAAGGCTTAAAAAAATCCTCCAACTAATTCCAATATCTCCTCCACAGGAAATACTAGTTAAGCTAAGTGAAGAGGAGAAAGCCATTTACAGTATTTTAAAGGAAGTAGTTGAAGCTTGGAGACAGGCGCTAAGCATTCAATAAGGTCTTAGCTATAAGTAGAAGCGGTGTATGCAGTGGAGTTAAGTGATTTAATGCATGAAAAACGCCAAGTAAGACTTGAGGATGCTTCATCAAGGTTTAAAGAGTTTCTACAGAACTATAGGGATAGCTCTAGTGGAAGGTACATTTACAGGGATCTACTGGAGCAGATGGGCACAATAGGTCTTAGGAGCCTTACAATAGATTTCGAGGACTTGCTTAACTACGACCAAGATCTTGCTAGAACGGCCGTGGAATACCCGGATATAGCTATTGAAGCAGCCAGCAAGGCCATTAGGGAACTTCTTGAAGCAAACTTCCCAGATCTACCTAAGTTAATTGAGAAGTTCTATCCAAGGTTTAGGAATATTCCGAGAATACTTAAGATAAGGGATCTTAGCAGTGAGCATATAGGGAAATTAATAGCTATAGAGGGAATAGTTGTTAGACTCACTAGAGTTGAAGCAAAGCTTGTGAAAGCATTCTACATCCACGTAGACTCTGAAGACAGGCATGGATTCTACTACCCAGAGATAGGGGAAGTAGGGGAGAGACTTGAGAGACCAGTGGCTTGCCCTCAGTGCGGTAGGAGTGGGCGTCTGCAACTTGACGTAAGTAAGTCTAAGTACATGGACTGGCAGAAAATAGCTATTCAAGAAAAACCTGAGGAAATACCTCCGGGCCAAATGCCTAGGAGCATTGAAGTCATATTAACTGGAGACCTCGTTGACAGGGCTAGGCCTGGGGATAGAGCAACAGTAGTTGGGATACTTAGAGTTATGCCTAGTTCAACTGCTCCAAAAGGCATTGGATCAAGCGTGTTCAACATGTACATAGACGCTAATTACGTTGATGTACAGCAGAGGGTTCTTGAGGAAATAGAGATATCTAGAGGAGATGAGGAAAAGATCAGGGAGTTAGCGAAGGATCCATGGATTCACGAGAAAATAGTCCTCAGCATAGCTCCAACAATTCACGGGCACTACGACGTTAAGAAGGCCTTAGCCCTAGCCCTATTCAGCGGCATTCCAAAGCTACAGAGGGATGGCACAAGGATTAGAGGCGATATACACGTCCTACTAGTCGGAGACCCGGGTATAGGGAAATCAATGCTGCTCCAGTATGTAGCTATGCTTGCTCCAAGAGCGGTCTTCACTAGTGGCAAGGGATCAACTGCAGCTGGATTAACGGCTGCGGTATTAAGAGATAAGCAGACTGGCGAATACTACCTTGAGGCTGGAGCATTAGTGATAGCTGATGGCGGAGTTGCAGTAATAGATGAAATAGATAAAATGAAGCCTGAGGATAGAGTAGCAATACATGAAGCCATGGAGCAGCAGACCATAAGTATTGCGAAGGCCGGAATAGTCGCTAGGCTTAACGCAAGGGCAGCAGTAATAGCTGCTGGGAACCCTAAGTATGGTAGATACGATCCTAATAGGCCTATAGCTGACAACATAAATTTGCCTCCAACAATACTCAGCAGGTTTGACTTAATATTTGTGTTAAAGGATATCCCAAGCATTGAGATGGACAGTTCTTTAGCAGACCACATACTTAGAGTCCATGGAGTTCACGAGAAAGTTCAAGCACCCATACCTCCAGATATGCTTAGGAAGTACATTAGTTACGCTAGAAGATACGTTCACCCAAGGCTTTCTCCAGAAGTAGCTGACTTAATCAAGGAGTTCTATGTGCAAATGAGGCTCAGTGGAGGGATCACAAGTCCAATACCTATAACTGCTAGGCAGCTGGAGGCTTTGATAAGGCTCGCCGAAGCCCACGCTAAAATGGCGTTAAGGGATGAAGTAACAGTTGAAGACGTTGAAGAAGCTATAAGACTTATGTTAACAATGCTTTACAGCGTTGGAGTCGACGTAGAGACAGGGGCGGTCGACATAGATACGCTAATGATTGGAAAGCCCAGAAGTCAGCAGGAAAAGCTAAAGCTAATAATGCAAGTAATAGATGAAAAAATATCTGAAAGTCCTACAGGAGTTGCTAAAGTAAGTGAAATAATTCAAGAGCTCACTAAGAGAAGCTTGCCAAAAGATCTTGTGGAGAACACTATAAAGAGGCTTCTAAGGGATGGGGAACTATATGAGCCTAAGCCAGGCTACATATCTAAGGTGGCAGCTTAAGCGTTTACGCAAGGAATTTAAGTAGGCACTCCACTAGTGAAGTAGAGCTATGAAGTGTGGTGGAGGCTTTGAGCTCTGAGGAGAAACCTGTAGTTGTAGTCAGGGTGAGGGATAAGGAAGTAGCGATAAATGAAGAAACCATTAAAGTACTTAAGGACTACATACACAAGCCTATGTCCCTGGAGGAGCTTGCTGAAAAACTAGGGCTGGACTCATGGGATGAAGCATACGAGTTCATAAAGAAGGTACCTGGATGGATTATGTGGACTCCTCCGAGCCTGTGGAAGTATAGAGCCAAATCACTTGTGGAGAGAGAAGAATTGAAGCAAGAAGCGTAGTCAAGCTTCCAAATAGCTTTAAGCCGTTCTTAACCTGTGGAGAGGAAAAATTGTTTTAAGCAGATTTAAGCGATGGGAAGACTATTTAGGGCAATTTAGGGCCTAAGGATAGCTCTCTGATCCCGTATCTCTTCATAATGTCTATCACAACTTCATCTAAAGCTTTATCTACATCTGGCGGAAGAGGTTCAGGCTTGTACTCCTTAAGAATGGTTTCAACCACTTCCTTAGCTACTGTTACAGTATCCTTTGAGCCTTTTTCTATCCACCCAGCTCTAGTCCTCTTATCCAAGATCTTTGGCATGTAAACTTCTTTTCTAAACCATTCCCGCGTGTGCTTGTGCTTTAGGAAGTTTCCTCCAGGCCCTACTTCTTCAATTACTTCTTCAGCCAGCGTATCAAGATCTACTTGTATGCCGCACCCTATTCTAAGGGCCATTCCACATATATCGTTGTCTATAACTAACTTAATTAAGCTTTGGCAGTCCTCGCTCATGATCATGCCTGCGCCTGAAACAATGTTTATGCCAGCCAATACAGCCATGACTGCTCCTATGGCTGATTCAAGGGCCGCCTGCTCGTCAACGATCTTTGAGTCGCTTAAGACTAGGTATGCGTGGCTGGGAAGTCCATAGAACTTAGCGATCTGTGCATAGGCAGCGTCAAATAGTGGTGTTTCAGGTGCGCCTATAGCAAAGTTAGCGTACCTCATGTCAAATGGTGCTGGCGAACCACCGTAGATTACTGGAGTACCTGGAGATGCTAGTTGAGCAATCACTAGCCCGCTTAGGAACTCGGCGTTGTGCTGCACTAATGAGCCTGCCAGAGTTGCCGGACCTGATAGACCAAATTCGGACATTGGTATTATGTGTACTGGCAGTCTGTACTTGCCGCAATCAATGAGGTTTTGAACTATGAACTTACCCCATTTGAGGGGGGCTGAAGGGCATATTGCGAAAGTGGCCATAGGCTTTTTACGCAATGCTTCATCTCCTCCAGCAACAACGCTCAACATTTTCTTCATGTCGTGAATTCCCTCTTCAGTAAATGCTCCTGTATCAACGGGCTTTGTGGAGTTCCTTAAGACTATGTAGAGCCTATACCTATCGCATATCTCCTCAGGCACGTCTGATACGACTAGGGCGGTGCTTTCCGCGTGTATGTTATCCAATGCGTCAACTAATACAGCTAGTTCAGCTAGATCTATGGATTTAGGCCTTCTACACTCTCCAGTTCTCCAGTCAAGGTAGTAAGGAGCTGCTGAACCAGCGCTGAAGTATACATTGGATCCCTCCAGTCTTAAGGCTTCACCACTTCTTCCGTAAAGCGTTACAGTACTCGGCGCCTTACTTAAAGCCTCTTTAACTAAATGTTCGGGGATTCTAGCGATCTTCCGATTAAAGTCTACTTCAGCTCCTGCGTTAGAGAGCATTTTCAGAGCTTCGCTGTGTTCGATTTTTACTCCAACCTTCTCTAAGACTCTAATAGACCCCCAATGTATTTTCAGGATATCATCTCTATCCAGTATCTCTAGCTTAGGCAGTTCCCGCCACCCCTACTACTTCTCTAATCCAAGTAGCTTCTTCACGAGCCTTACTGCTCTTATAGCATCTTCAGCGTATCCATCCGCCCCAATGCTCTTAGCCCACTCCTCAGTTACTGGAGCACCGCCAACTATTACTTTCACTTCATCCCTAAGGCCCTCCCTCTTGAGGGCTTCAATAACTTTCCCCTGCTCCAGCATTGTGGTAGTTAGTAGAGCGCTTAATCCAAGGACGTCCGGCTTTAGCTCTCTTACTTTCTCTACAAAAGTCTCCGTGGGTACATCTACGCCTAGGTCTATTACTTCAAATCCTGAGGCTTCAAGCATTAATGCAACAAGGCTTTTACCGATGTCATGTATATCTCCTGCAACCGTCCCTATAACTACTTTCCCAAGCTTCTTGACTACCCCCCCTCTTTTAACTATTTCCGGCCTTAGAACTTCTGAGGCAGCCTTCATCGCGTCAGCCGCCATAACTACGTCAGTTAGAAATACTTCTTCCTTGATCCATTTTTCGCCAACTTCCAGTACACCAGCTACTAGCCCTCTTTCAAGTGCTTCAAGAGGATCTAGGCCTTTATCGACCACCTCTCTAGCGATTTTAACTGCTTCATCTCTATCGCCTGCTATAACTGCTTCCTTAAGTCTTCTAACAAGATCCATTGACATTCAACTCACCTAAAATTTAAAAGCCATCCATTTATACTATTATTAGCATTAATTATATAAAGCTTATCGCGCAGATCTCTTCAGCACTCGCACCCGCTGCTACCAGATAATTTATTATTTGAATACGGTCGTAAGGCTCTATCTATGAATGCGCTTAGTTAAAAATGCCCCGCTGAAATGCTCGATCAACTATAGTTCAGCTGTCCAGGTAACTAATTTGACGTGTGCAACGGCTTTCGTTAAAGCTGCTACGTACATTGTGGACGCAAAGTAAATATTGGTGTGCAAACAGAGTCAGCTCCGGTGCCTTAATTGAGGCAGGCAGTAATTCCACTACTGGTCCTACTGCTTGTAACTCCCACAGTAATTAGTGGGCTCAACGCTGTCTTCGTAATATATGGCTTGCCGACGTGCCCTTACTGTTACTACCAGAAGGAATTCTTCAATAACGCTAAAGTAGACTGCGTCTTCATAGATGCTAGTGTCAGGAGCCAGAGCTATTATGAAATAGTGGGTGCAGCCGGTCTCGAACACTACGTACCTGTCACAGTAGTAGTTAATAGAGATGGCTATGTAACGGCAGTTGTTCAAGGATTAGTGAGCGAAGAGTCTTTCTGGACGGGCTTGGCTCAAAAAGATCCTAGGGAAGGCGTTCCAGTATATATTGGTGGAGAGCTCATAAGGGTAATCAATGAAACAGATAAGATCAATTTATTAAACGACGTGGTTCGTAGAGATTTAAGTGAGCTGTTGAATCAAACAACTGTTTCAACTGAAGCAGGGGTTCCAACTACTGCTTCGCAACAGCAGTTATTTGAGTTACTGAAGGTTGTTGCCTTAATTGCATTAGTTGTAGCAACTTTATTTGCAGCGTCAATAGTTATGCGTAGAGCTAAAAGGCCTTAAGCCCTTTTCCCCTTAAGCTCAGCCTTCTTAGGCCTTAAATTACGGCTCTTACACCTTCTACATTTTTCAGCCCCAGGGGGGTTAATTGCCCCGCACTTCCTACAGACAAGCTTATTGAGGGCTCTTTGAAGCACTATTTTTTGTTTCACTGGATCGCTTAACGCCATGCGGATTCCCTGGCTAAGCTCTACAGGACTCAATGCAAATACTATTTATAAACCTTTAACAGCCCACGGGCTTTCAGAGGCTTTCCATAGTGTTCTCTCAACTAAAGCGATACACCTACGTCCTTGAGTCTTGATAATATTGTTTTTTTATCCTCTTCAGGCATGAATTTTAAAGCTCTTTCTATAAGGCCTCTGTCAAGCTTTTTCAACTGTTTCAAGTACTTTGACAATTTATTTAGATCTACTCCTTGACGTGCCTTTAAGACGAAGTACTCCTCTAAGCCAATAGACTTGACTTTAACTCCATTTACTTCAATTACTTTAGCTTCATCAATGAACGCTGCTGGAACATATATGTCGAAGATGTTTTCATATAGTTCAACAATTATTTCAGAAGCACCTGCTTTAGCTATAATTCTGGGAGTCCCGGCCTCAGTCCTTGTGTAAACCCAGTCCTTCTCCTCCGCTAGACTTACGTAGAAATCCTCCTCAGAGATTATGCTTGGCTCTAAAACAAATAGATCTAGATCTCCCTCCAGCTCTCTTATCCCAAGCTTTAATTGAACGACTGCATCCCCTATGACCACGAACTTAACGCCTGCATCAATGAACTCCTTGAGGACAAGCGCTAGCTCACCCACAGTGTAATCCATGCATCCCACCTACTAACGCCTTCGAAATTTAGACTAATAAGTCAGTGTTCGCCACGCAGCATTACGTTGGCCAAAATAACTGCTCAATTGTAATGCTACTGGAGATGCTAGTGCACAGACTGCACTCACCACTCCACAAATTCCTCAAAACCATTTCCAAGAATGCTCGTCATGAGGGAAAGACCACTTGTTTCTCATGACGTAGTGATGGCCAAATAATTTAATCGTACGGTGAATACCATGAGAATCAGTTTTAGCAAACCCATAAGGGCTTAAGGCTTAGAGCTCTTTAGTAAGAAGACTGCAAGAGCGTGCTGTTCAAGGAGCTAGCGAAGTAGGTCTTGCTGTGCCTCAATCCCAATTTAATTAAGGCCTCAGCAAGCTTCACTGTTACTAACGTAGGATCTATGACTGGAACTCCAATTTCATTACTTAGCTCCTTACTTAACCCTATGAATCCACCGCATCCTAAAACTATTACTTCGGCAGCAAATTCGTTGACCGCCATCTTTGCTTCATCTAGTAGGGCTTTCCTAACTTTATCCAAGTCCTTCCTTAGGTCCAGCACTCTTACATCTATGCCCGAAGTATAGACTATTCTCTTCTCAAAGCCTAGCTCTAACGCTTTTCTATAGTAAGCAGTCTTAGAGTGTTTACCCGTGGAGATAATAGCGATCCTATGGCCGAGCAAGAGTGCTGAAGTAATGGAGGTCTCGCCAATGCCTAGCACTAGGCTCTCAGAGACTTCCCTAGAGGCTTGGAGTCCAGGGTCATCGAAGCAGTTTATTACTATGGCGTGAAAACTCTCTTTAGACGCCTTGATTACTTCCTTAACTACGTAAGGAGCAGCTAAATCCCTATCACAAGCGCACTCTATGGCGGGCGGCCCTCTCGCCAAAGATTTTACAGCCACGTAGACGTCGGGAGATACAACTTCCTTTACGTGCATCAGCGTGAGTTCGTTCCATATATCTGTGCTAACGGGGTTCAACACAAGCATCTTTAATTGCTGCACGGAGAAAGCCTCACCTGGATGCCTTTAATTGATCAGCTAACTCCTTAAGCTCTGGATGGACGTATTCGCCGTCCTCCATGATCTTCTCTCCATCACCCCAGACCGTGGGGTTCAAGCACACTCCATCTGTATGTGATGATGCGGGGCCTAGCTTACCCTTAAATGTAGGTGACTGCGATCCTAAACCCCACTCAATTACTCCCCAGACCCTCTCGTCTTCAAGTATGTTCCCAGTGAGCTTTGCACCTGGGTTGCAGCCGTATGAAATGTGGGCTAGGCTGAACATCCTCTCATCGTTGAATGATCTAAGCCATTTCTCAAGCAATTTGGCTTCAGAACCCCCCTCCACTCTATACACCCTCCCCTCCCTTACAAAGAGCTTCACGGGGTTCCTGAGGAGCCCTAAATCCTCTGGAGGCCAAATAGATCCATCGAACACTAGTGCGCCATTTATGCTATCCTCTATGGGGGCCCAGTCAACTTGCCCAAATAGCATGTATTCGCCAGGCCCTGCGACTTCGCCTTCAACCAACACGGGTCTCGAGGAGCAGTTCTCGAACTCTAGATCTGTTCCTGCTGGCGTCCTTATCTTCATAGCTCTCGCTCTTTGCGTTACTTCAGCTAGCTTCCTCTGGAATTTGCATAAGAGCTCGACGTCGACTCTTCCCACGGTTCTCACCATCATGTCGGCACTCATGCCCACTAAACACATGTACCTCACTCTACCAATTCTCATTGCTTCCCAGTAGGGCGTTGAGTAGAGCAGCCAGCTCCTATTGAACTCGATCCATATATCAGCAACGCTTAGGACTGCCTTAAGGGATTTCGTAGGCAAATAAGGATCAGCAGCCTTACCTACGCCTAAGGGGGTATTGTGGAGAAGGACTACGGGCTTCCCGCCGACAATGCTTACAGCCCTAGCTGTAGCTTCAACAACTCTCCAGTCACTGCCTGTGTCAGACGTTATTACGACTTCCTCGCCTTCAGAGACCTTAAGGATTTCCTTAATTAACTTATGTGCAGCAACTGCAAGTTCGAAATCCATAAATTTAACCACTGTGCTTACCTCACTGCAACTGTTGTAAGGATCTCAGCCATTTTTAGAGAAGCCCACACAGGATCTATTACTGGCACGTGGATAGCATCTGCTTACTTCTCTAGCCATACCGGCTGGCCCAGTACATCCCAGTACAATGACTTCAGGCCCTCAGACGCCGTTACTTCCGCCTCCTTAACGACGTGCCTTATGGTTTCCTCCCTACTTTTATCTAAATCAACTACTCCTAACTGGATCCCCCTTACGCTAAAGACTAGCTTCTCGAACCCCAACGACTTAACTCTCTCCCAAATAAGGCTTAGTGTTTCCTCACTGCCGCC
The DNA here is from genome assembly GCA_938045475.1 of uncultured Sulfolobales archaeon. Classification (GTDB taxonomy): domain Archaea; phylum Thermoproteota; class Thermoprotei_A; order Sulfolobales; family Desulfurococcaceae; genus JANXDZ01. The sequence goes on from CALIML010000005.1 coordinate 25,168, forward strand.
GACAGTGATTACAGCTAGTCTACTGCTCAGGTTTCTGGCTAGCGATAGTGATGCTTCACCAGGGCCTACAACGACTTTACGGAGTGCTCTCCTCAGCCTAGCTACTCCCGGGTCTAGGAAGCAATTCACTATCACTGCATTGAACTCTCCATGTTTCTCCTCTACTAGCCTGACTACTAGAGGTTTTACTTCAGCGTAATCCTTGGCAGTCTCGACGGAAGTGGGTCCCTTGGGAAGCGACATGACTTCTACGTCTGTGCTCTCTGATGCAAAGCTCTTATACATCCTCCTATTTACTTCATCCCACTTGCTGTGGCCCACGGGATTAACTACTAAAACCCTCACTTAATGCTCAGCCTCCTCACAAGTTCTTCAATTGGTACATATTCGTATTCAAAGCCGAAGTGCTTTGGCCCAAAGAACTTAAGTCCCTCAGGCGTTCTCCACACAGCTGGTGCTTTAGCAGCTACTCCGTTAACCACCATTCCCTCCCTCAACTCCGTATTGGTTACTGGCTTGCCATCGTCCCCTAGCAGAATGAATAAGTCGGGCGGCATTACTACTGGCTCACCGTTGATCCAGACCACTATGTGCTCATTCATTATCCAGGACTTCAAAGTTAGTCCAGCGAAATCCCCAATGCCTTTGAGGACGGCCTCACCCTTAAGGAATCCGCCCTCGTTCCTCCACACGTATTTTTCCACAATACCTCTAAATACTGCCCATCCGTTGAGGACTTCAGCAGCTTTCTCGACAGGGTTTACTCCTCCTTCTCTAGCTCTCAACACTGCATCACCTAGCTTGTAAGCAAGTGTCACAGTCCCTCTAACGAATACTCTTTCAGCTGCGTTCTTCAGTAGCGGCGTATCTACGACGGCCACGAATTTGCCGCTTAACACTGACATATACCGCGCTATGGACTCGTAATCATCTATATCAGCGTACTCCTTAACGACATTCCCGGATTCAGAGACTATTACTGAGGGATACATAGGGACTCCAAAGACGTTCGCCGTACATTGATGTAGTTCAGGCACCGCCCTACCAACTAAATCACAGAGTAAGCAGAGATGAAGCTGTAGTGCGAGCTAGAGAACTACTTAGAAAGGTCCAGCTACCGGATCAGGACAGGGTTCTCCGAGCCTACCCCCATGAACTATCCGGAGGCATGCTTCAAAGAGCTGCTATAGCTGCGGCTTTAGCGACAGATCCGAAAGTCTTAGTAGCAGATGAGCCTACGACAATGCTTGGTGTGACAACGCAGTCGCAGATACTTGAGCTGATCAAGGTTCTTAAACGAGAGCTTGATTTAACGCTATTGTTTATAACTCACAACTTGGGTGTAGCAAGCGAAGTCTGTAATAGAACTGCAGTAATGTATGCAGGCGTGATCGTCGAGGAAGGTTCTACAGACGAAGTCCTTCTAAACCCATTGCATCCATACACTGCAAAGCTAGTTAAGGCTGTTCCCTCGTTGACTAAAAGGCTTGAGAGACTGAGCCACATCCCGGGGATGCTGCCCGACCTTAGGAATCCCCCAGCGGGATGCCCCTTC
>CALIML010000006.1 GCA_938045475.1 uncultured Sulfolobales archaeon
CCCTAGGATCAGCATTAAGCTTCATCATATCAAGAAGGAGGAAGTAGCGGGAACACCTCGCAAAACCAGCCCCCATCAATACCTTGGACGCCGAGAGAGGTAATTCAAGTCCACAAATACTTTACCTCTAGAAGCAGCTACCACTGTTCACACCTCTCTACAGCCACTTATTTACTTCAAGCTCTAAACGCATTAGAGTAAAGAGGATCAGCACTTACATGGCGTGATCGGCTCTTCTCCAGTGAAGAGGCCCACTCTTCGTAGTGAACTCCTTCATTGAAACAAGCTATGCTCTAAGTTCGAGAGATTTGGAGATTTAAGGAAGATCATTGAGGGTGCGGATGGATGCCTACTGGAGGTTAGATCAGACTTATCGATACTAAGGGATGTTGCAGCATGGAAGCATGGTAACTGTAAACATTGTGGTGAAAACGGCTACCGCTACGAATGGAATAGGAGGGATTTCGTGGACGAGAAAAAAGTATATAGACTCAACGTGAGGAAACACGTAGCTTACTGCACTGGACACCTAAGCTTCATCCGCAGGACATGACATCAACAATACTTGACCCTAGGCTATTTACGCATTCCTCCCAATGTTGTAAGGAAGAGATCCATAGAGGCCTGCCAATTACTTGCAATGGTTCTCCGTCTTTCAAGGAGTCAGCAAGACTTAAAGCTCATTTGAACGAAGTGAAAGAAGTAGAGTTGAGATAGTATGAGTGCTACTCCCTTTGGAGCACATATTGTAGAAAAAGACGTTTTGAAGGAAGATGAGTTTACCCCGCCTTTACCACGATATGTAAGGGATACTATACACTTACCACTACTGCCGCGAGTAATTGAAGAACTATATGCTACTAAATCATCGGAAAAGCAGCGGAAGCCCTCTCCCATACGGATTAGCGATGAATTCGAGAAAATGGCTGAGGAAATTGGGATAAGAGAGGAAGAGAGGGAAAGAAGGGCGGGGATAATCATAGACCCCCTAGCTTTCTACGTTCCATACCATTCCAAACCTAAGTTATGGGGTATTTACTTCCGAGTAGAGAAAATAAGCCAGGATTTCAACAATTTCTTGGCTAAGCTCATAACTAAGCCTCTACAACTACAACAGCTTGCATCTCTATGTTTTGCGCCATACATAAGGATAATTTATTTCCATGAAATATGCCACCACGTCATTGAAGACGTGGCTACTGCTTCTGAACTGTACTCAAATAAGCAATATTATCCATTTCTTACTGATCAGGAGGAAGAAGGATTATGTGAATATATGGCGTTCACACATCAGGCAAGATCACGCTCACCATTCATCACTCCTTTAGATTATTTAAGACAAGGCTATTTTCAATTATTTAACATACCCTTACATACTCGATGGACGTTGTTAAGACTAAGCCATTATGAGAAAGAATCATTGAAATTATTGAACTCGTTTACGGTAAGTGAACTATACTATCACTGGAAGAGACAAAGTAATTACAGGCCAAAAGTATACCCAGGTGTTGGAGCGAAAGTAGGCCCCTTATGGAAAAGCTTCTGGTATAGCCATATACACAAACAGGATGTCCTTAGGATCCTTGTAAGAAAGGCATCTGAAGTATACGATAGGATCTTCTTTACATACCACTAGGTGTAATAATGTGATAGAAGAGGAATTTTGTGTTACTCGGTTTAGTCATTAAATGCAGGAGCCGCAAAATGCTTCTCTAAGTGCATATTATTTTTCCCTGATGAAACTCCAACTCTGCATCATTATCTGCGGAGCTAAGCGTTAGCTTAACTTCTGCAACTTCCCTGCAATCAATGCTAATAGGAGCTTTGTCTTCAAACAGTAGTTGGAGTAGTTGAGCAAGGCTTCAATTAATGCAACGCAATTGAGTGAACATATATACCCCTTAGAGCGGAACTCAATTGCTACAGCTAGATCCAATTATGTTTGGATCTATGACTAATGGAATTAACGTCCTGCTCCAACTACAATAGTTGCAATGCCTTGTTCGTGCAGTAATTGAGGAACCTTCGCTCACTATTGGCTGATGGCATCTTTAAATACCGTACTGAGCCTCATTGGGCAATACAGCCTTTAACTAACGCCTGCAGACCTGGAGGGCTACTTTGAGTAATTGAGGAAGTACCTAGGTACAGCAATTGAGCAAATACTCATTTAGTGAAGCTGAGCACTAATTAGCCTTCATTAATGAAGCAGGGCTCCAATTACTCTACAGCAATAAGTAGAGGAGTCCGTGGGGATAGCGGCAAAGCAGCCTTTGTTTATGGAGAGTGCCCTCAATTACCACCTATATGGCTGAGCGGAGTTAGCCTCCACGAATATTTATTGGAAGTCTCTTAATTCATGGAGAGTGCATTAACTGCTTAAGTAAGCTCTACTTACTAATTGGATCGTGAAGGAGCTGAGGGAAGTCTTACGGGGGCTAGGTGGGAGGCTCTATGAGGATCTTGCCTAACGTATATACGGAGATAAGCCATTGCGCAATCGTACAATTTCTGCACGCATAGTTTATTATTACGCGTGACTAATTTTGATAACAATGTAAATTAGTTCCTACACATCTGATCATAGTTGAGGGGGTTCTGCGCGGAGTCTTCTTCAGCATATGCGCGTCAATCACGTATTTGGTACTTGTTCGCCCTTTTCTTAGCAATTATGCTACACTTAGCGGCATACACATGCTGTACTTAGAGGAGAGGGAGAGCCTAGCGCAGAAGTGAAAGAATAGAATCTAGGAAAGTAGTAGAAGAGCCTAGGAAAACAGTGTACGATATGAGTGAGACTATAATGGAGGGTCAACGAGCTCCTACAGCAGTATAGCTACATACCTCATGCCCTTCCTAGAGTGCTCAACAATAAGGCAACTTCACAGCTAGATGATGTATTTAGAAAAAGTGTGGACTATGGGTGAGGAAGGTTAGGTATAGCCATATTTAGTGTTTTTGAAGGACGTGAGGGAGATCAATCTCTCCCTATCGGAATTCGCTGAAATAGCTGGGTATTCGAAGAATATGACTAGTATAAAAGGGTGCTATGAGAGTAAGGGAGGGTGCAGCGGAAAGGCTTGTCGAGTACTTGTAGCAGGAAATTTACACGGAAGAAAAGGAGGAGAGCTCCTTACATGATCGCATAGTTGATTATATTTGCAAACTTGGCAAATTACTAGAATATAGGGCTAGAAAGGAGGTGCCCCTACTGGATGGGCGTAGCGAGCTCGATGTAGCATGGTATACGAGTAGTGCTGCAGATCCGGAATATGCGTTCTAGATCCTAATAAAGAGTGATGTGAAGCATACTCTATACAACTTATTGCTTGCCTATGAGTAGTTTAACTGCAGACTACTTATTGTTACGACAGAGAAGCAATTGAAGAAAGTAGAGTCTAGAGTTGAGAAAAGCCAATCTCTTCGAGGTGAAATTAAAACACTAAGTACTGGAACAATTGAAGAATATTACAGGTACAAAAGGAAGTTTAGCTGGCTGGAGAAAGAACTACTAGAGTAAAGCGCCGGGGAGCAAAGCACATATAGCTAAAACTTACAATGAACCCATCAGCATGCTTAACCAAGCTAGCGCAGACTTGGCAATGAAGCTAACAGCTGACTGCAAACAGCCATCACAGCTTTCGCCGAGATCAGCAGCTTCTAGTCCATCAGAGAACTATCCCCAGTGAGGAGGTCTGCCAGGATCATTCTCAGCAGCTGACGCCCTACTTTAAGCCTCACCTTCGCTAAATAATATGCTCGTTAATAGTAGTGATTGCGCACGATAAATGAAACCGAGATCGTCAATTACTTTCCTAATTATCTCGATGAACGATTTCAATGACCCTATGACGTGCACGGACAGAGCGAGAAAGCTAGGATTCAAAAATTAGAAACAACTGCCTCAACTGAAACATTTAAAATTGGTTAAAAACGCCATTCTCCACAATTGATTCAGAAATTGTGCTGGGAAGGCTGCTCCATAATTCGTGGAGAACCCCATAACTTAATTACAGTAGTTGAGGGTAATTAAAGACACTCTAATTACATTGGGAGTAATTGAAGCGTCCTCTAATTACAGCTCATTTCTACATGCAGTAGTTACGCGTTCCAAGAGTAATAGAGGTTGAACTATAGTAAGCCCTAACATCGTGATTTAGCTTAATGTGCTCCTCAGCTAATTATTCACGCTGTAAACAAAGTGCCCTGTAATTATTAATTTAACTATCATTCGCTATGGAGGACTGTTTGGCGTAATTGAACTTGAACTACATTTAATTATGTGCGTAACTACGTCCCCTCTTCTCGATAGCTAAGTAACGACATATCATTCCTAAGGCTAAGGCATCCAAGATTAATTTCCACAAGGGTAAGGAGCATAAAGTCTACAATTAGCGTTCCTATACATGGATAGATCCAAGTGCAGAAAGTCTTCGGTCTTCGAGAAGCCTTACGAGAATGAAGAGGTAATTAAGATTGCTATTCCTCCATAGTTTTGCTTTTAAGTATTATCATGGAAAGCACCTCCCTTACCGACGTTAAAGTCAAGTGACTTCATTTGTTCCATTTGTACTTCTTCAGGGAAACTGCTTTCGTATGCTATTACTGCGTTAACCCATAACTTATGTAGACTCCATAGAGTATCTGCAACATCTTTGGGGACTTCCACTAATTTAAGTCCAACGTCTTTCAGCGTTCATCAAAGTAATTGCTGCGTTATGGGACTTGCAGCCTTTAACGAGCTTTCAGCAATGAAGTAAGCGGCGTCTTTTTGGCCTCTAGAAATCCTTCTAATGAGTAGCTTTGCAGCTAATTCTATCGTATGTTCAGTATAACCTATTGTAGTCTCCAAGCTCGGTGACAGGCATTTTATCCGATATCTCCTTCACAACATTTATGTCAAAGCCCTTCTTTCTCAGCATTTCAACTAATTCTATGAGTGAGAGTACGGGCATGTAGCGTTTTGTTTCAGGGCTTTCTATCACGGGATCTATGAGTTCCAGCTCAGCTGGAGGGTGCATTACGATTTCATCAGCTGCACACGCTACTAATGTAGCTACACTCTTAGCAAGTCTTGGAATCATCACTGTTAAGTGCTCTGAAAAGCTTTGGAGAATGCCTCTTATCAAGTAGGTTTTTAGTCGGGGTCTCCACTATATGAGGAGAGAATGACATCTGTTTTCCTGTTTTGATTGAGGAGAAAGCTCCATATGTTACGTCTACATTTGGCTTCGATACAAATTTATTTAAGCTGAACAGTAAGGGTGCAACAAAGGTATTCCTAATCTCCTCAAGCCTCTTCACTAAGCCCTCTGCCTCTCCTTAAATTACTCTAGGGGTTGGGGGAGCATCCTTCAGATAGGCTCTGCAAATCTCATTCTTCCGGGAGCATTGTCTGAAGGGCTTTGTTTGCGGGGTCGTCAGTGTTGCGCCAACTCTTTTCTTCATTTATTAAGGCTTAAAGTTGATAGGTGTAGACTAGTAGTTCATAGTGTATCCAAATGCAGGCGGAGTGCCCTAAGCGTGGAGGCGATGTAATGGCGTTTAGGAAGTCTCTCCACGAATATTCATTGAATTATTCTCGGTCAAAAGCTTGTTGCCAGCCGAGCTTCAGCGATATGAATTTCTAGAAGTCCATGTTTGCAGGGAACTGTGGCTATATAGAAGCCTACTTCAAGTAACCTCCCTAGATAATACACGTTTTTCCACATGATTGAGGTATTTCCTCTCCCCGCCTTTCTACAGGCTCTAACGTAGTACTCCCCTAATGATGGGCGTCAGTTGCTGAACATGAGGATTTAGAAATCCTTATTCACACATAGCTGTTTCTAGGGTTAGCGTGAGCCATAATCGCTTCATACATCCTGCCTTAGAGAGTCTTAGAGGTGAGTGAATGAGCTTCCGCCATTAATCCATGATCTTAACGCTGTAGAGCTCCATAAGTTTCTCAACAGTCTTCCTCAAAATAGTTTAGTCATGGCTTATCTGCGATAAGGTGGGGCTATGTAGCTAGTACTGCTAGTGTATTGGCTTATAGCGAGCTTGCAGTAGCTATTGCTCCCACTGTTGGGGCACTTGAATACCATATATATGTTTAATTAGCTTAAATACATGAGTATATATGTGGTGGTTTGCTTGAGCGTCAGTGAGCTAAGTGCTCTATATGAGCAGGACCCTACTTATCAAATGGCTGTTAAGCAGTTGAGGAGTGTTGCTGAATTAATTGGTTTACCTGATGAAGTAGTTGAAGTGCTTAGGCATCCAGAGAAGTTGATTCAAGTTAGAGTGACTGTTAGGCTTAACGACGGTAGGCTAGCTACATTCATTGGGTGGAGGAGCCAGCATAACAGCGCCCTCGGCCCATATAAGGGCGGCATTAGATACCACCCGAACAGTACTGCTGGAGAAACAGTTGCTTTATCAATGTGGATGACTTGGAAGAACAGCCTCGCAGGACTCCCGTACGGCGGCGGGAAGGGAGCTGTAAGAGTTGATGCAAAGAAGCTAAGCATTAAAGAGCTTGAAGAACTCTCCAGAAAGTACTTTGCATCCATAGCTATGGAAGTCGGCCCAGATCTAGACATACCTGCCCCAGACGTATACACTAATCCACAAGTAATGGCTTGGTTCATGGATGAATACAGCAAAATCGCTGGCTACAATGCTTGGGGAGTAGTGACTGCTAAACCACCAATCCTCGGAGGACTTAAAGCCAGGGAGATCAGCACTGGCTACGGAGTAGCATTAATAGCGCGTGAAGCATCTAAGAGAGCCCTAGGGGGATTTGAGGGAAGAACAGTGGCCATACAAGGCTTTGGAAACGTTGGATCATACGCAGCACTATACTCAGCCCAATGGGGAGCCAGAGTAGTAGCTGTAAGCGACAGCCAAGGGGGAATATATGATCCAGGGGGGCTGGATATAGCTAAAGCAATTGAAGTAAAATCCAAGATGGGCAGCGTCGTAAACTATGGGGGAGCTAAGAGAATTAGCAACGAGGATCTTTTAGAGTTAGACGTAGACATACTGATACCGGCTGCAGTAGAGAACGTCATTAGGGAGGATAACGCTCCTAGAGTTAAAGCCAGGATCATATCGGAGGGAGCAAACGGCCCCACGACGCCTGAAGCAGATAAAATACTCTATGACAAGGGCGTAGTAGTTATACCTGACGTACTCGCTAACGCAGGGGGAGTAGCCATGAGTTGGATTGAGTGGAGCCACAATAGGATGGGCTGCATACTCACTGATGAAGAGGCTTTAAGCAGGCTCGACAAACTAATGGCCCAGAACTTCCACAGAGTATACGATGAGTGGCAGAGGAAGTACTCCGATAAACCAATGAGGGCGGCTGCATACGCTATAGCTGTGGATAGAGTAGTGCAAGCAATGAAGCTTAGGGGATGGATTTAAGTAAGGCTGCGCTGCCCTGAAGAACTTTTAACGCACCAGCCAGTCCTTGGCTAACTAACTGAGCTACAGCCTGCTGTAGACAACTGACCCAGATTCATCCCTTACTTCAACAACTCTATGTAGAGGTATTAGAGTTCCATCACTTAGAACTAAGTAGCCGCCCCTGACATCAGCTATTTCACTCACCTTAACTGGCTTCAGCACTTCAACCCCCCTTTCCCTATGCTTTATCAAAACTACGTAGTCCTTAAGCCCCTTGTAGAAGACTGCTCTAACCCACTCCTCTACACTCCCCCTCTTCCTACCCACGAAGCGCTCACCAATCACTAGCTTAGTGACCTATCCAGCTAGCTATCCTTGGATGCCGAATAGCTGTTAATATGAGTAGAAGGAGTTAACGGCAGGTTGCGGGAGGTAATCTCAACGCTATTCTAGGATGATGCCCCTAATAAGTGGTTTTCAGAGGCCCTAATGCACCTAACGTAGTGGGAGTCTGATACTTTTATTAAGTCAGGCTCTTCAATCACGCAGTCGCTAGATGCGTAAAGGCACCTACTGCTCAACCTGCACCCGCGGGGCGGGTTTATCGGGCTCGGGGGTTCTCCAGGCAGAGCCAGCTTATTTCTAAGCTTTCTAGCGTTTGGATCGGGTTCAGGTATGGATGAGAGAAGGGCCTGTGTATAAGGATGCCTGGGGTCATTAAATACTTCATCTATGCTCCCCACCTCCATGATTCTACCTAAATACATGACTGCCACGTAGTCGCTTAAGTACCCAACTACTGATAAGTCATGAGTCACTAGGACGTACGTTAATTTAAGCCTCTCCTTAAGCTCCACCAGCAAGTTCAGTATTTGGGCTTGTACAGACACGTCTAGAGCTGAAGTTGGTTCATCTAAGAGGAGCAACTTGGGCTCTATGCTTAAAGCCCTCGCTATAGCTACTCTCTGCGCTTGGCCGCCGCTTAAGCTGGGTGGGTATTGATTAGCTAGCGTTGACGGTAGGCCAACCATGGCTAATAAATCATTCACTCTCCTCAGGACTTCGGCATCAGTCATATCTGCATGAGTCTTGATGGACTCCACTATTAAGTCTTTGACCTTCATCCTAGGGTTGAGCGATAGGAATGGGTTTTGAAATACTGCTTGAACATTCCTTCTAAACCACTTTACTTCCCTCCTCCTTAGCTTCAACACATTCCTGCCTTCCAGAAGTATTTCGCCAGACGTGGGTTCAATCAACTTAAGGATGCACTTTAACGTAGTAGTTTTACCTGATCCTGATTCGCCGACAAGTGAGAAGACCGTGTTTTCATGGACTTTAAAGGAGACGCCGTCAACGGCCTTTACGTAACCAACCGTCCTCCCGAAGAGACCCGATTTTACTGGGAAGTACTTGACTAACTCACGGACTTCAAGTAGGGCGCTCATGCCTTAACACCACTATATAATATGCATGCCACTCTCCTTCCCGGACCCGCTTCAACATGCTTTACTGGCGAGTAATCAAAGTAATGTGTTGTAAACTCGCATCTTTCAGCGAAGGGGCATCCCGCTGGGGGATTCCTAAGGTCGGGCAGCATCCCCGGGATGTGGCTCAGTCTCTCACGCCTCTTAGTCAACGAGGGAACAGCCTTAACTAGCTTTGCAGTGTATGGATGCAGCGGGTTTAGAAGGACTTCGTCTGTAGAACCTTCCTCGACGATCACGCCTGCATACATTACTGCAGTTCTATTACAGACTTCGCTCGCTATGCCCAAGTTGTGAGTTATAAACAATAGCGTTAAATCAAGCTCTCGTTTAAGAACCTTGATCAGCTCGAGTATCTGCGACTGCGTTGTCACATCAAGCATTGTCGTAGGCTCATCTGCTACCAAGACTTTCGGGTCTGTCGCTAAAGCCGCAGCTATAGCAGCTCTTTGAAGCATGCCTCCGGATAGTTCATGGGGGTAGGCTCGGAGAACCCTGTCCTGATCCGGTAGCTGGACCTTTCTAAGCAGTTCTCTAGCTCGCACTACAGCTTCATCCCTGCTTACTCTGAAGCGATGCCTGAGAATATCGATTAAGTGCTCACCTATAGTGAAGAGCGGGCTGAAGGTAGTCGCCGGATCCTGGAACACCATCGATATTTCACCTCTATACTTCTGCCTCTCTAGAGGATTCAACTTAAGTAAGTCGACGCCTTCGTAGATTATGGAGCCCTCGGCAACGGCGTTCCTGGGCAGCGATAGAGATATGGCTAGGCCTAACGTTGATTTTCCAGAGCCTGACTCACCTACGATGCATATTGACTCGCCCCTATTTACGCATAGACTTGCATTCCTAACTGCCTTAACTACTCCCTCGAGAGTGTAGTAGTTGATGGTTAAACCAAGTACTTTGAGCAGGCTTCCCCCGCTCACAGCCTCATCCTCCTCATAGCCATGAGGTTCCTCAACCTGGGGTCCATTAATTCCTTAACGACATCCCCAAGTAAGTTAAACCCCAGCACAGTTACCACTATGAATAAGCCGGGGAAGAAGGATATCCACCAAGCCCTACTCACTGTTTGCCATCCACTGCTCACAAGTAGCCCCCACTCAGGTATCGGTGGGGGGACGCCTATTCCTAGGAAGCTCAGCGCTGAAGCCTCCAATATTGCTGAACCAATGTCTAGCGTTGCCTGCGTTATGACTGGTGTAAGTACGTTGGGCAGCACGTGCCTAAACATTATTCTTAGTTCGCTGAGCCCAACTACTTTAGCTGCATCAACGAAGGGCATGCTTTTAACGCTGCTGGCCTGAATGTAGATCAGCCTTGAGTACCAGGGCCACCAGGATAGTGAGAGAGCTAGCATAGTATTGAATAATCCTCTGCCGAAGGTAGCGGCTAAAGCAATGGCTAGCAGTAGCGGCGGAAAGGCCAGGAACATGTCTGTAACTCGCATTAAAGCAGTCCCTAGTTTGCCGCCCACATAGCCAGCCGCAAGCCCTATGGGAATACCTATCGCTAGTGAGAGAGCGACAACGCCAACGCCTACCATTAGGGAGAACCTCGTTCCAAGCAATACGCGGTTGAATACATCTCTGCCGCATTCATCAGTGCCGAACAAGTGTTCAAGCGAAGGCGGCTTAAACCTCTTACCAACGTCGTACGTGAGTCCCCAAGCGTCCTCAGGCCTAGTCAGTATGTAAGGGGCCAGTAGCCCCATCACTACGAAGGAGGAAACTATTATCAGCCCAATTAGTCCCATCGGGTTCCTCCGCATTGCGTTCAAGTACTGCTTAAACATGGCTATCAAAGCCTCACCCTAGGATCGAGCCATGCGTGTACGAGGTCTACAACTAAGTTAATTGCTGAGTAGAATATGGCGACTAGCACAACTACCCCAATTACCGCCGGGTAGTCGTAGCTTAGGAGGGCCATTCCTGCATAGTATCCGAGACCTGGCCACACGAAGATCAGTTCAACCATGAATGCCCCGACAAGGGTGTAGCCGAAGGAGAGGCCTAGTGAAGCAATTACTGGAGCTATGGCGTTCCTTAAGGCGTACTTAAACAATATTTCTCTTTGCGGCACACCCCACACCTCTAAGCTCCGTATGAAGTTCTCGTTGAGTACTTCAATCATTAAAGACCTACTCATTCTAGCACTAAGGCTCAGCGGATATATGGAGAGAACGAAGGCTGGCAACAACAAGCGCTTCAAGACGTCTAGGAATACAGGTATGTTCCCCTGAATTAAGGAGTCAATGATGTAGAAGCCTGTGATTGGTTTAAACCCCGTTACGTAGACTAGATAGTCATCAACTCTCTTTCCCGCAGGCAGTATGCCAGCCCACACGCCTAAAGCTGTTTGAAGTACCAACGCTATCCAGAAGACAGGCGTTGATGCACCTAGCACTGTTACGAATTTAATGACTTGGTCTCTGAGACCGCCGTAGTTGAGGGCTGAGTATATGCCTAGCGGAATTCCAACTATGGAGGCCAGCAGGAATGCAGCAATAACTAGCTCTAGAGTTGCGGGCAGTGCTGTAAGCAAGTCATTAAGCACTGGCAACCTCGTTCTCCACGAAATACCCCAATCACCTCTAAAGAAGTCGATTAAGTAATAGCATAGTTGGATGTAGATGGGTCTATCTAGGCGTAGCTTCTCCCTAGCCATCTTGAGTTGCTCTTCAGTTGCGTGGGGGCCCGCCCACAGGAACTCCGGTCTTGCCGGAATGATCCTCGTCATAATGAACGCGATCGCTAGCACGCCCAAGATCACGAGTGCTGATAGCATGAGTCTCTTAGCCACGTACCCTCTAGATATAGGCAAAGCTGTGCCCCCTAATGCTTGGAGTTTTAGATTAAAAATACTTGGTTATCGTTAGTCACCTACGCTGAGAACCTGGGCGAACACTACAGTGGGGTATGCTGGATTGACGGCCTTGTCTAGATTCCCTACATTTGCCTTAGCTACTCTTATATCCACCATGTCCCACAAGGGGGTTGCGGGCACATCATCGTACAGTATTTTCTGCGCCTTATAGTATAACTCTAATGCTTTAGCTTTATCGATCCCCTCAAAAACGGATGCCTCCTCAACTAAAGCTTCGAACTCAGGGTTCTCGTAGTAGCATAGGTTGAATACTTTGCTCGCGCTGTGGAACATGTTGTAGAGGAATGAGAATGGCGATACTATGTCGGGCCACCAATAGAAAACTAGGAAGTCTTGAGCAGCGCCGGGATCCTCCCAGCCCTTCCTAGCCAGCGCCCACTGCTCCTCCCAGCTAAGAGGCCTTATTTCTACACTTATCCCTATATTAGCAAGAGATGCTTTAATTAGCTCAGTAGTTCTCGCCTCATATATGTCGCCAGCCGTGTATGTGAGTATGAACACCCTGTTAATACCGTTGGGATAGCCTGCCTGAGCCAGCAACTCCCTGGCTAGGTTCAAGTCGTATCTGAAAGTTAAGTTGTCAAAGTGGCCCCACATACCGTGTGGTATGGGTCCGCTGGCCACTCTAGCTAATTCACTTCTAGCTACAACCACTATGTCGTCATAGGGTATGGCGTGTGCTATGGCTCTCCTAACTAAGACGTTGTCGAGCGGGGGCTTCTTGACGTTAATTAACATGATTAGGTTTTGGAAGCTTTGCTTACGTAGCACCTGTAGATTGGGGTTTTTCATGTGTTGCTCCAAGTTATCTAGGGGTACGTACATAGCTATATCTATGTCCCCTGAGAGGAGCAGCTTCTCTTGAGTTACCGCGTCCTTAACTACTTTTATAATGAAGACGTCGGGCGCCTTATCCGATTTCATGGGGTATTCAGGGAGCTCCCAGCCCCACCACTCGGCGAATTTCTCGAGGACTACTTCACTCTCCGGATCCCACTTAGCTAACTTGTAGGGCCCTGAGCCCGCTTCATTACCCTTGTTAAACCACTCAGCGACTTTAGGATCCGTTAGACTTGATGCACCAGCGTGTTCAACGACCTTTAGACTAAATATGTACGCGCTGTAGCCAGTGGCAGCAACTTTATCTAAAGGAGCGGGGTACTTAAGGTGAAAGACCACTGTGTAGTCATCTAGGACTTCAATGCTATCAACAGGGTCCCAAATATAGGCAGCTCCCTCACCTAACGCTATAGTTCTCTCTATGGAGGCCTTCACTACATGTGCCGTAACTGGGGTTCCGTCGTGGAATTTAGCGCCATGCCTTATTGCGAACGTCCATGTGAGCCCATCTGAACTACTAGTGTAGTTCACGGCTAGTGCAGGTATTAGCTCATCTGATATAGGGTCATACCAGAGGAGGGGCTCGTAAACTAGGGGGAGCCATATAATTGAGTTAGAGAACTCTGTGCTCGGATCAGCTGTAGTCATTTCTGAAAGAGAGGCATATACGACTACTTTAGTGGGCGGCATTGCTGGACGCGGACTTACAATATAGTAGATCGCTATAGATCCTGCAACCACTATTAATACTAATACAGCTATTAAAATAGCCTTATTTACTGGCACTCGGAACACCTATAGAACTTTTTAGTAGGGTATTTATAAAGCTTTTGTAATGTTTAAGAACTTCCAGCGCATACTCTATACTCGGTGGACTTCCCATATGCAGTTAATTAAATGTATGGAGGATGTTGAGAAACTTGTTCTCGGCGCAACAATCCTTGGCACAGGTGGTGGAGGAGATCCTAGTGAAGGCTTTAAGTTGTTAAGCAGAGCATTAGAGGAAGTGGGTAGTGTAAGGATCGTGGATCTCGACGAGCTTCCTGAGAACTCCCTAATAGTAGTGCCTTACTACGTTGGCTCTATAGCGCCTGGCCTAGAGGGTGGAAAGCCTGTTAAAATACCTGATCCTGTATCCAAGGCTGTTGAAACTCTTGAGGGCCTGCTTGGATTTAAAGCAGACGCCGTAATTCCTTCTGAAATAGGTGGTGCCAATACACCCGTTGCTTTAAGCATAGGCGCTAGGTTAAAACTACCCGTAGTCAACGGTGATTTAGTTGGTAGGGCAGCGCCTGAACTACATCAATGTACGGCGAACGTCTTCGGAGTCCCCATGTATCCCTCAGTAATAGTCTCTGAATCCGGGAACGTCGTTGTCGTTAAGGAGTACGCTGATATAAATGATTACGAGTCCATAGCGCGATATATGTCAGTGTTAAGCGGCAAATTCGTGGCTGTCATAGATACGCCGCTGCTGAAGAACGCAGCTGAAAGAGTGGTCGTTAGAGGGACTGTGACGCTCGCTTACAAGCTAGGTGATGCAGTGTTGAGAGCTAGAGAAGAAGGAGTAAACCCTGTTGAGAGAGCCGCTGAAGTCCTCAACGGATGGGCGGTATTTAGGGGTATTGTGGAGAAATACGTGTGGAGGAACGAGGGTGGATTCCTTAAGGGTGAGGCCGTCCTCAAAGGCATTGGGGATTTCGCTGGACTAACTTTGAAGTCCTGGATAATGAATGAGCACATAATGGTCTGGGTTAACGGCGAGCCAGTAGTGATGCCGCCCGACTTATTTACCCTGCTAAAGGACGACGGCGAGCCAGTAACCAATACGGAGCTGAGGGAGGGAATGGTGGTTAACGGAGTAGCTGCTAGAGCACCAGCTGTGTGGAGAACGCCGGAGGGGCTTAAGTTCTTTGGGCCAAAGCACTTCGGCTTTGAATACGAATATATACCAATTGAAGAACTTGTAAGGAGGCTGAGCATTAAGTGAGGGTTTTAGTAGTTAATCCCGTGGGCCACGGCAAGTGGGATGAAGTAGATAAGAGGATGTATAAGAGCTTTGCATCGGAGGGCACAGACGTAGAAGTCATGTCGCTTCCCAAGGGACCTACTTCCGTCGAGACTGCCGAGGCTTACGCTGAAGTAGAACCTCTAGTAGTCAGTCTAGTAGAGGAGAAACATGGAGAGTTCGATGCAGTGATAGTGAATTGCTTCCTAGACCCGGGAGTAGCTAAGCTTAGGAGAGCGCTCCGCAAAGTCGTTGTAGGCCCCGGTGAAGCATCACTATCGCTAGCCAGAAACCTGAGCAGTAGGTTAGCCGTAATCACTGTCGGCAGCAGTGAGGAAACACTAAGCCTTATTTGGGAGAGGGTTAAGTCGTTGGGCTTCGAGAAGCTAGTCCTTAGCGTAAGGGGGATCCCGTTAGGAGTAGTTGATTTAGATAAAAATAGGGAGGAAACCCTAAGGCATGTCGTTAAGGAGGCAGAAGTGACGGTATCTGAAGGAGCTGAAGTCGTTGTACTGGGATGTACTGGGCTAGTCGGTATGGCTAGAGAAGCAAGTAGTGCTATCAGCGTGCCAGTAATAGATCCTGTGTGGGCTTCTCTAAAAGTAGCTGAGATCCTTACAACAGTTGTAGTGAGGTGAGCACAGCGGTTAAATTCATGGATTTCGAACTTGCAGTTGCTGCACATAAGTTAATTAAGGAAATCCTTAAGGTCTCTGAAGGCGAGGAAGTCGTAATAACGTCTGACACAGGCAGTGACTGGAGAGTTGTTGAAGCTACAGC
>CALIML010000007.1 GCA_938045475.1 uncultured Sulfolobales archaeon
TTATCCATTACTTCCCTTAAGTTGAAGGAGGATTTCTCAAAAGAGAAAATCTCCCTTATCCTATCGTCTGAGAGAAAGGCGTTGACTTTGTTTAAAGTTGACTCCGCCCACTCCTCCCTCGTTCTTAAGGCTAGCGCGTTAAACCTCTGAAAGTATCTTTTAGCAATAGGGTGGGTAACTCTCTCTAAAACGCTCTCCCTAAAGTCATCATCTATTAGGAAACGCGGTAGATCGCAGAGAGTTAATCCAGCCTCTATTAAGGCGATGAGGGAATTCCTGAGCAAGTCCTCCATCCTTGCACCCCAAGAGTCGATCCAGATCTTTTTGAAGACCTCAACTAGTTCGGCAGCAATCTCTGCTGGGGAAATGCCTTCGATTTTCTCTAAAGGGTTGAAGGCAACTGTGTATTTCTCATCAGTGGGATCTATTAGTAGAACTCTTTCTTCAAGCTCTTCCCTCGGCAATGCTAAAGCCAAATAGCTCTTGGGGTTTTCAATTAAGTCTCCGTGGGGGTCGATGACTCCAAACCCGTTTCCCTTCGCTACGTCCTGCCTAATGAGGAATTCGAGGAACTTTGATTTCCCAGTTCCAGAGGCGCCGACGATGTAGAAGTGGGTGGCCCTATCCTTCTCCCTAATCTTTGCAGTCTGCCACTCTTTCCTATTCTCAGACCAGTACAAGCCTAAATCTAAAGCATCTTCTTCCACAGGCTTTGAACTAGATTCTTCTACTCCCTCTCTGCCCCTTCTTCTTCCTCCACTCAAGTGCTTTCTTGAAGAGCTTCATTAAGAGACACCTAAGAATCCCCTCGTCCTCCTATCTATCTTTGATGGGTCTTGGCTTAGCTTAAGCATTAGTTTTTCAACAGCTTTTAACGCACAGTGATGGGTGTTTGTTACATAAGCTATTAAGTCTTGCTGCTCGAATAAGTCTAAGTCTCTTAAAAGCTTCGGGATCAAGCTTAAGCCAGGTATGAGGCTTAAGAATGCTTTCAAAAGCCCTATCCTATAAGTTAAGTACCATGAGACGTGGAGGTTCCTCCCATAATCTCTTGCATTCAAGAATATCTGGTATGAAGCAAGCCTTAGCCCAGCTGGTTTAACCACTAGAAACTCCCTCTCTTCACCGAGAATTCTCTTCACAACTCCAGGAGCCATCATTCTCTTCTCAATAAATACGTTCTGGACTTCAGTAGCTCTCAAGAAGTCTAGAACATCGTTTAAAACCTCACCCCCCATCCCTCTCCCACCCTCAATTAAGATACACCAACTTTCAACAACTTCTTCAACTCTTACTACACCAAAGTATAAAGATCCTCCAAAAGCAACCACCATTAATAGAAAGCCTAAAAAAGCTAAACCCCACAGCAAATGCCATGATAGAAGGCTTAGTAAAACAAAAATCACGCTGAGAATGAAGAGGAAACTGAAAAACCCCCCTCATAACTCCTCCTCTTCCATGAAGTACTTTAGAAACTCTTATAAATCTTATTCTCCCCCATTCTCAAAGCCGCATGGCTGAGCATACGCAATTCTTAAATGCTTGTATTACAAGTAATACAATTTGGTTCGGGATGGGGAGGAGGGTTACTTCAATTAGAGTAGATGAGGATGTATTTAGGGAAGCTAAAGAATTGGGGCTAAACATCTCAAAGGTTTCAGAAAATGCCTTAAGGGAAGCAGTAAGGAAGCTGAAAGGAGAAAACTGCCGAAGCATACGTAATTCTAGAAGCATTTCATCAATGAAAAAAGCGGGCCCGCCGGGATTTGAACCCGGGACCTCCGGCTCCGGAGGCCGGCGCCCTATCCAGGCTAGGCCACGGGCCCCTTTGTATTTAGTGCCTTAGCATATTATTAACCATAATTAATCATATTAGTTTCGGTTCAGTCCCCCTCTCGAGTACAGTAATACCTTTTGCAATTATATCCCCTGGAATAGATTTAGTTATTGTGGTGTCTTCAGTTGAAGATGAAGGTTGTAAGTTTTAAGATAGACGTTGACTTGCTGAAGGAAGTGGATAGAGTGGCTAAAGCAATGAATGTTAGTAGGAGTACTGTGATTAGAGCAGCATTAGAGAAGTACTTAGAGAGCATTCGTAGAATGCTTCCAGGAATTGGAGCAATTGCTATTGAATAAAAAGAGTAATAAGCTAGACCACTAAATAGTTGAAAGCAGAGCCGCCGTAGCTCAGCTAGGCAGAGCGCCGGACTCATACGGCCCAAGAGTCCGCAGTCGCCCCCGGGAAATCCGGTTGCCCCGGGTTCAAATCCCGGCGGCGGCACTGTTGAATAAACATTTTAAGGAAGAATTAGCTAACTATAGAGAATCTGAGGGGCCGTCGTCTAGCTTGGTAGGATGCGGGGCTTGGGCCCCCGTGGTCCGGGGTTCAAATCCCCGCGGCCCCACTCTATGGAGGTTTCATGAATGAAGTGATCCCATTGACACCCACATTAATGTAGCTGCTTTGAATATTCTACTAGTAGTTCAGTGCGTGTTTGCTTCAAAGGAGACAAACGCAGGCAGCGCCCCGCTCCCCGTTAAGCATGCTGGCATTGCCCTCAGATCATTGAGACTTCAGCGAATTGAAGTGCGGTTGGCTTGATGAAGCAGGGATTTAACTAGCCAGCGTTCTTCAAAGCTTTGCGTCTGTATCCCCAATCATACGTGACTCCGTGAACGTGGGCGCACAGTCGTTGCTTTTAAAGGATCTCTAGGAGGTTACTCCACGGACTTCCTTTCCTCTAAGAGGCTCAGTAAGTCGCTGAATGCTTTTGCAGCAGCCTCCTTCTTCTTAGCTAAGACTTTGATGGAGCTTGGATACCATGCTGGAGAGCTACAGCGATCTCTAATAGAGCATGAAGCACAGCAGTGTGGGCAGACTTCAACGTCTTTATTCATTGTGCACTGCAGAGTTACTAGGCTTCTGCCGCACAAACTGCATCTCTCCCAATATATAGTCACTCCACCATCACCCTACAGTTAATCCACTCATTTCAGCCAACTCCTTTAATCTCTTAGCGTCGCTAAACATGTGGACATTGTTGAACATCACGTAGTTGTATGGATGTCCCAGCTCCACTAAGTACTTAATTAATTTAGCTAAATCCTCATCGCTATACTTGTACCTGTAGTTGGTTTCACCGGGACCGACTCCATGAAGTCTAGCGTAGAGGACTTTATGCACGTACACTGGCTTGCGTTTAAGTAAGTCGACTACGTTTGTAACACAGCTCTCCTCTAGAACGGCCTTAAGGGCCTCGGCAGATCTGCTTGAAGCCCACTCACCCCGGGGCTCCCAGCCCACGATTAATTCCTTAGGCGCTATAGACATTGCTTCCCTAAAGAATGCTTTAACCCAGCCCGCGGATTCCTCATTGAATGGCATTGTTGGAGGTGTTTGCAGAACTACTGCGCATGCTTTTAAAGCTCTAGCTACTTCAACGACTCTAGCCCACGCCTCAATGTTTTCCCTAGTCGGCTTAAGCCACCCATAGTTTTCAACGGCTCCTCTTGGAGGAGCCTTCATTTTCCTCCAAGTAGGACTAGCGCTTAAATGAGTCAACGCTTGCCACGCCTTCATTGCTGCAGAGAAGCCTTGTGGAATGCCCTCCCTAAAGGATTCAGCCCAATCTAGATCTGGGGGCTCGTAGAACGTGTTCTGTAGTTCAACTATGCTAAAAGTAGAGAAGTACTTACTTCTTGAAACCGGGAATCCGCAGCACCCTACTCTAACAACTCCTCTATTTAAGCAGCGACTCAATTCACACCACGAGGCTCCAAGCCCTTACTTACGCATTACTTCCCTTACTCTCATTAGCTTAACTACTTCAATCTTAGCCAGCAGTTCCTCCAACTCCTTAACGCTAGCTATGATGGATTTAGAGATATCGATCACTATTGAACACTCAGCTACTTCACCTCTCTTAATAGTTGTGCACTTAGTTAAAACTAGATCTACGCCTGTTTTAGCTAGTTCACTAGTTACTTCAGCCAGTGAGCCAGGCCTATCAACTATTTCAAACATTACTTCAAGAAGCCTGGACTCCCTTGGAAGAGGAGTGAGAACTATCTCCTTCTTCTCTACGTTAGCTATAATAACGATGCTCATTCCTTCTCTGACGTCCAGCGCCTCCCTGATCACCAGGGGTATAGTTATCCTTCCCTTACTATCGACTTTAGTTATTTCCTTAAGTTTCATTCTCCCACCAGCATTATATGAGCCATGCTTATTACTTATAGAATACAGTTATATTAACGTTAAAGTTGCTCAGCCCTCAATTCATCGGCGGCCTTATTCCCCTAGAGCGTGGGTGGACCTGTGGGTAGCCTATCTAAGTAACTTAAGTACTTTACTTGGCTCCCCACCCTCTTCCTCCAATCACTGCCTATGGCTACTATAGCTATTGCATTAACTAGTTCTGCCTTAGCTTTACTGACTATGTTCATAAGAGCCCTCATAGTTTTCCCGGCAATCATTAGATCCGTTATAATTGCTACGTAGTCTCTCTTAGATATGAGGTCTCTGTCAACATAGATCGTTTCCACGTCGCGAGCTGATCTAACTATGACTTCCTCATAGTAGCTTACGCCAACGTACTTGCTTCTCTTAGCCATAACTATGTCGCTGCCTATTTCCGAAGCTAAGTAAGCAGCTACAGGCAGTACAGCGCTTGATCCAACGAGGATCTCGTTGACTTTTCTGCCGGCAAACTCCCCGAGCAATATGAAGGAGACGAGCTTAGATAGATCTGGGTCCTTGAATAGCCTGGATAAGTCTATTGTAATGCTCTTCTCCTTATACATGAAGTTCCTTATAGTCCTATCTATATCTATTGACTCCAGGAGGGAGGCCATTAGTAGTAGGGATTGGCCAGTCATGGGGACTATGAATCCCTTTACGTATCTACATAAGATCGATGGAGATAGCCCAGTGAGCTCTGACAACTGCTTGTAAGTTAAGCGCTTTTTAAGCAATTTGAGAAGCTCTATTGAAAGAAGCCTAGCTCTAAGAGAGCTATACTTGTCTACAGCAAAGATCATTTTAAGTCTTTCAGAGAGCCTCCTAACACTGCTGGCTTCAGGTGCTTTAAAAACGACTTCAGGTGCTGGGGAGCTCATCTAACGCTCCTCTAGTGCTCATACTATTAAAATTTAAACCCCATCTTATTAAGTTATTGCAAGATGAGCGAGGTTTTAAGTACTGAGGAGTGATGAAAAACCCACGCCGCGATCAATTGATGAGCGTGTAGGCATTGGACATAGAGGAATTCGCGGAGAGAGTTGTTAGTGAAATAAGCAACTTATGTAAAGCAGTTGTTGAGAAAGAAGACGTGCTTGACGCCGTATACAGCGCTCTTCTAAACTCATTGAATAACTTGAAGTTTTGCGCAAAAGCCTACTTCAAGGACTTGGAGTGCAAGCTCTGCATACACTATGAAGTTGCGTTCATAGGGTTAAGTGAAGTAGAAGTCATTTATAGGAGGCAAACACTCGTCCTCCCAAGCACTGCCCAGCTTAACGATGAAGTAGAGCTATTGCTTAAAGAAGCAACAGAGATCTTGAGTGTAGAGGGGGGGGCTGAAATAGCGCTGAGCCAAAGCTCCTTAAATTACTTAGTGAGTAAAGGAATAGAGTGTAGAGAGCTTGAGTACGAACTGACTCCGGAACAGGTGGCGGACAACCGTGAATGACTTAGAGTTCACTGTGAGAAAGTGGCTTAGCAGAGAGGACTTTGAAGAACTGCTTAGAGTAGCTGACTACATAGGTTACGCCAGTGGAGAAGGCTCTAGGTTCAGGCTTAACGTAAGCAAGATCCTTAGGGAAGGCTTAACTAAAGACGACGTAATCAACATACTTGACTCAATCGGGGTGTGGTTGGAGCGTGGAGATATAGATAGGCTTGAAGGCTTGTTGGAGAGGGAGACGAACGTTAAAGTATTGTGGGATGAAGCTAAGGAGAGGATACTTGTAGAAATCCCGTGGAGTACTTACAGCGGGCTCAAGGACTCCCTCAAGGATTTAGGCCTGAGCTTCGCTGGCAAGAGTAGGGAGTGCATAAAGTACTACGTAAGGCCGTATAAGCTCATGGATTTAAAGGAGCTCGTCGCAAGCCGCGGCTACTCAATAATTGACCTAGAGGGGTTGACTGCAGAAAAAGATCTGGGGGTAAAGCTGGAGTTCAGCGGGGAGCTGAGGCCATATCAGCGCGAAGCCCTCAGTAAATGGATTGAGAACAGGTTTAAAGGCATAATAGCTCTTCCAACAGGTTCAGGCAAGACCGTTGTTGCTTTAGCAGCGCTAGCTGAAGCATCTAAGAGGACGCTCATAGTTACTTTCACTAAGGAGCAAATGTTTCAGTGGAAGGAAATGATTGCTAGGTTTTTAAATATCGATAGGGGATACATAGGCTTATTCTATGGAGAGGACAAAAGTATTTCACAAATAACTATCTCTACATACCAATCAGCATACAAGAACGTAAACATCCTCGGGAAGTACTTCTCGCTACTGATAGTCGATGAGTGCCACCACCTGCCTGCAGACAAGTTTAAGGCCATAGCTATAGGATGCATTGCCCCATACAGACTGGGGCTTTCAGCAACTGTAGTTAGAGAAGACGGCAGGCATACAGAGCTTTTTCCACTAATGGGCGGAGTCATCTATCATAAGTCAGCGTCAGAGCTTTCATCAATGGGATACTTAGCGAAGTTTAAAGTAATTACAGTTAAAGTAAGGCCTACTAAGAATGAAGTAAAGGAGTACGTTGAGTTGAGGAAGGCGTATAAATCCATTGTCGGCGATAAAAGGTTTGATGAAGCGCTGGAACTAGCGAAGGCGGGGGATGCGAAAGCCGTAGAAGCACTGAGAATACACAGTAGGATGAGGATGCTGATAGCCTTCTCTAAGAGCAAGATTGAGAAAGCAGTTGAAATAGTGGGGGAGGAATTGAAGAAGGGCTCTAAAATCATTGTGTTCACGCAATTCGTGGAGCAAGCGAAGAAGCTAAGCCAGGAACTACGCGCAGGGCTGTTGATAGGGGAAATGGACTCTGATGAGAGAAAGAGGATCCTGAGCGAGTTTAAAGCATCTCAAAGCGGCGTATTAGTAGTGACCACTGTCGGGGACGAGGGCCTCGACATACCTGATGCAAACGTTGGAGTAATAGTTTCTGGCACAGGGTCTAGGAGGCAATTCATACAGAGGCTGGGGAGGCTCCTTAGACCTAAGGGAGGGGATGTTGAAGCAAGACTCTATGAAATAGTTGTTGAAGGAACTCTAGATGAATTTGTAGCGAGGAGGAGGAAGAAGGCATTGGATGAAGGCCTTCTAGACGATTCATTCGCGAATTATCCAGAGGATAGCGTTTAAAAGAAGCAGTGCGTACTCCCTGCCTCCACTCACGTAGTTTATCCTCACTCTTCTACGAGCTTCATCTACTTCAACTAAGCTAACTAAGTCTCCACAGCATTCGCCGTAGACTAGTGAATCCATTTGAGCCAGCTCACTCAAGTACTTTTTAAGAATCCTTGAGCGCTCCTCAATGGAGAAAGCTGTGTATCCGTAGACTCCATAGATCACTGGGTGGTAGGGCTTTAGTGGATAGGCTTTCTCAACAGACCTATGCTTGTCCGATACTGATACCTCGCGATCCAGTGGCTCCCCGCACTCTCCTCTAACTACCCCCCGGGTTCTCACAGTAAAGCACTTGCTTGGCAGTGCTTCAAGAGAGATGCTTAACAGTTCCCTAACTCCTTTAGAGGCTGGGGCGCTCGAGTAGTTGGCCCACGTTCTCTTAGCAATCACGTAGAACTCTACTCCAATTGATTTAAGATTGCTTGAAAACTCCTGGTCTTCAATCAATAAGCTGTTTACGCCTAAGGCTAAGTAAGTTCTCTCACCACCCGCTTCAACAATAGCTACAGCTGGCTCATCAAGTATGTGGAAGCCCCTGGAGCTCACTTCATTGAGGAGAGCGCATAGCTTACCGAGGTCTTCGCTAGCCAGCCTTGCTATTGAGGCATACTCTATCACTATACTGCCTTCATTTATTGAAGGCAATTCGCCGACCTCCGTCATTAATGAAGAGCCTTAGTGCTAAGCTTTCCATTCGCTATAGGGGCTTAAAGCCGTTGTCGAGTAGTTAAACTTATAGTTCCGCTTCCGCCTTAATGCTTCACGGACTGCTTTCAGGGGCGGCAGTGAAGCACTCCCATAGCACTCTCTAAACAATACACTCATCACAACAAACAATTGAGGAAAACAATATAAAGCTAACTATTCAGCAACTGCTGACAAACCCGTGATCTTCGTTGAGAGCTCTCTCGCTAAACTCTTTATGCTTTCAACGTCTTTTTCGCTTAGCGCTACATTTATTTTTACTACTCCAACGAGCTCTGCCTTCACGTCTTTGAGAACTTCGATCAGTTGCTTGTCGGCTGCGCTGCCCCAAGCATATAATATTATTAGAGCTACGTAATTCGCCGGTGCCTTTAGGAGTTTAGCTAGGTAAGTTGCATGTAGCGCCAATGGATGGGCGTTCGCTATGACTGTCGGTGTTGCCACTACTATGGCGCGTGAATCCACTAAGTCCTTCGCTATGTCGCCCAAGTCAGCTGCCGCAATGTCATGAATCACTACGTTGACTCCCTCCGACCGTAATTCATCCGCAAGTACCTTAACTACATTCTCCGTGTGGTGCCACATCGATACGTAGAGCACTGCTACCTTCTCCTCAGTCTCCCCGCTCGCCCACCTCCAGTAGCTCTTAATTATCTTCTCCGGGTTTCTGTATATAGGCCCGTGGGATGGGGCTATCATCCTTATGTTTAGACTAGATATTTTCTTCAATGCGTTTAAAGCGTTGCTTCTGAAAGGCATAATGATCTCGCCGAAGTATCTCTGCGCGTGCAGAAGCACGTCCTCAACTTCATCGTCCCACAGGCCCTGCGCTAGGTGGGAGCCGAAGAAATCGCATGAAAACAGAACCCCGTCTTCCGCTAAGTAAGTGAACATAGTCTCAGGCCAGTGGAGCATGGGTGCCTCCAGGAACTTAAGGGTCTTCCCGCCTAGGTCGATGACGTCTCCATCTTTAACGATGCGTATTCTATCCTCTGGGACGCAGTAGAATATCCTAGCCATTTTGGCTCCAATGGAGGTAGTGATTAACTCGGCTTTCGGAAATTCCTTCAGCACTAGAGGTATTGCGCCAGCGTGATCAGGCTCAGCATGATTCATGATCACATAGTTTAAGCCCCCTGAATTAACTACTGATCTAACTCTTTCAATTAAATCGTTTTCAAACCCTGGGTTAACCGTGTCCACTAAAGCCACTTGATCTCTACCTACAACTAAATAAGAGTTGTATGAAGTCCCCTTAGGGAGAGGTATTAAAGCATCAAACAACCTCCTGCTTACATCTCTAGCGCCAACCCAGAATACACCATCAGATATTTGGAAAGCCCTATATGGACTGGGCATAATACCACTGCGCGTAGTTGAGTTGATGAGCTTTAAAAATCTTGCAATACGCTATAGCACGCTCGAAATCGGTACAAGTTCCAGCCCCCTCTCTACTCCAGTAGGAGTAATAAAGTGGATAAGCTATGATGAGGAGTGCGGTGGGAGTCTTTGGTTGAAGAAGCCGGCGGCATTAGAGTTAAAGTTAGGGAATTCGGGGGCGGAATTAGAGAGGTTAGCTTAAGGCGTGGAGTAAGCGTAGGCGAACTTGTAAAAAGCCTTGGCTACATTATTGAAGAATACGTTGTCGCAGTTGGTGAAACTGTAGTTACTGAAGACTACTTATTGAACGACGGAGATGAAGTAGTCCTATACCCGGTGGTTTCAGGTGGCTAACTGCAGCATTTGCGGTAGACAGGCTATATACGTAGCTAAGTCCGGTGGACTGGCCTTATGCAAGAAGCACTTCTTAGAGTACTTTGATAGAAAAGTTAGGAAAACCATTAGGAAGAACAAGCTCTTCAATAAGAACGATCACATAGTTGTAGCAGTATCGGGGGGCAAAGACTCCCTCAGCTTACTACACTACTTAGTCAACTTATCTAAGAGAGCTAGAATGGGTTGGAGAATAACTGCTCTAACTATTGACGAAGGAGTAAGTGGGTATAGGAATTACACTGTCAAGAGAGTTAAGGAGCTATCTTCAACTCTTGGAGTAGAGTTGAAGATAGCTTCATTTAAGGATTACTTCGGCTACACACTTGATGAAGTAGTCAAGATTGGTAAGGAGAGGGGGCTCCCATACCTCCCATGCACGTACTGTGGAGTTTTTAGAAGATACTTATTGAATAAAGTTGCTAGAGAAATAGATGGAATGGTTCTCGCTACAGCTCATCACTTAGACGATGTAGTTCAAACATACTTAATGAACATATTCAGCAACAATTGGAGCAGCATACATAAGCTCACTCCATCACTGACATCAGTCCATAAGTTATTCGTTAGAAGAGCTAAGCCATTCTATGAATTATTGGAGAAGGAGACTACGCTCTATGCAATACTCAACGGCCTATACCCCAGTGAAAGAGTTGAGTGTCCTTACGCACCCCTAAGCTTCCGGTGGCAAGTGAGGAAAGTGTTGAACTATCTTGAGGAACTTAGGCCTGGGCTAAAGTACTCAACTATGAGGTCACTGATGGAGGCAACTTCATTGAAGAACACTGCATTAGGTGAAGCAATGACTTGCAGAGTCTGTGGAGAGCCCTCCTCACGTGAAATATGTAAGGCTTGTCAACTGAAGGCTGAGCTTGGGCTACTTGAGCTGAGGAGATAGGATAAGGATATGATTAAGAATTAAATCCAGGATAGATATTATAAATAAATATTATTCATATGTACGCGGTTGATAGGAATGGCCGGCCTCTCAAGGGGGAATGTCTATAGAAGTGTCCTAGAGCTTTTGCCCAACATATGGCCTACTCCATTAGTTATGTTGAAAACGCTTAGCAATGGATCTTTCGAAGTTTGGGCTAAGCTTGAGTGCTTTAATCCATTTAGCCACAGCATTAAGGATAGGCCTGCGTGGAACATGATTGTTAAGGCAATTAAGGAGTGCATAGAGTGTGGAAAGCTCTATGAAGCTACTTCGGGGAACGTGGGCATAGCTATGGCAGCTATATCAAGTGCTCTTGGAGTACGGTTTAGAGCATACCTCCCCAGGAAATCACCTAAGTACACTAGGACTCTCCTAAAGATCCTTGGAGTGGAAGTAGTAGTTACTAATAAAGACATCATAGATCAGGAGTTAATTGAATACGTGAGAAATGAAGCCATTAGGGATGGAGCGCTTAACTTAAATCAATTTGAAAACGACAATAACTTCGAAGTCCACTACCTATATACAGCCAGGGAAATAGATGAGCAGCTGGCAAGCATAAATAGATCTCCTCCTAAAGCACTAGTCGCTGGAGTAGGTACGTCGGGACATATAGCAGCTATATCCAGGTACTTTAAGGAGAGGTATGGGGATGGAGTTAAAGTAGTTGGAGTAACTCCAGCAGTGGGGGAGAGCATACCTGGAATAAAGAGAGTTGAAACAAGGCCTAAGTGGTTCTTCAAGGAGAAAATAGATAGAGTAATTGAAGTATCCTTAAGGGAGGCGGCTGAAGAAGTAGTTAATGTAGCTAGAGGAGAGGGGTTATTGATAGGCTTAAGCTCGGGGGCTGTAGTTAAAGCCTATAAAGTGGTGAGAGAGGAGATTGGGGAAGGAGTATATGTACTGATATTCCCAGACGACATATTTAAGTACGTTGAAGAAATAAATGAGTTAATTAAACTAGACTAGTAGTTTGCGAAGAAGCACTGCAGGAGGTTGAGCAGAGTTGACTGAAGCTGTGACAATACTGTTTACAGCAGTGTTAGTCAGCGTAGTTTTAATGATAGTGGGGCTTCTAATAATGATCATAGGGACGCTGGCTAAAGGAGCTGGGGAAGCTGAGCGTAGAATTGAAGGAGGCGGAGTAATCATACTTGGGCCTATACCAATAGTTCTTTCTTCATCGCAGAGAGTCGCTAAGATAATCCTTGCATTAGCAATAGTTCTTACTCTAATGACATTGATCTTATACTTAGTGTCTGCGGGTGTAATTAAATGAGTGGCTTAACTAAGATGGGGTTCTCGATATTTCTAGTAGGGTTATTAATCATGGCGGCTTCACTAGCATCCTACTTCATTTACCTAGTTGTGCAAGGACTCCGCGGAGCCGTAGGCGTAGGTGGATGCATAATACTGTTCTTCATACCAATATGCTTCGGCCTTGGGGAAAGAGGGGATCTACTAATGACAATATCATTGGTATTGGCGCTAGCGTTAGCGGCAGCATTAATAGCTCTCCTTGCCTACAGTAGAAGGATTAATTATATAAAGCGGTTATAGTTTATCTATAGCTTGGGGAAGAGGCTTTGAAAACTTATTGCGAGCAGTCAATGAAGCTAATAATTCCATCCATCAGAGCTCTACTAGCTCGAATACTTATAGACAAGTATGGGTTTACACAAGTGCGTACAGCTAAGCTGCTTGGATTAACGCAGCCAGCAATAAGCTACTACTTGGGGAGTAAGCGTGGAGCTAAAGTCGTTAAAGCCATTAAAGACTGTGGGGAACTCATGACTCGCGTAGAGTCATTGGCTGAGAAGATAGCTAGGGGGGGAGGGGAAATTGATGTGGGTACCGTTATATGCGATATTTGCAGAATCATTAGGGGATCTAAGGAAGTGCTTAAATCCATCTACTCATAGACGACGCGCGGCTTGCCATAGCTAAGCTAGTGAGTAGTTAAAAAGCACTTGGCTTAAACGCCCCTAGGGCTCGCTGAGCCCTTCCTCTAAATAAAGCGCGAGTATGAGGACGTATATTGGTGCTTCAAGCGGATCTAGGTTAAGCCTTAGCTCAAGGGTTCTTCCACCGCTCATAGCTATCAATATCTTTTTCTCACTAATTAAGTGGTCTTCAACACTACACGACACTATCAATACGTATTCGTTGCCCACTGGCTCAAGTAGGCTTATTGGAGAATAGCTTGCATTAACGCCCCTCGACTTCAATGCCTTAGCTAGGGCTGCTGATGCAGGTTCAAGGAGTTTGCCTGAAGTAATGACTATTTCCCGCGCCCCAAGGGCTTTAATAGTTAAATCCATGTACTTTTCAACAAGTTCTTCAACAATCACGCTGAAGCCTTGATTAGCTATGGCGCGGAGCCTCTCCCCCCGCCTGCCTTCCTGAGCCATGCTTAAGCCTGTGTAGTATGCCAGTAGCGCTTCCCAAAGAGAAGCCGTTATTTCACTGTCCGCTGCTGGCACCGTCTTCAGTAGTGCATCCCTCATGTAGAGCCTTGTTTTCTCACTAGGCTGCGGGGATACGACCATGACTCTTGCTCCAGTAAGCCTAGATGAATCAGTTATCCTAATTGTAGCAGCTGAGTCCGGCTTAGTAGTGAACGCTACTATGGTTAGATCGCTTCTATAGGCTACTGCATAGTATGAGGCTGTATCAGCATCCATCAGCGCAGTCCTTAAGTCAGGCCTTAGAGTGAAGAGAAGCCAGTAGAGTATGCTTGCAGCTGGATAACCCATGTAGCTGTAGGTCAGCAATAACTCGTTGCTGCCGCTCCTTAAGTAGTCGGCTAGCTCCCTTGAGGCACTCCTAGCCCATTCCTCAGCCCTACTTACTTCAGCTAAAAGCCTTGCTAGACGAGGGCTACTTCTAGAGCTTTGCAACACGAACACTTCCCTTGATCGGGGGCTTCAGGAAGCTTCTTCACTACCTCCACCAGCAGCTTCCGCGCCTTAGCAGTGTTTTCCTCCATAACTCTAACTACTTCCTCAGCTGTAACAGGTTTCTCAGCCCAAACATCGTAGTCTGTCACCATGGCTACAGTTGCGTAGCACAGCTCAGCTTCGCAGGCAAGGCTTACTTCAGGCACGAGAGTCATGCCTATTACATCTGCTTTAAATGCATCTCTCCACACTCTGCTCTCAGCTTTAGTGGAGAACCTTGGGCCCTCTATACATATGTAAGTCCCCGATGGATGCAGCACTATTTCCTTAACTCCTCTAGCTGCATCCATCACTACCTCCCTTAAGTGCAGGCAGAATGGCTCAGCCATGCTAACATGGCAGACGGTGCCTCCTTCAAAGAACGTGTATGCCCTAATGCCCTTAGTGAAGTCTATGAATTGATCGGGTAGGACGAAGTCCCCCGGCCTATAGTCCCATCTCAAGCTTCCAACAGCTGAAAACGCTAGTGCCCACTTGGCTCCAAGGGACTTGAGAGCCCATATGTTGGCCCTATAGTTTATTCTATGTGGAGGTATTCTATGCCCACGGCCGTGCCTAGGGATGAAGGCCAGGCTTCTTCCATAGAGTTCCCCTACAACGACTTTATCGCTTGGGTCTCCGTATGGAGTGTAGACTTTGTGTTCAGACACGTTAGTTAACTCAGGTATGTTGTATAAGCCGCTTCCTCCAATAACTCCTAGCTCTACTTTAGTTGGGGGCTTAACCAACATCTTTAACCACCCGGTTAATCGCCTAGGTATACGTACTTGCCTTGTGACTGATCGTATTTAACGATGTTCTTCCCCTCAAGTACTTTAATGGCATCCCTATAGTAGCTCTCACCTACATCTATGCCGTACCATTCGCGGAATCTAGCGATTATCTCACTGTAGCTCCACGAAGACTCCCCATACTCCTTCTTAGCTTCAGACATCATTCTTTTAATGAATTGATATGTGTCCTCAAGCCTAGTCCATGGGTATTGGAACCATATCCACTCCCTTACCTCCATGACGTAGTAGTCTGGCTTTATTTTAGCAACACTGCTAATCCATTGGAGGGTGGCTATTTTCATCTCGCTGGGCCTCCACTCCTCAGCAATGTAGTCTCTGGCTAGTATGAGGCTGTCGCCCGTATCACATATGTCATCAACTACTAGGGCCTTTTGACCTCTTAAGTTAACTACGTAAGGGTACTTAATTATGGCTTTTTCAGCTATCTTAGCTGCTTCAGTCCAGTGCTGGCTTTGAATGCTAAGCAAGTTCTCTATGTCTAGGAAGTCGCATACGAGTCTAGCTGGCACAAACCCCCCGCGGGATAGAGCTATAACTACCCCCGGTCTATAGCCGCTTTCAGCAATTAACTGAGCTAGTTTACGCGACCACTCAACTATTTCATCCCATGAAACGAGCTTTACGGGAACTCTCGCCAAGGGGCTTCACCACTAAACTTAAAATGAGGGGGGAAGATAAACTTTAATCAAATCAACGAAGTATGAATAGCATAAAAACGCGAGAGCGTTTAACTAAGCTAGCTGGAGAACTGATTAACTGGGGAGCGCGGGGGTGCCCGAGCATGGTCAAAGGGGTCGGGCTGAGGACCCGATGGCGTAGGCCTGCGTGGGTTCAAATCCCACCCCCCGCACTAGTTCGCTGGCAAGCCGCAGTCCATTGATCGCTGCCAGTGATCTATGGAGCTATGTGATAGTGGGGTTCGCGCAATCCACGCTCACAAGCCTCTCCCTAGCTTACTTAGCTGCGCTTCCTGAAGCTCTGTAAATTAGGGATCGGGAGGAAGCGCGGACTCCTTCAATAATTACTTGAGCTCGTTGACTCATGACTTTTAGTCCCACTAGCTTCTAGCCACGTTTATCCAGAAGTGCGGTTCGCAGTAAGGCTTCTCTATTTTATTGCCCCTGAATAATATGGACTCCAGCTTCCTTACTCCCTCCCCCTCTACAGTAAGCGTGGATTTGAACTCGAGGTTTTCGCTGTGAGCTAGCTGCAAGCCTGTGCAAAAGAGTCAGCGCTAGTTGGATTAGTGTAGAACTGCGGATTACATTAATAGGGGCTGAGTTGAAGTACTGTGTGGGGGAGAGAATGCCTGAAGATAGTGAGAAAACACTGGTTCTCAAAATACCAAGTGACGTGTATGGCAGGCTTTTAGAGAAGAGCAAGAAGTTGGGCTACAGGGAGGTAGAAGACTACGTGGCAGCACTTATAGATAAGGATCTTGGAGAAGCTCCCTCCATTAATGAAAGGATATCCAGGCTTGAGAGTGCCATAGATGAACTAAGGAGGGGGGATGTTGGAAGGCTGGAGTCCCACTTAATGAGGAGAGCCCAAGACTTAGTGAACCCTGTGGCTGCAGAAGTATCAAAGATCAACTTAAAGCTGGCTGAATTAATTGAGGGCATGGATGAATTGAAGGAGAGAGTGGAGGTGCTTGAAAAAACAATTGAGGAAAGGAAAGCTAGGCATGGATATGAAGCAAGGGAGAGGGCTAGGAAAACAGGTATTGAGAGATTAAAGGAGGAAGGAGTGATTTTTGAAAGCGAAGTTAAAGGACTGAGGGATAGAGACAGGTTCTTCTCATACTTAGAGAGGAGCGGGGCGAAAGTCGTAGAAGCCAGGGATGAAAGAATTGCCGTAGATAGAGACCTGTGGAATTCAT
The DNA here is from genome assembly GCA_938045475.1 of uncultured Sulfolobales archaeon. Classification (GTDB taxonomy): domain Archaea; phylum Thermoproteota; class Thermoprotei_A; order Sulfolobales; family Desulfurococcaceae; genus JANXDZ01. The sequence goes on from CALIML010000007.1 coordinate 16,465, forward strand.
TTAGGGAGAAGCTGTTTGAAGAAATTGCTACAAGCAACGAGGAGGAAGTAGGGCGTCAATTAAGCAGAGTTGAAGTCAAGTTATTTAAGAAGCTGAGGGAAAGCGGGTTAATATACTACGACTCCGTTGAAAAGAAGTGGAAGCCTGTAGTTAAATCGCTATCCCAGTAACGCTATTAAGCGGTGGACAAGTAATGAATGGAGATGGCTTGAGGAGCCTCATCGATATAAAGTGGAATGGAGCCATATTGATAGGCAAATCGTTTACGGTGGATGGCCACTGGAATAGGCCTGTGAGAGTCATAACTCACGCCCACCTAGATCATGTCATTGGGTTAAGGGATAGTTTGAAGAATAGCGGGGCAATAATATTCACTCCCGCGACGTATGAATTAATAACGGAGATCTATGAGTTAAATGGGGCTCTAAAAGCGCTGCTTTCAAAGAAGGCAATAGCATTAAGCTACGGCAAGTACTTGGATGTAAATGGGGAAGTCGTGAGGCTCGTGAAGGCCAATCACATCGTTGGCGCATCACAAGTGCTTGTAGAATCCAATGGATCAAGAATAGGGTATACGGGGGACTTTAAACTACGCGGAACTGAAATCATGAAGGACCTCGATGCATTAATCATTGAGGCAACGTATGGTTCAAGAAACTTCAAAAGGCCCTTTAAAGACTTCATCAATGAATTCTTCGCGGACTTAGTGAATGATGGATTAGCTCGCAGAGCCGTAGTCTACATATATGGCTACTACGGCAAGCTGCAGGAAGCTATGTACATCCTGAGGAGCAGTGGGATAACTGCGCCATTCATAATGCCTAGGAAGCTCTATAAAGTGACGAGCGTAGCTGAAAAGTACTGCGGGCCAATAGGCAACTACTACGATGAGGCTTCGACTGAATTAAGGAAGTTGCTGATGGATTACGGGAGCTGCGTAGTGTTCTACCACATGAATAAAGCTAGTAGGAGAAGCCTCACTGAGGGACTCCACATAATACTGACTGGATGGGAGTTCCGCGAGCCAATCAGGAGGAGAAGCCACAATACTTGGACTGTTGCATTAAGCGATCACGCTGACTACGAAGAACTGCTTGAATACATCGAAAGATCGAGGCCTGGATTAGTTGTAGTTGACGCCTCTAGGAGTGAGTATGCTGAAGAATTTGCAAGAGATGTTGAAGCATGCGTAGGTATAAGGAGCACCACTATGCCTAAAAACAATGAATCTTTAGTTAGTTACTTTTAGGGAAGCGTGTCTTCACTTCTTTTGCTTTAAGAACCTCTCAATAGACGTAGAGATCCTGGCTAATGCCTCGCTCCTAGGCCTCCACCCAATTACTTTAACCCACTTCCCTGGCTCCAGTTCTTTATAGTGTTCGAAGAAGTGCCTTATTTTTTCCTTCAATGCTTCAGATAGATCGTTGATGTCGTTTAAGCCCTTAAACCTTGGGTCGACTTTATCCCTTGGAACAGCTATTACTTTAGCGTCAACCCCCTCTTCATCCTCCATCTCCAGGAGCCCAATGGGCTTTGCCTCAATAACTACTCCTGGGTGAAGGGACTCCTGAGTAATCACTAATACGTCAACTGGATCTCCATCTTCCTCGAGAGTGCATGGTATAAAGCCGTAGTTGAATGGATAATGCATTGCAGTGTAGAGCACTCTATCGACGAACACTAGGCCCGTCTCTTCATCGACTTCGTACTTAATTGAACTTCCTTGAGGTATTTCTATAACTACATTGACTAATTCAGGAGCCTTACTGCCGCTGCATACCCTTAAATACGCTCCCATACATGCTTCACCCACTAAGTTCACTGCGATTGATTGCGCAAGCCCGACGTGTATTAGTACTTGACTAGCACTACTTGCGGGACATCGTCTTGATAGATTAGCGTAATCTTAGCTCCTACATCTATGCTGGCGAGCGGTTCAATTGTTTTTCTCACTGCCTGTAGAATTGTTATAGCTCTATTGATCCTCGTTAATGCTTCTTCTAGAACGCTTGATTCATATACTGCATCAGGATTCACCACTATCTTAAAGTCCTTCATGTCTAAAACCCTGGATTGAGATGGAGGTACTTCAACTCCAGCTAGAGCTTTAAGTAACTCCTTTAGCTTTCTCTCCTGCTCAGCCCTAGCCCTTACATCCTCAAACCTCTTTAGTAGAAGCGCTAGTTGCTGCTTTAAATTAGAGATCTTTTCATCAATAGCCTTTACAGCATCATTAAATGAAGAGTACTCCACAATTACTGCAGACATACAGCATCCCTAGGAGATATTAGCGGCGGAAACATTATAAAAATTGTGCTAATAAGCTTGTAAACACCGTCTACATTAATGAAAGACCTTCCTCCCTAAATCTCATACATCCACTCGTTGCGATTGCATAAAGGTCTAGGGTTGTTTAGAAGATCTTTAGCTATGAGCGTTCGGGATCCTTAAAGTTTATAAGTTGCACATTGTGTTAAGAGCTTTGATTAGTGAGGAGAGGCTTGAAATGACCACTGGGTTAGTTAAAGGAGTGAACGCCATGGGTCACGCTGGGTGGGTTACAGTAAAGTGCAGCATTTGCAGCAGGAAAATGAACTTATTTAGATCTATTGATTCTGGAGAGGCCTATGTATGCATTAAGTGCAGCAACTTCTTTTGCTCAGCTGATGCTAAAAGGCTTGGCTACAAGTGCCCGTATGACGGGGGCGAGCTGAAGCCATACTATGCGTAAGCGTAGTCAATGCTCAATTATACTTATAGCATTCATTTGACATAAAGCTATGCATCCATAGCATTCAACACACTTCCACTCTTCAGCAACAATGCTGTTGTTCACTATGTAGAAGACGTAGGCTGGACAGTAGTCTACGCATAGCTTGCATAGATTGCACTTAAAGCGATCTACTAGTACTTTCACCAAAGGATCATCCCGTAGAGAGCTTTAATGCTGTTGCCGGGCCCGTGTTTGCACACAATACCATAGAAATAAATATTTTAATGACTCAGCTCACTTCAGCCCCAGAGGGTTTGGAGAGTGCTTTACGTAAAAGCAGATCTACATATACACACTACGTATAGCGATGGAGTTTGCAGCCCGCTTGAAGTAGTGCATGCTGCAATTGATAGAGGGCTCAGCGTAATTGCTGTAACTGACCACGACACATTCATGGGAGCCCTTAGGGCAAGGGATTACGTTAAGAGGAGTCGCCTGGAGCTGTTAGCACTCCTGGGGAATGAAGTTAGAACGGAGCTAGGCGATGTACTGATCTACTGCTTAGAGGAAGTAAATGCTTCAAAGAATTTGCTGAAACTAATAGAGGTCTCCCAGGACAATGGCTGCCTAATAGTTCCAGCACATCCATTCGACATACTCAGGCTGGGGCTCGGCAACGCCATATTTGAATACAGAGGCTGGAGCGCTATAGAGGTTTGGAATGCATCAGCAAACAAGAGAGCTAATAAGAGGGCTATTGAGGCGTCTAGAGAACTAAACCTGCCTGGAATAGCTTCAAGCGATGCGCACATAGCTGAATACATTGGAATAGCGCACACCATCATAGAGTTGAATGAGTTAAGTGAAGAAGAAGTTTTTGAGTCAATAAGGAAGGGCAGAGTTAGGCCATACTTCGGCTACCCATCGTTTAACTTAACTCTGAAGAGAATCGTGAAGTCAGTTAAACACATGGCTTGGAGAACGCTTAGCGCTTAAGCAAGCGCTATTAGTCCTCAATAATGCATACTTCACTGCCGATCTTTACACATCCATTAGGCGGTTCTCCAACGTACTCCTCGAATCTCCCTATGTTGTGAAGAACTACGAGTTCATCGATCAGGGGCTCAAGGCTCTTATTAAATAAGACTACTCCCCCAAGGCTTTCTGAAAACCTTATGCCCCTACGCTTCTTGTAGCTCCATATAGCTGAATTAACTTCAACGAGTTTATCGGCTAAAGAATCACTCCACTTCAGCCACTCGTCACTGGCCTCTGGGAACCGCTCTCTGTGAACACTCCTCCCATAAAGCCTTCTGTATATTGAGTCTGTGACGAAAGGCATTATTGGCGCCAGCATTCTTAGCACTGCATCCATTACTGCATGGAGGACGTGCCACGAGGCTTCCTGCTCACTCTTAGAGAACTTGCCGCCCCTATTGTACGCCCTGTTCTTAACTAACTCAACGTAGTTTGAAGCAAAGTAGTTCCACGTGAATTGGTAGATTTCGTTGATCGGCGTGTAGACGTCCAACTCACTGTACCACTTATCGACTTCAACGATTAGTTTTCCAAGCTTAGCTAGAGTAGCTTTATCCACTGGCTTCAGCACGCCGGGCTCCCCGGGCTTGGGGAAAGATGATATGAATCTAGCGATGTTCCACAACTTTGTTGCAAACAAGAGCCCGGTCCTAATTGATTGCTCTGAAAACCTGTAGTCGTAGCCTAGCTTAGCTGATGCAGCTGCCCAAAACCTAAATGCGTCAGCCCCGTATTTCTCTATGAATGGCTCTGGGTCAATTACATTCCCCTTACTCTTATGCATAGCCTCACCCTTTTCATCGAGCCCCATCCCCGTCAGCCTAACCAATTTAAAGGCAGGCCTCCCCGTCAGTTGGTAGACTCTCAGTATAGTGTAGTAGAGCCACGTCCTAACTATGTCTATTCCCTGGGGCCTAATAGTGTTTGGGAAGGCTTTTTCAAATAAGTCGTTGTCCCTGAGGAAGCCCGTCGCGTATAGCACTGATATACTGCTGTCAAACCATGTGTCGAAGACTTTTCTCTCGCCTTCAAGCTCGCTCCTGGGGGCTCTGCAAATAGGGCATTCCTCCCAGGGGGGTTCCTCAATCCACGGCCTATAGTACTTGCCTGGCTCAGGCACGAGGACTGACCTGCATTTCCTACACCTCCACATGGGTACTTCAGTTGCGTAGAACCTGTCCCTAGTTATGGGCCAGTCAGTGGACATTGAGTCTATCCATTCAATGAGCCTCCTCTTATGCATTTCAGGCTTAAAAGACATTTCCTCAATAAGCCCCTTGAGATCTTCCTTAAACTCCAGCTGCTTAAGGAACCACTCCTCTGAGTGTATTATTTGAATAGGGGTCTTACACCTCCAGCAGACGGGTACGCTGTGCTTAATGCGCTCCTTCCTGACTAGCAGCCCCTCTCCATCCAGGATCTCAGCGATCCTCCTCCTAGCATCCTCAACTCCTAGGCCAGCTATAGGGCCGGCCTCACTATTCATCCTCCCATCGCTTGCAATGACTATCACTGGCTTGAGGCCTAGCTCCCTAAACACTCTCACGTCAACTTGATCTCCATAGCTGCAGAACATCATTAAGCCAGTTCCAAAGCTTGGATCAACGTATTCATGCTCAATTATTGGAACGCTGTGGCCGTATACCGGTACTACAGCGTGCAAGTTTTTCAGCTTCCTATACCTGTCATCCCTCGGGCTGTAGGCTACTGCCCCACATGACTTAAGTAGCTCAGGCCTAGTGGTTGCTATCACTATCTCCTCCTGGGTTTCCTTGACTCCAAACTTAATGTAGTGTAAGTACTCGTCCTTCTCAACGTACTCAAGCTCTGCTTCAGCTAGAGTAGTCCTACACCTAGGGCACCAGTTTACAGGCCTCTCAGCCTCATATATTAGGCCCCTCCTATACAGCTCTATGAATGTTGCTTGAGTGATCTTCCTGTATTCAGCGCTGTCAGTGCCGTTCCTCCAGTAGTTGAAGCTGCATCCAAGCCTCCTCCAAACGCCCACTATCTCGTCCTCAGCCTTATCTAGGAACTCCCTGCATAGCTCAAGGAACTTCACTCTCCCCCCGGGAGTTGAAGCAAGCTCGTGGGCGTTTAAGCCATAAGTCTTCTCAACTTGTACTTCCACCGGCAATCCATTCCTATCTGCATAGAATGGGGCTAGCACGTTGAACCCCTTCATCCTAAAGTACCTGGCCACCATATCTATTTGAGCGTAGTGAGCTGCTCCACCAACATGCCACTTACCGCTAGCATATGGGGGAGGAGTATCTATAGCAATAATTGCCCTTGGGTCATCCCTACTGAAGCTGAATGAGTAAAGCCCCTCCTCACCCCATAGCTTAATTAACTCAACTTCTAAGTCTGGCCTCCACCTCTTCTCGGCAATTCTTGGCTTAAGCTCGCTCAACAAGCCCACCTTTACGTAACTCAACTTCTAAAGCTATATAAAGTTGCACTAGCCATGAATTCTCTCCCCAAGTCTTCGCCTACATAAAAACTTATATTTACTGCAGTAAATATAGTTCTAGGAGTGGTATATTGAGGAGTTCATTCAGCTCTGTCCCAACACTTAAACACTTAGAAGTTAGTAGTAGGAAGGTATTCTTAAGAGTGGACGTCAATGTGCCAATAGATCCTGAGACTATGAATGTAATTGATGACAGGAGGATAAGGATGCATTCAAGCACTGTTAAGCAATTAATTGATGCAGGTGCTGCACTAGCTATAGCCTCCCACCAGGGTAGGCCGGGGGAGGCAGGGTTTACAACTATGGAGAAACACGCTGAGCTGCTGAGCAAGTACGTTGGCGTAGAAGTAAAGTTTGTAGACGACGTGTGTGGACCTGCTGCACGTGAAGCAATTAAATCACTTAAGCCGGGTGAAGCATTAATGCTGAACAACTTGAGGCTCTTCTCAGAGGAAGTAATAGAGGCTACTCCTGAGAAGCAAGCATCAACATACCTGGTTCAGAGACTCGCCCCCCTCTTCGAGGCCTACGTCAACGATGCTTTTGCAACAGCTCACAGAAGTCAGCCAAGCATAGTTGGATTCCCACTAGTTCTACCGAGTGCGGCCGGCCCATTAATGGAGAGAGAGTTGCTGAACCTCGATAAGCTAATGACCCAAGGCTTGTCTCCAAGAGTCTTCGTATTCGGTGGAGCTAGAGTCTACGACTTAGTTAAAGTCGTTGAGAACTTAGTGGCGAAAGCCCTTGCTGATCGAATACTTACAACAGGCCTCTTAGCTAACTTAGTGCTTTTAGCAAAGGGAGTAAACATAGGCTTAGAGAACTTAAAGTACTTGGAGGAGAGAGGCATGCTCACCCTAGTCCCTAGGATAAGGCATTTACTGATGAGGGGGGCGCCTATCGAGACTCCAATAGACTTCAAAGTGTTGAGCAATGGAGGAGTTAGGGAGGAAGCCCTTGGGAGGACTTATGGCAGAATAATGGACATAGGGCCTTCAACCATAGATATGTACAGGGAGTTCATGAGGGAATCTAAGGCAATTGTCATGAAGGGTCCTGCTGGAGTAATTGAAGACAGTAGGTTTAGGGATGGAACAGTTAGGCTCATTAATGAAGCTCTCTCAACTAAGGCTCACGTAATTATAGCTGGAGGACACTTATCGCAGTTCATTAGTGAGGAAAAAGCAGCAGCTGGAAACATTCACGTAACTACTGGAGCAAACGCTCTTCTACTAGCTTTAAGCGGCGAAGCTCTCCCAGGAGTAGAGGTCTTAAAGCTATCGGCGAGAATGTTCCTCGGGTGGTGATGGAGGTGGGCTTTGAATACGTTCGTGAGCCAAGCTATGAAATAAGCTTCATGTATAGGAGAATCCTTGTGCCAGTTGATGGAAGTGAGAACAGCTTGCGAGCACTGGACTTGGCGCTTGACTTATCTAAGAGGTTTGGCTCAAAGGTAGTAGTGTTAAATGCGAAGCCGAGGGGTTTAGCGATAAGCGATGAAGCTATTGAGAAAGCTAGGAGGAGAGCTGAGGGAAGGGGGGTGAGCGTTGAGTATAGGGTGAGGGAAATAGATCCAGTTAATGAAAGTCCCTCAAGCTGCATACTCAGTGAAATAATAAGCGGGGGATACGACATGGTTATAATGGGTGCTAGGGGGCGCTCGCTAATTATTGAGCCGAACATAGGTTCAACAGCTCTGGAAATAGTTGCATCATCACCTATTACAGTAGTGATAGTTAGGTAACCGCTCGATAAGTCAAAAGTGCGGAAGGCAAGCGTAGTTAAACCGAGTCGCTTTTCTAAACTGCTGAAGGCCGGCATTAAGCCTTCGTAGAGGCTGGCCTACAGTAGAGTGAGCCGATAGAGAGAGCTGGGAGTATTCTACACAAACTATATTTAGCTCCATTAATTCGAGGTTATAGAAGCAGCATTGCAGGAGATGCCTTTGTGCGGCATCATAGGGCTTACATGCATACCCGGCAGCACCCCCGATAGGCCTTCGCTAATGGTTTACCGCGGGCTCCTAAGGCTTGAGTACCGCGGGTATGATAGCGCTGGCGTAGCAAGCGTGTCTGCGGAGTCAAGTAGGGTAGTTGTGCTTAAGGGTAGGGGCAGGATCGCTGAATTAGAGGGGAAATACGGGTTCTCCAAAGTGGATGGATTCACTATAGTAGCTCACACTAGGTGGGCTACTCACGGAGCTCCCATAGACGTTAACGCCCATCCCCACACTGATTGTGGCACAAAAATAGCTGTAGTACATAATGGAATAATACAGAACTACCGTGAGTTAAGGAGGGAGCTCACTAGTAGAGGGCACATATTCGTAAGTGAGACGGACACTGAGGTAGTTCCACACCTCGTTGAAGAATTATACGGTAAGCGCAGGGACATCTATAGCGCATTTAAGAAAGCTGTGGAAGTACTTGAAGGCAGTTACGCAATTGCATTAATCTCAGTAGTAGAGCCGGACAAGATATTCTTCGCTAGGAAGGACAGCCCACTCATAATTGGCTTAGGAAACGGCTTCAACTTCGTGGCGAGCGACATACCGGCCTTCCTAGAGTACTCTAGGAGGGCAGTCGTGTTGAGAGACTATGAAGTAGGCTACATAACTCCAGTCAGCGCCTTCATAGAGGACTTGAGGGAGAGTAGGCCAGTTGACTACACTCACAGAGTCAGATTCATTGAGTGGAGCATTGAAGACGCTAGTAAGGGGGGCTACGCACACTTCATGATTAAGGAAATCCTTGAGCAGCCGAGAGCCCTTAAAAACACTCTGCAGGGCATTGAGGGAGACGACGGCTTTCGAAAAGCAGTAGATCTATTGCTTAACGCCAACAGGATCTATGTCACGGCAGCTGGGACAAGCTATCACGCCGCGCTGTACTATAGCTTGTTGATGCAGAGGCTTGCTGGAGCTCAAGTAGTGCCATTCATAGCTAGTGAGCACTACTCTTATGAAGGGGTAGTCAGTGAAGGGGACCTATTGATAGCGGTGAGCCAAAGCGGTGAGACCATAGATTCACTAGTGGCCCTCAGGGCATTTAGGGAGAGGGGGGCTAAGGTCATCGCGTTATCAAACGTTATTGACTCAGCTATACCGCGTGAAAGCCACTTAGCTCTATACACTAGGGCTGGCCCAGAGATAGGTGTTGCAGCAACGAAGACTTTCACTACTCAGGCGCTGGCATTAGCGTGGCTTGCAGTGAGCTATGCTTTAGCAGTAGGTAGATTGACTGTCAGTGAAGCTGAGGGCATTAGGGGTGAGCTAAGGAGTTCCCCAAGGCTTGTCTCCGAGATAATGCCCCTCATTGAGGATAGAGCTAGGAGGCTCTCCGAGTGGCTCAGCGCGAGGAGCAGTGCCTACTACTTGAGTAGGGGCGTGGGGCTTCCAGTAGCTATGGAGGGGGCTTTAAAGCTTAAGGAAATAGCCTACGTCCACGCTGAAGCTTATCCAGCCGGCGAGAGCAAGCATGGGCCTATAGCCCTTGTATCAAGTGGATTCCCAGCAGTATTCGTAGTGCCCGTGGATAACTACTTGGAGAAGCTTTTGCTAGGCAATGTGCAGGAAATGAAGGCGCGCAGCGCAGTCACTATAGGAGTTGCTCCACTTGGGACGAGCCTGGAGGACCAGTTGGACTACCTGCTCCCAGTGCCTAGAGCACACTGGGCATTGACTCCCCTGACTCATACACTGCCGCTACAGCTCATAGCGTATTATACTGCTGTAGCCAGAGGATTCGACCCAGATAAGCCGCGTAACTTAGCTAAGACAGTCACTGTTGAGTAAGGAGGGGGTGGCTTTGAAGACAGTTGTCCTAGCTGGAGGAGGCTCGGGAGAACTCGGCGTGCTAGTCCCCCCGGGTGGGAGTAAGCATTCTTTGAGAATCGTTGGTAGGCCCCTAATACACTACCCACTAATGGCTGTTAGAGAGGCAGTTGGCAGAGACGTGGTATTAGTTTACAGCAGCGGGGATGTGTATAGAGAGGCAGTTGAGTTAAGCGACGTTAGAGTCGTTGGCGTTAGGCAGGAGGGTGAAGGCATTGAGGAGGCAGTGAAGTCTGCAGCAAAGGAGCTAGATGGGGAGGACTACTTCATTCTAGTCTACGGGGACTTAGTTATCGACTCTAAGGCGTTGCTTAAAGTAGTTGAGTCCTTCTACAGCTATGAGCCATCCATGGTTGTTCTAACTACTCCTCTTGAAGAGAAGCACGTTCATACCTATGGAGTCGCCTCAGTTGACTTGTATGGGCAAGTGAGGAGAGTTGTTGAAAAGCCCTCGAGCATTGATGCTGTTGAAAAGCCAGCCTACACTGTTGGAGGAGTCTACGTGTTGCCCACGTGGATCATTGATTGCCTTGGGAAAGGCGTTGGCTTCACAGACGCATTGAATAGAGTTGTCGGTGAGGGGAGGGCTATTGCAGTACACTGGAACGGCCTATGGGTGGACGTTGGTTATCCAGCCGACCTGCTTGAAGCTACTAAGCAATTGCTCAACGCGCTCCGCGGACTACACGTAGGTGGGGGCGTTGAAGTGGAGGGGAGTGCAGTGATAGAGCCTCCTGCATTCATAGATGAAGGCACTTACGTAGATCATGGGGCAGTAGTAAAGGGCCCTGTATACATTGGGAGAGGGTGCTTCATTGGAGCCCACTCATTCGTAAGACACTACGCCAGCCTTGAGGAGAGAGTGCGCGTGGGGGCTTTTAGTGAAGTGAAGAACTCTAACGTACAGCCGCACGTAGTCATAGATAGCTTTACGTACATAGGGGACAGCATTGTAGGAGGGGATTCATGTATTGGAAGCCACGTAGTTACACTAAACCTACTGCCTGGTGAGGAGGTTCCGCCCAGGCTTAAGGAGCACTTAGTGACTCCTCAATCAATGAGGAAGCCTGTGCGCAAGCTGGGAGCCATAATAGGCTATGGCGCGAGAATAGGGGCGGGCGCGATCCTATACCCTCAGTCAGTAGTGCAACCTATGGCGAGCATAGAGCCGGGCTCCATACATAGGTCGGGGAGGGGCATTCAAACTGCTGCTTAAACTCCTTACGCTTCGTTGAAGCTCCTCCACTACGCGTAGATCCATTCATTGAGTAGGTGAAGTTAAGTAGCGGTAGAGCTCATTCAAGTACTTGATTACTTCGTTTAAGCGTTTCTCCAATGCATCTACTCTAGCCTTAAGCCTATCCACTTCCTCCCTCAGTTCTGCTACCTCCTGCGAGTTCATGTAGACACCTACAGTTAAGACAATCAGTGAGCTAATATAGCTTTAAGTATTCGCCTCCCCTCCCCGCGTTTTTAGTGAAAGGCTTTTTACGTACGCAGACTCTTTAAGCAGTGCTGTAGAGGGAGTTGGGGGTCTTTGAGCATAACTATTAGGGGCAGAGTCGTTAGGGGCTTGGGGGAGGGCTCGAAGTACGTTGAATTATATAGGGATTCACTGAGGAGATCGCTTGGAATAGACCCCTTCCCAGGGACTCTCAACGTAGTTGTAGACGGTGGATCTCTGAGTAAGCTGCGTGAACTGCTTAAGTCTAAGCCCCACGTGGTTGTAGAGCCTCCATCTAAGGACTATAGAGCAGTTCTTGCGTGGAGGGCTAGAGTCGATGGGTATAGAGCTTACTTAGTTAAACCACTTGCATCCAGGCACTCGGAGCAAGTAGTTGAATTCATAGCTGACGTAAACCTCAGGGAGCGCTTGAAGATACGGGATGGCTCTGAAGTAACTATAGATGTTGAAGAAGAGCCAGGCTCCTCAACGCCTTAAGCCGTAGATGACTAAGGCTTGTTCTTCAAGTAGTGGAAGCCAAAGATCTTAACATATTGAGGCTGCCTTAATTCATTGAAGGAGTTTGCACAGCATCCCCCTATAGAATTAGATTGCTTCTGTTGAAAACTTATTTCAGCTGGCTCTCCAAGAATCTTTGAATGCCCTGCTTCACTGAGCCTGCTGCTATGGAGCTATGAGTTAATAAGCCTGATTACCCAACTGCTATTAGCGGGGTGTTTGTGGAGGCTGTAGTTAAGGAGCCTTGGATGCGTGAATCCCGCTTCTACAAGGCTTTAGATGGAGGAGTTGTACAGTGCGCTGTATGTGAGAGGAAGTGTTTGCTGAGGCTTGGCTGGAGGGGTGTTTGCTGGAACTACGTGAATTTAGGCGGCAGGCTCTACAACGTTGCCTACGGCTTGCTGAGCGCTGTTGAGAGTAGGCCTATTGAGATAAAGCCCTTATTCCACTACTACCCGAACTCCACTGCACTAACTTTCTCTGGGTATGGCTGCAACTACAGGTGCCCGTGGTGCCAGAACTACTTGATTAGCCAGACGCCCCCCCGCCCTGAGGCATCTACTTACTTGGAGCCAAGTGATTTAGTTGAGGAAGCTGTGCGCAGAGGGGATGAGGGTCTTTCAGCAAGCTTTAACGAGCCATCGATACACCTTGACTACATACTTGATGCAGCTAGTGAAGCTGGGAGGCGTGGCCTGTACTTCAACTTAGTTACTAATGGATACATGTCTTCTAGGGCTCTCGACGAGTTAATAGATTTGAACGTTGACGGCTACAGCGTCGATATTAAGGGGTGCCCTGAGTCATACAGGATGTTCCTTGGAGCCGATCCAATGGTAGTGTTTAGAAACGCTAAGCGCATTGTTGAGCGCGGGGGGCACGTTGAAATGGTCTTCCTAATAGTTACTGGTGCAAACGACTCACTTGATTGCATTAAGTGGGTTTTAGAGAAGCACTTGGATAACCTAGGCCCGGACGTGCCTCTCCACATAAATAGGTATTATCCAGCGCACAAGTACTATAAGCCTCCTACGAGAATTGACTTACTGATTAAAGCATATAGGATGGCTAAGGAATTGGGCTTAAACTACGTCTACGTAGGCAACATACCTAGTGAAGAGTATCAGGACACTGAGTGCCCGAAGTGCGGTAAGAAAGTCATTGCTAGGAGGAGCTATAGAGTGACTCTATGGGGCTTGACTAGCGATGGTAGGTGCCCTAGGTGCGGCCACAAGATACCGATTGTAGGGAAGTACTATCCAGGCAAGAAGAGCTACTTATCCATGTAGTTGCCCCATATGGATTGTTCGGAGAACTATGTGGATCGATTTAGTACTATTAAATACTTTGTTGAAAACTGTTAAGAAGTTGGTTAAGTGAGTAAACTTAAAAAGTTGTGTATGCGTATGTTCTGCTCGGTGATTGGCGTGGCTGGATTGAGGGAGTTGATATATACGGTTGGCTCAGCTAGGGGGGAGGCGTTGAGTAAAGTTGAGTCGCATACGCCTAGGATTGAGGCTCCAGATGTCGTTAAGAAGGGTGAAGTGTTTAGAGTTAAGGTTAGTGTGGGTCCTCATCCAAATACTTTAGAGCACTCGATTAGGTACATAGAGCTGTATTTTGAGGAGGAGGGGAGGGCTTTCAACCCAGTGTTGATTGGTAGGTATGAGCTTACTCCAGTTTATAGTGAGCCAGTGGTTGAAGCGTACTTAAAGCTTCAGAAGTCTGGCAAACTCATAGCTTTAGAGTACTGTAACCTACATGGATTGTGGGAGAACTATAGGGATGTAAGGGTTGAGTGAACGCTGTGGCAGGAGCTGTGAGTAAGGCATTTCTACAGGAATTGCTTAGCGATGCAGTAAGCCTCTACAATAAGTTTAGGTCGCCTGAAGCTGTAGCGAGATTGCTGGAGTTGAGGGAGGATAGTGAAGCGGCAATAGCAGTAGTTGAGTTTACTGGGAGTTTCTGCAATTCATGTGGTGTAAGGGATTGGGTTGAGGACTTTGCTTACTTAGTTAAGTCAATGGGTTTTGAAGCAGAGCTAGTGGATTGCGTTGAGCCAAGCAGTGGTGGTGGGCTTAAGAGAATTGGAGTGTTTAGAGTAGTGCTGCGGGGTGGTGGAGGATTATTGATGAACTAGATTTAGCAATCATAAGGGAGCTCATGGAGGACTGTAGGAAGCCTTTTAGAGATGTAGCTAAGTCCCTTAAGTTAAGTGATGTAGCAGTGATAAAGCGTGTTAGAAGGCTTGAGTCAATGGGGGTAATAAGGAAGTACGCCCTAATAGTAGATCCATTTAAGCTAGGCTACACAAAGATAAGCTTTACGGGAGTAAACGTTAAACCAGAGAGAATGTTTGAAGTAATGGAGAAACTAAAGGAGAAAGAGTACGTAAAGTATATGGCTGTAACTACAGGAGACCACGAAATCATAGCAGTAATATGGGCTAAGGACAGCGAAGAACTACTTAAATACCACGAGGAAATAAAGAAAATGGAAGGAGTCACAGACATATACCCAGCCATACTAATAGACGTAATAAAAAACAAAGCCTACGTCTAAAACCACACAAATACACCAACCCCATAAACAAATTTCTTAGCTCCCTATTATTTGAGGGAGGAATTATAATGTCGTAAGCGACGCTCATGTCCTCTGCAGTATAGCTACTTTTATCTATCTAGTGATAATGTTGGTACTACGAGGAAGCTGAAACCATTTTGTGAGAAAAATGATTCCGCTTTTAGAGCAGCAGTTATTTTGGCGACATCGATTTTGGTTCCAGCACTAGCGAATAAACCATCTCTATTGGGCTACCGTACTCACCATTACTTATGCTAGATTAAATGATCGTCTATTTGCTAAGAAGACTCTGTTTACTCACTCAATTACCATGGGGTCTACGCAGTCTCCAATGGTCTTCAACTTTCTCTAGCCACTGAGAGGGAGAGAACTTAAGCTCGAACGCTAAGCCTTCAAGCAGCCTCTTGCCCGGTATGATGTATAGCTCTGGGTCTTTCAAAGCATTAATCACGATGTAGACAAACGTTCGCTCACTTTCTTGAACCATACGTTGATGCTGATTCGCTGTGATCGAGATTTTGGGTCGAACTTCGCTGCTCCCCTTAACCTCTATGTACTTACGAATTCCACCCGGCATCTTGGACTCTATATCGTAACCCTTACCCCGCGCTTCTGATTCGCTGAGTTCGTGCACTTCATACTTACGTGCCACTAGGATTGTAACTCTTTGTACAGCCAGGACTTTCTTCTGCTAAAAGCCTTTGCCTAGCCCTACTAGTCTTTTAGTTCTTTGTTATTTTGACC
>CALIML010000008.1 GCA_938045475.1 uncultured Sulfolobales archaeon
CGTAAGACGCCCCTTAATGCTATTAGTTAGCCCCGTTAGGTATGTTAAATTGCTTTCAGTTAGTGAAAAAACTGGCGTAACTGATTTAGAGAGAGTTAAAATGCTTGTAGACGAAGTAGTTTCTACACCAACTCTACCCGATGATAAAGCCGTACTAGCATCATCTACGCCAGAAGTACTGGACGTAGTCTACGGAGGAGATGCTGAAGTAGACTGCATAGGCCCCGAGGACGGCTACGTAGTCTTTAGAGTGTGGAGCGCTATTGGCGTTAGAATCAAAGATCCAAGGGGTATCGTAGTATTAGAGGGCGCCTCCAGTGAGCAGCGTTAACAATGAGATCCTTGAATTCGCGGAACTTGAGGAAAAGTACGCTGAAGAACTTAGGGAACTAGCTAAATCACTAAAGCACCCCGTGCTTAAAGCAGTATTTGAAGGCGTTTCAAAGGACTCAGAGAAACACTGCGCGCTCTATAAAGCCATCGCAGCTCTCGTCTCAGAAGTTCAGCCATTCATTAGTGAAGAAGACTTGGAGAGAATTACGGCAACTATTGAAAAGCACATAAAGCTTGAGTTACTTATGTTAGAGAGAGCAAAAGGGATCCTACTTAATGTAGAGGATCCAAGGATAAAGCTCTTAGCGGCTTCTATAGCAGACGATGAAAGCAAGCACCACAAGATGCTATTAAGCATTAAGAAGTGGATAGCGGAAGCAGAAACATTTACTGAAAGCATGCTGTGGGACTTAGTGTGGAAGGAAAGCCCGTGGCATGGCGCTCCAGGAGGGTGACGCAGCGTTTCTGAAAAATTAACTTTAAACAACTCTTTTATTACTGATAGCAATTGGTGATGCTGAAGAAAGCAGCGTGCTCTATATGTGGCGAGATGAATAAGCCGAATGGCACGTCCTGAACCCGGGGGCTTGCACACCCCCGCTCCCCTAGGTCAGGACGGGGAGCTGGAGTAGTTCTTCTCAGCGCATAAGGAGAATTTATTAAGGTATGCAACTTTAATCAATAACAGAGTGATTGATGTGTCTTTTAAAGTAGACCCTGTTTGTGGAATGCAAGTGGATCCAGTGAAAGCTACTTATAAGACTATTTACAGAGGAGAAATATATTACTTTTGCAGCAAGCGCTGCAAAAACTTGTTTGAAAAAGATCCGGAGCACTACCTCAAGCATGGTCCAGTCGGTATGCTTCAATAATCTTACGGTGGTTTTCAGTGGTTCTTGTAAAGGAGAGAATTAGAGTTATAGGTTTAGACTGCCCCACCTGTGTTTACTCCATCCAAAGGAATTTAGGGAAGTTAAAGGGCTTCTACAATATTGAAGTAGATCTGTCTTCAGGAGACGCTGTCGTAGAATACGAACATGGGGAGTGCAGTTTAAAAGATATCTATAGAGCTGTGAGAGACGCTGGATACGACTTGCTTAAAGAACGAATGCTGCTCGCCCTCCATGAACTAGACGAAAGTGAGGTAAGCACTGTAGAATCAAAGATCTCTAGTATTGCTGGAGTCCTTGAGTGCCGTGCATCGCCTGTAACTAAGCTCGTAAGCATAACGTACAACCCTCTCTCCATTAGTGGCAGTGAGATAGTCGGTAGAGTTAAAAGCCTTGGCGTAAGGATAGCTGGTTTTCCAGAGGAGTCCTTAGGCAAGGAGTATGGAGAGAGATCCCTACTTCTGAGGAGGCTATCGGCTTTCTCAATAGGGTTATTCGCAATACTGTATACAACCATAAGTATGTACTATGGATTGCCGCTGCATCGTGAAAGCGATCTCTTATTGCTATCATTAGCCGCAGTAGCTGTAGCCATGGGGTTTGACATAATTATTAAAGGCACAAGGTCTTTGGCTAAGCTCTCTCCAACAATGGATTCCCTTATAGCATTATCTGTTTCAACAACTTTAATTACAGGCATAGCGGGCGTTCTTGGCTTCATAGAGTGGCGTGGAGGCCTCCACAGTGCTTCCTTCTTTGAGGCGTCAGCCGGCGTAATGGGCTTCGTGGGGCTTGGAAAGTACCTTGAGGAAAGGCTGAGGAGGCGGGCCTTCAGATCGCTTGAAGACTTGGCTAAAACCCTCTACGGTAAGGCTAAAGTAGTCGAAGAGGGGGGAGTGCGGGAGAGGAGCGTCTCAAGCATTCTGCCTGGGGAAATAGTAGAGATTAAAGCAGGGGAGATCATACCTGTGGATGGCGTAGTTATTGAGGGATGGGGCTATGTAGATGAATCGAGCTTTACGGGCGAGCCCATCCCTAAGTTTAAGAATGCTGATAGCAGGGATCCCGTATTGGCGGGCAGTATTTTAATGAGCGGCTACCTGAAGGTGCGGGTAACCAGAGCATCCAGAGATACCGTTCTCTACCACATTATTGAGACTGTGAGAGAAGCCCAATTCTATAAGCCTAAAGTAATGAGGATTGCTGATAGAGTCGTGGGGCTGCTCACCTGGGCCGTTATAGCTGTTACCTTTCTTACACTCATCCACTGGTGGCTCCTCGTAGGCGAACCCGCTTTAGCACTAATGTTCTCGGCCGCTGTATTAGCTGTTGCATGCCCATGCGCGCTTGGAATAGCCATTCCAATGGTTGTCTCAATAGCCGTCTTAAGGGCTGCTAAAAACGGCCTACTGATAAGGCGGGGGGATGTGTTTGAAAGAGCGAATGAAGTAAGCACAGTGCTATTCGATAAGACCGGGACGCTAACTGCAGGAAAACACTCCGTTAGAAATATTCACTTAATTGAGAAATCAATTGACGAGGAGCAACTACTCCATTACGTTTGCAGTGTTGAGTCTAGAAGCGAGCACCCTATCTCAAAGGCTTTAGTTAATTACTGTGTAGAGAGAGGCATAAAGGCGGAAAGCCCATCTGAGTTCATTCACATGCCCGGAATGGGGGTCGTGGGCTTTATCAACGGCATTAGAGTTGCTGCCGGCAACTTAGAGCTTATGGAGAGGTTAAACGCAAGCCGCAATGATGGAGCCATAGAGTTAGTCAGAGAAATTGGAAGTAACGGCTTTACGCCAGTCCTCATAGCTGTAGGAGATAGAGTTTTAGGAGTACTCGAAATAGGTGACGTGCTTAGGTCAGAGGCTAAAAGCATCATTAAAGAACTGAAAATACATGGCTTGAAAATAGGTGTTGTTAGCGGCGACACTAATGCAAGCGTAAGTTATTACTCAAAGATTCTCGATCTAGATCTCGCTTTTTCAGAGCTGAAGCCGGATGAAAAAGCTGAGCTAATAAAGGATATGCAGGACAAGGGGGAGAGAGTCATGTTCGTTGGAGATGGAGTGAACGATGCACCAGCCATATCATCATCATTCATTGGAGTAGCCGTCGGCAGCGGCTCCGAGATCTCGAGGGAATCAGGAGACTTAGTACTAACTAGGAGTAGGTTAGCGGATCTAGTCTTCTTCCTTAAACTCAGCAGGGCTGTTAAAAGGAAATCTATTGAAAACATCGCGTGGGCCTTCATCTACAACGCTATATTAATCCCTGTTGCAGCAGGCCTTCTCTACGCAAGCCACGGCGTAATCATTAAGCCAGAGGCAGCTGCTTTAGCAATGATATTTAGCGACATAAGCGTAGTTCTAAATGCTATGACGTTGTTAACTAAAAAATAAGTTATAGAGCGTAGAAGACGTCACTGTTGTCGAGCGACTGACATTGCCCAGCTCTACTTCTACTTTAAAAGCTTCATGGATGGATTTCGGGCAGCGAAGGCCGCTCCTATCTAGCAGAGCTTATTACCTTAAAACTCCTTTAATTGAAGGAATGCTCTAAACCCATGCCCGATATGTAGAGTGGGGTGAGTCTGAATAGGCGTGGGTTAAAGGAGGTGGATGCGGGGACTTCAACTATTCACTCAGAGAGTCCTGCAAGAGAGGGGGGACTAGCGTTGCAAAAGTTAACGCTAAGGCGGAACGTGTGGCTGGTTTACGCGCATTTCTCTATAAGCTATGAAGGACCCGATTAATGCAACTGTTGTTGAAGCAATCAATTGAATGATGTCTAACTCGCTGTGTTTTACTGAGTGGGCTATTAACATGAGTCTTGATTCAGCAACTCCCACATTATATATAGCGTCGCCGAGCACTGCTATGCGAGTGAAAATGCTTGGAGCACTGAGTTTAATTACTTTGCTAAGCCCTTTATTCGTGTAGAGCAGTGTAGCTGCAATACTGACGTCTTCCCCACTAGATCGCTGGTAGCCCGTCAGTGCTGTATAGCCGCTTGCTACATGTAAATCAAGTGGAGTAAAGCCCTCGGGCACTTGAATGTAATTAATTGCACTTACAGCCCCTAAGCTGCTTGCTTTAATAACTCCATAGCTTCCATCAGCTTCCTTAACGAGGATCAATAGATCATCTCCCACTGATTTAACTGATATAAGATCGGTTGCACTAATAGCTTTGCTCCACAGCACTTCCCCAGATCCGTCTAGGCATGCGACTGTCATTTCAGCTTCCGAGCTCTTCCCTACAACGTAGATTAAGCCACTGCCCGTAGTAGCTGCTTTAAGAGCTACTTCACTGCCTTCAGAGCCCCATGTAATGCTCCAGTAAGCATTGCCGTCATTTACGTTAATTCTTGAAGCATATAGCTCAAGGCCCCTCCCCACGCTGTATCGCGTGCCCACTATTACTATTGATCCATCTACGTACGGCGATACATCAAAGGCCCAGACGACCTCACTTAACGTCAAGCTCTTATTGCTCACTAAGCCTCCGTAGGAGCTATAGCTGAGCAAAGTCACTTCATGTCTACTGGAGCTTATTAGCGCTACAGAGATCTCAGTGCCTCTGGCAATAAGTCCAGCTAAGTGAGATTCATTTAGAATACCCAAGGAGTTTCTCCAAGCAATATCTCCGTCAAAAGAGATCTTGTATAAGCTGACTCCAGCTGAATCGCTTAATGCAAGTACGTATATTGAGTCGTGGTATATATCTAAGTCCACTGGCGCTTCACTAAAGTAGTGCTTAGCCCACTTCTCACTAATGACTATTGCTCCAGCTGACATGACGTTGAGTATGGCTAGCGCAGCACCAGCTATTGCAAGAGCTATACCTATTGCAGCGAAAACCCTGTTGGCCAAACCCTACACCAATGCCCCCCGCACGTTAATTCAAACTCTAGCTTCTTGGCTAAATAAGTTTGTTTACGTATAGAGAGGATATATTTGATGCAGGTCTTCCACCGTTGACTCTGCAGTTATTTTATGAGCATTATTTAACTAGTGGTTAATGAGAAGTCAACTGAGTTCACTCTCTATGGCATCAACTACTCTACTTACGCTTGCTTCACGCCCGAAGTCCCTGAGCGCCTTAGCTAATGTTGTATAAGCTATTAGTAGGTGAGTTCTAGATGCCTGGACCCCCATGTGGCCCACTCTAATTACTCTTCCCTGAAGCCTGCCCCAGCTGCCGGCTAGCATTACTCCATACTTCCTCCATAAATGATTCCTCAGCTCTCCATCATTAATACCGCTTGGAGTTAGGAATGCTGTAACTGTTGGAGAGGAGTCATTTATTGAAGCTGGGAATGGAGTCAGTCCCAGTGCTTCAAGAGCCCTCCAGGAAGCTCTCCTAGCCATTAAGTGTCTTCCGTAAACACTATCTAGTCCTTCATTAAACAATGCTTTTAAAGCTTCTTCAAGTGCATATGTTAGTACATCACTCATGGTGTAGGGGAATACTCCATGAGTGTCGAGGGACTCCCTCCACATCCTTAAGTTTAAGTATAAGCCGCTGTAATTTACTCTGTCGATAGCCTCCCATGCAGCCTCACTAATAGCTATTATAGTTAGTCCAGCTGGAGCGTTTAATACCTTCTGAGATCCACCGATCAATACATCTACTCCATTCTTATCGAACTCTATTGGTACTCCACCAATACTTGATACAGCGTCAACTACAAGTAGAGCTCCATGTTCTTTAACTACTTTCGCTACACTCCGTAAATCATTCAATATAGCTGATGGAGTGTCGCAGTGAACTAGAGTTACAATGCTTACATCCTTACTGCGCTCCAGCTCTCTGTCAATAGTGCTTGCTTCAATGCTTCTCCTCCACTCTTCGTCACTAGCTCCAACCAATATTGGGGCGCCGCGATACGCCTTTACAATGTCTGCAAATCCTTCTCCAAAAACTCCATTGGCTACAACAAGCACTCTATCCCCAGGTTTAACTAAGTTAGCTATGGCTGCTTCAAGCCCCAATATAGCTTCACCAACCATAATGTAGATCGAGGCGCTGCGGGCTCCCAGAAGATCCCTTAACATGCTCCTAACCTTATCGTACTCACTGAGAAACCCTGGATCTAGATCAGGGTTAGTAGTCTCTCTAGCTAATGCCATTCTAACGCAGTGAGGGATCCCTGTAGGGCCGGGCGTAAGTATAAAACGATCTGTATACAGCTTCAATTAAGCTCCCGGACATAGCTTAAATGCTAAGACGTGCTTAAATACGTTACATAAAGTGAAGCACGTCTTAACTAAGTTGCTTCATCAGTAACACTGATTTCAGCCTTATTGATGCATGAAGCATAAGTATGTTTCCATAAAGTATATTTACGTCAATAGAATATATAATAACTCTGTGCGACAATATAATATGGTGGTTAATATGGCTATCAAGACTACATATGCAGTTGCTATAGCTGTCATAGTTACTGCAGCACTTGTAGGCGGAGTGTTGTATTACTATTATACAACAGTGCTTGCTAGACCGAGAGCTAACTTACTTGAAATATATCATTGGTGGACTTCAGGCGGCGAGAAAGCTGCTATAGATGCATTAGTAGCAGTATTTCAAGGGAAGTACCCCGATGTAGGTGTTATACAAAGCCCTGTTGCAGGCGGTGCGGGTTACGTCATGAAGGCAGTAATGAAGGCTATGGTTGCAGCTGGTGAAGCTCCCGATGCATTTCAAGTCCATGCAGGCTATGAAATGAAGCCATACGTGGATGCTGGCTACTTAGACCCCATAGACGATCTATGGTCACAGCAGGGCTGGGAAGAGGTGTTTCCACCAGTTGTAAAAGACATGGTTAAGTGGGGAGGACATTACTACGCTGTCCCAGTAAACATTCATAGAGCTAACGTACTATGGTACAATAAGCACATGCTCGATCGATATGGCATAGATCCTGCAACGCTAGAGACTTGGGATGGCTTCTTCGAGGCTTGCGAAAAACTTAGGGCTGCCGGTATAAGCCATCCAATAGCCATGGGAGGCATAGGTAAGTGGGAGATAGCTCATGCCCTTGAACAAATATTCGTCAGTCAAGGCATAGAGTTCTACCAAGACTTAATAAATGGAAAGTTAACGGATCCCAATGACCCAAGGCTTGTAAGAGCTCTTCAAATATTCCACAGGTACTTAGATTACGTAAACCCAGACTATGCCACTTTAACGTGGGATCAGGCGGTGGCAAGAGTCATTAGAGGTGAAGCAGCTTTCACAATCATGGGCGACTGGGCTAACGGAGAATTTCTAGTAGCTGGAAAAGTATTTGGCGTAGACTATGGCGCCATACCAGCACCGGGGACTAAGGGTATATACGTCCTTGTAGTTGACTGCTTTGAACGTCCTAGAGGAGCTAAGCACCCAGAGAACTCCATTAAGTGGCTAATAGTAGTTGGATCTAAAGAGGGGCAGGACGCATTTAACCCAATAAAGGGCTCAATACCGGCTAGATTGGATGCAGATATAGCGAAGTACGGTCCGTATCAGCAACAGGCTATAAATGACTTTAGGAACGCTAGATACATGGCTCCAAGCATAGTTCATGGAAGTGGGGCGCCGGAAAAATTTGCAAGCGCTTTTAACGACATATCCTCGGCCTTTGCATCAAATAGGGATATATCAGCTGCGTGTAGAGGCATTATTGACGCAATCAATGCTGCTAGGGATGAGTATGTTAAAGAGTGGAGGCTTTATTAAATGAAATAAGCTTTTTTATCCATATAATTCATAAAGTTTTCATGGGAGAGACATGGGTTCACACAGTTTAAATCCTTTAGCGATCATCCTTATAGCCTCACTAGCTACAGCGTTCTTCTTCATATATGGCTTAATAGGCTGGAACATGCTCTTATCCTTTACAAAATCCATGGGCTTGATCACGAGCTACGAACTAGCCGGCTTAGCACAATACGTAAAGGCGGGATCGGATGCAGTCTTCCATGTATCGCTTAAGAACAATCTAATGCTAATAACTCTCTTCATCCCTGGAAGCATAGGGCTTGGGCTGCTGTTAGCAGTACTGCTCGACATAGCAGGCGGTAAAGGGGAGGCTTTATATAGGACCATTTACCTTCTTCCATTCTCCCTATCATTCGTTATAACGGCATCCATGTGGGCATGGATGTACAATTACTCATATGGCGTAATTAACACTTTGCTAACAGCCTTGCTGGGCAGAGCCTTTCAAATAAACTGGCTTGGAGATCCTAATGTTGCTCTCTATAGCGTAATCCTAGCACTCATCTGGCAGTTCTCAGGATATACGTCCTTAGTGTTTCTCGCAGGGATAAAGTCTGTACCGGAGTCGCAGATAAATGCGGCGAAAATTGATGGAGCTTCTACACTCCAATTATACACTAAGATAATTATTCCACAGTTGAAGCCATGGATTTTGTCTGCGTTCGTAGTACTAATGGTGTTTGCATTGAAGGCTTTCGACTTCATCTATGTATTGACGAATGGAGGGCCCGGCGTCTCTACATACGTACTCGCACTATTGATGTTCAGGAGGGCGTTCTTTGAAACCGACTTCCCTTATGGAGCGGCGCTAGCTACAATACTCTTTACAATGGTTATTAGTGTAGTAGTGCCATACCTATTGTTATCTTCGAGGAGGGAGGAGAAGTAATGTTGAATAAAGCAAGCCTTGTAGTATACACAGCTTTAACTATCCTTGCGTTCATGTACTTCCTACCTTTTTGGAGTGTGCTTACAACTGCGCTTAAGAGTGATATAGAGGTGAGAATGACTATACCTATAGTCCCGCCATCTAATCCTACGACGACCCCCCTACTTAAGGCTTTTGAATTAATGAAGCAAGGCTTGGTGAATAGCTTGCTTTTCACAAGCTTTGCCACTATATTCTCGAGCTTAATAGGCTCCGTTAACGGCTTTATGCTTTCAAAAGTGAAATTCAAGCACTCTGATACAGTGTTCCTTGCATTAAGCGTTGGAATATTTATTCCCTATCACGCGGTAGTAATTCCATTGATAACCGTTACTAGTAAAGCCGGCATCTATAACTCCATTCTCGGAATGACTATTGTTCACACAACATACGGCATACCTATATGCACTTTGTTCTTCAAGAACTTCTTCGATGAACTCCCCGAGAGCATATTGAATGCAGCTAGAATAGATGGAGCAGGCGACTTCACTATTTATAAAAGGATCGCGCTTCCACTCTCATGGCCTGCATTCATAATTACTGGAGTATTCCAGTTCACAAGCATATGGAATGACTTCTTGTTTGGCGTAGTACTAACTAAAGGCAGCAATCAGCCTGCCAGCGTTGTACTAGCTAACCTCCTTGGAACAACGGCTGCTGAATGGAATGTACAAATGGCCGGTACATTCATATATGCTTTACCGGTGGTAGCAGTATACCTCCTCCTTGGCAAATACTTAATTAGAGGCTACCTCGCTGGAGCTATTAAGGGGTAATGCAGTGTGGTGAACGTATACATTAAGGACTTATGCAAGAAGTTTGGAAGAGTAGAGGCTGTAAAGGACTTCGATCTAGAGGTAAAGAGCGGTGAGTTCTTCGTCTTACTGGGTCCAAGTGGGAGCGGAAAATCAACTGTATTAAATTGCATAGCTGGGATCATTAAGCCAACTAAGGGGGAGATATGGATTAGTGATAAACTCGTTGTTTCAACTGAAAAAGGATTATACGTCCCCCCGCAAGAGAGGAACTTAGGCATGGTGTTCCAGGACTTCGCTCTCTACCCCCATATGAGCGTGTTTGACAACATAACATTTCCCCTAAAGGTTAGAAAATTCCCTGAGAATGAAATAAGAATGAGGGCTGAGCAAATAGCTGGAATTTTGGGCATAAAACACTTACTGAATAGAAAGCCTGGGCAGTTAAGCGGTGGTGAAAAACAAAGAGTCGGCCTAGCGAGAGCTTTAATTAGGAATCCCCCTCTGCTTCTAATGGACGAACCATTGTCAAACTTGGATGCCAAGCTAAGAGTCCTAATGAGAGTTGAGCTAAAGAGAATACAGCGCGAGTTTAAAACTACAGTTATTTACGTAACGCATGACCAAGTTGAAGCACTTAGCATGGGTGATAGAATAGGAATTATGTCTGCTGGAACACTACAGCAAGTAGGCGAGCCAACGGAGATCTATGAGAAACCCATTAATACTTTTGTAGCGGGATTCATAGGCAGTCCGCCAATGAACATGTTTAACTGCACTCTAACTGATTTAGAGCGTGGAGTACTTGAATGCGATTTCGGGAAATACGTGCTGCCTAAATCAGTGACTGAAGCAATTTTTATGAAAGCTGTTAAAGAACTCATTTTAGGAGTAAGGCCGGAGCATGTGAAAGTAATAAGTAGCCAGATGCCTGGAGCTATAGAGGCAAAGCTTATCCATGTAGAAAAGCTTGGCAGAGAACTAATAGCTCATCTAAAGATCGAGGAGTCAAAAATTACATCAATAATATCGCCAGAAGTTTACAGCAGTCTTAAGGAAACCGTGTGGATAATCTTTGACGAAAATAAAATCCATGTATTCAATAAAAGTAGTGGACAAGTAATAGTATGATCTTTAGCTCAATGCATCATAAAACTAAATTTCTAACAAAACTCTCTACACACTTAGGGAATCACGCTCTTTAGTCTACTTCATCCATATTTCTTTAACGTCTTCACTTCACGCCATATTTAATTACCTCATCTTCTGTACGAAACCTATTTTAAGCATAGTTTGAATCCCAATGCCTTAACCTGAACCTGTTTACTTCAATCACCTTGCTTAGGACTCAAGCTCCTTTAGAGTCCATGTAGAGAACAAGGTGAGTTCTGAGCTACGCAGTCTCTTTTATGGACTTGTAGCTCTCGTGGTTCACCAGCCTCCTCCCCCGCCTGGGTGAGCCATCTCCACCTCCTCATAAGTTCTTCAAAGAGCTTTGGATATAGAGTAAGATCCTCCATTTGAATGTCCAGCGCTCCTTTCGAGACATAGACTATCCCGCATCTGGAGTACCCAACGTTTACTGCAACCCATATTTATTCAAATCTTTGTTTCTATTTGGAACAGCTGATGACAGCGTTATTGCATTAACTGCTTAAGGTATTGTAGTCCCGATCCTGCTAAAGCTAGTAGCTCTATTAACTTAAGGGCTTCACCGGGAGTGCTTAAATAGTATTCTACGTTATAAGCGTCGACTCTACTGGCTCCTGAAATAGTTTCAGCTATATCAGCTATTTCGCTTTCCCTAAACTCTATGCGTAATCTATACTTATCGCAATTGAATTTAAGTGGTTTAGCCACTCCTTCTTCAACAAGGCTTAAGGCTTCATTAATCCTAGCTTTAATTTCATCAATTAATTCTTCCATGGACTTATATACAGCCGCGTATCTGCTCACTCCTTGCTTAAACTCAACGAATACAGTCCAAGGAGAATGCCTCTCTACCTCACTCCTTAAACAGCTATCTCCCGCAACCATAGCTACTGGTACACCGTGCTCCCCGGCTACAAGTGAATTCAGTAAAAATTCACTTACAGGAACCTCATTTAGCCAAACTCTATAGAAAGTTCTTCCACTATAGGTATGGTCTAAAATCCCCCTAATTGTCCCAGCTCCGCAGTGGTAGCCGATGAAGAAAGCTGCCTTATACTCACTGCATATACCGGTCACCATGGATATAGGTCTTGGATATCCTTGTATAAGCCTAACTCCACGCGGAAACGCTAAGTAATTCAAGTTAGTCATATAGCCATGGCTGTCGGCTACAGTAACCTCCTTGAAGCCCTTACTTAAAAGCTCCTTAGCAATAATTGCGCTTAGCTTAGTCATAATTCTTGAGGCAACGCCGTACTGAGGACTCTTTGGAGAAAGCATAGTCAGCGACGCTACACCAGGTAAGCCTTCTAAGTCAACGCTTACATAAGCCTTCAATAAACCACCAGACTAACTAAAGCCGGCCTCTCTATATAAATTGTGAGGCAGGTGAAATGATGTAGTTTGCTTAAAATATAGCTGACTGAAGTTATATAACGATCTTTTGGAAAATGCTTAGAGTTAAAGGATTTGCTAGAAAAAGAGCAATTATTTCCCCCATGCCTCCAGGGCTTTTAACGCCATATCCCTCATTACTTGATACGGATCCTTTGCTTTCACTATTGCTGATGCAACTAATATTCCCTGCGTTCCAAGCTTTATTGCAATGTAAACGTCTTCGCCGGCACTTATCCCTGCACCAGTCAATATAATTAGTTCCTTAGATATCTTTCTTACTAAGTCGACTGTAGACGTTATTACTTCAGGCTTTGCTTTAGAAACAGGTATTCCTGTGCCTATTAATTCAGGAGGCTCTACAGCAACTATGTCTGGGTTAAGGGCAGCGGCTGCTGCAGTAGTCTCAGGCTCATCAGCGCACACAAGAGTCTTTAACCCAAGCTTCTTAGCCCTCTTAGTAAGCCAACCTATATCAGCTAGCTTCAATCTATGCTCACTGTGGTTCAATATTACTCCAACTGCACCAGAGTCCTTAACTCCTTCAAGAGGTATAAAGCCTGTCTGAGCTCCAGGCTCAACGGGATCAGCGTGTTGAGCGTAGACTTCGACTCCGCTTCCCTCTAAGTACTTCGCAACGCTCCTGATCTCAGTGTATGGAGGAGCTAAAATTATTTTAACACCAGTCTCTTCCCACACTTTCTTAGCTGATTCAGCTAGTTTAAGCGCCTTTTCGCCAAAGCTGTGCGGATAATATGCCTTAAAGTTTACAGCAATTACAGGCTCCATAAATTACGCCTCCGAGATAAGGCTATGTAAATTCAAAATAAAAATATTTCTCAAAGACTTAGAGACTTATGCTTCATGCTTATGGACTCCGGCTGGTGGAGGAGATATTCTTACAAACCTATCCTCAAGCTTCTTCAGCACCTGCGGTAGCGTAGTGTACTCCATTTCCTCTGGCCCAAGCCTATGAGGCATGAATGGTCCATGCCTCCTCATGTATTCAGCAATTGTTTGAGCAATTTTCCTAGTTTCATCAAATGCAACGTCGTCAAATAGATCAGCTGGCCCAACAAGCCTTCCTTCCTTGATCTGCCATCCGAGGGCAATAATTCTTGGAGGGCCATCGAACCTCGTTACTCTAGCATACCTTTGTGGAACAGGCATTAGTGGCCCGAAGTGGCTTCCCCTCATCCATCCAGCAACTAAGTGTGGGAATGCAAATGCTTCTAAGACTTCTCCAACGGCTGGCAATCCATGTTGAGCTCTCACAACGGCTACGGGATCGTCTTTACCGACGTATCTACCAGCAATAAGGTTCAGCCTCTCAGTACTCACTGCAGCAGCTATGAGGCCGTCGGCTTTCCTAAAGACTCTCCTAACTATGTAACGACCCTGAGTTCCTATGAGGGCGAGAATGTCGTACATTTCGTCAGGGGCACTTAGTTTAACTGACCTCCCTTCATAGACGTCAAATACTTCAAAGACGAATCCCTCGTGCATCTTAGGATCAATTACTAAGCCAGCCGTATTGAATGGATCGGCAAACACTCTAAATAGCGGTAGGTTAAATGCTCCAGGCTCGGTTTTATCAGCGTGAAAAGTTATTATTGGTTCACTAGGCCTCTCCTCAAACTCTATTTCAGCAATACCCGGCCCCATCCCCCTTAGGTTCCCCGAGAATGCTTCTGAAAGCAAGTCCTGGCCAGCTGCATAAAGGCCTAGTTCTCTAGCCACTTTAGTGGCTTCCTTAAAAGCCTCCCACGCAAGTCCATGTATATCAGGGCTATCAACACCCTTAGTGTGAGTCATTAATAGCTGTATGTCGTCACCTACGTGTGTAACGTAGAAGTCTATTATCACGCCCCTCCTCTTAGCTTCAGCTAACACTTTAGTGCACACAGCCAATTGATCTGGGTGAGGCATGTGGTGTCCAGCAATAGATCCTACGTCAGCCTTTATTACTGATAAAGTGGTTTTTTGACTCATTTAATGCACCTCATCTTCTTAGCTTACAGGAGTTTCATACTAATATACGTTACGTCTTTACATCCAGCAATCTACTCCTCATCTATTCCAGCGGCCTCTGGAACGAAGTATTCTCCGCGTGCTTTCTGAAGCCTATCTAAGTATGAGCCGGGCTTATTGACTCTAGGCCTCCCAGTAACAGGATCTCTTCTCACCGTCACCTCTAATTCGCTAAGCAGCTTATTCAATCCACTGCTTATTGACACTGGTTTAGATGCATAACCTCTTACCCCAGGCTCGCCGTAGAAAACCATGACTTTATCGGCTGCAAACGCCTGAAGCATTAGATCGTGTTCTACGACGAATGCTACAGCGCTTCTATCTTCAACCACTCTCCTGATCACTCTAGAGACATTTATCCTCTCTTCAACATCTAAGTAAGCTGAAGGCTCATCGAGTAAGTATAGCTTAGCTTCTTTAGCTAGCGATACAGCTATAGCTAACTTCTGTAGCTCCCCTCCGCTGAGCTCGTCAACTCTCCTGTCGAACAGCTTCCTTAACCCAAGCTTTGATACAAGCTCTACGTAAAGCCATGATGATGGCTCAACAACGCTTGAATTAGCCTTCTTGATGTTACCCACTACTGTTTCTTCACTGAATATCTTTGGAGAAAGCTCTTGGGGCTTAATGCTAATGGATTCAACCGATACCATTACTCCACCCTCACTGGGTTCAACTTCTCCTCCAAGAATTTTAATGAAAGTGGTCTTGCCTATTCCATTCGGGCCAATTATCCCCACTACTTCACCAGGCACCGCCTCCCCCTCATCAGCCGCTAAGCTAAAGCTCGAACCATATTGCTTAACTATCCTCGACCACTTGACTGCTGGGTAAACAAGATCTCTTTTAACCTGTTGACCCATGCCCACCGGCAGCCTAAATACTATGGCCTCCTTCCTAATCCTCATGTTTTCCGATGGAAGGTATCCATGCAAGTAGTTATTTATCCCTGCCCTGACTCCATATGGATTAGATACTACTCCATAAACTCCTGGCTCACCGAATATTACAACAACGTTATCTGAAATGTAGTCGAGAACCGTTAAGTCGTGCTCAACTACTACTACATAGCTTTTACTAAGATCTATGAACTCCCTTATGGCTCTGGAGACCCTTAATCTCTCCCTTATATCTAAGTAGCTACAGGGTTCGTCAAAGAAGTATGCGTCAGCATCCCTCATTATGGCTGCAGAGATCAGTACTTTCTGCAACTCCCCTCCACTGAGTTCATTAATTCTTCTATCAACAACATTACTTAAGCTCATAGCAGTTATTAAATCCCCTAAAACACCTCTTTCATCTGCCTTAGCAAGCAGCTCCTTCACTCTCCCCTTAAGAAGCCTTCTAGCAGCCTCAATGTATTGAGGCTTAACAACAGCTCTAATCCTTCCATCACTTAAGTCCTTTAAGTAATTCTGCAGCTCTGTGCCGCGGAACGCTCTTACTACTTCACTCCAGTCGGGGGACTCGCTGTATCTACCAAGATTGGGTTTCAGCTGTCCACTCAGGATCTTTATTGATGTAGTTTTACCACTGCCGTTTCTGCCGATAACTCCTAAAACTCTCCCCCTTCTAACTATCGGCAGATTATATAGCTTAAACATGTTCTCTCCATAGCGATGCACAGAGCTTTTCTCAAGCTCTTCAGGTAAGTTGACGATGGATATTGCTGAGTAAGGACATTTCCTCACGCATATTCCACAGCCTATGCATACATCTTCACGAATTACGGCAAATTTACTGTCTTCAGATAACTCAATTGCTTTAACAGGCCCCCTACGCTTATTCACTGGGCAAAACCTTATGCACTCCAGGCTACATTTACTCGGCTTACAGTAGTCTCTATCGATTACTGCTACTCTAGTCAATTCACTGCACCCAGCGTGCTTCATTAATGATAGTAAGTTATGCAAACGCTTATTAAATTCGCAGTGAGTATAAAAGAACAGATGATGAGTGGCGACAGCGCGGAGTACGTGAAGAGCCAGAACCTCCTGATGCCTAAGCTCCATTAATTTATGAACTACCGGTTTCTCAAAGCTCTCTCATCTATGTCTACTGGCCTTCCGTTATCTACAACTGCTTCATCATTCAATACTATGGTTTCTACATCGCTAGCGTTAGCGCAATAGACTAGGGCTCCAATAGGATCGTTTACTGGATAAGCGCTGAGTCCATCGAGCTTCACCAGGCTCTAAGGAACCTATAGAGTCCTCTAAGCCCAGGGCCTCGACTCCACTCCTTCTAAAGCCCCTTTGAGAGAGGGCGTAAACCTCATTGCCTCAATAATGTCGTTGTTGCTGGCAGCTCCATAAGTTCCTAAAGCTGCATTGACTTCACTCCTCAGGTATTTTACCACAGGATCTATTCCCGAGCCTATTCCCTACAAACACTATTTCACCTCATTCAATCACTAGAGAGCCATTCCCTACCATTATTCTCACGCGAGTTCTAACAGAAATCAAGTGCCCTCTTCAGTTATCATTACTGCGCCTCAAGTCACTTAGAGTACTATGTGATTCATTAGTAGAAGAGCTTATTGCCCACTACTTCACCTTGAGCTTTATTGGCACATTATATTTTGCTTCAAGGATCCTTATTCTACGCAACTTCTTAGCCACAGATCTTGACATATCCTTAGGTAAGACAACTACTACAGTTGAATCTTCAACGTATACTTCTGCTTCAGGAAGAATCTTTTGAACATACTTAACGACTCTATTCACAGTTGATGAAGCATGTATAGGGATCTTCTTAACTGGAATAACTATCGTTTGTTCTCCAAACGTATACATCTCATACTCAAGTTCCCCAGTAATGAAGTCCCTTACTTCAACTACAGGCCTAGCCAGTTCAGCCTCCTTAAGGCCCGTTGGTAGTTTAACGGTGATCCTGACTTCATAAACTTTCCCCACAAACCCCCTGTCAATGAATATCACTGTGTCCACGAGGCTCGGTATCATGCCTAGCTCTACCCGCCCAATAAATCTCTGTATTGCATCTATGGGTGAAGTAGCGTGTACGACTCCTATCATGCCTATGCCAGCTAGCCTAAGATCTGCATATAGCTTGAAGTCCTCATCGCCCCTCATTTCATCGAATACTGTGTAGTCAGGCCTACTGAGCAGCAGTATGTCGTGCAACTCACCCATATCAGCATAGTTCTTGCTGTACTGAGTAATTATTGGAGGCAGTATCATATCCCTGGGCGATTCAATAGTCTTCACTATCTTCCCCCTATTAACGTAGAATTCCGCTAGTGCTTGAGCAAAAGTAGTCTTCCCCATTCCCGGCGCTCCAGCTATCAATATTCCTTCAGCTCTCTCCTCAAGTCTCTTAATTAACTTAACCGATAGATTATAGTCCTCGAGCCTAAGCTTCCTTAAAGGCCTAACGGCCGTCACTTCCCATCCATCGCTTAGCGGAGGCCTAGTGATCACTATCCTATATGATCCTAGTTGAACTATAGTCGATCCACGTCTATCTATCTCTATGAATGCATCGCCCCTCCTTTTAGCTTCTTCAACAATTTCCTTAGCTATTGCTTCAACCTCCTCCCTAGTCATAGGGTCCCTTTCAATAATTGAGAAAACCCATTCCCCAGGCTTGCCCTTCTTTGCAACAGGCCTTACTCCCTCCTTTAAGTGAACGCTCATTGTTGCTTCATCAAAGAACTCCTCTAGCTTCAGCTTACTGCGTTTAGATGGCTCAATAAATATGACTTTCATCCCTATGGCTGAAGCAACTGTTGCCTGAACTCTATCGCCCGTGATCAATGTTGCATCTATGCTGAAGGCATAGTCCCTTATCAAAGCGTCTATAGCGCCGTAATCAGCGTGCTCTATGTCTATTGACTTAGCCCTCTCCCCCCCAACTTCAAAGTCTATGTAGCCATCTTCGCTGAGCTTCTTAAGCCTCTTTACTTCCTCTAGCCCAGAGTAGCCAATGGCTTTCCCAAGGTTGGCTTGATGCTCGAGTTCGGCTAAAACAGCTCTGTGAATGATTACCTTGCCTCTAATGCCTTTCTCCACTATAAGCTTAGAGACAGCTCCCTCTACAATAGCACTAGTGTCCGGTATGTATACTTCTTCACCAGCTAACACTAAGACCACTATCCTCTTTAAAGCACTAATCTCTATTAACGTAGCAACGTCTTTTTAAACACTACTAAGTAATCAAAAAAGTCTAAAGCCTGTTTTAAGGCGGAAATGGAGGGCGTGCCGCTTTTAAACCTAGCTCATTAGAATGAAGTACGCTACAGCCAAGTATATGCCTATGCCAGCTATGTCAGCTATAGTAGTTATTAATGGAGCTGAGAGAACCGCTGGATCTATTCTAATTTTTACGGCAATTATTGGTAGGAGTGAGCCAATAATGTTGATTAATGATATAACTATGAAAAGCGCTAGGGAAACAGCTGTTGCAACTTCCACCTCAGGCCAAGCAATCAGTAGGGAGAATGCAAAGCCCGCTGCAGCCATTGGAATCCCCATTATAATGGATGCGAGGGCTTCTCTACGGATGACTCTAACTAAGTCAGCTGTAGTTATAGTTACTTCCCCAGTAGCCAAAGCTCTAGTTATCACTGTTGTTGCCTGCGAACCAACGTTCCCCCCAGTATCAAGTATCAACGGTATAAATGCTGCAATCACCGTAACTCTCTTTATCAAGCCCTCGTAGCCGCTTATGATGTTTGCAGTAATGCTTTGAATGATGTATATGAGTATGAGCCACTTAAGTCTATCTATAGCAAGATCCTTCACTCTCGATGAAATGTACGTAAATCTACGGCCAGCCTTAAGACCCGCGAGCTTGAGTATGTCCTCTGAGTGCTCGGCTTGAATTACATCCACAATGTCTTGAATCGTTATAGCTCCGAGGAGCTTTCCATCATGATCTACTACTGGGACAATGCTGAGATCCCTTTCAATCATGATCTTTGCTACTTCCTCTTGATCTGTGAATGGATGAACGGCGGCGAAATCCCTCCTCATAATGTTTGCTATGCTAGCCGTAGGCTTCTCTCTAAACATGTCGCTTAACTTAACGTAGCCCTTCAATAGCCCACTTTGATCAACTACGAATACTACATCCTCAATATCGTAGCGCTTAGACTTAAGGTTGTTCATTACTTCAATTAAGCTGCTCTTCTCACCAGCTATCGGTATGTTGACAGTCATTATTCCTCCGGCTGAGTCTGGGGGGTATTTAAACAACGGCTTAGCTCTATCAATTACTTCCTCAGGCAGTGCTTTAACAACAACTCTCCTAACGTATCCAGGCATTAATTGTATGAAGTCAACTAGTTCATCTATGGAGAGGTGTAGGCAAGTCTTTACTAATGTTTGTACGGGAACTGCTGAAACAATCTCCTCGATAATCTCTGTTGAAGCATCCCTCACTACGTTAGCTAAGTGCTCTGGTGGAAGCAAGTTGTAGATCCTTCCTCTATCCTCGCTGGGCAGCCTGTATAATATGTAGATCAAATCAGTTGGACTAACTACGCTGATCAAAGCGTTTGCGAAGGCTGCGTGAACATCTAGAGCTTCAACGTAGACCTCCCTAATTCCTCCATTAGATCCTGAGCTTACTTTAGTCAACCCCTCCATGGAGCTAGAGCGGTCTTCAATACAACTTGAGTCAGTGGGGCAATCAATTAATGAGAGTATTAAGGCTTTCTCACCAACTTTATCAGCTACGTTAAAAGTAATGTTACAACTGCATTCAATAGCTAATTCAGCAAACTCTTTAAGCAACCCAGGCCTATCTATAGCTTCAATGAATACTGCTACGAGCAAACTATCACCAATCACTACTTCATGAGCAATAATACTTCAAGGGTTAAAAAACATGCCTTTAGAATTCAGGGTAGAGGCTCTTAGCTGAAAGCACTTGAATTAAGAGCGGGGGTTTCAAGCAGTTGAAAAGCTTTGATCGGCTTTAAAGCACTCATGAATACTCGCAAGCGCTGCAGGTAGCTTAAGCGAAGCTCAATAAACGAACCCCGGCGCAGCGGGCACCTCAACGACTGCTTGCTTAAACAAAGATGGCTGGGCATGTATTTGGAGTTTTATTGAAAGTATTTATCCTATGACTACTTTACTTCTACATAGAATATGCCTAGGTGTAAACACATGGCTAAGTATAGAGTTAGAATAGATCCTAGGGAAAACTGTATTTCAGACATGGTTTGCGTCAGCATATGCCCCGACGTATTTGAGATGAACCCTGATGACAACAAGACTCAGATAGTTGAGAAATTCAGATCCCCTTCAGAGAACATAGCTGAAGGAATTATATCAGAGGATCTTAGGGAATGCGCTGAACAAGCTGCTGCAGCATGCCCAGTACAGATAATTTTTGTAGAGCCCGTTGAATAAAGAACTCCTCCGGAATAAACTTTTTTAAACCATACTTCTAGCTGGTTTGAATAAGTTAAAAATAATAAATTATTTACTCCCCCTTTCTCAACTACTTCCTCTCCATTTCCTGAACTATCTTCCATTGCTCAGCCGCAATAATGTCTAAGGCATCATCAGGGTTTATCTCTTTGGCCACAGCTTTATTGAAGTAAAGTTGCTGGACTTCAAGCATTCTGCCGTAGTAAGGTATGTTCCAGAAGTCCTTAGCGTATTGAATAGCCTCTTTATATGCCCTAGCCCATGGCTTGGAGTTTATGAACTCGGGGCTTTCAGCCACAGATATTCTGCCTGTAAACCCTACTCTTATGGAGTACTCCTTATATGCAACTGTGTAGAACCACTTTAGGAATAACTTTGCCTCCTCCTTATACCTAGAGTAGGCACTTATTACTAGTGGCTGGCCGCCCAGCATCGTGTATCTTAAGCCATTGTGGTGCGGTTGTACAGCTGCTTCACTTGCATTCCAAACCTTTGAAGTAGCTGGATCATAGAATGCCCCTGACATGGAGGCCCACATAGCTGTCATAGCTACCTTGCCTTCAGCGTAGAGAGAGATCACTTTATCGTAATCAAATGTCGGTGCGCCGGGAGGCATGTAGTTAGTTAACTCTACGAAGAACCCCAAAGACTCCTTAGCTTGAGTACTATTGATATACCCTATTGGGTTGCGCGTAACGGGATCCCATAGCTCAGCTCCCCAGCTCCAGAATACACTAAGGTAGAAGCAGGAGATGAAGTCGTAATCCCTTGATAGGACTAGCGCTATGCCATAGAAGTCTTCATCCAGGATTTTGCCTGCTAGAACCTCGCCCTTCTTCCTAGTGAAGAACTCAGCTATATCCTTTAATTGAACCCAATCAATGTCCATCCATTCTTCAAGAGTCGTAGGTAAGTCATATCCATACTTCTGCCTAAATGCAGCTCTCTCATCCGGGTGAGTGAAGAGGTCTTTTCTAAAGTGGAGGAGAGGCGTTGCATCAGCAGTTCCAGGTATGCCTACGTAATTATCGCTTCCCTGCGGATAAGCTGTGTAGAAGTATATTAAGTTAGGGTAGGTGTCATTAAGGACTGCATACCTCATCTCAGGGTCGTTTAAGATGAAGTCCTTTAGCGATATGATGTGCCCTCCTTCCCAGAGCTCCCCTAGCCACTGACTATCTGCAAATATTATGTCTGCCTCAGGACTCCTAGCCGTGACTACGCTAGTGACCCTCGTGTAATAAGTCCCCCATGGAGTGACGTCAAGCTTAACGTACACCTTATAACCAAGCTTCTCCTCAGCATATGTAGTAAAGTCTTTAGACATTTCTTCAAGAACAACTGCGGGCTCCCACTCGGGGCTCAATATGACTAGTGTAACTTCCTTAGCAGGGGGTTTATACGTGGCGAAGTATATCGCAATAGCTGCTACCACAACTATTACTAGAACTATAGCTAAAACAGTAGTAGTCTTCAACTTACATACACCTCCAACTAATACCTTAACGATGCGGAATATTTAAGCATTATGTAGAGTACTGACTTAACTATACTCTATGTTCACATACTAGCACTATGATTAATTATAATTAATATATACTTAAAAATAAATAGCAACAGTAAGTGTTACAGTAAGTGCGGGGTGTTTAGCTGTGCGTAAGCCGTTCAGTAAAGAGTTTTTTAATAAAGGGAGGATGCTAAACCCTTGGCTAATGATACTGCCGGCATTCCTTATACTCCTGGTATTCAACATATTCCCCCTCCTCTGGAGCTTAGGGATATCATTTTACAGGTTCTCAGTAATAATTAGGGAGGCACCTAGGTACGTAGGGGGGTTGAACTACATTAATGTCATTACTAGCGCTGAAGCTTGGGATAGGATCATTAGAACAGGCATTTACTTAGCGTATGCACTATCGCTTCAATTTGGGCTGGGGTTACTGCTCTCGCTCCTACTATTCGAGGATTTTAAGGGTAAGAGAATGCTAATAACTTTATTCACGATACCTTTAATGATAGCTCCTGTAGCTTCCTCGCTGTTCTTCAGGTACTTATTCGACGAGAACCTTGGGCCCGTCAACAACTTCTTAAAGTCTATAGCAGGCTACGGGCCTCTGTGGTTTAGCTCAAATATGAGTCCGCTTGGAATACCTTACGCCCTCCTTACCGTAGTGCTGGTCGAGACCTGGATATGGACTCCGTTCGTAATGTTTCTCTTAACAGCCGGCATGAGCTCCATTCCTCAAGACTTAATAGAGCAAAGCAGAGTGGATTCCATAAAGTTTAGACACAAGTTTAGATACGTAATCCTGCCGTACATTAAGCCAATGATAGCTCTAGCATTGATCTTTAGATTCATGGATTCCCTTAAGACATTCGACTCCATCTATATACTGACTGCAGGAGGTCCTGGAGCTACAACTGAACTCATATCAGTCTACATATACAGGGTCGCCTTTGAGAGATGGGACTTTGGATCAGCTACAGCTCTCAGCTACTTAATACTGGTCATCGTTATATTCATGACTAACGTATTCATGAGGTACATACTCGGTGGTGAAAGGTCTTGAGGAAACGCAATCAATACACCACGCCATTAGTGTTATATAGAGTGAGGAAATCCCTGAAGTTCGCATTATTAATAGCTCTACTAGCAATATACCTCATACCTATATATGGGATGTTTTCACTAGCCTTTAAACCCAGGGCAGAGATCTACTCTGGGCTCTTTGAATTAACTCGAGTAACTCTCGAGAACTTTGAAGAAGCATATAGGTACGGCGCATACAGCGCTATAACGAATTCCATAATAGTAACTGTTGGAGGTGTGGCCATAGCTCTAGTACTAGCTGTTCTAGCATCATATGCTTTCTCCAGGTTTGCTGTTAAAGGAAAGAACATATTGATGTTCTACATACTTTCAACAAGAATGATGCCTCCTATAACGCTCATAATACCTATATTCATAATGTTCTTTAACGTAGGCCTAAAGGGAACTTACTTAGGGCTCATACTAGTCTACGCAATGATGTCCCTTCCCCTATCCATTTGGATGATAAAGAGCTTCATAGACGACATACCTAAGGACATTGATCAAGCCGCATTAGTGGACGGGCATTCAACTATGTTCATACTTTTCAAAATAATAATACCCATGGTTATTCCAGGAATAGCTGCTTCAGCAGCTTTTGCAGCCATAATGTTGTGGAATGAATTCCTCTTTGCACTACTTTTAAGCGGCGTTGATACAAAGCCTACATCAGTCTTACTTAGCAGCATTAGGGGGGAGAGGGGCTTTAATTGGGGTAGGGTGGCTGCAATCGAAGTAGTATACATATTGCCGATAATAATCCTAGTGTTCTGGCTTCAAAAATACATGCTAAGGGGGCTCACGTTCGGTACTGTAAGGAGGTGAATGATGTGGGTAAAGACGAGTACATTATTCAAGTTGAAAAAATTGCGAAAACATACAATGGCAGAAGAGTGTTAAACGACATATCATTCGCTTTAAGAAGAGGAGAGCTACTAGCCATTCTAGGACCACCTGGATCTGGGAAGACTACGTTGCTTAAAATAATTGCTGGACTCATTAAACAGGATGCGGGCGACGTCATAATCAATGGAAGAATAGTCAATGATTTGCCGCCGTATGAGAGGGGGGTCTCCCTAGTATTTGAAACACTAGCCCTCTATCCAAACATGAGCGTTTATGAAAACATAGCGTCTCCACTAATTGCTGAGAAAAAGGACAAGGAATATATTGATAGGAGAGTGGGGGAAATATCTAGACTCCTCAAGATCGAGCATATACTCGGTAGAAAGGCCGATAAACTAAGCGGTGGAGAGAGGCAGAGAGTAGCTATAGCCAGGGCTTTAGCTAAGGAAGCAGAAATATATCTATTGGACGAGCCCCTCTCCAACCTAGATGCTAAGATACGCTATGCGCTTAGAACAGAGTTTAAGAAGCTGAAGTCGCTTCTAGGTAAGACGATAATTCTCGCTACGTCGGATCCCAGTGATGCCCTAGCGTTAGGGGACAAAGTAATGCTTCTATTCAACGGGGCAGTAATTCAGGAGGGGCCGCCTATTGACATATATTATGCTCCGAGAAACATATCTATAGCGAGGTACTTGACTGGAAACATACTTAATGAAGTCTCAATATCTATCGATAGCTACGGGAAGAGCGTAAGCATGGACGTTGGACAAGAGTTCTCAATAGATCCTTATTTCCTTAAAGTACTGAGGGAAGTCGGTGAAACCTCCATTACTCTAGCGAGCTACGCTGATGGATGCATAGTAGATAAATCCGTAGAGAGCTGTTCCGGCATTAAAGTAGCGGGGGAGTTCATAGGATATGAATATAGAGGCAGCGAATACTTAGTGTATGCAAGGAAGGGTGAGAGAGTATTTAGATCTCTAAGGGCTAGCTTACCTAACGTAACTTTTGGAGAAAGAGTGGAAGTGTGTATTCCACATACGAACGCTCTTTTGTTCAGCGGTAAGACCGGGAGTTTAATTAGGTGATGCAGCTTGGTTAGCATAAAATTAGTCGATATTTCAAAAACTTTCGGAAGCGTTGAAGCACTTAAAGACGTAAGTCTCGAGATCCGTGACGGCGAGCTATTCGCTATACT
Source organism: uncultured Sulfolobales archaeon (assembly GCA_938045475.1). Taxonomy (GTDB): domain Archaea; phylum Thermoproteota; class Thermoprotei_A; order Sulfolobales; family Desulfurococcaceae; genus JANXDZ01. Next base: position 25,293 of record CALIML010000008.1, read on the forward strand.
TGGACCCAGCGGCTGTGGGAAAACAACTCTGTTAAGAATAGTCGCGGGACTAGAGAAGCCTACAAAGGGAAGAGTGTACTTCGACGATATTGATGTAACCAACATACCTGCGGAAATCAGGGATGTATCGATGGTTTTTCAATTCTACGCTCTATACCCTACAACAGTCTTTAATAACATAGCCCTGCCCTTGAAGTCTAAGGGATATTCAAGAATAGATATTGAGAAAAGAGTTAAAGAAATAGCTGAATTAGTCGGCATAGGTAAGGCATTGAACTTGCACATCGATAAACTCAATATAGCCGATAAGCAAAAAGTCGCCTTAGCTAGAGCTATGGCTAAGGAGCCGCAAGTGTACTTATTCGACGAACCTCTCACAATACTAGATCCTGTTACTAGAGTTATAATGAGAAGTGAATTAAAGAAGCTGCAGCATAGATTGAAGCAGACAATGATATATGTAACCCACGACCAAATAGAGGCATTGACTCTAGCCGATAGAATAGCTGTAATGAATTTTGGAGTAGTTGAACAAGTAGGAACTTCGTGGGATGTCTATAATTTGCCTAATACAACTTTCGTCGGATGGTTCTTGGGGGAGCCCGGAATGAACTTCGTTGAGATAGCCGTAGATAAGGATGATCTAAGCATAAATATAGGTTCTAAAAAGATTTTTAGAGATCCAAGCCTGGGCAAGAAGCTCCTAGACTTAGGCTTAGAGAAAGCCCTCCTTGGCTTTAGGGCTGAGAACGTAGTCTTGGTTAAAGAAGTGCCCGGCGTACATGATCCAAATAGCATAGTTATAGATGGCATCATTAGAGTAATTGAGTTCTTTGGAACCCACTACGTAGTTAATGTAGAAACAGAAGGATCTGAGTTTAAAGTTAAACTAAGTGTAAGTGAGTTCAATAAATTAATGCTTGGTGAAAACGATAAAGTAAAGGCTTTAGTGAGAGTAGATAAAGTCTGCTTCTTTAACTTAGACAACAATAGGCGTGTCTTATGAAGGTGAGTATAGTGGTTAAACGCAGAACGATAGAGGAGCTCTTGATCATTTTAGGGATCATCGGCTTAGTGCTAACGTTTCAGCCTTTTAACATTTTAGGCTACACTATTGGCTGGATCATGTTGCTTAGCTGTACTTTAACTTACGTGATCTTTACTTTAATTCCGCGCGGCGCTAGTTCTGGGAGAAGGCTTGTTAAAGCATTCATTAAAACTCTATTGATAGTGCTTGCCGTCGTCGCATCATTCATAGTGCTATCCATACTGCTGACGCCTCACATAATGTAAAGAAGGCATTAGTGTTTATATAAGCTCTTTTTGCACATATATTTTGAGGTAATAAATATGTCTAATAACTTAAATAAGCTTAGAGTGGGCTTTATTGGAGCTGGCTTCTCAGCTAAATTCCATGCGAGAGCCTTCACTATGATTAGAGATGCTGAAATAACGGCTGTATATTCAAGAACGGAGGAATCCGCGAAGAATCTGGCTGCGTTAATTGAGGGCTTGGGTTTAAGGAGGCCTAAGACTTACACCGATCTATTTGAAATGCTGAGATACAAGGAATTGGACGCTGTTTGGATCCTTCTGCCCAACAACCTCCACTTAGAGGCCACTAAAGCAGTAGTTGAAGAAGTCGCTCAAGGCAGATCTAGCGTAATTGGAGTGACTGTTGAAAAGCCCTTGGCTAGGAACTCTAATGAAGCAAATAAAATGGTTGAATTAGTTGAAAAAGCGGGGCTCCTCCACGGCTATCTTGAAAACCAAGTGTTTATGCCGTCAGTATCTAAGGGTAAGGAGATCGTGTGGAACATTGGGGCGAAGTACTCTGGCAGACCTTATCTAGCTAGAGCAGCAGAAGAGCATGGGGGTCCTCATAGCGCTTGGTTCTGGAGGCCATCTATTTCTGGAGGAGGAGTTCTGTTAGACATGGGGTGCCATAGCATAGAAGCTTCTAGAGAGCTACTACTTAAACCTGGGGAAGATAAGTCTCATTTAAAACCTAAATACGTCTACGGTGAAATAGCTTTCTTGAAATGGGTGAAGGAGACTTATGTTGAAGAGTTGAGGAAGAGATTCGGCGTAGACTTTCTTAAAGAACCTGCGGAAGACTACTCATTAACTATAGTAACTTATGAAGACTCTGATGGAGCACTCGTAGTTACTGAAGCAAGGACTTCGTGGGCATTTATCGGAGCTGGGCTGAGGCTCACATTTGAAGTACTAGGGCCTGAATATAGTTTAAGCATAAACACTCTTCAACCAGAGCTATTCACGTTCATAAGCAGGAACATAAGAATACCTCCTACAGAGGAATTCGTTGAGAAACAGAATGCTGAACAAGGATTGATGCCAGTAATACCTGATGAAGCCATCACCTATGGCTACCAAGCTGAAGACGCCCACATGGTTAAGTCCTTCGTAAATAAGAGAATGCCCTATGAGACGTGGCGCGACGGACTCTTAGTAGTTCAATTAATGATGCATTCATACTTATCGGCTGAAAAAGGCGTTAAAGTAAAGTTCGACCCCCTCCAAGTAGAGAACTACGTTCCCCCAGTAGCTAGATTAAAGTAAGGATTTTTTGTAGCTACTCAACGTCGATAGAAGGGTTCTTCTGAAAAAGTCTCCAGCTCCTCGCCTCGAACATGTGTTCACTTGCTTTAACTCTATTCACGTCGTTAAGTAATTTGTTTTTAGGGGTAGCAATCCTTTTCTTCCTGAAGAGACGTGTGCTGAAGCATCTTGCTGCATAATCTGGGAGCACAGTTAGTACTTTGCCTCCACAGCCTATGCTGTATTCTTTGCTACTTTTATTGCAGCGGCTACGTCTGCTCCACTTGATATGCCTACAGATAAGCCCTCTTCTATCGCTATTCTTTTAGCCATGTTTATTACTTCATCACTTGTGACATTGCAAATCCATCTATGAGCTCCCTGTACTCAGAAAATTATTTCAGATCGAAGCCGTCTCCTACTCCCTCGGGCCTGGGATGCCTGTCTTAAACCACTCAGCCGGCTCAGCTCCAACAACTATAGCTCCTGGATCTGCTTCCTTAAGCCTCTTCGCCATCCCCATTAATGTACCTCCAGTTCCTACTTCAGCAACCCAGGCATCTACTATGCTTAATTGTTCAAGTATTTCCCCTCCAGTTGTAGCGTAGTGAGCTCAAACGTTTGCTTCATCACTCCATTAATCGAATAAATGATGCTTGTCCGGGTTTTCCTCAACGATCTTCTTTGCATACTCTAGGGCTCTAAGCGCGTCAGTTCCTCCCCCTGGAACAGTAATGGAGTCTGCGCCAAACAACTTCATTAATAGAAGCCTCTCTCACTCATTTCCTCAGGTATGATTATTAAAACTCTATAACTTAAGTAACCCCCTATAGCTGAAAGAATCATACTGCGTTTTCACTTAGAGCTACCACATGAACTTTGAGAAAATTGCTAGCGTTTATTTAGCTGTTAAAACTAAAGTACTGTTAAATAGTTAATCAAAGTGATTACGTTGAGTGAATTAGTGGAACTAGGATTTAGCCCCGGCCTCACTAGCACTGAGTACTCCCTTAAGCTGCTAAGTGAAGTAAGTGAGTCGTTCAGTAAGACAAGCGATTTAAGGGATTTAGCTAAGGCTTATTCATCAATAGCTAGTAGAGTTAGGGCTGAGAGACCTACCTCGGCTCAAGCAATCAATTTATTGAGAGATCTTGGCATAGAGATCGTTAAATCTATAGGGGAAAGACATGGCTTAAGCTACGTGAAGAACAACGTCCTTGGATTCATAGAGAAGTGGAGAAATAGAATACAGAGGGAGCTAAGTGAAGTGAGTAAAATAGCTTCTAGAAGAATAAGCAGTGGAGAAAGCGTATTAACTCACAGCAGGAGCATGTGCGTAGTTAAGGCAGCTGAATACCTAGCGAGTGAAGGCAAAAGGCCCGTATTCTATGTTACAGAGTCTAGGCCAGGCATGGAGGGCCTCGTCTTATCTGAAGAGCTTTGGAGGATGGGTCATAGAGTCAAGCTCATAGTTGATTCAGCAGCGAGATTCTTCATGAAGGACGTAGACCTCGTACTACTTGGCGCTGAAGCAGTAGCTGCTAATGGAGCTGTAGTAAGCAAAGTTGGATCAAGCCTAGTGACTCTAGCAGCTAATGAAGCTAGAGTGAGGGTATTCATACTAGCTCCAACTTCAAAGCTAAGCATAGAGACTCTCTTTGGGGAACTAGTTCAGTTACCGGAAGGAGATTGGAGGAGGCTTATGTCCCCCGAAGTACTCAACACACTACCTGAAAACTACAGTGCTCGAGCACCGCTATACGACGTGATTCCACCCGATTACATAGATGGAGTAGTGAGTGAGAAAGGCCTCTTCGCTCCACAAGCAATATCGTACTTAATTAAAGAAGTCCACGGAGGCTGGCCTCTCAAAACAATTAGCTTAGAGAGCTTGGAGAAAGAGTTAGGCAAGCTAGCTGGAGGAGGCTTCTATGGAGATACCGATTAGAGTAATGCAAGTAGCTGATGATATAAAGGCTATGAGGATACGTGGAGCAGGTAAAATAGCTAGAGCTGCTGCTGAAGCACTTAAAGTAGCTGCACTAGAGTACAGGGGTCCCCCTGATGAAAGCTCCTTCATGAAGTACATGGCTTACGTAGCTAACTTAATTACGTCAACTAGGCCTACTGCAGTCAGCTTACACAACGCAGTCCTATACGTAGTGTCTAAAGTAAGAGCTGTCAGTGGAGGAGTTGATGAAATGAAGAGCACTGCAATCAATGCCGCCGAGAAGTTCATTCAGGAGAGCATTGAAGCCGTCGGTAGGATAAGTGAATTCGGAGCTAAGAGAATTAAGAATGGAGCAGTTGTACTCACCCACTGCCACAGTACTGCCGCTGTCTCCACGATAATCAATGCCTATAGAATGGGGAGGATTGATGAAGTCTACTCTACGGAGACGAGGCCCTTCTTCCAGGGCAGGATAACTGCTAGGCAGCTCCTCGAAAACGGTGTTCCAGTAATTCAAATACCCGATAGTGCCGTGAGGTACGTAATGAATGAAGTAGATCATGTGGTTGTCGGTGCAGATACTGTGGCAAGCAATGGGGCAGTCATAAATAAAATAGGGACAAGTCAAGTAGCTCTAGCTGCACATGAAGCTAGAGTGAGAGTATTCGTTACTGCTGAGACATATAAGTTCTCGCCAATGACGGCGATAGGCGAGCTCGTTCCAATAGAAATGAGGGGGGCTGAGGAAGTCGTGCCATTAGATTGGATTAAGAGCCATCCAGGCATAGAGGTCTTGAATCCATCGTTTGACGTAACTCCGCCGGAGTACATAGATGCTATAGTTACTGAAGTTGGAGTAATCCCACCTCAAGCAGCTATAAACGTTCTAGTAGAAAGACTTGGGTGGGCTCTGGAGGAATTCATTCAGAGTGAGCATGGGCCTGTGTTTGATGAGGTGTAGCTTCATTGAGTGAAGAAAGCATTAAGGAAGAGATCGTTAGATTAATAGATGAAAACCCCAATCAATGGATAAAAGCAGCTTTCTACAGCGATGAAAAGGTTAAGCAAATAATGGCAAGCCTCTACGAGAGGTGGGAGAAGAGCGACTCAAGAATGCTTCCAATAGATTACGCAACTTTAGATGAGTTAAAGCAGCTTTACACGCTAGCTAGAAGGTACTCAAGACTCGACACAGGCACAGCCATGAGAATCGCCTTAGGATCAGGACTGCCTACACCTATGCAGAGGGGGAAGAGCATTATTGATAAAATAGTTAAGGCACTTAAGAAGATGCTGTTCCCTGCTAAGCCCAGTCTATGAATGATGTCTCTATAAGGCAAACGCTGAGAGGAATTTATAACCCTGTTTTAGATAAAGTTTACCGGGGACTAGAAATGAGCACAGCTGAAGTAAAGAGGAAAGTAATAGAAGTATTGGAGGGAGTTACCGACCCTGAGATAGGGATTGATCTATATAACCTTGGAATGATATATGATGTAGAAGTAATTGACGAAAACAGTGTTAAAATAAAGATGGGCTTAACTACGGCTTTATGCCCGCTAGGCAATATTATTCCTATAATAGTAGTTGATGAACTGAAGAGGAAGCTGGGGGTGGATGCAAGCGTAGAAATAGTCTATGATCCTCCGTGGACTCCCCTTAGAATGACTGAGAAGGGTAGGAAGCTATTCATAGAGAAGTATGGATACGACATAGTTGGAGATTACATTAAGCGCCAGAGGAGAATTAGTGAAGAGGGCAGCGATGAGGATTAGCAGCGCGTCTAGCCTTCCATAAGTCTCTATAGAGCGCCTTCGCATACTCCACTACGTATGATACGGATTGTAAAGCTCAGTTCACCGCCTTCTAAAGCGCTCCAGTAAAGGATCAGCGTTAACCTGTACTCCCCTCCCTTAATCATCAATGGCGCGTCATAGCCGTAAATCACTTTCTCTACTCTAAAGCATTCTGTCCCTATACTCACTGCACACGGCATCTCAATCTGTATTGCTGAGTCTTCTCCACTCTCAGGCTCAAGGATTAATACTCCGCTCATTACTAGGTTTAGTTCTCCAAAAGTTCTTACATTGATTACTTCAGCTTTAATGCATTCATCGCCAGGCACGCTTAATAAGCCTAAATTAATGGTGGTCTTCATGCAGCAAGCCTTATCTATGGCTAGAGAAATGTCTTCTTCGAATATTACGTTAGGTTTAGCTAAAGACCCTCTGTAATCCATGTAGATCACTATGCAAGCAGAAATAACGATTATTAACGGTATTAAGCTTAGCGCTAAACAGTTTCTTGCAACCGCAGTATTCACGGGAGATGGCACCCATGCTTTATTCCTTAAGTACATTTATAAGGCTAATTTCCTATACCCTTGAGCAAGGTCTTTGAGCGCAAATAATGGAGTTCATCCAAGCGGAGAGTCCTCTCCTCTATTCCTCAGAATCACTCATATGTACGAGGAATTCATGTGTAGTGCTAGGAAATATTGTTTTAAGTAACTATTCATTCCCCCTCCCAGCGATATCCATGATATGCGCCTGGCTTTACTGAAATCAATGCCTTTATTTAAAGTCTGTAGCCGATGTCCATTGGGCCACCTATAAATAGCGTTGGCTCAAGTGCCTTGAATATGTCCCCCGCCTCTGACACCTGCATTCATAGTATTCCCTGCTTGGGTTGCTTATGCAGGCTCTTTAAGCGGGGGCGTGTAGATGATATGTATTAGGGGTAAATTAATTCTTCACCTGGCCTGAGTATTATTGTCTTTACACTAGTTTTTGACTCAACGAGTTCCTTGAATTTAACTGGGTCTGCTGCTATTGCTGGGAAAGTATTGTAGTGCATTGGGATGACTATCTCAGGCTTAATTAACTCTACCGCTAGAGATGCTTCCTCAACCCCCATAGTGAAGTGCCCTCCTATAGGCAGCAGCGCTATGTTTGGCTTATAGAGCCTCCCAATGAACTCCATTTCACTAAATAGCCCTGTGTCACCTGCATGGTAAACTCTTACATCTCTACCTCCAACAACTACTCCAGTAGGTGAACCAGTTCGAGAACTGTGCGTAGCTGGAGTGAGCACTGCGAATAAGTCTTTTAAGCTTATTCTACCACCGATGTTTGCACCAACTGCTTTAAGCCCTCTAGCCTCTAGTTCAACAGCTAAATCATATATCGCTACTATAGTGGCTCCAGTCTCTCTAGCTATTGCTTCAGCATCACCAACGTGATCTCCATGATCATGCGTGATGAATATATAGTCGGCTCTTCCAGCATAATCCGCAGGGAGTACTGGTGAAAGAGGGTTTGAAATCCATGGATCTATGAAAACCCTCTTCTCAAGCCCGTCAAGTCCAGTAAGCCTTAATTCAAACGCCGAATGCCCAAAGTACCTTAATAAAGCCACTCTTCTCTCACCACCATGATATCACTTAGCTCAGGCTTAAAGTTTTACTTCGCCAATAGCTAGGGGTGAGGACAGGTAGCTCAAGCATTGAAAGACTTGAATCCATCACCTAGCGTAGAGTTTGCTGTTGGAGAGAGAGGGCTTGAGCAGACAATATATAGCTCCTAAACTACGTATCAATCGAGGGACTCCTCAATGATTAGTGAAGAAGTAGTTGAGAAGTACTTAAAGGCGGGCAGTATAGCCAGTAGAGTTAGGAGAGAAGCTGAATCACTAGTAAAGCCTGGAGTAAGCTTAGTTGAGCTCACTGAAGCCATTGAAAGTAGAATTATGGAGCTCGGCGGTCAACCAGCTTTCCCAGTCAACATTTCAATAAATGATGTAGCCGCTCACTATACTCCAATGCCTGGAGATCAATCGATGATCCCTGATTCCTCAGTAGTTAAAATCGACATAGGGGTCCACGTAGATGGATATATAGCTGATACAGCTACTACAGTAACACTCAACCCCGCTTATGAACCACTGCTTGAATCAGCTGAAAAAGCCCTTGAGTCAGCTCTAAAAGTGATTGGCAATGGAGTGCCCGTAAACTATGTTGGAAAAGCTATAGAGGACTCAATAAGAATGAGGGGGTTTAAACCAATAAGGAACTTAACTGGCCACAGCATAGATAGGTTCATAATACATAGCGGCGTAAGCATACCTAACTACAATGACTACAGAGCCAAGCACAAGTTAGTTGACGGAGTTTACGCTATAGAGCCCTTTGCAACTAATGGAGAGGGATTAGTTAAAGACTCTCCAACCATAGCGATATACTCCCTTAGGGGAGCTCCTAGACCGCGAGATGAATTATTGAAAAAACTGTGGGAGACCTATAAGACTCTACCGTTCTGCCTAAGGTGGCTTTCAAAAACGCTTGAAAGCATTGATTCAGCTCAGAGAGCTTTAAAGGAGCTGACAACCCACGGGAGGATTCACACATACCCAGTTTTAGTTGAAGCATCTGGAGGCCTTGTATCACAGTATGAACACACCGTTTTAATAAATGGTAGAGAAGTCATCACTACAACCATTTAACTAGCTCAAGTTAGTATTTAAACAACTATCAGTATTCAAAAACTTGTTACAAGCTATAAACGCAGGGTCAACCCATGGCTAACTCGAGTTGGCTCGACTACATCTGGCAGCTAGTATTCATAACTTTCTTCATAATGATAATTACTGGGACTAATCAGAGGATTCAAATGAAGATATGGATCTACGACATTAGGAGTAAGCTAAATGTAATAAGGAGCTATGCTGAGAGCAGCAGGGCTAGGATCATAGATGCATTAAGGAAGCTTGGAGCACAAGATCCTGAGTACTCTATCGCTAAGTACATAGACTTCTTCGCAATCAGCCCAGTTGAAATAGAGCCCATAGACATCATTAAGAGACTTGACCACATACTTAGAACTGAAGAGAGAGCAATAAAGAGCTTCTTTGAGAAGCTGCTTCCAAATGCAGGTAAGTATGAGAGGAGCTTGCTTGAGTCATCGCTTGAAGTAGCCATAGTGTTAAACTACTTATATAAAGTCATTAGACACTATATCCTCCTAGGGGAGAAGCAGAACAACTGGGTTCTAATAATGCAGCTCCAGCTACAGATGCCTGAAGTAATGAAGGTGGCTGCTACATACTATAAGGCTTTAGATGCATTTATGAGCGCTAAACCAGTTGGAGACAGCATTGGAGCTATAGTAGCCTATAGATTAATTGAGGAATCAGATGTTTTATCAAGGAAGACAGTTGAAGATACAGCGATAGTTGAAGCTAGGTTAGATAGTAGGAGGGTATTCATTGTAAAAGCCGAAGGACCTGGGTCAAACGTTGGAAAGCCGGGTAAGGTGTTGTCGGATTTAGTTGAAGAACTTAGTGGAAACGTAGACTTAGTGATAACAGTTGATGCAGCGCTAAAACTAGAAGGGGAAGAGGATGGAGAGATATCTGAAGGAGTTGGAGCAGCAATAGGTGATCCAGGCCCTGAGAAAATAGCTATAGAGAGAGCTGCAGCTAAGTATAACATACCCCTTAGGGCGCTCGTAGTAAAGATGGACTTAGCATCGGCATTAAAGCCTCTTAAAAAGGAGCTTTATGAAGCAGCTGAAAGAGCTGCTGACTACGTGAAGAGGCTTATAGTTGAAAACACTCCTGAAAACGCTACAGTAATAGTTGCCGGCATAGGCAATACAGTTGGTGTAACGCAATGAACTTCGATCAAAACACGTTAGTAATGATAGCTATAGTCGTAGTAATTGTAGCTACAGTAGTTAAGACTCTTTTAGATGTGTATAGAAGGCCTAAAGAGCCCGTGACTGTCGTAAAGACATTGCTGAAATGCACTAAGTGCGACTATATTCAGGAAGTAGACTACCAGCAGGGGGACTTCATAGGCTTACTGAAGGGGAAATGCCCCAAGTGTTCTTCAACCCTGAAAGTCAGAGGGATATATGCGATTGAACTAAAGAAATGAGGAATTGAGGGGAAAGCGAAAAATATTTATAAATGCCGCTTTCCTTAAGTAGTTCCCGGCCCGACCCGGCCATAGCGGCTGGGCAACACCCGGTCCCATATCGAACCCGGAAGTTAAGCCAGCTGCGTTGGGGCTAGCTGTGAGATCCGCGAGGTCTCGCAGCTGCCTCAAGCCGGGATCGGGCCTTTATGGCTTGGTCTTCGCGGCGAACTTTTTAAACAACGTATCTTCATCATTGCGGACGCCGGAACTGTTGACGGAAATACACACTCGTGGAGATGGCGTGTTTTTGAAAAAATATTTATATTGCTTAAGGTGATTTCTAGCTTCCAGTAAATATGCTGTGGGCGTATACAATGAGCAATACACCTAAGGAAGAAAGATTCATACTGTGGCTTGAAGAGGTAACTAAGGATGACACAGTTCTCGTTGGAGGAAAGAATGCTAATTTAGGCGAAATGCTTAGAGCTGGCATACCTGTTCCCCCAGGCTTTGCTGTTACAGCATACGCATTCAAGTACTTCTTAGAGAAGACGGGCTTAAGCGAGAGCATTTACTCAATGCTTAGAGGACTTGATGTAAACGATAAGAAGGCTCTTGATGAGACTACAGCTAAGATTAGGGAAATGATTAAGAACACTCCTATGCCCCCTGAAGTAGAGGAAGCTATTAAGAGAGCTTATAGAAAGCTTTCACTAAGGTTAAACATGGATGCAGCTAAGCTAAGGGTAGCTGTAAGAAGCAGTGCAACAGCTGAAGACATGCCTGAGGCAAGCTTCGCTGGCCAGCAGGAGACCTACCTCAACGTGTACAGTGAAGACAACGTAGTGAGTAAAGTAAAGGATTGCTGGGCAAGCTTGTTCACTGCTCGAGCAACGTTTTATAGAGTAGCTCAGGGCATAGCTCATGAAAAAGCGCTAATGAGTGTCACAGTTCAAAAAATGGTTAACAGTAGATCTGCTGGAGTAATGTTCACTATACACCCAGTGACAGGGGATGAAAACGTAATAGTTATCGAGAGCTCCTGGGGTCTTGGAGAAGCCGTGGTGGGTGGAAAAGTTACACCAGATGAGTGGGTTGTAGATAAAAGCACTTTAAGCATAGTTAGTCAATCAATTAATGGGAAGAACTTAGCCATAGTCTTCAACCCAGAGCTAGGCAGAAACGAAGTCATAAATCTTCCTCACGAAAAGTACTCCGGCTTTGATCCAGATAAGCCAAGCCTTAATGAAGACGAAGTAAGGAGGCTTGCTGAACTAGGCTTACTCATAGAGAAGCACTACGGCAAAGCTATGGACATAGAGTGGGCTGTCGACGCTGATCTGCCGTTCCCACAGAGGGTGTTCATAGTTCAAGCCAGGCCTGAAACCGTTTGGAGCTCTAGAAAAGCTAAAGCTAGGGAGGAGAAGACCGTTGAAGCAAGGAGGGTAGTTAAGCTAGCTGAGGCAAGAATTATTGCTAGAGGCCTACCGGCTAGCCCAGGCATTGGAGCTGGAGTAGCTAAAGTAATATTTGATCCACATGGAGAGGAGGCTCAGGAATTTAAGAATGGAGAAGTCCTCGTAACTAAGATGACTGACCCAGACTGGGTTCCATTAATGAAGAAAGCATCTGCAATAGTGACTAACGAAGGCGGCATGACTAGCCATGCAGCAATAGTGAGCCGTGAATTAGGGATACCGTGCATAGTCGGTACAGGTAATGCAACTGAAGCCATTAAGAGCGGGCTTGAAGTGACAATTGATGGCAGTAGGGGAGTGGTCTATGAAGGTATAGTTGAGGAGCTAGCTAAGCCTAAGGCTGTGCCAACACCTACTGCAGTTGTAACAGGCAGCTTAACTGCGAGCATTAGCTCTGAACAGCTGCTGCCTCTATACCCCGTTACAGCTACGAAGATATACATGAACTTAGGTGAGCCAGACGCCATTGGCAAGTACCTGGATCTACCGTTTGATGGAATAGGGTTAATGAGGATAGAGTTCATAATAAGTGACTGGGTCAAATACCACCCACTATATCTAATTGAGCAAGGAAAGCCACAGTTATTCATAGATAAGCTAGCTGAAGGAATAGCTAAAGTAGCACAAGCAATATTCCCAAGGCCTGTTGTAGTTAGGTTTAGCGACTTTAAGACTAATGAGTATCGTGGATTGAAAGGCGGGGAGAAGTATGAGCCTGAGGAAAGAAATCCAATGATCGGTTGGCGTGGAGTCAGTAGATACATTCATCCAAACTACGAGCAGGGGTTCAGGCTTGAAGCTAGGGCGATAAGGAAGGTTAGAGAAGAAATGGGCTTAATCAACGTGTGGGTAATGCTTCCATTTGTTAGAACCACTTGGGAAGTTGAGAGAGCACTGAAGATCATGGATGAAGAAGGCCTAAGGAGAGGTAAGGACTTCAAGGTATGGGCTATGGCTGAAGTGCCGAGCATAGTGTTCTTAGCGGATGAATTCTCCGAGCTAGTTGATGGCTTCAGCATTGGCAGCAATGACCTCACTCAACTAATCCTAGGAGCAGACCGCGACAACAATATACTCGCTGAAATGGGGTACTTTGATGAAAGAGATCCTGCTGTAAGAGCCGCTATAAAGATGCTCATTGAGAAAGCCCATAGTAAGGGAGCTACCGTCAGCATATGTGGGCAGGCTCCAAGCGTATATCCGGAAATAGTGGAATTCCTAGTTGGAGCAGGCATAGATAGCATAAGCGTTAACCCTGATGCTGTCGTATCTACTAGAAGGCTTGTAGCTAGCATAGAGAGAAAAATAATGTTAAAGAAGCTTGAAATGCTCGAAGAGATCATTTCAAAGCTAAACCTGTCTAACCTAAAGATCTAATTCCTTTTATTTTCATTTTTCTTAGTAGAAGAAGTCTACCTTTTAATTAAACCACCGATTAATCCGCCTAGAGCACAAATGACTGCTACACTTATTAGAGATGTAAGCGCTATTCCAAAGCCAAGTATCCAGCCTATGAGAGCTCCAATGAAGCCTCTAATAAGCCCTCCCAGTATGGCTAGAGCTAAGCCCAGTATTAATGCTCCAGTGATTCCCGCTAAGAAACCCGCCATAAAACCCCTTAAAGCCCCCCGCGCAATTATTCCAGCAACTACTCCTGCAATAAATGGACCTATGAAGGGAACCCAGCATAACGCTATTAATAAGAGGAAGCCTACAAAAGCTCCCGCCGCTATGCTGCCTTGACTCATGATCTCCCCCATTTATGGTAACTCATAGCAATTTAAATCTTTTTCCCACCACTATTAATTAAGGGAGGACTGTAATAAAAGCTAGGGCGGAAGCCGCTTGAACGCTTAAACCTAGCGCTGAGCGCTTTGCATTATCAATTACTTCTACAACGTTAAGTTTGTATAGTTAAGTATTGCTGCTAAAAGTATGGGGTGCGTTCCTCTATGGATGTAGCGCTAGGCGATCTAATCATTAGAAGCGTTACTGGTTTTTGCAACACTCAATTGGAGTGGAGTAGCAGAGGATTGAAGAACGCTGTTTTAGAAGCTATTGAATCTGCTGAAGGCGTTGTAAGAATATTAGAGGCGGCAGGGCTCCCGGTGTGGACTAAGAGAATCTCTCTACCAATTCCACGAATAGATGTATATAGAAAGATCCCTGAACTATTGTCTGAGGCCATCGTTAGGAAGGATTACTTGCTTAGCGCTGGCTGCTATATGATTGAAGAAGTCGATTACACCACCTTACTTAACTTAGTTGAACTTGGAGCATACGTATGTCTAGCCTATTTAGAGGAGGAAGCAGCTGTAAATAAGTTAGCAAAATACTTAGTTAAGCTCAGCAGCGTAAACCCTATTTACACTACTCAAGTAGCTTTAAGTCTAAATGCCTCGCCAGTAGAAACCCCCTACTTCCCAATATCAACAAGCCTCTACGGTGGGAGAATTGGAGTAAGCCTACTATACCCTAATTACTTAGCTAAAGCATACGTGGAGGGAGGATTAGAGGGCTTTAAAAAAGCACTTCTACGTGTAGAAAGAGAACTGAGCAATTTACTAAAAGAAGTGAACTTCTTCATAGACTACAGCATAAGCCCGTGGATGGATAAAAGTGTTGCTAGACTCATCGAGTTGGTCGCTAATGCTAAACCATATGTAAATGGATTCCTATACGGAATACATGTATTGAACAAGGCAGTAGCGGAGTCATCATTAATTCTCAGAAAAATGGGGGGCTTTAATAAAGTCATGCTCCCCTACGCTGAAGACAGCTATTTAATAGAGCTGGGGGGCCGCGGCCTAATCAATGCAAGGGATTTCATAAGGTATTCAAGTGCTTCAGTGCCGGGAGTAGACATGGTTGTAGTCCCCTTAAATGAAAGTGGGGTAAGAGGCTTAATACTTGATGCACTTGCAGTAGCTTACCTAAAGAACTATCCAACAGGTCTTAGAGTAGTGCCTGTAGACAGTGAGCCTGGCTCAGTAGTTAAGTTAGGTAGATTTGGGGATGTATATGTACTCAATTACTGATGTTTAAACGCGCTAAGACAGTTCACTGGCCTCTTCATATTCTTCGCCCAGAGTCCTACACCACTTCTCTGGCTCTCCGACTCCGCCAATGCATCCCTTTCCATGCCTCACCGTCTCTTCAATTCTACTTAAGAGCACTATTCTACTTGGAATGCTTTCACTGAGAACTCTATAACTCACTCTATCAGCTAACTTCTTAGCGAATGCCTTAACCTCCACGTGGCTCGGCATATTGCTTAGAGTCAGCCTAGACCTGCTTCTCCCCATGTACATGTATGCCTTAACTTCAACGTAATTTGGATCACCTCTTTCAATAAGCTTTGCAAAGCCTTCAACATCTACATCACTCATGTTGAATCCCTTAATGAGAGTTATTCTAAATACTGTTGGATTTTTAAATGACTTCACGTAATCTATTGTTTCACCGATCAACTCCCAAGCCCTTGGGATCAGGGGTCTATTGAATTTTTTGTACATTTCTTCATTCCACGCTTCAAAACTTAAATATAGCTGCGTAGGCTCTTCATCTAGCCCACTAATTACATCAGGCCTTATTCCGCGCGTGACTAAGAAAGTAGTCAGACCTCTTCTATGGTATTCCCTAATTAGCTCACTAAGCCTTGGATATAGAGTGGGCTCGCCTGCTAAACTTATGGCTACGTGCCTTGGATTTACAGCTTCTTCAAACATATTTTTGTCCACTAATGGATTTCCCTTAAAGCCGCTGACTATGTTTCTGTAAGTTATGATGCTTTCCTCAACTAATACCTCAGGATCATCTACTATGGGCAGTTTGAGCTCATCCCATTCAGTTTTTAAATCCTCTGGCTGAAGCCTCCAACAATGAAGGCATCTATTCCAGCACCAGACTACGGCTGGAGTCATTTGTATGCATCTATGGCTCTCAATTCCATACCAGAGGCATTTGTAGCAGAACCTCCTTCTAACAAGGGCTTCCTTAGTCCAATAACACCTCTTTACAGCGCCAGTAGTGCCTATTAAGTGGTATCCCTGCTTAATCAATGCTTCGTATATAGCTCTATATGCAGGCTCTCTTTTCCAGAAATCCATTCTCTTTCTTTTAACTTCGCTTAAATCAACGCTTAACCTATCGATCTTGCTCACTGGATCCACCTCAACTAGAATTACTTAAAAGCAAGTTAAATACGTTAGTAGAGCATTGAAATGTTATTAAAAAGGATTCTTATTTTACCTATGAGACTATGCCTTAGCGTACTCCTTGTAAATCCAGCCCGCCTCTGTCTTAACTACTAACCCCTTCTTCTTAAGATCTTGTAGCCTCCCTCTCACTGTGTTGTAGTTTAGGTTAGTCAACCTCTGTATTTCCTTAGGCGTTAGAGCCTTCTTCTCCCGCATCAGTACTTCAAGTATTAGTTCTCTAGCAGTCTTTGATTCAGACATAAGGCACACCCTCTTCTATAACTGATCCTGAAGTGGGTTATAAAGCTGATCCTACTTCAGTTCTTCGGTCCCGGGGTCAGTGCACAGTCTCTTTCAAAAACTCCACGGGTTTTAAACAAAGCTCTAAGTTAATAGGGGTATTCAACTACCTTTACTTCCCTAGCACTTGTTCTTCTCTTAAAGTACTCTAGTTGAGGGAAAGCCTGTTTCTCCAAGAAATCCAAGTCTTTACTGAATAAATTCCTTATGTCATTTATGCCTAGGACGGCCATTGCAAGCCTATCTATTCCTATGCCCCAGGCTATGGCCCTCGACTCTTTTGCTCCAAGAATTTCCATTACTTCAGGCCTCAGTACTCCACCTGGGAAAACCTCTATCCACCCCAGTTCAGGGTGCTTAATGAAGCCCTCAACACTTGGCTCAGTGAAGGGGAAGTAGCCTGGCTTAAACCACACTTCCTTTATTCCAAGAGCTGCTGAGAATTCCTTAAAGAAGGCTAGGAGCTCTCTAAAGGAGACGTTGCAGCCAACGATTATTCCATCCAATTGATGGAACTCCATGGAGTGCTTGGCGTCAAGGTTCTCCGGCCTAAAAACTCTATCTATAGTGAAGACTCTGTACTCTCCATTGCTTCTTTCAAAAATGGCTCTAGCAGACACAGCCGTAGTCTGAGTCCTTAACACTAATCTAAGAGCTCTATCAACACTCCACTCATAACTCCACCCCCTCCTATGAACTGCTGACGCTCTTTCAATAATGCTGCGCTCAGGCGGCTTTACTTCTAGAGGAGTAGATACGAAGAAGGTGTCGTGTATTTCTCTAGCGGGGTGATCCTGTGGTTGAAATAGGGCGTCGAAGTTCCACAACTCCATCTCTACATGAGGCCCCTTAACTTCCTCAAAGCCCATTGAAACCATAGTTTCTCTAACTAGGTTGAGGAACTCTAAGTAAGCATTAAGCCTAGCCACTTTTCTCTTGGGAGGACTTATCGATAGATCGAAGCGCTTTACGATGGCTTTCTCAAGTCTGCCGCTTAAGTAAAGCTGGGGAGTTACAACTGTTACTAGTGGAGCAGCCTGCAGAAATCCATTGTTAAGCAGCTCCACTAACTTCTGAGTTGGAGAAACTGCAACTATGTTTCTCTGAACTACTGCAATAAACTTCCTTCTCTTCAGTACTTGCAGCAAATCAACTGGGGGGTTTACACCCACCTCCTTGATCGATTTAAGCCAGGCCCTAAGCTCTCCAGCAGCTTCCATTACTTCATAACATTTGCTTAGTGAAGAAACACTTACTACTCCATTAATTACTCCCAGGCAGCCTCCCTTCAATAGATACTGTAGCCCTATTCTCGCTTCATCTGCATCAATACCTAAGCTCTTTACGCAATCAATGAATTCCCCAATGCTTTTACCAATGCATTTAAATGCATTAGTGTACAGTCTCTCCTCAGGCAAGCCTTCGTTAAAGGCTTTTAAGCCTTCACTAGTTAGCTCAAGCAACTCCACTTGCCTTACTCCCCTATGCAGGAGTCCTTTAGCCTCAAGCTCTGCGATATCCCTCATGAGGTCCTCGGGCTTTGCATTTAGGCGTCGCGCTACTTCAGTTACATCAATTTCGCCGCCTGCCTTACATAGCTCTAGAGCAATCCTATACTGTTTTTCAGTAACCAGCATCATCTCCAAAGCTCGCCGACCTCTATGCCGCTCTCTAAATGTTTAAAAGGAAGAAATTAAGCTTATTAATGCTTCAGTAATCCGCGTTTCCTCAAGTAATCCAGGGCTTTCTCCCTTGACTCAAGAGCCCATGCGCTTTCTTCAAGAACCCTCCTGGCTTCATCCCTAAGTCCCGGCGGGAGATCCTTGACTATGTCTTCAATTACCTCCTTTCTAGCTGAAGGGCTTTTCCTAGGCTTAAAGAGCGACATCTACCTCCCCTAGACTACTAGCCTAAGGCCTTAATTAATGAGAATGACCTTCCTACACGCCTAGGCTTTTTCACTGAGTGCAACACAAGCTTAGTGGAGTGTAAGTCTCCTCAGGCGTGAATGGGAGAACGTGCCTCGTGGTCTTAGGTGCAAGCACTTCACCTCTAATAACAACACCCATTACTTCCTCCTTAGTCAGCTTCCTCCTAATTAGGACGTGGCTTACTTCACCGATGGCCAAGTCTCCTAAGGCGTGCTCAAGTAGGCCATAGTAGTATAGCTTTATTGAGCCAGCTAAAGACAGCTCGTCGAGTATTCTTGAAACAGTCTTTTCTACAGCTATTCCTCCAGAGATCTCGATGCATAAGCCTCCGCTGCTCAACAATACGAAGGCAGTACTGCTTGCTAAGGAGTCTTCACCCGACCCCCCTCTACACTCGCCGTACTCAACTCCACGTCCATTAAGAGCTTCTAAGAAATCCTCTAACTCGCCCTTAAAAGCTGGGTACCAAGTGTATAGCTTGATGTTTTCATCGAAGTAATCTACAATTATTGAAGGAGCCTTAGTACACTTAAGCTCCTTCAATGCAGCCCACCTGTGATGTCCATCAACTATTAAGTAGAGCTCAACGCCGGGTATTGGCGCGACAATTAGAGGAGAGTCTACTGCCTTAATTCTTAAAATAAACTCTTTAACGTCGTCAAGCCTTCTACTAATGACCTCCTCGTGTGGGCGCATCAAGTCCAAATCTAGTAGAACGGGCTCCACTCTCTTAACGGGCATAGTTAGTCCCGGAGCTTTTATGACTACTCGCCCGCGTGACAATAAGTCTCAGCCCCTCTAACGGTTGTAGATATGCATAGTGTGCTTAAATAGAGCTCCTCTCTCTGAAGAAATCCCTTATTTTCTCAGCTATCATTACGCCAGATCTTTCTAGAGCTTCACTAGTGCTGGCCCCTATGTGCGGCGTTAATGCAACGTTATCTAATTTCGTTAAGGGATGGTCTTTAGGCAGAGGCTCTTCTTCAAAGACATCTAGTCCAGCGCCAGCTATCCATCCTTCCTTAAGAGCCTTAACTAGTGCTTCTGTATCAACAACTTCTCCTCTAGAAGTATTGATGAGTATAGCTGTTTTCTTCATTAACTTCAACTTGCTTTCATTAATTAAGTGCCTTGTCTCAGGAGTTAATGGGACATGTATAGAGACTACGTCTGAAACCCTTAGCAGTTCTTCAAGGCTTAAGTACTCCGCTTCACAAGCTTCCTCAACTTCTCTGGGAAGCCTATTCCTCTTGTAGTACACTATCCTCATGTTGAAGCCCCGCTTAGCTATTTTAGCCAAGGCCTCCCCTATTCTGCCAAAGCCTATTATACCAAGGGTCTTTCCATAAAGCTCTACTCCCTCGCAATAAGCCTTAGCCCAATGGCCCAGTCTAGCCATTCTATCCCCATAGCTTATTTTTCTCGCAACACTTAGTATGAGGCCCATGGTTAGTTCAGCTACGCTAATTGTTGATGCTTCAGGAACGTTTAATACTTCAATACCTCTCTCTCTAGCGGCTTCAACATCTATATTGTCTACTCCAACGCCAGCTCTTCCAATTACTTTAAGTACGTCTGCCCTAAGTATGACTTCTCTAGGGACCCTGGGCTTGCTTCTAACGATGAGTGCGTTAAAGCCCTTTACTAGATCCATTAATTCACGCACGCTAGGATACTCCCTATAAGCTACTTCAAAACCCTCTCTACGAAGTATCTCAAGGCCTCTTTCATGGATTGGGGCAGCTACAAGTACCTTAATAACCAACTTTAAGCACCATTACGCAGTGTGTTCGCTGAACGTTTTACCGCTTTCCGAACTTTAAACGTTCACTGGAATCAACTTACATCCAGGCTCTATTTCAATCCAATAACCTTTATTTTCTCGGGATTAGTTAGTCCAGCTATGCTCATAGCTATTTCAGCATCTCCAGTTATCTTAGATAACTCCTTGAATAGCTGTTGTTGAACTAAGTACAGCGTATCCCTGCTGATCATAGACATTGAGTCCACTACGTCTAATTGATGGGGGACTCCATTCATTCCAGTTACTGAGGAGAGGTACGATAATAGCTTATCGTAATTGAATTCACTGCTAACCCAGTACTCTACCTTCGTTGAAACCATGAAGTACGTCGGTACCCAGGCCTTATATATGCCTAAGCCTATGCTGCTGCAACTACTGCACGACTCCGTGACGCTCAGGATCCATGAAAGCCTCTCGCTATAGGCCCTAAGATCCGTGGAACCCAAGTGCTCTTTGAATACATCCATGAATTTCCATAAATAGAAAGCTATGTCGCCGTAAGAACCTAGGTCTACGAACTCCCCGGGCTTAAGGATGTATGAAGCTAGAGCCTTATCGTTCACTCTAATCTGTGGATCAAGTAATCTAACAGCGACGTCGCGTCCATAAGATCTTTTAACTACACCGGCAATAGCTGTATTAGTTTCACAAGCTAGTTCAAGAACTTCCTGCGTTAAGTCAACTAACTTGCCGTAAAGCTTCATAACGCTGCTTTTAGCAGCCCTCTCAAAGCCTGGGGGAGTCCTTGGGAAAAGCTCTCCATCAATTAACACTAAGTCTACTTGAGTTTTCCCAGCCTTCTTTAACTCTAGGACTTCCTTAACGAACCTCCTCTCATAGATCTTTGAGTATATTGGAGCTACGTATTCAGCTGCATCGCTAAACCTGATGAATCCCTCACTACTGCTGGGCTGAAGTCCTTCGAGGCATATGCATCCTTGAACAACGTACGATCTCAGGATCAGTAGCAGCCTTCCTCCAACAAGCTCTAGTGGAGGAGACGTAAAGCCTGTGTCTACAGCTAAAACACATGGGGGTCTACCACTATAGCTACTCACTTCACCCAGTAGTCCAAGGGAGTAGAGCATAGTTCTAATACGTTCCTTTTCAACAATAACTCTAGATACGTTTAGTGAAGAAGCTATTCTAGCAGCCTCTTTTTCAACCCCTCTTAAGACTATTATTGGAACAGGCTCTTCCTCAAGCTCTACAGCGCCTGGCTCAAAGGCCATTAAGCCACCTCTCTCACCTTGATTAACACAGGCACTCTAAGCGGATTCATTAATCCAGCAATGTAGAACTCTCTTTTACCTAGCGCTGAAAGAGATGACTCGCTTATGCCTGCTAAATCCATGTAGCCACGCAGTTCCTCGTAGTCGCTTGGAGTCTGGAGCTTGCTGAAGAACCATGTATTTAAATTGTTTCTAATATCGGTATCTATATCGATTATTCTCTGAGTAGCCAGGATTACTCCGAGGCCCCACTTCCTCCCTTCACGGGAGGTTCTTGAAACGGCTTCCCCGGCTTCACCGCAGTATCTGCATGCATAGTTGTGAGCTTCATCTATTACTAGGACTGTATTTATTGAAGTCCTCGCCTCCTCAATAGCTCTCCACAGCTCGTTTACTACGCTAGCTAACGCGTATCTTCGGGACTCCATTGCTTCAGTGCTTAAGTCAACTACTACAAGCTTACTCTCTCTAGCTTTAGCAACAACGTCGGCTGGGTGAAGATCCCTCTTACTCAAGGAATTGAAGAACGAATCTCCAAGCCTTACGTCAGTCAATATCTTTGCCCTCATAACAGTCCCTTCCCTGCCCCCCAGGGATCTAACTGCTTTATCCAGTTGCTGCTTAAACAAACACCTATTCCATTCAACGGGCTGCTCAGCCATAATCTTTAGGAGCTCTCCGTAATCTATTGAACCAATTAATTCCTCAGCAGTTAAAGACTTTCCGGAGGCTTTAACAGGCTGATCCTTGATAAGCCTTGGGGTAAGTGATTGAAGCTCTCCAGCCCTATTATAGTAGTCCAATATGTAGTAGAGCACTGCCATGAGTACGTAGCTCTCATAGTATTGTGGGTTGAGGCCTGTTTTTCTAAGAACCATGTTAGTTATGAGGTCTGGATCCATTACTATTCTTGAGGCTTCAATAACTTCACCTGGATAGTACTTTACGTAGTCCATGCCTGTGTGGTCAAAGACTATTACAGTATAGTTAGTCTTAGACAGCGCTTCATCTATTAGGGCCTTTACAAGCCTAGACTTACCAGTTCCAGTTGCTCCAACGACTGCAGCATGGTATGGAATCCAGAGAGGGTTTAAAGGGATCTCTAAGCCGCTATACTTATGGCTTCCAATAGTTAAACCGCTTTCAAACGATACCTTTAATTCACTTGGATCCTCAACTACATAGGCTTTTGAACCGGGGTTTGGGGGTAGAGTAGACTCTAATAGAGCGCCACCACTTATTACACCAACTATGCTTACATAGCCAGTGCTGTGGGGCAATGTACCGCTATCAACTAGACTTGGATTATCTACGTAGCTAGTCCTCTTGTAGGGCTGGAGAAACGGCTCGTATCTACGCACATTCCTTAACACACCTAAGTAATTGATCCCCCTCTTATAATCACTTACTACTATAAACTGCTCCTCTTTAGCATCCACTTCATTCTGATCGTATATAATTATTGGGGCTTGAAAGCTTGAAGCTCCACTAGCAACGAGACCAATTAACTTCAATAGTTTACGCCTCCAAAATACTACTGGGAATAAGTTTAAAAAGCGTTATTATAAGTTGCTTCAAAAGCTAACCGCGCTTTAAATTCCTTAATACATCACTGAGTTCTTTAAATAGATGATCTATGTCCTGATCAGTTATATAGCCCATGTGGCCTATTCTAAATGTAGTCTCCTTAACTGGCCCATATCCCATGGCTATTTCGAAGCCTCTGCCCCTTAAGCTTTTATAAATATCGCTGCTCTTCAAGCCCATAGGGGTTTTCACTACAGTTATAGTTGGACTATAGAAGCCTGGCTTAGCGAATAACTCTAACCCCAGCTCAACTACCTTACTTCTGACTCTCCCAGCCCTCCTCTCATGCATCTCTAGCCACGGGTTCTTACCGCCTATTTTCTCAATTATTCTGAGAGCGGCGTTAAGTCCGGCTACTTGAGGTATTGGTGGAGTTGATGGAGTGCTCCACCCCTTAATTAAGTCCTCTCTTAGCGCAATTAAGTCAAAGTACCATCCTCTGTCGATTATTTTCCCAGCCTTCTCAAAGACTTCTTCACTGACTGCAGCCATAGCTAGCCCCGGGGGCACTCCGAAGGCCTTTTGACTGCTTGAAAAAACTATGTCTAAGCCCCACTCATCCACTCTTACGTCAGCTGCACCCATGGATGATACTGCGTCAACGAACACCAGTTTCTCCCTCTCCTTAGCTACTTTAGCTAGCTCCTTAAGTGGATTGATTACTCCAGTTGAAGTCTCGTTGTGAGTAACTGTTACTGCCTCTACATCGCTATTCCTCCGCAGGGCTTCATCTAGTTCCTCTGGTAGAATGGGCTCTCCCAGAGGCTTCCTAAGTACTACAGCCCTCCTTCCATTGCTTTCAACAACTTCCACATATCTATCTCCAAAAACTCCTACTGATGTAACGAGGACCTTCCCGCCGGGCGTTACTGCATTCCTAATGCTGGCCTCCATGAAGCCAGTTCCACTACATGGAGCTAGGAGAACTGTAGCCCTCCTTGCCTCAAGGAACTCAGCCAGCCTGAGGACTGTGTCCCTATGTAGAGCCGAGTACTCTGGGGACCTGTGGCTAAGCATCTGGCTCCTCATTACTTCAAGTACTTCCGGAAAACAGGCAACGGGTCCAGCTGTAAACAACTTCAATTCCCTAGGCTGCATCAATTTAAGTACTTCATCAACTACTTCAGGGTGGCTGAGCTTCATGAACTATGGCCCCGCTTAAATTTAAACAACTATATGTTGAAAGGAATTTAAAAAGTTCAATAGCATCTGGAGTTTCTCCAAGTATTTCAGATTATCTTTACAAAACTCATATTGGTTTTACAAAGCCCCACTTCTCTAAAGCCCTCTTCAACTCCCTATAGCATTCAGCATATTGATCTAGTGGAATGCCTTTAGCTACAGCTTCAAGAGCTTGCCTAACGGCAGCTGCCCCAGCCCTCAGTCCATCCGGGTGGCCTACTACGCCGCCTCCCACCTGTATCACTATGTCTTTACCCATTGCTTTAACTACTTCAGGTAGAGTTCCTGGATGAAGCCCCCCCGACGACACTGGTATGGCCGGCTTTATGTGGTGGAATTCCTGCTCTAAGCGAAAGTCATCCCCTTGATCTGGTTTAAACAGCTTTTCCCTAAGTACCCTGCAGCTCCTTATAACATCAATAGTTTTTGCTTCAAGCTTCCCTACTTCAGGAGTACCTACGTGTAATTGATCTACACCTATTACTCTATACAGCTTTGCTAAAGCAAACATGGATATTCCGTGATATGGGTTTCTAGTTAGAGCTGCATGCATTGCTCTGTGTGCATGTATGGCTAGGCCGTGTTCTTCAGCTAAATCCCTTATGTAAGTTAGGGAAGACCAGCCCGCTATAACTACATCCACCATGATGTATGGGTTTCCATAGTCTGCAACTAGCTTAAGCCTTCTCTCCATTTCTCTAACATCTGCAGTTACGTTAGCAAACCAAGCCTTTCTCTCACCAGTCTCCTTCTCAACTCTATCGATAACTTTCATTATTCTCTCAGCTCTAGCTTCAAACCTGCAGTAGCTTGGGCTAACCAAGTTTTCGTCGTCTTTAATGTAGTCTAAGCCCCCGATCAGTATTTCATACGCTAACTTCTCAACTTCATCCGGAGTGTAGCCGACTTTTGGCTTAGGAACAGTCCCCACTATAGGCCTATCATATACTTTGAATATATCTCTAACTCCGCTGAGTCCCTTGAACGGCCCCTTAAAGTAATTAAGGAAGGACTCCGGCAGATATATGTCTTCTAATCTAAGCCACTTAACTCTCTTCATGCCAAATACGTTTCCAGCAACTGAAGCCAGTAGTCCAGGCATGTTCCCTTCTTCAAATAGCTCAACTGGGTAGGCTACCTTAACTATAAAGGATCCATCCCCTAGATCCCTAAAGTAGAAGGCCTTCCCCATGAGTTTACTCAACCTACTATGATCATACCACTCGTAGAGCGTAGTCCACGTCCCAGTACTGCTCTCTGCAGCAATACCTCCAGCCGCTTCCTCAACAGTAAATTTCTCAGCTGGCGTTACCCTAAACGATAAAACGACGTCAATGCTTAGATCTGGAACGTAATCCCTCCTTATGAAGAATGGGTATGGCTCAAAGCTCTGTGACAAGCCTTTGCTCACCCAGCCTATGCAACTCCTTAAGGGAGTGGTTAAGGAACGCTGGGGCTTATATATGTTGCCCACCAGCTTTCCACGTAGAAGGCCTTCTTTATTCATAGAACTAAGGGATTCTAAACTCTGAGCTATTGAAAACAAGCTTACTTACCGCTCTGCGGCAGCCTCCTAAGCTTCCTCCCCCTCTTTACCCCGCTCTTAACTATGCTCCAGTACATCCAAGCGCTCCTCTTCAATGAACTCACCTTACCCCCGATCTTCTTTACTTTAGGTAGTATGGCTCCAAGTCCATCAACGCTCTTAGTCATAAGCATTGATACAGCCACAGCATGCACTTTCTCTAATTCAATGAGCTTCCTCTTGATTGAATCAATGCAGGCATCCAGGAAGCTAGTTGTGTGGAACCCCTTTAAGAATTCCTCGTTAGATATTATGGATTTAAGAACGGGGATGTTGGTCTCAACGCCTGTTATTACGTATTCGCTTAAAGCTCTAGCTAACTTACGTATAGCGCTTTCTCTAGTTGGAGCCCAAGCTATTAGCTTAGCCATTAATGGAGTGTATTCAGGTGAAACAACAGAGCCTTCGAAGACCCCGCTATCAACTCTTATGCCTGGGCCGCTTGGCTCAAAGTACTTTTTCACAACTCCTGGAGAAGGCATTAAAGTAGCTGGGTTTTCAGCATTTATTCTAGCTTCAACAGCGTGCCCCCTTATAGATATACTTCCTTGGCTTAACTCAAGCCCTTCCTCAAAGGCTATGAGAAGCTGTTGCCTAACTATGTCTACTCCAGTAATCATTTCAGTAACTGGGTGTTCTACTTGAAGCCTGGCGTTGATCTCCATGAAGTAATGCCTTTTATTCACCACGTCGTATAGGAACTCTACAGTACCTGCATTAACGTACTTTATTAACTTCATTAATTCAATCGCGTCACTCAGAATCTTCTCCCTCTCTCTGCTCTCCAGAGTGGGCGAAGGAGCTTCCTCTATTACCTTCTGATACCTCCTCTGAATACTGCAGTCTCTATCAAATAAATGTATTACTTCATCTCCATCACTCAAGATCTGTACTTCAATGTGCTTCACGTCGCTCAAGTACTTCTCAACGAAGATCCTTGGGTCATTAAAGGCTTTTTCAGCCTCCCTCTTAGCTTGCTTAAAACATGCCTCAGCCTCTTTATCGCTTCTAATGACCCTCATGCCTATCCCTCCCCCGCCTCCAGCAGCCTTTATGAGGACTGGGTATCCATACTCTCTAGCGTAATCAATTATGTTTGAAGGATCTCTTACCTCCGCCCAAGGAATTGTGGGAATACCTATCTCCGCAGCAATGTCCTTAGCCATAACTTTGTCCCCGGAGATCTTCATGGCTCTTGTGGGAGGGCCTATGAATGTTAAGCCAGCCCTAATGACTCTCTCAACAAATGAACTGTTTTCAGAGAGAAAGCCGTAGCCTGGGTGAATTCCGTCAGCTCCGAGCTCTAGCGCTGCATCAATTATTTCATCTATATCTAAATAGCTTGACACTCTGCTGTCGTAATCCACATACTTCCTATGCAAGCTTAATTTATCTGCATCAGTATATATTCCTACGGCGATCCATCCAAGTTCTCTCAGAGTTCTCGCTATCCTTACAGCTATCTCTCCCCTATTTGCAATCAATACAGACCTCTTAAGCAAGGCCAGCACGCTGAAGCCTTAGGTATAGTAATCATGGGCTAGCTTATAAACATGTGCTTCAAGGACTTGAGCGAGCCGCTATATAGTCAGAACTGTTTTAAGCTCCTTGAAGTTCTTCATGTAGTTAAGCGCTGCTTCCACTCCACTATTAACTAATTTACTCATTAAGTCAAGGGATTCCTCAGTCAGCGGGGCAGCTCTATACACAATCATTGATGAACCTGGTGCAACTATAGAGTACAGGAATCCTCTATCAATGAATAACCTAAACATAGTCCTTAAATCAGCTTCAGAGGGCAAAGCTCTTCCACCCGGATGAGTGTGTGCTGACAGAAAGTGCTTAAAGTATGGAAGGACCACTTTATTCCTCCCCCCTTCAACAATGACCCCCTTTCCCTCAAAGAGCAGCGCTAAGCAGTACTCCACTCCCTGAGCATATGTCTTTATTGAGTAGTGCTTCATTAATGGATGCAGGTAATTCATGTATAGCTCGTAAATGTATTTATATAGGGAGCTTAATTGAACTTCAGCACGGCCCTTCTTCACATTGGAATTTATGGACCACTCCTTGGAGAAAGCCCTAGCGCTTTCAACAACGTCGTATTCGCAGTCTACGGCATCCACAGTTATTGAACTAGGAGCGCTTCCTCCAAGCAACACATCCTCACTTACATAGATCTCTCTGCAGAAAGCGTCGTCAGCTAAGTCCTCTAGGAAGTTAATTAACCTAGCTATAAACGCCATTCGCTCAGTAAGCACATTATCTAACAGTATTTCCTCCCTGCGCAATTCATTGAGCCCCTGATTCCTGGAGGACCCTGATGAATTCAAGGTATATCTCCGTGGCTTTATGTACGTCGCTTAACTCAATGTATTCATCAGCTACGTGTGCAGCGTCGGGGGCTCCGGGTCCGTAGGCAACTGCATCTATTCTGAAGTCTCTGTAGTAGCGTAAGTCTAGTCCACCGCTGCATACTATGAGCTTAGGGGTCGTTCCAGTTACTCTATTCACTGCTCTAACTAATCCCTTAACTAAAGTCGTGTTTGGATTAGTCAGTGCTGGAGGTGATTTACTGACTAACTTCACATCTATTTCAGAGCCTGTTGCTGCAGCCTCCTTACTCAGGAACTCCTTAAGTTCCTCAACTACTTGCTCCGGGTCTTCTTCAACTATAAGCCTCCTATCAATGCTGAATGAAGCTTCTCCCGGGACTATGTTTATAGCGTTAGCCGACGAAGTCTTTCCCCCAACATTTACAGTGGGACTTCCAGCTTCAGGGAAGTCGTATTCATAGCTGCTTCTCCTGCCCTCTAGGAACGGCTTATATGTCTCAATGAATTCCTTGGCTAAGTAGATCATTTTCTCAAAAGCATTTACTCCAAGCCATGGAGTACTCCCATGAGTTTGCCTGCCTTTAACAACTACTTCCAGCCAGACATTGCCTCTATGCCCAATCCACACTTTCCCTAAGCCGCTGGGCTCAGCTATAATCGCTAGATCAGGCTTTGAGCCCAAATCCTTCACTAAGTAGCCTGTGCCAGTTAATCCACCCACTTCTTCGTCTGGGACATAGACTCCTTCAACGACTAACTCCTTTAGCTCCCCTGCAGAAGCTAGGTGAGCTATTGCAGCCGTGAATGAAGCTATCCCGCCCTTCATGTCTGTCGCCCCCCTACCATAGATCCTTCCATCAACTTCCTTCGGATTAAATGGCTCAGCAACACTCCATCCTCCCCCGGGCGGGACTACGTCGTAGTGACCGTTGAATTGCAGCACTCTCTCCCCACTTCCAACTCTAGCCAGCAGTATGTACCTAGGCTTACTTGGCTGCGCAATGGCGGGAGCGTTGTTGAGAACATATTCCTGGGGGACTTTGTGTACTGTTACATGGACTCCAAACTCCCTCAATACACTTGCATAATAATTAACGATCTCTCCATAGCTTTCGCCAAGAAACGTTGGATAACTAATGCTTTCAACGAGGACTCTTCTAGCCAACTCCCTTACCCACTCAGGCAGCACTCCAATACACCACCACTACTTACATAGAGACGGATATATTTAACTTGCACAACTGCTACATCCATGGCTTTACTGAGGGCGCTCGGGACTCGCTATATGATGCGTTTTCCCAAATCCTCTCCGTCAATCCGAGTTTTTAAAGAGCTAAAAGCCCTCTCTATAGTTATTAAAATTAACAAGTTGCTTGGAGGGTCCCCTGCACTAATGGCTTTTAAGAAGGACATAAGAACGCTATTGGCTCTATCCTGAGCATTGATGCAACCATAGCGTTTATTAATGATGTGTGAGAGAGGTTAGTCAGGTGAATTAAATGGAAAACAAAGCCATTGTCGCTGTGCTCGTCGCACTGCTCGCGGCGTCTATGTCTCCATCGCTGATCACCGAAGGCAGTAGGACAATAGTTGTGCCAAACGACTATCAAGATATTCAGTCAGCTATAGACCACGCGAGCGCTGGCGATACAATTATAGTGCTGCCGGGGGAATACAGTGGGTTTAATGCCTCGAAGTCCGTCATCATTATTGGAGCAGGACCTGAAGAAGTGATTGTGAATGGAAAGGTCAGCATATCAGCGGATAACGTTAAGATAGGCTCAATGAAGATTGTTCTTAGAAACCCCTCCAGCGGCCTTAATTCCGCAATCGAAGTATTCGGGAAAAACGCTGCGCTCACAAACGTAGTAATTGACAGCGAGGGAAGCGGGATACAGATAGGGAACTTAGCTTACAGCGAAGGCGATCTGAGAATAGAAAACTCATCAATTACGGCGGGGAAGTCCGAGTTATCGCCTGTGCCCGCTGGTATCTGGGGCGTCTGCAAGTCACTAATGGTTTACAGCGTTAACGTAACTGTCGCAAACGGATTCGGCATAATAGGTTGCACGAATACCGACATATACAAGAGCAACGTGAGCTCGCTTAATATCGGCGTTAAAATCGGGGCAGGCACTATTAAGAACTCATGGATAAGCTCCCAATTTAAGGAGGGCGTGATGGTGACTGGAGTGGAGTCACGTATTGAGGGCAATCACATAGTCGGGTCGATTGGAGTAAACATCGATGCGACTTCATGCGTTATTAAGGGTAACAATATCGTCGGGGCCAACGTGGGCGTTAGGCTCGTGGGCAAATTCAATGTTATCCAGGGGAACGCCATTAGCGGAAACTACGCCATAGAGCTCTACGGAGATGGCAATAAAATAATAGGCAATCTCCTAATGGGTGGCAGAGGAGTACACGGCCTAAACGGGCATGGAAATGAGATAGTGTGTAACGCTATATACATGACAGGTAGCGTAGGGATCTACATGTCCTCATCTACCTCAGACAACCTTATCTACGGCAACGCATTCTGGCGCTGCTATAACTTCGAGGCGGCCGACGAAAGCGGGGGGAATTCGTGGTATATAGAAAATGAGACTATGCGTCTGGGCAACTACTGGTCGCATCATAAAGGCCCTGATGCAAATAACGATGGAATTATTGATGTCCCATACCATATAGCCACTACGACGGACAAGGAGATCCTGGACATGTATCCACTTGTGAATCCCCCCGAGATTTCCTGGCTATTAATATCCGGGTTGATAGGCACCACCATGACGCAACCAACTGAGACCTCTTCACCTAGTACGGGGACGCCCTCCCCGCCATACAATACAACGTATTCCACTCCTTCGCCGACTCAATTGCTCACTGACTACAGCGCATACATCATTACAGGGATGATTGTTGTAGCTATCGCAGCGCTCATTGGCATCTTTAAGAGGAGGATCCGTCGTTAACGAGCCGTGAGCCAGGCAACTTCTCCCTTGGAATTTACCAAGGGGGCTGTGCCTTATACAACGATAAATATAAATAATTGTAACTGATAACCCGCTATGCACTGAGGTATCTGCAAATGGAGGCTAGGCAGAGCCCAATGCTGCCTGGCCCCACGCCCTGCTAGTGAAGCAAGTGATCCAGTGGGTAGGACCAACTCCACTAACGGTGCTCCCGTTAGTGGAGAAACGCTGTGCATAGCTACGATTTTCCCCCAGACCATAGGTTACATAGAGTATGCTAGTTCCCAGTGTAGCAACTTGAGCATTTATGTGAGCTATTGTTCTTACCTAGCGTTAACTTTCATAACGCTAGTTCTTCCCCCATCTTTTCATCGGGGCTTTCCAGGTGAATAGTTGAAGGCCCTGCACCCACTTCCTTTAACCCACGCCTATTCAGGCTCACCCTACTCCGCATACTGGACATGGGTTTAGAGTGTTCCTTAACGTTTGAGGTAATAGGCTTTGCGCTAGGGAGAAACAGTTTCAAAGCCCCGTTCTTCTCTCCGCCTTACTTTCTAAACGTTTTTAATAGCAATGATTGCTCACTATACAGCTAGGTGTAGCTGGGGGGGACGTAAGGCGGTGTCTTACGTTAGGAGGTATCGTGTAGAGACTGCGCTGGGGAATTTAATTGAAGTCAGCGTTGCTTTAAATGGCGATAAGTACTTAGTTAAGTTGAGTAATGGAGATGAGTATTCAGTTAGAATACTTAAATTCGATGAGCGATTAAGGCAGGTAGTGCTTGAAGTTGATGGAGAAGTAGTCAGAGTTGAGGGAGTAGGAGGAGATCTATTAATTGACGGCATGCTATCGCTAGTGAAGAGAGTGAGTGAAGAAATTCAACTAGCCAAACCACCCCTCAGCGCTAAAGAGGGATCATCTAAAGTTACTGAAGATAAAAACGTAGTGAAAGCACCTCTCACTGGGAGAATAGTTGATGTGAAAGTTAAGGTTGGAGACTTCATTGAGCCTGAAGCCATTATAGCGACTATGGAGTCAATGAAGATGATCATTGAAGTGAAGTCAGGAGTCTACGGCTTAGTGAGCGAAGTACTCGCTGAGCCTGGTAAAGTAGTTAAAAAAGGAGACATATTGCTAAAGCTGAAACAACGCGAGGCCGAAGCTTCATAAAGGCATGTTGCCGTGCTTCCTAGGAATTACCTCCTCCCTTTTAGACGACATAGCTTCTAGAGCTGTGTAAATCTTCTTCCTAGTCTCCCTCGGAGCTATGGCGTCGTCAACGTAGCCCAGCTCAGCGGCTCTATATGGATTGGCGAAAAGCCTCCTGTACTCAATTAATTTATCCTGCAGGAATCTCTCTGGATCAGCCTGTTGCTGCGCAGCCTTCCTATAAAGCACTCTAACAGCTCCCTCGGGGCCCATTACAGCTATTTCAGCCGTAGGCCATGCATAGACTACATCAGCACCCAAGCTCCTACTACCCATGGCTATGTAGGCTCCTCCATAGGCCTTCCTCATGACTATAGTTATCTTTGGAACAGTCGCTGTTGCATAAGAGTAAAGTATCTTGGCTCCATGCCTAATTATTCCGCCGTGCTCTTGATCTATGCCTGGCATGAAGCCCGGGGTATCAACTAACGTAACTATAGGTATGTTAAATGCATCTAGGAATCGGACAAACCTAGAGATCTTGACGCTGGCATCTATGTCTATAACGCCTGCATTAACCATAGGCTGGTTAGCCACTACTCCAGTAACGAGGCCCCCTATTCTAGCAAACCCTATTACACACGACCTACCGTACTCAGCCTGTACTTCCAGGAACTCTCCATTGTCAACAATTCTAGCTATCACTTCTCTAACGTCGTAAGGCTTCGCTGGATCTGTGGGGATCATTGAGTCGAGCTCGGAGTCCTCCCTATCCCACGGGTCCCCAGTGTCGATGAATGGCGGCTCATCTGCGTTGCTTGAAGGCAGGTAGCTTAAAATCCTCCTGACAAGCCTTAAAGCACTTACATCATCTTCAGTGACGAAGTGAGCTACTCCACTCATGCCTGCGTGTACGCTTGATCCTCCTAGTTCTTCAAAAGTTGTTTCAAGGCCTGTAGCTGCTTTAATTACTTCAGGGCCAGTTATAAACATGTAAGCGCTCTTAGTCATAACTATGAAGTCCGTTAAAGCAGGGCTATAGCTTGCAGCTCCAGCGCATGGACCGAGGATTACGCTTACTTGGGGAACCACCCCGCTAGCCCTAGCATTAGCAGCAAATATTAAGCCTGCCCCGTGGAGGCTCGCTACTCCTTCCTGTATTCTAGCGCCACCGCTATCCCAAAGGCCTATTACTGGAGCTTGATTCTCTACAGCCATCTCTATTACTCTAGCTATTTTATAGCCGTGTACTTCCCCTATGCTTCCCCCCATGACTGTGAAGTCTTGGGCAAATACGTATACAGCTCTGCCATCTATTTTTCCATAGCCTACTACTACTCCATCCCCCAAATACTTCACTTTAGCTATGTCTATTCCAAGCTCTTCATAGTACCTCGACCTAGTTGTTGAAAGCCACCATAGCTCCTGGAAGCTCCCTTCATCTAGTAGTTCCTTAAGCCTCTCCCTAGCCGTAAGCTTGCCCTTACTGTGCTGATCCCTAATTCTATCCACTCCTCCTCCTTCAAGGCTCTTCCTCCTAAGCTCCCCCAGTTCCTTAATTAGATCTTCGGCGTCTCTATAACTCATTGCTATCTCCTTCTCCTTAAGACGATCACTGAAGACGTAGTTCCCACTCCACCTATGTTCTGAGCAAGCCCTACTTCAGGGTCGCTGGCTCTGCAGCCGGGGAAGTCTCCTCTAAGCTGCATAACTACTTCAGCTACTTGATATACGCCAGTTGCTCCAACCGGGTGCCCCCTCGCCTTCAGTCCTCCGCTGAGGTTTACTTCAGGTTTATCGCCTTTAGTAAACCCCCCCTCCATCCACTCCTTCACTGACCTCCCTTCATCGCTAAATCCAAGGGACTCCAGGGATACGTAGCCAGTGATACTGAAGGCGTCGTGCACTTCAGCGTAGTCTATTCTCCTCGAGTCAACTCCCGCCATTGAATACGCTCGTTGAGCAGCTAGCTTAACTGACTCTAGAGTCAGTAGGCTCTCCCTACTAGCTATGTCAACGCTATCTGTGGCTAGGCCTACTCCAGCTACTTCAATTAACGCTTCTCTCCCAAGGCTTCTCGCCACTTCCCTAGCCCTGTCTTCGCCTCTAACTAAGAGAACTACGGCTGCTCCATCACCTGTTGGACTGCAGTCGAGGAGCCTTATAGGATCAGCTATTACTTGGCTTTTCACGACTTGCTCAATAGTTACTCTATTCCTCAGTTGAGCGTATGGATTAAGTGAGCCGTATTCATGCATTCTAACTGGCCAGTGAGCGAAGTCCTCGTACTTATACCCATACCTATTCATGTAGAGCCTCATGGCCATTGCGTTGAGGCCTGTGAATGAAACTCCGTGAATCAACTCATAGTCTGCATCAGCTGCTTGAGCGAGAGCCTTAGTCACTGACTCCGTAGGCATTTCAGTAAGCTTTTCAACCCCTCCTACGGCAACTACTTCAGCTAGCCCTGACTTAGCTATAGCGTAGCCAGCGTAGAATGCAGCTCCTCCACTACCGCACGCTGCTTCAACTTTAAATGCAGGCACCCCCCTTAATCCACTGTAATCAGCCATCAATGCCCCCAAGCTATCCTGCTCCATTAACACGCTTGAAGTCATGTTACCAACTACGAGCGCACTCGGCTTCAGCCCTCCAGCATCCTCTACAGCCTTAGCCATCGCTTCTGAAAAAAGATCTCTGGCACTGTGCTCAAACAACCTATCTATTTTAGTAAACCCCACTCCAACTACGTAAACTCCACTCATGCCGATGACCTCGTTGAATAGGCTCTACTTAACTCTAATTGAAGGCAAGGTAAAAAAGTCCTTGTGTTAAGTTAAATGCTGGAGCAAGCCGCTGTTCCGACCTAGCGTTATTCTTCGTTAAGCTATTCCCTTCACAGAGGCTTTCGGGTGAGCGGAAGCCCCCTTGCTCTGACTCAAGGGCTTCAATGCCTACGCTCATTCAACGCTAATCCACTACACATCGAGCATAAGCTCTTCAAACACATAGACTCCACGTCGAGAAAATTCAACTTAGTGCTAGACAGAAGCAGTTTCAGAACTTTACACACAATTATAGGTAATACTAGGCAATTAAGTCTTTAAATTTTCCTTAAAGACACTAGAAGTGAATTCAAGAACTCGGAGTGATTAGCTTATGGAGTGGGAAGCTGCCTTGAAGACAGCCGTAAACAACAAGATCATTGAGCTGGCTGCTAAAATAGCTATAGGAATAGAGATCGATGATGTGGAAATAAGGATTGCCGTTGGATCGCTTAGGTTGCCGGCCATGAGGAGCGCTATATACAGAGCTGCTAGAAAGCTAGTCGTAGATAGGGAGGGCATTTTAAGATGTGGAATCTGCAATAAGGGCCCATTCACTAGGAAGGGCCTTTACCTCCACTTGACTCGTGTGCATAGACACGACATAGCTAAGCGCATTGAGGAAGAGTACGTAGAGTTTAGCAACTTAATTGAAGGCAAGTCTCCTTAAAGTATGAAGCTTTAAAATAGCGTCTTCACATATTCTTTACTCGATGACCTATGACTCCAATGCTGATCAGTGATGAAGTAAGCTAAGGGATCCTTAGCTAACTCAATCACTTAAAGCAGAGAGAGTTCTTAAACCCGGACTTCCGAGATCTCTATGTAAATGCAGTACTTTAGATTTCTTGAACTTATTTCCTCGAGAAACTTGGAGCTCCCCAAGACGTAGTCTCCAGCCTTCACTTCTTCAATAACTACTGTAGGGTAAGTGTAGTACGCTGAATACCGTATGTAATTCAAGGCATCGCCAAGAGAGTTCACTGCCCCGCTCCAGAAAGTTAAGTCTATTCTCACAATGCCTATTGGAGGTATGTAAGCAGCTGCCCATCCATGGGCTCCGCCATTGATGAATTCATATGTAAATAAGCCGCTGGAGTCTTTACCTACGTAAGTTAGCTCAGGTATGTACACTAAGCCTGTTTCAATGTATGCAGGTATACCTCTAGCTCTAAGCAGTGTTATGAGTAGATTCGATTGCTCATCACAATCCCCGGTCTTCCTTAAAACTACTTCCCACACAGTTCTCGGCGGAATGCGAGTAGAGTACACGAAGTTATCCTTTATCCATTCAATGACTAGCGCAAAGTAATGCAGCGGCGTGTACTGCTCCCCCCTTGATATCAAGTACTTGTATGCAAGGGCTACGAGGGGGTTCTCGTAGTTCCATAGAGGAGTTGGAGAAGTCAAGTTGCTGTAAGTGGCCGGAATAGAGCTCCATCCATCGACCCCCCTAAGGCTTAAGTTAGCTAACTCCATCTGCCTAGCAGTCATATTGATTCTAACTACGTACTCCACCATTGATGAAGCGCTTTCCCCAGGCTTTATTAAATCATCTAGAGCTCTTCCCTCATGCACCAACATCCAAGAACCATTAATGAACACAACCCTATGATCAATTGGCTGGCCCCCATAATATAGCATCGCTGAAACAACTTCTTGGCTGTAGCCATAGAGGGGGTAGTTATATATTAATAGATCGGTGTCGCTTACTCGTACAGGAACTGACCCTAAGTTAGTTATGTTTCCCCCAATGATTATTCTCAGTTCATATATGGAGCCCCGCTGTGCATTTAGTGGAAGCAGCTGGACTTGAGGAGCATTGCTTAGAGTCAACACTAACGCTAGAGCCAGCACTATAGGCAGTTTCCACAATTCAGATTACCTAAGTGTAGCCTTATGGATGGAGGTTAATTACTTTGCTTGCCCTAAGAGCATTCGATGGAGCTCTTAAAAAACTTGTGGGTTTTAAAGCACTTAAGCTTATTGCATTACTTCAGCAGATGAATTAAATCTACTTCAGACATTCTTGTGAGAGCTATTGCTAATACCTCCTTAGCTTCATCAATGTTTACATTTAGGTCTTGGCTCATTTTTCCAGCTAGGTCTTCTACGTTGTGTTCTCCATCACACATGCTCCATATGTAGTATGCAAGTGGACTTAAGGCATATACCTCTTCTTCACTGAGAGCTACGTAGAAGTTATCTCCCTCTTGCCCCACGAATTCGCCGTTTCTTGAAGGCCTTACATACTTTACTTCCTCAAATTTCGCTAGAGCATCCTCGTGCTCTTCATGGCTGTGCTCGTGCTCACTACTCATTCTTACTCCTCCTCTCTGCTCCTTCTTCCAAACCCTGTTCTTCTCCTAGGCCCACTGAAGCCCCTTCCCCTGCTTGGGGGAGGAGGAGGTGCCTTAGGTGATTCCTCAGGTATGTTATCGCTAGTAGGAACCGATCCTTCGCTCACAGGCTTTATGCTGCTCTGCCCTCCGACGTTTAACTGAACTTCGCCTCTAAAAGAAGTTACCCACGCTCCAGTTATTTCAACTGCCGCACCCTCCTTTAATGAACCAGCTGCCTTACCCCATAGAGTTGTCTTCACTCTCCCGCTTTCATCACCTACAACTGCTTCACTAATAGTTCTCGGGCCCTTCTTAGTCTGTATAACCTTCGGCGGCTCAACTTTAATTACTCTCACTAGGACGTGTACGTTCTCAGTGCTTGGTTTTAAATTCTTAATAAGGGTTCTGTCTCCTATACTCATGTAATTCAAACTCCGCTTTAATCCATATGTTGAGGCTTACTTTATACACACAGGTATTTAAATTCATAGTGTTGCCGTGGAGCGAGAAGCGCTGAGTTCTTAACGCATGCATTTATTGCCGCATGCTTTAATCCTCTGCGGGCTCTGGAAAACGCGCTGTGCTTATATTAGTTTTCACTGAAGCTACTGATGGGTTCCACTTCTTCACCAACTCATCGAGCCTTAGGGCAAGACCCTCCGTTTGAATGTAGAGTGCTCCCGCCACCTAATTCCATAAACTATTTAAGTCCTTCCATCCTAGAACTGCTGGCTGCGGCGGTGGAGCGTGGAGGCAGCCAAGGTATATCGTAGGTACCTCGCAATAGGTTTAGTGACAATAATTGTAGCATTAGCTTTAGCTATTGTTGCTGCAAGCGAGGAGGAAGAGGAAGTGAGTAAATTTAAGATCATTGAGCTGTCAAGCGGATACTATGCGTCCCCACTACACCTCATATTTGGGCTAGACATAGCTGAAGGAGCTACATCAAGTAGCTTATCCATTAAATCACGGTGTAGTGGAACTCTCAACGCCACACTTTATGGAATAAGCTTTAGCGGCAGTGAGAACTTTAATTACACAGTTTATTCAATAGAGCCTTATGGAGAAATAACGGTGAGCCTGAAGAACCTGTTCGATTATTTGACCATAAGATCTAGTTTAGAGGAGGAATGCACATTAGATCTACATCTAAGTTACGAGAGGCACGTACTTAAGTACAGCTCTCTATCAATACTCTCTATAGCGGCCTTAGTAATAGGCTCAGCTTTAGTAATAATAGCGCTTTACTACAAATTGCTGGAGAAAAGCATGGAGTACGGGCCTTAAGCAGATGCTCGTACAGGAACTTAAAGCAATGAGCTTAGGTTTAATAAACTCACTTAACGGCAATAAGTTCTCCATCAATGTATATGGCTTCTCCACCCCTCCTCTTCAAGTACTTAAGGATTCTTATAGCTCTCTTACGGCCTGGAGTAGAGTTGTAGGCATTTCTTCTGGAATCCGCCCTCTTGCACATCACATAGTCCTTTATTGCAACTATTGATGCACTAACACCTAAGCCCTTCAACTCAAAGACTATTTTCTTTAAATCACTCGCCACCTCCCTAGGCTCAACACATGGTATCTCAATGAGTGCTTCTTCAGTCCCCCTGTCCCAATCCAGTCCGTAAACCACGAAGCCCATGTATTTCTCAACAAGTTCTGAGATTAAGTTTGTTAATAGACCTGTTGCAGGATTAGGCTTATAGCTGCTCCAGCCCCTGGATCTAACTACTTCACTAAAGTTATCCAGATCTATTGCTACAATAGTTCCCTCAACCATCCTCAGAGTGAGTTGAGAGTCTTCATCCTTAGTAAAGTCCAAGGCTGCCCACGTCATCATTCTAGAACAGACATACTCTCACGCATTAATAAGATTTATTCCTAGAATGCAGGGCTCTTTGAAGATTAAGTAAGGGAGCTTGCGGAAGTAAGGTTTCACAACTCTATTAAAGTGCAGTTGTCTGATAGCCGGCATTTCAGCTACCCCGTTCTGCCTCAGCCTCTAGGGCTTCATGGATTGCTTTCGGGGCAGAGGCGAGGTGCGGCGCATTGAGGCCCCCCATGCCCATTCAGTGCTATCACTATGCATTGAGCGCATCTCTTAAAAACCAATGCAGGACATTGTGTGAAGTTAATATATTTGAAACAGTTGCGAAACCCCGCTACTTAATGAGTTAAAAACATCATTTAGGTTTTATGCAGTTTAATTCGAGAAGCCTCTTATGTATGTTGAATGCTGCTTCACCTACTTCCTTTTCTTCCTTAGCGCCAGTTATGACCATTTTACCGCTGCTAAATATTAGTAAGACTACTCTGGGATGCCTCATTCTATGTATCAAGCCTGGGAATTGCTCTGGTTCATACATGCTGTCTTCAAGTAAATACGCTGCTCTCTCTAAGTTCACTTGCGAGCGTATGTCGCCTGAAGCAACGATGTTCTGAACCTGTATTCTGGGTTTACCAGTTATTATTATTCCATACCTCCTAAGTAGGTAGATTATCCTCTTAACTGCAGCTACTAGAGTCTTAATGCTCTTAGCGCCTGTTACAACCATTTTACCTGATTTAAACACTAGAGCAGTGGTCTTAGGCCTATCGAGCCTCAGTATAAGCCCTGGAAACTGATCTGGTTGATAAGTTGCATTAGGGACGTTCTTTTCTATAGCCAGAAGATCTAGGGGTTGATCGAGAATTACTGTAGCAACTATGTTCTCAATTCTAGTTATGGGTTTAACCTCTCGACTTAAAGACAATGCAAGCACCTGGTTTTTAAAACTCTAACTTATGGAGCTTTATAAACCCAGTATATAAACTTTTATAACATCAGGAATAGCGAGACAAATCAATGGAAGCATCTAAGGCGTCAGCTATGGCAGTAGGAGGCCTTAAGCCAGAAGATCTATATGATTTAGGCTTCAACGAAGTGAGGGAATTTATTGAGGGAAATAAGCCTAGGAGGCTTTTAATTCAACTACCAAATGGATTGAAGTTCCTTGCACTAAACGTCATTTCATTCATTAAGTCAATAAGTAGCTCTATAGAAGTATACCTATCAAGCGATCCATCATATGGAGCGTGCGCTCTGGCTTTAGATGATGCAATGATTGTTGGAGCAGATGCATTAATTCACTTCGGCCACATAGAGTACCCCTTAGCCACTAAGCCTACAATACCAGTGCTCTATATTCCAGCATATTACTTAGGCGGGCTTCCAGAAAAATCCATGGAGAGATTGCTGAATGAAATTCAGTTATTAAAGAGCTCGGCTGGCGTAGTTATAGCAGCTAGCGCTCAATACGTGAAGCTTGTCAAAGAATTGAAGAAGACTCTGGAGGACTTAGGGTGTGAAGTAATTACGCCTGGCTCGGGCTCTCACCAAGGATTAGTAACCGGCTGCAATTACTCCAGCATCCCTGTGGGAAGCAATTACACATACATAGTTATTTCATCAGGCTACTTCCACGCCACCGGCTTATGCCTCCACTTAGGTATGAGGGCAAAAGTGTTTTTAATTGATGTAACAAGGGATGAATTAATTGATATGAGTAGGGAGTGCAGAAAGATCTTGGCTAAGAGGCTGTACTTAGTGTCCCAATTGATTAATAGCCCCATTAAGAGAGTTGCACTAATAATAGGTCAAGCCCCAGGGCAGTATAGACCGGCTTTAGTAAAGGCAATTGAAGACAAGCTTAATGAGAGAGGCATAGACGTAATTAAAGTTGTAGCTAGATACATATCGTTAAATGAACTAATAGCGTTAGACCAAGGGGTTAAAGCTGATGCCTACGTCATTACATCCTGCCCACGATTGCCTATAGATGACTTAGCGAGCTTCCATAAACCAGTCATTACTCCCGGAGAAGCACTAATGGCGTTAAGCGGGAGCTTGAAATACCTATATCCATGGTGAACTCGTGGTGGAGCCCTGTGGATAAGAGTGAGCTAGAGTTATTCCTAGAGACTACGCCTGACATAAATATGCCTAAGGAGTACTTAGAGCAGTACTCTACTCCAAGCACTATTGCATCAAAAGTTCTTTGGGAGGCCTACATGCGTGGAGACATAGTTGATAAAACTATTGGAGACTTCGGCTGCGGAAGCCTAAGGCTGGCTCTTGGAGCACTTCGCTTAGGCGCTAGAAGAGCCATAGGAGTAGACGTCGACTGCTCTACGTTAGATAACTCTAAGGAGGCTCTAGCTAAGCGCGGGGAATATTGGGAAACACTGCTGGTGTGCAGCGACGTTAGATCTATAAGCTTAGTCAACGTAGATACAATAGTTATGAATCCTCCGTTTGGAGTGAAGAAGCAGAACAGGGGATTAGACGTAGCGTTTCTAAAGAAGGCTCTCGAGACAGCCAGCAGTGTCTATACAATGCACAAGCATAGCTCAGGCGAGGAAGCCTTAGTGAAGGCAATAAGTGAGGGGGCTGGGTTTAAAATAATTTATATAGAGAGAGCGCTATTTCCAATAAAGATGACTTATAGGCACCACAGGAAGAAAGTCTATAGAGTAGCAGTAGATATCTATGGTTTAAGGAGGGCGGCGGCCAGTGAGGAGTTCACCAGTTAGCGTTGGAGACAGGCTGGCTACAATAGAGGAATTCATAGCTGGATCCGGGACTTACCAATGGATTGATGGATACATAAGGGCAAGTATATTGGGAGTGCTGCAAATAGATCTTGCACAAAGAGTCATAAGTGTAAAGAACTTTAGAAGTAAGCCAGCATACCCCAGGCCCGGCGACAACGTACTGGGGGTAGTTGACTCTTTATCAGACGACGTAGCATTCATAGATATTTTCTTAGTTGAAAACAGAGACGTTAAGTCAGCTAAGTTTACTGGGGTACTTCACGTATCTCAAGTAGGTGATAAATATGTTAAAAGCCTCTATGAAGCTCTTGGGCTTGGAGACATAGTTAGAGCTAGAGTTTTAAGCAGCAGAAGTCCATTTCAGCTCTCAACTAAGACTAATCAATATGGAGTAGTGCTGGCTTTCTGCAATAAGTGCGGCAGCGTAATGAAGAGAAGAGATAGTGAAACACTCCTATGTACTTCATGTGGAAGCATTGAGGCGAGAAAGATATCGTTGAAATACGTTGTTAAATGATGATGGAAATGCCGTTGATAAAGAGGTCTTTCTACATTTCGTGCAGAGGAGAGGAGTGCCTAAAGCTCGTTGAAGCTCTTAAAAGAAGCCTTAACGTAAATGAAGCAACAATATCTATAAGTGAAGGAGGAATACTCATAGAATTATATGGATATAAGACTGACGTTAAGCGCTCCTGGAGCAAGTCCAGGAAAATAGTCAGTGCATATAAGAAGAACCTAGAGCATTAACCCCTCCTGCTTTAAGAAGAGGGGCAGGGGGCTTCAAAACTGTTTTATTTTAACGTTAAATTTTAAGGTCTCACGACTCGAACAAACTGAGACGATGCCTTAAGCCTGTGCCCAATATATGGAGTAGAATTAAGCCCGAATAGGCGTGGGTTAAAAGAAGTGGATGCGGGGACTTCAACCATTCACCTGGAAAGCCCAGATGAAAAGAAGGGGGAGGGCCTAGCGTTATCATTCGTTACGCTAGGCTAGAAGGGCTCTCTAAGTCATAGAACAATATTTTCAAGCTTAAAACAAACCCCTCTCATCGTTAAAGGCAGAGCATCCTTCACCCGTCATCAAAACAAGAAATATTAGGGGTGGTGCAATATAGTGCTGAGGCCGTAGCATAGGTGGCTACGCAATGTCTGTTAGAATCCTCATCTTGCCGGATAAAAAGGAGTTGCTGGCTGAAAGCGGGACCAGCATCGAAGATCTGTTAAAGGCCTTAGAGCTTGATGAAAGTGAAGCGCTTATAGTAGTCAATAATGAAGTGGTAAACGACATAAGTAGAAAACTTAGTGAAACAGATGATGTTAAAGTCATTAAAATAGGCACTGGAGGGTGAAGCAACAATATAATAGCTTAGCCAACCTCCCCCGCCGCAGGGGGCGAGCTTTCGATTGTAATAGTAAAGCGCATTTAACGAAACCGTTACTTACGTATTTTGCGCGGATGTATGTAGTCTTTTGGAGCATTGTTAAATGGCTCTAAGTATTTTCTAAGCGTTTTTGGAATAGATATCGTTCCATCAGGCTCTTGGTGGTTTTCAAGTATTGCCGTTATAGTTCTTGTGCTTGCTATAGCAGTGCTATTGAGGGTATGTAAGTACTCCTTCTTCATCCCCCTCCTTCTGACTAGCCTGATCTTAAGCCTATATGCCTGCCAGTCAGTTACATTGCTACAACTAACCATCTCTCTATATTTGCCTTGGGCAGGCATCCACACTTCAAGATCGTATTTCTTCGCGGCGGGAGCTCCTAAATCTCCGCTAGCTATGTTGACCACTCTATGCGGCAGCTCTAGGCCTTTAAATAGCTCTTCAGCATTTTCAATGAGCTCCTCCATTAAGTCCCAGCTCTCCTCAGGCTTAGCATATATGAATTGCTCAACTTTATGGAACTGATGCACTCTAAAGACTCCCTTTAAATCCTTGCTCCC
Source organism: uncultured Sulfolobales archaeon (assembly GCA_938045475.1). Classification (GTDB taxonomy): domain Archaea; phylum Thermoproteota; class Thermoprotei_A; order Sulfolobales; family Desulfurococcaceae; genus JANXDZ01. Next base: position 69,185 of record CALIML010000008.1, read on the forward strand.
GGCGCCAGCCTCTTTTCTAAAACAAGGGCTTATTCCAACGTACTTCAGAGGAAGGTCCTCCTCTGGGATGTCTTCCCCATAATGTAGTGCGGCTAGAGAGTGCTCTGCTGTAGCAATTAAGTACAAGTCCTCTCCTTCAATTCTATATATTGCATCCTTAAATGTAGCGAAATCTATAACTCCCATCATTACTCTCTCCTTCAACATATATGGAGGGAGGACTAGTGTATATCCCTTAGCAGTAAGGAAGTCGATAGCGTACAGCAGTAAGGCTAAGTCAAGCCAGACTAATTCATTGAATAAGTAGTAGAACCTACTTCCAGCTACTTCACTAGCCTTAAGGGTATTTCCAAGCATTAACACTTCCTCAAGCATATCGGCATGTCCAATGGGTCTCCAATCTATTAACTCATACTCTACCCTAAATCCATGCTTCTCAGTTTGTTCCCTAAACTGCTCTAAGTACCCGCTCCATACCTTAGCTCTACCCCAGAACCTTATGGGAGCGTTATACGAGTCGTCTGGTCCGAGGGGGGCCGATTCATGAACTATGTTGGGCAGCTCTAAGAGAGCTTTCTCCCTCTCAAGCTCAACAACCTTAAGGTCTTTTTCAATAGCCTCAAGCTTCTCGAGGAGTTCCTTAGCTTCCCTGAGAGCTTTCTCCCTCTCATCGCCTTGAAGCTTCTGCACACTTCTACTGATTACATTATGTTTGTGCCTGAGCTCATCGGCTTCCTTCAACATTCTTCTCCATTTCAGATCGAGGTCGTGAGCTCTATCGACTATTGATGGATCCATGAATCTCTTCTTAACGTGCTCCCTCAATGCATCTGGGCTGTTTCTAAGCAATTCAAGTATGCTCCAGCTCAAGCACAGCACCGCATTAATGAATAATGGACGACTAGTTATTAACGATTACGCCCCATTCACGTGCATCTAAGCTAATGCCGCACAGGCTATAGCTGCAGTAAAAAGGAAATTAAATTACGTCTAATAAGAACTTGCCGTTTTCATAGACTAGCTCTCCATCAGCGTAGACCCTGCCCCTCCTCATATCCTTAATCATGTCCCAGTGTATAGCACTCTTATTTCTTCCACGGGACTCAGGGTATGCTGCTCCAAGAGCCATGTGTATAGTTCCGCCTATTTTTTCGTCAAACAAGATTTCCTTTGTAAACCTATCTATGGAGTAATTTAAGCCAAAGGCTATTTCACCAAGCTTCATTGCTCCATCATCTACGCTAAGCATTTTCCTTAGGAATTCTTCTCCGCGCACAGCTCTAGCTTCTACAACTACCCCCTTATTGAACACTAGCCTTACTCCATCTACTTCAACCCCCCTCCATATGGCTGGGTAGTCAAATTCCACAAAGCCTTCAGCGCTATCTTCAACTGGTGCTGTAAACACTTCTCCACCAGGCATGTTGTGTCTCCCATCGTCGTTTATCCAAGTTCTTTCACTCACCCCTAGAGCCAGGCTTATGCCCGGGCCTTCGTAGCGCAGCTCACTTACTTTATTGAGGAAATCCGCTATTCTCTGCTGTTCTCTTGCTTTCTCCACCCATGCTGATACAGGGTCTTCTCTATCAACTAGCGTTGCTTTATAGACGAACTCCTCGTATTCGATAATGCTCATCCCTGCTTCTTGCGCTAGTGCCCTAGTTGGATATGGTGCCACAACCCACTTCAGTTCTCCCTTAGCGCTTCTCTCCATGAAGATCTCCATTAGCGGCGCTCTAGAAGCGCTTCTACGCTTAATTCTCTCAGGATCTATGCCAGATAAATGCTTTGTGTGAGTTGAGCTAAGTATGCTTATCCTAGCAGTTATTCTGGAAGCTATTTCCTTCTCAATGCTGCTCACATAGCTGAGCAGCTCTTCTCTAGCAAGTCTATAGAAGATCTCTTCAAATACTTCATCGTATACATTGACTATTATTGGGTAACCCCCGCGTTCAACGACTTCCCTGAAGACCTCCCTTATTAAAGGCATTGCCTCATAACTACCGTATATAGCTACTTCATCTATGGGCTTTATAGCAACTGAGTATTCAACTAAAAGCTTAGCTAGCTTAGATACCATAGAGCCAGGCATGGGGCCAGCCTCTGCAACTATTACTTAAAGACTACGCCCAGCTTTTTAACTCTGCACAGTTTTGAATACTTAGTTTAAAGACGTAGCCACGTCTCCCACTCTACAGAGCTCTCTAAACTTTTTACCGTTGCTGAGTAGTCGGCACTCTTTATGACTACTCGTTCCACCTCTGCTTTAAGTGCTTCATTGGTGGCTTTCTGGGGCAACGGAATCCCCCCTCATCCTGGGATCTAGTGTCATAGAGTACTCCTTCAGCGCTAATTTTCCACTACGCATAGAGCACGCTCCAAATAGCAATACTCATCACTAAGTAAATCAACTATGGGATAAGGATATAAAGCTAATTCGGCAACTACTGACATAGCCTGCCCGGTGCATGTTTTTATATCCAAGAGAGAATGCATGGAGAAGCTGTATAGATTATTTCCCTGGATCGAAGATCCCTTTACAGCTGAAGGCCTTAAGAGGTATAGAGATGCTGTCTCAGAGTTTGAAGTCATTGCTAAGCATAAGTGGCTTAAAGAGCTCGTGGATAGGAGGAGAGAGCTTAAAATAGTTGATCTATGCAGCGGCACAGGCATTGGAGGCATTGCTTTAGCTAAAGTCTTAATGGATCTAGGTGTTGCAGTTAGCCTAACGTTAATCGATCTTCGTCGAGACGCCCTTAGTAAAGCCATGGAGTTTTGCCCAAGAGAGCTTGGCCTCAAGCCCAAAACTCTAGTACATGATGTCCTAGAAGGAGGATGAGTTAGGAGCTGAGTTCGATGTTTCACTTATTTGGGGTTTTACAACACCACACTTCAGCCCGTGGGATTGAATTAAAGTATTGATATAATGTATCGCAGCTCTTAGTAAGCGATGGGCTGTTCCTATATGATGAATCTGATCGAGTGTACACAGTCTTCTACCTAAGGGGGTACAAGGATTTGTTGCCTGAATTAGTTGAGAAAGATAAAGTGATCTTAACAATACATAGGGGGCAAGGACTTTAGAACGGGCTATACAACGCGCTTAGTTCTCAATCTCATGACTAAAGAAACTGAAGAAATGAAGGTATACTTCTGGGATTTAGCTTCCTCAGCAGCATTTACATGGATCTTCTTTAGTGACGTAGACTACATTCCTGCTAGAGGACTTTATTCAGGTACTGTAATAGCTAAAAGCCCGAGGCGCATGCTTAGTCTAGAGACTTCATTTAAGGAAAAACCACTGATGCTAACTCACGAATAGCTATAATTTAAGGATACTTTGAATTAGTGGCTAGCGGTCTGTGACAAGGCTAAGCTAATAAACCCATACCTGAAAAATATGTCTAAAACAGTGTAGTGAGCCGCCGTAGCTCAGCCCGGTGGAGCGCCGGCCTCGTAACGGCACATCAGCTGGATCCGTAGTCGCAAGTGAGCCGGTGGACGCGGGTTCAAATCCCGCCGGCGGCTTCAAACATAAGGTGTAAAAACGCCTGAAGTCATGCACATCGATCAAGAGTTTTCAGGCATGCTTTTACTTGATGTAAGTTTGTCGACACTATTATGGTCTCCCAAAGCAAGAGACATAGTTATTAAATCTTTGACAAGCCGCTGGTGTACTCATTGATGTCCGTAGGCTCATTCCGACCTAGCGTTGTCTTTCGTTACGCTAGACCTTCAATCCTCTCTTCATGGGAGGGCTTTCGTGGTGAAAGGGCGAAGACTCCACATTCATCTTTTGAGGAGGCAGGCGTTTTGATGCACTTGATCTTAACTGAATAAGCCCGCTTCCCAACTACAGTATAGGACACTCCGAACATTTTGGCAACCTCTCCAGTAGTTTAAAGCTTCTCTACTACTAACCTAACTTCTTCAACACCTTCCTCCGATCGTTATTGCAGTTATGAAAGTTGTAAACTAACGCTAGACAAAACATTTTCGAAACCCCCTAAAGATATTATTAAGGCCTTGCTTTAATAACTTGACAGTAAGGGTGTTGCAGCTGGTTAAGCTAGGCGTAGTGTATAGGCAGCTTACAACACTGGACTTCTCAATACTTAATGCCATAGAGAAGGGGATGGCTAGCCACGAGTACGTCTCCTTGGACTATGTTGAAAGACTAGTGAATGCACCAGCAACTAGAGTGGAGCGCTCACTGGAGAAGTTGCGCAACCTAAAGCTCGTTAAGGGGTGGGGCGAGAGCTATAGAGGCTTTAGGCTAACGTACTTAGGCTTAGATATTCTGGCTTTAAGAGCTCTAGTTAAAGAAGGAGTTCTAGAAGCCATTGGAGACAAAATAGGCGTTGGGAAGGAGAGCGAGCTCTATAGAGCTAGAGCTCCAGGGGGCTTATTAGTCATAGCGAAGCTCCTTAGAATAGGCTGCAGGAGCTTTAGATCTACTAAGAGAACCAGGCCCTTTGTTAAAACCCCTCAGTTAAACTGGTATGCTCAGTCAAAAATAGCTGCTGAAAGAGAGTACAAAGCATTACTGGAGCTATCTAAAGCAGGAGGCCTGGTTCCACGGCCCTACGCATGGAATAGGCATGCAGTAGTCATAAGCTATATAAATGGAATCGAGCTGTATAGGAGGCCTAAGTTGAGTGACCCGGAGAAAGCACTAATGGATGTACTTGAAACTATTAGGAAGGCATACGTAGATGCAGGAATAGTGCACGGAGATTTAAGCGAGTACAACGTCATAGTTAGCGCTGAAAACGAGAGGGCTTACGTAATTGATTGGCCGCAGTACGTTGAAAAAGATCATCCGAGTGCCCCAAGTCTATTGAAGCGAGACGTAGGGTATATAGTGAGGTTCTTCAATAAAATCTACGGAGTGCATTTAAGTGTAGATAGGGCTCTTAGTTATGTCGCAGGCGGAGGAGAGCTCCAGTAGAGTCATTGTAGGAGTAGACGTTAGGCATGGGAGTCCGGAGTCCTCTACACCACCTCACTACAGCGCAGTGATTCTGCGGGGGGAAGAAGTAATTAATGAGTATGAGGATGTAAGCATAGGCAGATTAATCAGGATCTTGTGGGATACTCTTCCTAAAGCAATAGCAGTAGACAACGTATATGAGTTGGCTCCAAATAAGTCAAAGCTACTCAACCTTCTCTCACTACTGCCCCCAGACATAGAGATAGTGCAGGTAACTGGAGTGGGGAGCGAGAAACTGAATGTAAAGCTGTTAGCGAAGAGCTTGGGTATAGAAGTCTACAGCAAACCCCAGCCACTGCAGACTGCATACATAGCGGCTCTAGCAGCTCAGAAGGGCTTTGGATATAGAGTTAAGCTAATTGAGGATAAGTCTAAGATAATTATATCCAGAGGGAGGGGGTCTTCGAAGGGAGGCATGAGTCACGACAGGTATGTTAGGAACATAAGGGCTGGAATACTTAGGGTAACCAAGGAGATAAAGTCTACTTTGGATTCAAATAACATGGATTACGACTTATTGATAACTAAGTCTAGCGGTGGATTAAGCAGGAGCACGTTCATAGTCTATGCCCCGAGGAGTAAGGTGCTGAGCTTAGTAAAGCCCCTTAAGACTCACAGCATTAAGGTGGAGGTAAGGCCCGTATATAGCTCTAAAATAGTTTTTGAACCCCTCAACGCTCCTGAGGAATCCAAAGTAAGCACAAAGCCCTTAATAATAGGCCTAGATCCAGGTACTTGGACTGGCCTAGCCGTACTCGACATCAATGGAGTCCCGCTATTAGTTAAGAGCTCTAAGAACTTAGATAGAGCTGAAATACTGCTGCTATTGACTCAGTACGGGAGGCCTGTGATAGTAGCTACAGATGTTGCTTCACCCCCTGAATCAGTTAAGAAGCTTGCAGCCGTATTTAAGGCAGTTCTATACAGTCCCTCTAGAGACTTAGGCAGTGATGAAAAGGACTTATTGTTGGAGAGCCTTAGGAACAACTATCCGTGGATAAAGACCTCGGATAACCATGAAAGAGACGCATTAGCGTCAGCTTACAAGGCGTTCCTAAGCTATGCAGATAAGTTTGAGCAAGCGGAAGCCTACATAAGTAGGTTCAACGTTCAATTAGACGTAGATAGAGTTAAGGAAGCTGTAATTCGTGGAAAAACTATTGCAGAAGCTGTAGAGGAGGAGCTTGAAAGAGTCGTTTCACTAAAGGAATCAGTTGAAGCCGGGGCCGGCGGCAGGATTAAAGCCCGTAGCCACAAGAGTAGTGAGAACAGAGCGTTGAAAAAGCTGCAGTTAAGGTTGAGAGCTCTTGAAGCGGAGAAAGCGTCTCTCCAGGCTGAGGCAAGGGCTCTTAAGAGTGAGATTGAGAGATTAGAGGTGGAGTTGAGGAATTTAAAGCAAACAATTAATCCAATTAATGAATATGAGAGGCAGGCAAGCCTACTTAAGGAGGAGAACAAATCGTTGAGGAAAAAGATCTCTCAATTAGAGGAATCCTTAAACTCCCTTGAGAGAGATTACGCACAGCTCCAAAAACTGCTTGAACGAGCCTTAATGAATGGCTTTAAGGTTATTCCAAAGCCGAGCAGCGTTAATGCAGAATCCATTAAATCCATAGACTTTAAGCCAAGTGGCGTAATTAGGGCAGTATACACTGATTCCCCCGTAAACGGCGATACACTAGAATTGTTGAAGTCAAGTAAAATAGCTATAGCGACTCCTATGCCGGAGCACTACTTAAATGCATGTGTTCCAGTAATAGACTTAAGAATCTATGAGCACTACTGCATTGGCTCACTAGTGATCGTAGAGCCATTGGTTGAAGCCGTAATCAATAGTGAGTGGAGGAAAATAATTGAGTCTGAGGAGCGTGAGAGGAGGAACGCAGTCATCAAGGTCTTGGAGGAATATAGGGCGGAGAGAGCTAAATCCATTGGCTTAAGCGAAGACCTTGAGTCCAGGAGAGTTATGAGGGTAAAAATATAGCTAGTTGCAGTAAGAGTTCTTTAAAAGAGCATGACTTCGCTTCTCAAAATCTTGTCAGTTACCTTAACTATGTTGCTTAGCTCCCAGTTAACTATGCTCTCTATTTCTGAAACAACGTTGGAGGATAATCTATCCCCCTCAGGAAGTACTTTTACGTTAGCTATAAATGGTTCATCTATGGGCTTACCTATTTGGCTCAATAACTTGACGTAGACTTCCCTAACGTCCTTAACTTCACTGAATATTTTATTAGCTATAAGTGTCGCAATTACATTGTATATCTTCCCAACGTGGTTAACTGGGTTTTTGCCTGCAGTAGCCTCCATGCTCATAGGCCTCATGGGAGTTATGAGTCCGTTAGCTCTATTGCCTCGGCCCGTCATTCCATCATCTCCGTGTTCTGCTGAAGTACCTGTTACAGTTATGTAAACAGTTCCGCGTTCAATTATGTCCGCTGTGTTTACATAGGCTTTAACTGAATACTCTGGAGCCAGCTTCGACGCATTATCTAATACTGATTCAATTACCTCCTCCTTAACGCTAATGTATTCACCTACGTCTAGCACATGCCTTGACACCATTGCTGCAGCCACTGTGAGCTCAATTCTTTTATCAAGCCTTAACCCCATTACTTTTACATCCTCGCCTACAGCCGGTAGCTTAGCTTTAAACTCCCTTGAGTTAAGCATTCTCTCTGTACTGAGGACTAGTTCTTCAAGCTTACTTAGTGGAGCATAGCCTACCCCTATGCTTGTATCGTTTGCGGCAGGCGCCTTAGCCTTTATTGAGAATAGTTCGCGAAGATCTTTAGAGCCCATGCCTATCTTGTAGTCAACTACTACGTCTGCCTCTGGATCTAGGTATCTAAAGCAACTCCTAACCCAGTTCCTTACGGCCTTAATGATTAGTGTGCCAACGGGCACTGGCTCAACGCCTTTATCCGTTCGAACGCTTGTCGTAGCTCTGCCGGATACAATTATGTATATGGGCTCTAGTACTTCGCCTCCTCCAAAAACTGGGTTGGCTTGCCCTCCAATAACTAGCACTTTATCTAAGTTGTGGTGGAGTATTAAGCCATAGTTCCTTAAGTAGTATTCGCAGAGCGCTCTGCTCGTTGCTTCAGCAGATGCATCAGCTATGTAGTCGGGGTGGCCTAAGCCCTTTCTCTCAACTAACTCTACTCTCATCTCTTCAACTGGCTGAACTCTAACTTTCTCTACGATTATCCTCCTCTCGACCAAAGCATTCACCTATGTGAAGGGGATTAGTTTTGGTTAAAAAGTTAATAATCTCTTTTAAAACTTTATTTGAACATGAGCTCTCAGTATTTGGAGCGCGCATAGAAAGCGGCTTAATGCGTCATGAGGAGGCCCCCCTACTGATCTTCAAGATCCTTGATGAACCGGGCAGTCTTTCAACTACTTCACTTAAGCTTACTCCAACGTCTTCTCCAAGCATTTTGATGAAAGACTCTACTAGTTCTTCAGCCATAGCATTGGAGTCAATGCTGCCTGGAGCTATAACTACGTATACTAGGCTTCTTTCCTTAACAACGTCCTCGGGCCCAACTATTACTCGTCGGTAAGTCCCGTACAGCGAGTCGTAGACTTCCTCCACTCCTAGAGCCATGTTAAGCGCTATGTGCCTCACATAGTTCTTCCTACCGTAGATCATGAATGATCCTTTCTCAAGGTATTCCCCTGATGGAGGAGTTTTAGATACTTGCTCTCCAAGAACCCAGTATACATCTATTTCGCTAAAACCCATGCTCCAAGCCTTAGAGTAGCATGCAGCTATTACAGCTGCTTCACGAATGCTTTTCTCAAAGCCCCCCCCTCTACGTACTTTAATTACTGTTGCAGGAGCTCCACGGATGTCTGCATGCATAAATACATCCCCTGGCTCCATGTGTTTTCTCACAACGGCTTCGTTTTGATCAGAGTTCCTCCCAGCTATTACTAAGAGGCCTTCGCTGGTTATCATCCAGTGGAACTTTTCATACCAATACTTAGGCTTAATGCCTCTCGCAGCAGCCCTAGCCCTAGCCTCAATGGATCCTTGTAGAGCTAGGAGCTTTGCCCTAAGTTCTTCAACAGCTTTCCCAGCTCTCTCAGCCTTCCCCAAGTACTCTCCATAGAGTCTGTAGTAGTTGTTGGCGTTTCCATCAGCGTTTAAGCGAACGTCTATTGGCACTTCCACTCCTCCAGGAGTCTTTATGTTAACTAGTCCTGAGTCTTTGTTATAGCTAACGACTCCACCGCACTTTGCTATAGAGCCCCAGCCGCCTCTAGCTCTCTCCTCTTCAATACAGTTAATTACTTCCCTGATTTCATTTATGTTTAAAGCTAATTGCTCGAAGTAAGCCTTGTACATAGATGCCTTACTTAAGTACTCTTTAATAAGCTTCTCCTGTTCCTCAATGCTCTTCAATATTTTAGCGACTTCTCCTTCAATAGCCATCCTCTCCTCCTCTGCGGCTCTATACTTCTCGAGGGCTGTGAAGTATGAGTCGAGAGCTGTATTGAAGTCACTGACTCTAACTATGGATAGCTTGTAGAGTTCCTCGAATAGCTTTGGAGGATATGGTGTAAAGCTTATGAACTCCTCACCGCTTTTCACTAAGTACCCTCTGCCCCTCAGTGATTCTTTAACGAGCTCCCTAAGTCCTTCAACTATTGACTCAACGATCTTCTCGCTGACGCCCCCTAAATCCATGGTCTTATAATCGATGAGCCCAACTCTATATAGCACTTCTTCAGCTACCTCTCCAGGCAGCTTAAGTCCGTACACCAGGCCTCTAATCAAATCCCTCCCCTTTCTCAGAGACTCCATTAGTTCGCTAATGGGTGCTTCAAGGGGATTTAATTGCCCTGGGGGCGGTGAGTACTTTAAGCCGGGCCTCACAACTCTATCCTTCAGCTCCATGGATTTGCTTGAAGCAATTATAGCCTCGTTAGTAGTTAATGCTAAGACTCCTCGAGGTAGGAGCTCTATGTATAGCCTATAGCTTCTATCCCCTCTAACAATATCTGCGTAGATTATTCTATCAAAGTCCAGCATGCCGGCTGTTTTAATTAATCCTCTGCGCAGGTGTCTTCTAAGCACTGGTGTAATGCCGCTGACTCCTTGTACAGCGCTTTCAGCAATAGAGAAGTTCACTCTCCTACCTGGCTCTACTTTCAGCATCTTTCTCCCGGTTGGAGTAAGCAATTTAAAGATCCATGAGTCATTAGTTGAATATATATTGACTATTCTTGAGCCCAGGGACTCCTTACCTGATGTATCGATCCACGCTAAAACGTCTATAACATTCATTGAAGCCTTCTTTACAAGCATCTTCATTCACTAAATATTCAAACTTTTAACTCAGCTACTAAATAATTGAGTTGGTGCCTTTAAATGTATAGAGAGCTGTTCGGCAAGCTAAGCATTGAAGATAAAGTAGTGCTTATGCGCTTTACGCTAGCTTTAGCCATTGGGCTTGCATCATACTTGATCTACTTAATAAACCCCTCGCTAGAGCTCAGCCTAGGCGGCGTCAAGCTCTCAATGAATTCAAGCAATATACCCTGGCTTATGAGTGCAGCAGCCTACATTTCATCCATACCAATAGCATTAAGGATTGGGGCTAAAGGACTTTTTCGAATAGTTATAAGAGGTATTTTAACGTACTACACCACTTGGCTCATAGTCTTCATAGTACTCTACGACTTATTGACGCTTTAACACAGCTTAATTCACTGCCTCAAAATACAACTTCACCAAGGTCTGCGCTGGGCGGCTCTCTAGCACTGCGCCACTCATCGACTCCACGAGGCTTCATGCATTAATTTTAATAGGAAGTCTTGAGACACACAACTTGTTGAGCCCTATGTACCGCGAGTTCACGGATATTAATGAAGCACTAGAGTTCATCAAGGAGTCCATAGGCTTAAGGCGGGTTACTGCAATCATTGCTCCATGCACTGTGGAATACTATGGCAGAGGGAGCTCTAGCCTCAGCCTTGGAGAAAGGATAATTTTAATTAAACAAGATGGGGCACTGTTAATACATAGACCAACGGGTTATCGGCCAGTTAATTGGCAGCCGGTCACTAGCAGCATTGAAGTCAAGCCTGGGGGGAGAGTCGTTGAGATCACTGCAGTTAGAAGTGACCCCAGGGAGGTGCTTGTAGTGAAGCTCTCACCTCCCATAAGAGTGCTTTCATGCAAGCTAGTGGACTCAGCAGGCTTCACTAAGTACTTAGATGAAAGTGAAGTCAGAGACGTAATCCTTGAGCACCCTGAGGTGCTGGAGGATGGATTAAGAATCGTGGAGAAAGAGAAGGTTATTGGAGATCTTTCAGTAGATCTATTCGGCTTCGATAAAAACGGCAGCCCAGTGTTGATTGAAGTAAAGAGGGCGGGGGCTGATAGAGAGGCAGTCCTACAGTTATTTAAATACGTAGAGGAATACAGAAAGTTAAGTGGAGTAAAGCCACGGGGAATTCTCGTAGCTCCAGAGAGATCTCGGGGAGCCCTAGAGTTATTAGAGAAACTAGGGCTAGAGTTTAAGAAGATAAACTTGAGGAAGCTTTGGAAGCTGAAGGCTGGGGGAGTTGAAGGAGGATCAAGGAGCATACTCGAGTTTTCAAGAAAGCGAGGCTGACTCAATTGAACTCTATGAAGTCACTTCCTCCAGCTATGATGAGCTCTATAGAGAGGAGCAGTATGGGAAATACGAGTACGCAGAGTCCTCTGGATTAACTATAGGTGGAACTGTAATCGACGTTGGATGCGGTACAGGGCTCCTCTTAGAGTATTTGCTGAGCAGGGGGGCTCCATTAGAGAAGTACATTTGCATAGAGCCAAGCAGTGAAATGATTTCGAGAATTTTTGAGAAAGCCATTGACTATAGAGTGCTAGCTGTTAGAGCATTGGCTCAGGCAAACCCCGTTAGGGATGGCGTTGCTTCAATAACTACACTAATAACAGTGTGGGACAACATAGCGAGTAGCAATAGGTGGAGGGCTTTAATGGAGTCTCTTAGGGTAACAAAGACTGGTGCCCCAGTGATCTTATCGTTCATTAAACATAGATTTAATGAAACGCTGGCTGAAGTCACAAGGATGGCTCAGCGCATTGGGTTAAGGATTGAGTTCATTGGGTGCGAATCCCATGACTGTATAATAGCATTGCGCCACCGATCCTATCGTGAATAAAGGCTTTCAGCCGTGACCCCCTTTTAATACAGAGCATTAGCGTGAACGAGAGGAGTAGGAAACCTTATAAGTTAGGTGTAAGTTATAGCTCATTAGATAGCTCAGCCTGATGAAAGAGGGGTAGGTGTGTCTACTGCTGGAAAAACTTCAATAAAGGTACCGACTCCACTGAAGTATTTGAAGAGCGCTCAAAGCCAAGTGGTTTTAGTTAAATTAAAGGATGGAAACGAATATGTGGGAGTTCTGGAATTAGTTGATCCAACCATGAACGTTGTATTAAGCGATTGCGATGAAATAGATAGCAATGGAAATAAAACTACGAAATATGGGAAAGCACTTATTAGGGGGAGTCAAATACTGTTTGTAAGCATAAATTATGGAAGAGTTTCTCCAGAACTGGCCGTAAGGTAGAGGCCGATGCTCAAGGCTAGGGATGTAATGGTGCCTGAGCTAAGAGTTATAAAAGACAATGAATTCCTGGAAGTAGCTGCTAGAAGAATGTTATTTGAAGGAGTTGATTCACTAGTGGTTGTATCAAGCACTGAGGAACCCACTGGAATCATCACTAAAAGCGACATCATTAGAGCCATAATCATTGAAAAAATGAATCCGGCGGAAACACCCGTCAGAGAAGCCATGTCGAAGCCCTTGAAGTTCGTTGACACTAACGAAGACTTAGACGTAGTAATAAACATGATGATAGAACAAAACATAGGTCACATACTAGTTAAAGAAAATGGGAAGTTCGTTGGAATGATATCAAGCCTAGACATAATGTATGTAACTAATACATTGATCGATATACTTAGGGAAAAGCTTTAGCAAGGGCCCTACGTTATTTAAATGAATTGAATGCGCCGGGTATTACTCCCGTTCGAGTGCCTGTAAACCCCCCAGTTATTGTTTATCCACAGACACCCATTGATGTCTCTGCATTCTTCGCAGGCCGCACTCTATATAACGATATGAGTATCTGATAAACTAAGTGTTTGGAGGCGTGATATGCTATGCCGTGGATCATCTATCCATGAATGGGGGCCTAACGGCATTGGGCTCGACTGAGCCTCATGTCCTGCGGGATGAAGCAAGTGGCTCCACAGATGAGGCTAACAACACTAAAGAGAAAGTACTGCTAGTGGAGAAACGCTTCCCAACTACATGGATCACTTGCTTCAGCTGGCCCGCCTTCGCGTAGAGCTTTTTTAACATCCGTTTGGAAAACTTAATGGAGAATTCATGGGGAAAGCCGTAGTTAAAAGAGTATGAGGGGTTAAGCGAGTTATTTCTGCTGGTGCATTAAGAGCGTATTACTTCTAGGTATTGTTGAGTAGTCCTCCACCTCTTTCTTGATTCACCGCTTTTCACTTGTTGAATGAATGCATTAAACCACTTGAAGTCCCTTTCATATACGTGGTATGAGTCAGCTATATGCATATAGTAGCCGACGTTTACACCGATTTTTTGAGCTACAAGCTTTTGCAGCTCTGTGAATGCATACATATTCATGTAAGCTGCTTTAAGTGCATCGTTGCTCCTCATATGGACGTGCAGTATGAGGCTGTTTTCAAAGACCCTGAACCACATTCTATTAAGGCATGGCGGATGCTCACTATCTAGGTCCTTCCACGGCTGCCAAGTTATTGCCTGAGCTCTCCTAGTGTATGGAGCATTCCTTAATTTTTCAACAACTTTGCTCACTTGATCAATAGTAGTGCCATTCGGGAGACTGTATGAAAACAACCTCTCATGATACGTATAGCCAAGTCTCTCAACTAAGTAGTCGTGAACACCTTTGACTACTTCATCAACGTAGTCCAGGAGCCCTCTTAGAGAGCCTGCAACAATTCCCTTTAAATGCACTCTCGGCTCTGCAAAAGGATCTTCAACAATAATTACGGCTGGAGCATCAATGCTTCTCTCACCGTACTCAGTGTCCATAATCGCGCCAACTTCACTAAGCTCAACAAGGCTCTGCTCCCAAGCCTCCGGCAGATTTCCGCCGACAACGTGTATTAACTTCATTACATCACCAACTCTACTAGCAAAGCCCACTGTATATAAAGTGATTGTACTTGAATAGCTGGTGGAGGATTTAAGACTTAGTAAGTTCAGGGGCTGGTGAACTCTCTGAAGGAAATTTTCTTTAGGGCGTGAAGCCAGCTGAGACTTAGACTATTTCTTAGAAATCCTCCTCAGCATCCTCACGCCATTTAAAGCATCAATCCAATACGGCGTAATTAACGCCAATAGCAGTGCGACGACCTGCATGGAAGGCCTAGCTAGAACTAAGTATACTGCAGCAACTACAGTAGAGTATATGGCGTATGTAAGGCTCCTCGGTATGATGAACCTCTCCAACACTACATACATCGATAGCTCTATGGGGAGCTCTCTAGATGCAGCGTACTCCCCGGTGTTCGTTTTAACTGCAAAGCCAAGCCTCTCTAACTTACTGAGAACTCTCTGGGCTTTACCGGGGCTTGAATACCCCATGAGTCTCTGAAACCCCCTAATTGTAACAGGTTTAGCGTGTCTAAGAAGCTTTAGATAAGCTTCCAAAGCCTCTTCATCCAAGCTCATAAGCTCTACCTCACTAGCGCTTAGAGTTAATGTAGGAGGGGAAAAAACTTAATATTACAAACTACTTACTAGTCAGCTACTTCATTCTCGCGTAAAGCATGTAAAATGCTGCGGCTACAGCAACCCCTACAACTATAGATAAAGCTACAGCAACTCCATTGAGCCCATGGCTGGGCGTACTTGCAGGCGGAGCCAGCGTACAAAGCCAAGGAGGTTGCTGCACCGCCAATGCCTTCATCAATTCATCGGGGATCTCGAACCTGCATCCCAAGGATCTTATGAGGGCGCCACGTATAGCTCCACCAGCTATCAATTCACTATACCGGCGCCAGGTCCCATCATTTACGTAGTAGACGAGCCTCTCATTCCACCCGGCGCAGCCTATGCAAGCACTCTTCACTACTTCCTCTAAGTCGCTGCTAGAGAGCCCCATTAAAATGCCAGTGTTTGTAAGCCTATCCAGCTCGATGAGCAGTGTTGACTTAAGGAGATCTGAGTAGTACTTCACCATAGATTCGTTGAGTTGCGCCCAACTTCCTTCAAATCCAACATCCATGAGTTCAAGCCTTATCCCTGGGTAAAGCTCTATGGGTTCGCCTTCGTTAATGCCCGGCACTAGGGGCGCTCCATTAAAGACTTCCTCTAAGTAAACTATTACAGCGATGTTGTCGACGCTTCTATACACGTAATATTCATTAACTTTGAAGACTCCTGGAACTCCTTCAAGTAGTGTCGAGTTAAGGAATACTCCAGGCTTGTTCAATAGCACCTCCACGGAGTAGACGTCGCTGGGGTTGAAGCATGCATTGATGGAGGGAGCGTTTATCAGCATGGCGGTTAGCACAACTATTGCAGTTATAGCAACTGCTCTACCTATATCCCACTTAAATCCACTCACATTGCTTCACCGCTTAATAATTAGCGGAATCAACTATATAGTACGCATTCAACGTAACAGTACTGTCATAGGGTTTGTGACGGAACGCAGGCCTCTTTAATCAAAGAACTGCGTTGAAAGCCCTTGAGCACCTCATGCAGCCCGGAGGTCTTGGAGCTTCAAGCTCTTCTCCAAGTCGTACTCAGTGCGTACCCCGATTTTATGAAGTGCTTCGTTTGCTTCGTCAAGAGTCCTAGAGCCTTCTACAGCCTTAGCAGTTCTCGATAGATTGTAGACCACGCCTATATCCATGAAGAACGATAGCGCCTGCATTACGCCGACCTTAACTCTCCTCGAGCCACCCCTTATCAGTATTTCCCCGAAAAACCCCCTGTAAGCCATTAGCGGAATCCTGCTTGCCTCAGTTACAACTTGCTTAAGGAGTTCTTCGTACAGCTCTGCTTCACTCCTGCTTACCCCCTTAACCCAAAGCAATCCATTGTTTCTCGCTACAGCCTCTATTCTCTCCAATACTTCCTCCTGGCTTAGCTCTCCATCAGCCCCCGGGCTTACTATAACTAGAATTGAGTTCTTGAACTTAGAGAATGCTGCGAGACTCATTGAGTCTGCCAGCGGGCTCCGCAAATTCATCTCACACCCTTCAGCAACTATGTCTCCACCGACGTCAACAGCTATGAATGCCTCTACTCCAAGTGCTTCAGCTATCTCACTCAACCCCTTGAAGTAGCCCACTACCCCCTCCCATAGATCCGCTATATATAGCTCGCAGCCAATTACACTCGATACTTTAGCCAGCTGTGGAGTGAAAACTCTTCCAGCTCTAAAGACTTTGGTGGATGGCCTAATGCTTACTGAATGACCTCCAACGCTCCCAGCATTTACGAGGCAGTTGAACGGCACTGGGCCTGGCTCAGGATCTATTGTGTATCTCTCCCAGGCGACTCCGCCCACGTAAGTCTTCACTCCACAGACGTCTTCAATCCATTTAGCTAGTACAGCTGCAGATGCTGCATCTCCACCGCCCCCCGCTCCATAGACCACGACGCTCCTCGGCTTAAAGCCCAGCAAGTCCTCCAGCACTCTTCCACAGCCCATGGGAATACCCGTCTCTAGCTAAGTAAGCCCTAAGCTTTATTTCTTCAAGGCGTAGTTCTATTAAGCGTGGTGCTTACTCATGGCTAGAGTGAACTTCATGTTCGTAATACACTTTCACCAGCCAGTGGGGCAGATAGAGAGGGTTTTTGAAAGGATCTTCGAGAACAGCTATAGAATTCTTTTAGAAACCCTAAGTAGGTATAGGGACATTAAAGTATCCATCCACATTAGTGGGCCTCTACTGCTTACAATAGCTGAGAAACACCCTGATTGGCTTAGCCAAGTAGCAAAGCTAGCTCAACACGGCTCAGTCGAACTACTCGGGGGAAGCCTTGGAGAGGCCGTTCTACCAATCATACCGCGCGAAGACATGTATTCGCAAGTCAGGGAGTACTTGGAGTTATTTGAAAAACTATTCGGCTTGAAGCCGAAGGGCTTCTGGCTCCCGGAGAGGGTTTGGGAGCCCAGTATTGTTGAAGCACTAGTCGATAACGGCGTTGAGTACGTGCTACTAGATGACTCAACGCTCCATAGAAGCGGCTACGGTAGGAGCGAGTCCATGTACGCGTGGACTACTGAGAACTCCGGCAGGAAGCTTAAAGTGCTATTCATAGACACTGAACTGAGGTATATATTGCCGTGGAGGCACCCTGATGAAGTGATCTCATACATGATCTCTAGGGGGGATGAAGTAGGCGACAAGTACTTGCTGTGGGGAAGTGATGCAGAGAAGTTTGGCGAGTGGAGGGATCCTCTATGGGCTAAGTGGTGGCTCAGCGAGTTCTTCAATAGGCTTAGGGAGAAGAGACATGAAGTAGCCTGCATGCATCCACGCGAGTACTTAGAGAACTACGGCGTTAGAGGGCTAGTATACCTGGCTCCCGGAAGCTATGATAAAATGCTTGAGTGGAGCAACGGCTTCTTCAGGAACTTCCTAGTCAAGTACCCTGAAAGCAATAACATGCATAAGAAAATGCTTAGAGTGAGGGAAAAGCTTGTGAAGGCAGGCGTTGGGCGGGAGGCGTGGCGGCACTACTACATGGCTCAATGCAATGACCCGTACTGGCACGGGCTCTTCGGGGGAATATACTTGATTCACTTAAGGCAGGCCGTCTACGAGAACTACATTAAGTCTGAGGCAATAGCTGAAGAAGCTATGGATTACTATAGTGAGAAGAGCGTGCGCGTCGAGAGAACGGACTTCGACTACGATGGATTCATGGAGGTATTGATTGAGAGCAGAGAGCTAAACGCCTACATAAAGCCCAGTGATGGAGGCACATTATTTGAGCTAGATTATAAGGAGAAGGGTTTTGAGCACAACTACTTAAACGCTATGACTAGACGCCACGAGCCATACCTTGATGGAACAGGCTACAGGCCCGACTGGTATAGGAGGACTTCGTTCAGAGAACACATATGGGCTCCTCACACTACTCCAGTTGACTGGGTTCAAAACACTCCGTTCATAGACTTAAGCGATCTAGCTTTAGGAGCATATAAAGTTACTTCAGCAACAAGTGAAGGAGTTATCTTAAGGAGAATAGGCTGCTTCTACCCGCCTGGAGGCCGCCCTACTGAAGTACTTGTTGAAAAGAAATATGTTGTCAGCGGATCAACTTTAACAATTGCATACTGCTTGAAGAACGCGGGCAGCGGCGTTATTGAAGGCCTGCTGGGCCTAGAGCTTACCTTAGCGCCAAAGCTCCCCCTAGATGGAGATGCAGTAATCAAGTATAGCGTGGATGGAGTTGAGAAAAACATTAATGAGTGGCATAGCGGTGAAGCAAGCAGAGTGGCTCTAGCTAGCCCTGCAGCAAGAGCGCTGACTATTGAAGTAAGCTCTAGGACAAGCATTTGGATAGCTCCACTAGTCATGCCTGCTAGAACGGAGAAAGGTATTGTAGAGAACTTCGAGGGGCTTGGAGTAATGCCTGTGTACAGCATTTACTTAAAGCCAGGCGGCGAATTCAGCCAATTAATTAAGCTTACAGTAGAACACTAGTGAGGTGCTTTAAAGTGCTCTCCACCAGCAACACACAGCCCATCGCCGGGTCAAAAGCAGTTGGTGGAGCACAAAGCTCCATCAGGCTCGCCTGGATTCTGTCTTTTGAGTCAAAGTATGTGAGGAAGTACGGTGGATTAGGGGAGGTTCCTCCAAGCATTGCTAGAGAGCTCAATAAAGTGGGCATTAAGGCTATTGTCATAACTCCAGGCCACGGTAGGACGGGGGAGCTTGAATCAATGGGTTTAGCTAAGCTAGTTACATCAATTAAAGTGAGGGGGGTTGAAGTAAGAGTTCACAGCTGTGAAGAAATCCATCCACCGCACGTAGTGATCTCGGGAGGAGCCCTCGATGAGCCAACTATATATACTCCAAACATGTGGAATAAAGTGTACCTATATGCCTTTGGAGTACTGGAGTACGCTAAACACTCCATTAAGGCGGGCAGTATTCCAAGCGTAATTCACTGCAATGACTGGCACAGCGTCCTACCTCTCATAGCCTTAAGGCACTTGTTCAACTCTCTAGATCTCTATCCAGCAGTAGTCTACCACATACATCTATTATCTAGGGAGAGCATATCGCTGGAGAATCTTGAGGAAATACTATTACCGCATGAGAGAATTCTAAAGATCAACTATATGGGCAACGTAATTGAGGTAAGGCTGGAGGACTTAGTGAACTTAAGCCACGGGTACATCGAGAGGTTTGCTGCACTAGCGGCTGACTACATAGTGTCTGTTAGCAAGAGCTTTGCATTCCATGTGGAGGGAGCTATCGGAGTGGACTTATCGTATAAAGTAGGGTATGTGTATAACGCCACTGACTGGAGCTATGCAGAGCTAGTTAATGAAGTATCTAAGTCTTATCCCGAGTTAAGGCATAAAATCACAGGAGATCTAGGTAGTGATAAGAGGGTTTTCAGGGAATTCCTAGAGCTTAAGGCCATTGAGCTTTTGGGAGAGGATGAACCAATTATACCTAGCCCCGAGGTTTCAACGATCTTAGCCAATTACTCCACATACCCATTTAAACCGGGGGGAAGAGCGAGCTCATTTAAAGCTGTTGGACCGCTGGCACTAATGACTGGAAGGCTTGTTGAGCAAAAGGGCTATGACTTAGTCGTACGTAGCCTAGAGGACGTAGTGTATCGTGTACCGGATATAAGGCTGCTCCTAATGCCAATACCTAGCAATGGGTGGAGAGGGCTTAAGCCACTTATTGAAGCATCAATGCTCTTCCCAGATAACCTCAGGGTAATACCAGGCTATACGCGTGCTTTATACAAGTTAGCGTACTTAGCTAGCGACGTCTTCATTGCTCCAAGCAGGTTTGAGCCATTTGGAATAGTTGCGCTGGAAGCCATGGCTTCCGGGACTCCCGTAGTTGCAAGTAGGACTGGTGGATTAGCTGAAGTAGTAGTGGACATAAGGGAGTCTGGCGTAAGTGGTGCAGGAGTGCTCATAGCTCCAAACTCTGTTTCAGAACTGGCATCTGCTTTAAGCGACATGGCTTTATTCATGGAGAGCTATCACTACAGGCCGGGCACTAGTCAGTGGCGGAGAGTAGTTGAAGGTATAAGCGATGATTCATTAAGGAACTTAGTTTTAGGGAACCCTAATGCCCCACTTGAAGTTAGAGCTAGTTGCTTAAGGAGGGCAAGCGAGTTCACTTGGGATAAAACAGCTGCTTCAATGATTAAAGTATATGAGGAGGCTATCGAGAGAGCTAGAGCTTACAGCAGCTAGCCCTTGACTGCTCCATACCTCATTGCTTCACCAATGTATCTTTGTGCAACAGCGTAGAGAGTTATTATGGGTAACGCAAACAGTATTGCTTGAGCAGCGAAGTCACTCCAATTTATTTGCTGACCGGGGCCTACGGCTGTTTCATAAATGTACTTAGCTAAAGTATTTACCTTAAGGAAGCTCGCTATGAGGAACTCCCCCCATGCAGCCATGAATGCGAACATAGCTATGATTATCATTGCTGACTTCGATGCCGGCAACACTACTTTAAAGACTATTTGACTCCAGCTGGCTCCATCAATGAACGAGGCTTCGTCGAGTTCCTTCGGCAGTGCATCAAAGTAGCTTTTCAACAGCCAGGTTTGGAATGGAACTTGGTTAGCAGTATATATTAGTGGTAGTATGAAGGGGTTGCCGAGAGTCAGTATCCCCATGCTGTGCAGCCTAGCTAGGAATACGAAGAGGGCTATTATTGCCGCTACTCCAAAGCCTCCACCGACTTGACTCATAACTAAGTAGGCGAACAGCATTGTATCCCTCCCCCAGAACCTAAACCTGGAGAACCCGTATGCTGTTGGAGTAATTACTAGCAGTGATGTAATTATTGTTAAAATGGAGACCAATGCGCTTACTTGGAGAGAGCTGTAGAAAGCCTGGTCAGTGATAGCAGTAACGTAATGCTCCATGGATAGCCCATACTTGTATATGTCCTCAAATCCTCTAGCTATGACGTTCCCCCTGAGCACTGAAGTAATTGCAACGAATAGCACTGGGTAGAGGAGAGCGGACGCTATTAGTGCTCCGAGAACTGTTGCAAATATCCTCAATCCATACCTTGACGCAAGGAATGAAGCGGCCTCCTTGAATATGGATAGGGATGATTTCACAGCGCGCCTCACCTCCTGCTTTTAGCGAACTTAAGCCACAGCGCTATGTAGATCATCAATATCAAGATCACTATAATGTAGGCTGCAGCTGCATAACCATAGTCCTTGTCTCTATAGGCTCTATTGTACCCGAAGAGCACCATCATTTCATTCACATTGCCAACTCTACTGCCTACCCATGGTATGGAGATTGTTTGAGTGGGGCCTCCTCCATTTATTAGCAGTGGAACCATGAATGCCTGCAGCGATGCTCCAGTAGTAAGTATTGCTGCAAAAATAACTGGCCCAGCTATTTGCGGAAACACTACTTTCCTCAACCTAAACCAAGCGCCTGCTCCATCAATGTAGGAAGCTTCAATTAAGTCCTTAGATACTCCGGCTAAAGCACCCATAGTTACAGTCATAACGAATGGATATGCCAGCCACGCTTCAAACAAGTTGTATATAAGGAATGAGTGCCACTCATAGTTATTGTAGTCAAATCCAGTAATTACGGACAAAGGCCCTCTCCCTGGGAGGAACATTATTTTCCACGAGGAGCCTGCGAGCAGTATAGGTATAGCCCACGGTATTAGCAGCATAGTTCTCCAAATCCTTCGCCCATAGATCGTTGGGGAAGAGTAAAGCATGGCTAAAAGAACTCCGAGGAGGACTTTTAGTGGAACGCTTGTAACAGTGAAAGTAATGGTCTTAGCTATGGAGTTTATGAACCTTGGATCGCGAAGCAATTCATTGAAGTTCCTTAACCCAACGAACTTCATTTGAAGTCTATTGAGCTCTGCATCAAACTTTCCTATGATTCTACTTATAAATTCGTCGAAGCTTAGTGCAGCATACTCTACGGATTCCCTAATTCCTTTAACCATGGCTAACGCCTGATCTACGTCGAGCACTAAAGCATCGACTTCAGCGCCACTGATCGTTTCTCCAACAATTATTCTAAACGCCATTTCCTCCAGCTTACCGGATATGCGCTCCCCAACGAATCCAACTACTTGAGAGATGTTGCCTTCTAAAGCTGGATCAATTATGTACTCCTTAGTTGGGTATCCAATTGACGTACAGTTAAATGCTTTAATAATCCCTCTAGGCGCAGTTCTCAGGTAGGCTAGTGAGGAACTCATATTGTTCTTAAGTTCTATTAGTTCTTGGGGATTTAACTGCCCGAAAGCACTTAAGGAATTCCTTAACTCAATGAGGGATTCCTCAACTGAGTCTAGGTAGGCATGTAATTGTCTTAAGGAATCGAGTGCTAAGCTACGTAAGTCCTCTCTGCTGCCTACAATTAATGCACACTTCTTAGCATTCTCTAAGTCAGTTACTTTAGATGGATCTGGAGCTATGTTCAATTCATTGGCGTCCGTAAAGGCTATGCCCATTGAGTAAGCTATAGGCCATATGGAGAAGAACAAGTATAGCGCAAGGCTTGGAGCTATGAGCAGTAGGGCCACCCTCCTTGGGTAAAGAGCTCTACGCTCACTCAATACACTCACCGTGGAGCATGTTTAAAAATAAGTGTTGATTCAGCTAAAAAGCATCTACTTACTTCACTCTCCATAAGTTCTCTTAATTGTGTCAACTATGATTGAGTAAGCTTCATCTAGCTTAGGGCCAATGCTTTCTACAGCAATGCTTACTGCTTCATCAATGCTCATTCCCTGCACTCTAGCATTAGTGTACTCAGTAATGATGGCGCTCAAGTAATCCCCTACTTGCCAGACAGCACTCATCCTCTTATCCTTCGGCATAGGCACGCTGTTGAATACTGCTTGAGCAAAACCGTAGACTATCGGATAGTCAGTTATCTTAGTTAGCAACGCTGTTTTAACTGGTATGAAGCCAGCTTGACTAACTAAAGTCATTAATACATCGTCGCTTAACGTAAACCAAATAATGAAGAGCAGGGTAGCGTACATCCTCTCAGGCTGTTCTTCACCAAGTAGTGAGAGCTGGGTCATCCAAAACAGCTTTATGCCTGAGAATGGCTTCGGCGCATGTGTATCGTTTAGCTTAGGTATTGGGATTACAGCTATTTTCTCCTCTCCAAGCACGCTCTTTATCCTAGGGATATTCCATGGGCCAGTTATTATCATTGGCGCCCTACCATCAATGAATATAGTTAGTTGATTCTCGTGTCCTAGGTCTCTGTAGTCAAGGTATGGCAGTATGTTTCTTACAAAGAACTCTATGCCATTCTTTGTTTCAGTATTATTTACACCAATTCTGAGAGCGTAGTCGTCGAAGTAGTAGCCGTTAAATAAGGATACCCATGGGTATACGTGGTACGCATCTATTTGGTAGGCTAAGCCGTATCTATCCTCTGAAGGATTGTGGAAGCTTCTCATTATAGTAAGCATCTCGCTGAGAGTCCTCGGGGGGTTTGGCACAAGATCCTTGTTTATCACTAAAGCTATTGCTTCAGCAGCCCATGGCAGTCCATATATCTTCAACTTGTATGTAGCGGCTGAGACAGCTGAACTCATGTAATTCCTTGTGATGTCCTCAATAGTCTCTCTTGGAAGAATGTCGTCTAGTGCAACTATGTAGCCTTTATCAGCATACATCCCCGTCCAGTCATGAGCCCACGTGAATACATCTGGCCCCGTGCCCACCTTCCTAACAATGTTTGAAGCATCTACAGCAGCCTTCAACCGATCCTGGCCTGCGTAGTTAGTGTACTCCACCTTTATGCATGGATACTCCTCACTGAACTTATTGACGAGGCCCTCAATTATTGACGCTTCAAAACTCATCATTGCTGTACCGAGGTATATAGTGACAGTACTTGCTTCTCCAACACTGCATTTATCGATGAATTCCTTGAATTCCTCAGGAACCCTTACGTCTATACCACCAATGTTTGCCAACGCTATTCCAGGTGGGAGTGTTGTAGCAGGAGGAGTCGTAGCGGGAGTAGTTGCGGGAGGTGTAGTAGTCCATTCCGGGGTAGTTGTGGGAGTAGTTGTAGGGGAAGTAGTTGGAGTAGTTGTGGCTGGGACTGCAGGCTTCAGTAATTGTGGTATGATGTACGCTCCTGCTACTGCTGCTACAACTATTATTAAGGCTATTGCTACGCCCTGAATCTTGGTTAAAGCTTTATTCAAAACATACACCTCCATTCCTTAACAACCTATGCATATAGTACGTAGTGGTATTTAGTAATATATACCTTAGATATGGTTGCCGGCAACTTAAATTATTAGCTTTCCGTTAACTGCATTGAATACAAGGGCCTTCCTTAAGTCTACTTCTATATAGACTTCCTCACCCATAATGTACTTTCCTCCAGGCGGTTGACGTACCTTAAGAGTCTCCCCGCCGAGCTTTAGAGTCACAATGCTTTCAGAACCCAGTGGTTCCACTACTTCTACTACTGCTTTACTTACCTCAATGGATTCAGATGGCTTAGCTTTAAGTATGGATACGTACTCAGATCTTATCCCTAAGTAGAGCTTGTTTTCCACTGCCTCCTTCAATATAGCGCTAGCTATACCCGGGTCTATGGGTATCCTTAACTCGGGGCATTCCATGAAGAAGCTTGTTTTCACTCTCCCACTTCCAGCTATTCCACCAGACTTTGCTTCCGGCACAGTGTATTCCACTGATTCTCCTTCAATTATGCTGCAGGGGATGAGGTTCATTGGAGGAGCGCCTATGAAAGTAGCTACAAATACGTTTGACGGCCTGTAGTACAGTTCATCCGGAGTTCCTATTTGCATGACTTTGCCGCGCTCCATGACTGCTATTCTGTCAGCCATACTCATTGCTTCAACTTGGTCGTGAGTGACGTAGATCGTTGTTATGCCGAGGGCCCTCTGCATCTTCTTCAATTCAACTCTCATTGAAAGCCTTAGCTTAGCGTCGAGGTTGCTCAAAGGCTCATCCAATAGCCATACCCTAGGCCTCCTAACCAGGGCTCTAGCTAGTGCAACTCTCTGCTGCTGACCACCGCTGAGCTGTGATGGATATCTGTCAAGCAAGTGCTCTATTCCAAGGAGCTTGGATAATTCTAAAACCATGCTCCTCACTTCACTAATAGCGAGCTTCAACTGCTTCCTCCTAGCCATCAGTGGGAAGGCTATGTTGTCGTAGACAGTCATGTGTGGGTATAGAGCGTAGTTCTGAAAGACCATTGCTACGTCTCTATCTCTTGGGTGAACGTAGTTAACTAACCTGTCATCAATGTAGATCTCCCCTTCATCAGGGGTCTCTAAGCCTGCTATAAGCCTTAGAGTAGTAGTCTTCCCAGAGCCTGATGGACCTAGGAAAGCATAGAACTCCCCATCGTTGACCGTCAAGCTCACGTGATCTACTGCCGTAGTTTTCCCAAACCTCTTTACAACATCTACAAGCGATACTTTAGCCACTCAGCTTCCCCGAGGTGTGTGTATTTATGTAGAAATATGTGGAAAAAAGATATTTATTCTTCTATTCTTCAATACCTCCTCGTGAATAAGTATGTTATAACCACGCCCACTGAGAACGCTATTAACGTTAAAGCTATAGATAAAGGTATGTTCGGTTCTTGGGGAGCTGTTTCAGTCATAGTTTCAGTTGCAGTAGCAATCGATGTAGAGGTCGTTAATTCACGAATAGTCAACGTAATAGTGCTTGTAGCGGCTTCAACCAACGTAGTCGTTAATGCAACAGTAGTCACTATAGTGGTTGCCGTAGGCTGGGGAGCTGTTCTCCCATAGCCCTTAACGACCGCCGGCCTTCCGGCAAGCTGTGCATCGATGAAAGTCACGTTAAATGACTTAAGCATGCTGTATTGCTCTTCGGCTGTAGGAGCCAGAAGATCCATTACTCTAGGTATGACGTTAGCCGCTATCGCTAGAGCATAGTCTGGAGCTCCAACAATCCATACGTCTGGTGAAGTGCTGAAAGGCCTTATGCGATCGCTTCCATAACCGTCGTAGCTCGTCAAGACAACTACGTAGATCCACTTATCGATGTTCCCTACATCAACTAGAATGCTCTTAGATGCTTCAACTATAATCAAGCCTAAAGCTTGATCGGCGTAAACCCTTAGATCTCCGTTTTGAGGAACTACGCTGCCGTTGCTGTAGTATAGGGCAGTCCTCTCCCCAACCGGCACAGGATCCGTCCCCCACCCAGGCGCTATAAGTAAAGCCATGTGCCACGAGTGTTCTTCAGCTATGTTTATGTTTAAGCCAAAGGTATCGTTGCGCCCAACCTCTCCCGATGCAGTGCGTATGTATACATGTATGTACTGCATGCTCCATCCATTAGGTCCCCCCCATGGATTGCCCCCTAAATCAACTACAGCTGATTCAAAGACAACTCTATCGCCTGCGTCAATGACTCTAAACGACTTTAAGTCAAATACGCCGAGAGTGAACACAGCGGCCGTAGGGTACTTATATCCTCCAGCACCATCATCGTCTCCAACGGGGTCAGTCATTTCGAAGACTACTTTAGCTTCTGGAGCTACAACTACAGCTCTAGGCAATTGCAATTGATGCACTAGCCCTACTCTAGTTGAAGATTCTGCAAGAGTTCGATTAACGTAAACAGCTATTGCCAAGTAAGTTACATCCCCTGGTAGAAGACCTATGTAATTCCACGGCACTGCTGCTTCAATTACCTCCCCCAATACTATTGGGACTCTATATAGCTGAATCCATCCACCAGCTCCATTAGCTGCATTAACTGTTGTAAAGCCCGTCCTCAAGTCTATTAGAACTTCGAAGAAAAGCCCAATCCCGAGGTCCTTTGCATAAGTGGCTGGCTTAACGTTATACCCTGGGCTGTATGGGCTAACGCTTCTCTTGGGAGTGGTGAAGTATACGCCTATTGACGCATTGCCTGCTGAGCCAGCAGCCCATGGAATTATGGCTAAGTACGCGTATTCGCTGTCTAAGGCTATGTAAGCTGACTTAATTATTTGAGGCCCAATGCTTATGTTTAAAGCTGCTCCACTATTAACAGCATTGATCCATAGGTCTTCAAGAACTCCATCTATTCTAGGCTTTGATTCAACGGGCTTTGGGACAACGGCATTCAAGACTCCCCTAGGTCTGCAATCCGGGTAGAAGTCGGCTCTTAAGTAATCTGGTGGATTAAGGCCTGCCAACTCATATGCTTTAGCTAAGTAAGCCTTAAACAATGGATCGAATGTCTCAGGCGAGCCCCCTCCATCATACCCGTACCACCAGAACCAGTCGCTTGCCTCAGCTCTCAGCAAGTACTCAACTACTTGTGGGTTGCGCATGCTTGCCTCACTCATGTTTGAAGCACTCAGTGCACTCAATACTTCCTCCCTAGCTTTCTTAAGCCACATCCACGCAGCATTCTCCTGTCTATCGCCTATCCAGACTGTGAGCTCTCCGCCAGCCCAAGAGCCTTCAGGCACTCTAGCTGAAACAAGCCTTCTCGGGAGGAGGCTGTAGGCTTCTCCATAGCTGTCGTAAGGTAGATCAGCTATATCTGCATTACTTAAGTCTAGGTAGTAGTGGCTTCCCAAAGGCATTTCCTTAGCTATCCACCCATGGCTGTGAATGAATTCCCCTGGCGTAACAGTCCTTAAAACGCCCCGACTTTGAAGCTCGCTCAGCCTCTGGTATAGGAGCAATAGAAACTTTGAGCCAAACTCCTCATAATGCTCCCACGGGTTCTCCCCGTCGAGAGCTATGACTACGATCCTTACGCCGCCAGCCTTCTGCCTTATTTGAATAAGTCTGTTGACTAAGTCTTCTACAGCTTCCTCACTCCTTAACTTACTGTACTCAAAGCTTATTAGATTGCTTAACTCAGTGTTTCTATAAAATAAGTAGATCTTTTTCCCACCGACCTCTACATACCATGGAGTGCCGTAGTTCTCCACTAATAAGTAGTCTATGCCTGCCTTACCTAAAATGCTTTGATCTAGGGCTATCCACGAGATCCCTTTGTTAGCCATTACTTCCAGGACTTCTTCATTAATTGCTTGTTCAGCTGGCCACATGCCTATTGGGGTGTAATTGAAGAAGTCCTGGAATAGCTCTATGCTTTTGCCGACGTGTATGCTTAAATCATCGAGCCAGCCGAAGTCAGCTATTATTGGAGCCAGTGGATGGCTGTATGGAACTGGTATTAACTCTATTTGATTCCTCAAACTCAACTCCCTGTAGAGCGGGATTACTTTAGACATGATGTCTAGGTGGGCGTTAAGCACTAGCTCTAAGTCATCTGTAGTGAAGCCGGGTAGAGTGGTGTTAGCAGCTCTCTGCATTAATTGATATATCTCTGGGTATTCATACTTAGCGATCAATGGATCTACCCAGAATAAGTTGAATAGAACGGCTAAATCAACGATCTTGGCGGCGCTGTAGTTTCCTCCAGTAAATTGATCTGCAACGCACTTAACGAATTCCTCTTCAGTTAAAGGTAGGGATGAGCATAAGTTGAAGACGTTTTGAGCTTGATCCCGTAGAGCCCTATACCTTGGAATTCTCTCAACTACTCTGCCCCAGTTTATGTCGAAGAAGCCTCCAGGTATTTTGAGAATGCTATAGATCTCTATAGCGCTAAGGCTTTCCCCACGGGCTATCTTCCACGAGATCAACTGCCTTAAGTCCATCAATCCTCCATTCACATAGTCCATTAATTGAACAATTAGTGAGCCTGAGAAAGTGAATGTAGCCCTTACTTCAGGGTACTTACTCAGTATATAGCTCATTTTATAGTAGTTCCCAACGCTGTGTAGCCTAACCCAAGGCAATATGAAGAAGTCTTCACTGGCGCTGTAGTACCATGGCTGGTGGTAATGCCATATGAGTGATACGTATAGAGGCTCCTGCTGCAGGAATTGATTGAAGTGCGGGGAGAATGCTATGGCAATTATGAGTATCGTTGAGCAAGCTACAATTGCTTTAAGCAAGTAGCTCACCGAGAAACCACTGGCTTTAATGGAATAAAAGTTATTTTGAGTAAAAACACGGAGTTCGAGTGCTTTACGGGATGAGCAAGGTTATTTTTTGAGATATCTATTGGTAGTCTATGCAGGAGGTGCGTTAAGCATGGGTGGATCTCTAGTAGATCAAAGGATTATGAAGAGCGTTGAAGCCTACGTAATTGCTTTAAAGCCAGCTGTTAGAGCTGGAGGCAAGCAGGCAGTGCAAGTAATAATGCGTAACAACGGTTCATCGAAGAGCTTAGTGGCTGAAGTAGTAGTTGAAAAACCAAGTGGTTCTACCAGCACTTTATGCTCTACATCGAAAAGCCTAGCTGAAGGAGAAGTGGCTGTAGTTGATTGCCCAGTTGATGCAGTGGATGAAGTCGGCGTCCATAGAGTGAAGGCATTGATGGACGGTGCAGAAATCGATGAATCTGAGTACTTAGTTATAAGCAGTGATTTAAAGAAAGCCCCGTACTTCACCATAGTATGGCATAATCATCAAGCGCCAAACTACATGCCTAACTGGAAAGTACATAGTCCGTGGGCCTATGTCTACGTCTGGGGAGGCTACTTAGCTCCATACGGCTATGGCCCATACCACTATCACGCTAAGCTACTTGACTTAAAGAAGTCCTTTAAGTCGACCTACAACTTGAGTCCAAGCCTCCTAGCTCAATGGCTCATGGCAGTTGAAAGAGGTGTTGAATACTTGAGTGGGGAGAAATACGATCCGGAGAGCTTTAACGTAAGGATGGTTTCAGAAACCCTCGCATTGTATAGAGAAGCCCTTGAGAGAGGCCAGATAGATGTACTGACTAGCGTTTATGCACACACTATAGCTGGCTACTTACTTGACTGGCTTGGGGCAAGCGATATAGTTAGTGAAGAACTCTCCTATGGAAAGAGCGTTACAATGAAGGCTCTCGGCTCAAACTACGTTCCGCTCGGCGCATGGACTCCTGAGATGTGTTTTTCAATGGGTTTAGTGCCGATATATGCTTCAAACGGAGTCAAGTACACCGTCCTAGATGAAGAATGTCACTTCAAGGCTTCAGTAGGTGATAAGGGCACGTACAAGGAGCCCTACATAGCTTTAAACACTATTACTGGAGATCACGTGGTTGTATTTTTTAGAGACACCGAGCTGAGTAACGCGCTTAGCTTTAAGAACGATTTCTTAACGGAGCTACATGCGTGGAGGAATGCATATCAATTCTCATATATTGTAGCTAAGAGAGCTCTAGATCCTTCGGCAAAAGTCCTCGTTCTAGCTCTCGATGGAGAGAACTGGATGGTTTTCTCAAAGAATCCGCCTCTAACAGCGTACTTCCTAGACAAGCTAGTTGATTACTTAGTGACTCTAGATTCCGAAGGCGCTTTAAAGTTGAGTAACTTAAGAGAGATGTTTGAGGAAGTCCCATGTAGAAGAGTGTTGAAGCACGTGCCTACGAACAGCTGGCTTGGTTCATCGAGGAAGTGGAGAGGGGAGAAGGAGGGGCATGAGAGCTATTGGCTTAGAGTAGCGAAAGCGTATAGAGCGCTGAAAGTATATGAGGAAGCTATTGGAGTGAGAAGTGGCGAAAGCGCTAAGGTCAGGTGGGCTCTATGGCATGCCTTAGACAGCGATTACTGGTGGGCGGAGTTCTGGTCTCCTCCAATAATTGACGTATGGCTGAGGGAGGCTGAATACGCAATAGCCAGCCTACTACAAAAGATCTCGGTGGAGTCTGTGAAAGTAAAGGCTCCTCTAACTGAAGGAGCGCTAAGTGAAGTAGAAGTAGTCATTAGAAACTATTTGGATAATGCCGTTAAGTTGAAGCCAAGTCTATGCGGGCTGGGGATCGAAGTAGTCGGCCAGGTGAACTGCATTAGAGTTGAGCCTCATAGCTCTCTATCGCTAAAATACTCAGTGAGGCCAGTGACGTGGGGTAAAGTAGCTCTCATAGCTATTGTTCGACTAGATGACTTCATAGCTGACTTAATAGTTGTTGAGGCACAAGTTAATCCAAGGATTGCGTAAAGCTTTTCCTGCAACTATGTGTTTAGAGAGACTTACTTAATTAACTGCAAATGCAGCTTAGCTCGCAGCGAACCCTCGTTAGTTAAGAGTTAATTAGATTAATGAAAGTATTTTAATAGTATATACGAGTAAATGTTGTAAATGCAAATAACTGAAGTAAGGGCTGTGGCCGAGAGTTATGGTAGCTGATGGATATAGTAGACGCCATGCAGATAGAAGA
This sequence comes from uncultured Sulfolobales archaeon, assembly GCA_938045475.1. Classification (GTDB taxonomy): domain Archaea; phylum Thermoproteota; class Thermoprotei_A; order Sulfolobales; family Desulfurococcaceae; genus JANXDZ01. The sequence goes on from CALIML010000008.1 coordinate 100,716, forward strand.
GCTTACATCATATCCCACTGGGATTTAGATGGACTGTCGTCAGCGGCATTGATTTGCAGAGCCTATGGTGAAGACAGGTGTAAAGTAAGGCTCTCTTCAGTCACTGCTATCTTACTTAACTTAAAGCACTTTATCGCTAAGGAGTCCGTTAAGAGGGCTTACACAGACCTATACTTACTTGACTTAAACCCCCAGCAGGACTCAGCGTACTTAGTTTTAAGAGTTGTTCAAGACGTTAAGGCCCTGGGCATAAGAGTACACTGGTATGATCACCACGAGTGGGGGGATGAGTTTAAGAGAAGGATGAGTGAGCTGGGGGCAGATGTAGTTAATGATACCGACAGCGTTACAGCTGAAATAGTTATGAAGAAGCTGAACTTGCCTAGTGAATACTCCGCGAAACTCGTTGATATAGCCACAGATGACGATAGGTTCATCAATAGGTATGAGCTAACGACTTACTGGAGAAGGATCCTTAAGTGGTTCGACTGGGATGTGAGGTACAGAGCTCTAGAGTCATTTAAAGCAGGTGATCTTTGGCCTAAGTGGGCCCAGGAGCTCTATGATGAAATGAAGTACGGGTATGAAAAGCTTTTAGAGAAGGCATACTACTCAACGATAGTCATTAGGGTAAGCGATGAAGTCAGCGTAGCGCTATTAAACAACGTTGATAGAAGAATTCATGCAGGCGATGTACAGGCTTACTTAGTTGACAAGGGCGTAGTTGCTGATGCATACATAGTCGTGTATCCAAATAGCATTAGCTTGAGAAGCAACGCCATAGATGTTTCAATAATTGCAAAAGAACTGGGCGGAGGCGGGCATAAGGGGGCGTCTGGAGTACCTATATTGGCTTCGCCGCAGTCTACACTAAGTAGAGTTATATTGATCCTCAGCTCCAATGCTTCAAGAAGCCATTAATCAGGACTAGATTTATATTCAACTATCTATAACTATACTCTAGCTCTAAGTGTGTACATAGGGGGGGCTCATGAATTATTATGTAAAATGTTTATCAATATTTGTATTAGTAGCTATAGCATTTGCATCGCTAATACCATTGCAAGCCGTAGCCGTTAGTTCAAGCAGTTATAGAGCTTCAACAGATCCCTTTGAAAAGATCTCTTTAGAACTACTCAATGAATATTACTTAATGGATGAAGCTAAAGCAGTGTCAGCCGATGCAGCGTGGCATGGAGATTCACTTGTAATTAATGTGGGCTGCAGTTCATGCAAGCCTGTATTGATAGTGGCCAGCAGTAGTGCTGTTGGGTTAATTAAGTCCTCGGTCGCCAAGCTCAGGTACTACATAACTCTACCTAATGGAGCTGTCGTAGCCTATGCTGCGGCTTCAAGGGATCAAGTCATAGAGCTTTCTAAGAGCCCATACGTATACTCCATACTTCCATCCCCGAGAGTTGATGAGTTGCTTGGATTAAGCAATGACAGGTTTAATGCAATGGCTCTAGGTGAAGAGGGGGCTGTTGAAGCAAGCCAGTTAAGTGGTGGAGTAGGCTTATTCAGCGGGCTTGAAGTCCAGGGAGTAGTTGATGCATGGAGGGAGTATAATGTATCTGGCGAAGGAGTTGTTGTAGGAGTAGTGGATACCGGCATAGATTACTCTAGCCCAGAGCTCGGGCTTGAGGCCCTGGCCAGAGACTCAAATGGACTCCCAATGACCATGGTCATGGATGAACACTTAGCGCTTACAAAGAATGCAGTTGTTAGAAACGCCACTGGATACCTCAACACTAGTGGTGCAGTAGTAATCTACTTTAGCACAATGTACTCAGGATACTATGGAGTCCTTAGTCTATATGCAACAAGCATAACGGTTGACTGGTATGTAGGTAATTTAACGAGCTTGAGTGGAGTATATAAGTTTGGGTTGTTTGAGTGGTTCTTCCAAGACGGTCTCACCGGCTACTACGTAAGAGTCTTAGTGCCAACTGTACTCATTGATACAACTGCTCCCGGAGTATATGACGCAGTTGTATTTGACTTATCAACAGCTTTCTACTCTCTCTCAACAACTATGAGGAGCCTTGAGAGCATAGTGCTAGGCAGAGCCTACTGGAGGATCCCTGATCCCTCGTGGTTGGACTACAGCTTCGCTGATGAACCAGTCTTCAAGTTTGGAGAAGAACTCGTTGGAAGAGACTTCGACGGCGACGGAGTCCTCGACTTCTCCCTTGGAGTAATAAGTGGATACTACTTCGATAGCTATGGGCTGGCTAAATCCATTGTGCAATACCCATATGTTTACCCAGGTGAGCCAGGGGTCTACGTGGGCCTAGATCCTGGCGGAGAGTACGTAGCTATATTTACAGACTACTACGGGCATGGGACGAGCGTTGCAACAATTATTGGAGCGCGAGGCAAGTTAAACTACACTACTCCATACTACGGTGGAGCAGTGTATAAGCTGTATGGAGTGGCTCCTAAAGTCAAGATAGCTGGAGGCACGGGATTCTGGTTTGGAGACCTCATACCGCCTGAGTACTGGTTGGCTGGGTGGGACTGGGTATATGATCCTGTATTAGAAGCTCTATACGCTGTTCCCGCCGGTGTTAGGAGAGCTGACGTAGTTAGCAATAGCTGGGCATACATAAACTTAGCTAAATGGGCTCACCAAGCACAAGGCATGGACTATATGAGCGCTGTATTCAGCTTAATAGTTGCAGTAAACATGCTCATAGGCCACAACGCTACGTTAGTCTTTGCAGCTGGGAACTACGGCCCTGGATACACTACTATATCTGCTCCGGGAGCAGATCTATTGATAATTGAAGTAGCTGCTTCAACTCTCTTCGAGTACTTCCAAGTATACGCACCAAGCTATGTGCCAGGCTACGCTGACGACATAGTGGCCTTCAGCAGTAGGGGTCCAAACGCCCTTGGGTATCCAAAGCCTGATGTAGCAGCTATAGGAGCTTGGGAGATGGCTGGAGTAAGGACGATTAATGGAAGAGGCTATGGAGCCATAGGGTACAACGAGGGGTTCGGCCCTGGATTAACTCTCTTTGGAGGAACTAGTGAAGCAACTCCATTCACTAGCGGCATGCTGGCTCTAGCTATTGAGGCATACTTAAGTAAGTATGGCTACATACCTTCGCCAGTGGAATTAAAGGTTTTAGCTAAGAGCAGTGCCGATGACTTAAGCTACCCCGGATTACAGCAGGGCAGCGGTAGAATGAATGCCTACAAGCTAGTTAAGGCAGTAGTTGATGGAGGATTTAAAGCATATGTATTAGAGGGAGCTCAATCAGCATTCATTGAGAACTACTTGAATCTATACGGATGGCTTGCTTATTACATAGCTTCAATGATTGCGGACACTGCATACTACGCAGTAATACCTCCAGGGGGGAGCACTGAGTTTACTCTAGTGATAGAGGGAGAGGGAGATGCATCTCTAAGCACTACGTCGTATACAGCCGTTAGAGAGCTGACCTTATTCAGCGGCGTATACAAGCATACAACGATGTTCTTAAGAGTGCCGAAGTGGTTGATAGCTGATGCAGACTACGTGGAGATATACGTAGCATACCAGAACGTATCGTATAGCGCTCCATATTATAGAATGAATCCGCCGAGCAGTGATTACATGATTAGGGTGGATGCCTTCGACTACTATGAAGGCAAGTACTATAGGTTGAACACTGAGGCAAGGGTATCCACTGCGGCAATGATAACTGTAGGTGGTGTAAGGGATAGGATAAGAGGAGATCTAGTGGTTAGGCTGAGGCCATCGCCCTACCTAACTGCTGCCACACCACCTGTTCTAGCCAGAGTTGTCGTAAGAGCATATAAGGAGACTCCATCGACGATCATTCAATTCGATTCAGACACTACTTCAATCAATGGCTCTACAGTAGTTAGAGGAGTAGTCAACGTGCCCCCAGGCCTCGCGCCTGGAGTATATGAGTATAAGATTAAGGTTGAAACAAGTGATGGAGTAATAGTGATTCCAACTACATTAGTTGTCCCAGCTATAATTGATGGAGCCAGCAAGGTATTGCTTGGAGCAGCTAGGTCGAAGACTCCATACGACTCCTACACTTCACTAGGCTTCGCAGATCCGATCTATGGCCCGAGGACTGAGGCGATCGACTGGAGAATAGTTCCATTCCTAGTCACTGAAAGCAATGTATCTGGAGTACTGTTGGCTATTGCGTGGAGCAGTGGTGCAGCCACTTCGCCAGACGTCCTAGTCGTTCCTCCAGGCGGTGCATTCTCACCAGCAGGACTTGACCAAAGCTTTGCAGCCTATAAGCTTGCTGCAAGAGTGGGCTTCGTATACAACCCATCACCAATGGATCAAGTGAGAGGAGTCTTGAGGCTTTACACGCCAATAAAGTGGAGCATACCTCTCAGATATGCTGTAGCACTGTACTTCTACACTGCTTCACCAACACCGACAAGTATGCCTGAGACGGTATATTCAATGCCTGTATTCAAGACTCACGCTCTTCCAGGCCTATATAGAGTAATGATTGCTTACAACAGCTATAGTGGGCTAAGGCTTTTTGACAGCTATGGATTAAGCCTAGCGCCAATTAGGGCTTCCCAGGAAGTTGCAGTCAATGGGGACGGCAGCTACAGCGTTAAGGCATCGTTCATAGCTCCTTCATACGGGCCTCTACTAGGGTCATCAATATACGTATTCTCTGATGGATACATAGATGTGCCATCAGGCACTTTCTCAGAAGCAGTCCTTGGAGTATATAGGCTCAGGAGAGGGCCTGCGTTAATGCAAGTAGATGTATTGACTTACCCAGGCTTCTTCCTAGGGATTGGAATGGGCTACAGTAGAATTGATGTTGCATACAATGTAGTAGTGTACGATGCAGCTGAAGTAGAGACATCACTAATACTGAGGGAGTACGCGTGGCATGCGAGTGGATACTACTACTACAATTCAACTATAGCTGGCCTAGTCATTAGCGAGTATCTGTATCCAGCGGTTGTTACAGTATCAACAGTTATAGGGCTTCCATCTAGTTAGTAGTCTCGTGTAAAAAACATCATTTTTTAACAAATCCTTTTTCACTAATCCACTCAACTACTTCTCCAGCAACTCTCTCTACGCAGCTTACTCCAGTGACGCCATAGCATTTCGCATCGATTTTAGCGGGGTCGATTACTTCTTCAGCGTAGTATTGGAGCACTAGATCCCTTATGCTTAAACCCCCATTGAGGTTGGCCGGCAAGTACGCTGTCACTAAAGGCCATATCTTTAGGGAGTCGATGAGCCTATAGAATCCAGCTCCTTTCTCTAAGTACATAGGCCTTAGATCAACCGTAGATCTACCGGTGTAAACCGGGTTTTCCATGCAGCAACTCTTTAGGTTACTTAAGCTCACTTTTCCTCTCTCAACCCACTCAGCTGCTCTCATAAGGCTGTTGCTTAACAGTGGGGTAATTCTACTTAGTGTAAGTTCTTCATCTATTCCTTTTCTAGCTGAATCCATGGAGTACCACGATGGTAGATAGCTGTAGTAGCTTCTAACATAGTTGGATAATCCACTGACTAAGCGAGGTGCTGATGCAAGCAGTAGTGAGAGAGCTGCAGCTTTTCCACAGAGCTCAAACTCCTTTAATCCAATTGCATCAGGATTGTCGAGGTCTGTGTGATAGTATTTACTGGGCCACTCATTGAGCATGGGTGATTCAATTCTATTCACTAGGAATACATCGTGGTCGCTTCCACTGCCGTAGGGGACTTCGTCAAACCTCACTTTACCTAAGCACTCTCTTCCATGGAATGCTCTGCTAGTTAAATATGTTGATTCAAGAGATAGCTTAAGTATTGGAGTTAGATGACCACTGTAGCTAAGCATGCTTCTAATTAAGTGGAGAGTTGAGCCAGTCTCACTCTGCCTTGATGCAACCATGTCTACGTTAAGTGAAGCTACAACGGCTTCCCTCTCAACTAAATCCTTTATGAATAAAGCAGTAGTCCCCGTGTACTCAGGCACCCAGTAGAAGCATATGCGTGTCGAAGGCTCATACTTCTTAGCTAATTTATCTAAAGCTATGGCTACACCAGCCAGTAGAGCTGAGCCACTGGCGTTGTCATGTGCTCCAGGCCTAGGGTGGCATATGTGTGCTGTTGAAGCAACCACGTATTCCCCACTACCCATACATGACTCAAGAATGGGTAGGCCTCTCGACGTGTATTCAGCTTCAACTCTCCACTCAACAGTGTAGCTCCAGCCTCTCCTCAATCCTTCAATAATTTTAAGCACTGCTCTACCCGGCATAGTTAGAACAGGCTTCTTCTCTACTCTATCTCTATTCGACAGGAACAGCCCTGTGTATGGAACTCCGTTGCGGTGCTTTTGAAGGTCATACCATATTAATGCTTCAACGGAGTCCCCGGAGAGCGCATAGGACACGTATGGGCTATCGCTAGTTAATACAGCTCCACTAGCTTCACTAATGCCTTCAAGGCTTGCCAGAGATAGCTTTGCCCTCCCCTCGCCGCTTGGGCTATGAGCTGCTATAAGAGTTGGGTGACTAAGTGTATTGATTTCCTCAATTCTCCTACCGCCTTCTTCAATTACTAGCTCTCCATAAGTTAAATCCCAGCCAACTGGAGATCTATCTAAATCAAGCTGCTCCCCACTCTCAATGCTTATAACTCTGGAGCTAACGCCGTGTTCTTCAAGGAATTCCTTAACTAAGTTAACTGCGCTCCACAGGCCTTTAGAGCCCTGGACTCTGTATTGAGTGACTAGCCTAGTCAGTAAACTATATGCCTCTAGAGTTGGGTAAACTCTTTTAATTTCCTCCAGCAAATCTGAGACACTTGGCATTGGAGCATCGCCTACGGGGGGATGCTTGAGTGAACTTAGCAGTATTAACGATATTAATTTTGCTGGCTTTAGCGCCGGGGCTTGAAGTAAGGGCCTCTATACCGTACGGCGTTGCTAACGGTGTAAACGACTTAGTTAACGTAGCTTCATCATATGTTGCTTCAACTTCCATAGCTCCTGTAGTCATATGCGGATTCAGCTTCGTTGAGAAAATAGTTCACGGAGTCAAGTTCTTTGAGAAAGCATATACAAAGATCGTGGGTAGAGTGAGGAAGAAGGCTGAGGGAATTAAGGCCAGTAAATGGGTTTACGCCTCCCTAAGCTTATACGTAGCGGTGCCACTGCCCTTAACAGGTGTATGGACTGGTAGCTTAGTAGCATATTTACTGGGCTTAAGGAAGGCTAAATCGATTCTAGCTATAGCTATAGGCAATGCTGCAGCAACATTGATCCTCTATTTATCGGCTAAAGGCATAGTAACTCTCGTTACGCTAATTAATTAAATCTCTTCACAAGCCCTAGTTTCTTTAAATCTACATTCATTAAGTCACATACTGGTGTCTCAAATGTCTACTGAAGCATCTCCTTTAAAGATGGCTGTCGGCACATCAGGGTTTAGCCACATGGATTTCTTAGAAGCATTAACAGATCTATTGTCAATAATGATGGTTCACAACGAGCTAGTGAAGGATAAAGCTGAAGAAGAGAGAGGGGGAGTAATGATAATGAAGCTCGTGAATTCATGGATTGAGCACCTACCTCCAATACAATACGTTCCAGGATTAATTAACGACATCTACTGCGTTGTGAAAAGAAGGCTTTGGGAGACTGAAGGAGGGCTTAGTGAAGAAATCTTAAGGAAGGCGTTGATAGAAGCCCCACTATTAGTAGAACGAATAACGATAGCTAAAGACGATGAATTAAAGTCTATTTGCTCATCACTTTCATTAACGCTGCGCGAACTACTCAAAGTACTCCATGGAGGTGAAGTAAGGTACTTTGAATATAGAGTGCTCAACGATGTGCTGTCCGACGAGCCTTCAGCCTTTAAGGCATCTGCACTGTTTACAGCCATATTCCTGTCAATAGTTATGGCGTCAAACACTAGCTAAGTGAACTAGCCTCTATTAGATAACTTTATTAAATCAGGGGCTGTAGTTAATTAAAGGGTAGCTATGAACTTAGGAAAGCACTTCTCAATAACTTCATTGCTGTTAGTATTGGCTTCTACGGTTGCCTTAATTTATGTAAATTACTTGAGTCTAACAACCGATTACCGCTGTGTTGCACCATTAAATGATGTGAGGAGGATTTATACGCCGTTGAAGTATGAAACAGCCATCGGAGTGTATGGATTCAGCAAAGGCAGCCTTTCGTTAAGGAACTTGTTCATCAATAAGGGCTTTGTACACGAGCTTGTGCTAGACTATTCCCCGGAGTCCTATGCTGAAGTATTGTCTAGAGGAGCGGATTTAGCCATAGTCTTCGCCAGCTTAGCCTTATTAGCCAGCGAAGGAACTTCAATAAAGATCTTGAGCGGGGTGAAGTGGGAAGCGGCGAAGCTCATTGGGTTAACACTATTGCTTATAGCCATAGCTGTATCAATAGCTTCTTTAAGCAATGCCACTAATTATTCATCTATGGAGCTCTACGAGTACAGCTACTTTACGAAAAACGCTACTTTAAGCGAACTGCCTAGCGCCGAGCTCGGTGGAGGAGTGTCGATAGCTATTCTTAGTGAAGTCAGTGAAGTGAGCTTAGTTAACGTTGAAAGCAGTAACGCGCTCTTCGGGCTAGTCATGGTTGATGTTCAAACAAACAAGGTTTTCCCCATATCTAATGTAACAAACTCATTCACTGGCTACATCAAGCCAATGAATGGGGGAACTAATTTAGCAGTAATATACCCAAACTACTTCAGTAATGCTACAATAACTTACAGCAGAATTTCATTCACGTGGATTGGAGGCTGGTCAGCTTACGTACTCTCAATAGCTGTATCGATTCTTGCCGCTGCTGCAGCAATAGCTGCGTCTCTTTCAGCGTCAAGGCTTGAGGCATATAGATCTAAATCATTTCCCTCGGAATGCTGTCTGGATAAACAAGCCTCTTCGGCTTAGGGAGCCCAGTCATCTTAATATACTTAGCCACATGGTTATACATTATGACGTATTCCCAATCTACATCAACTAGATCTGGGTGTATGTTGTATAGCTGTTGTTTAAACTTCTCAATGTCTTCATCTAGGCTCCAGCCGATCATCGCAGCTGCGTAGAAGTTCTCAATAGGCTTCAGCCCACTCCTCAATAAATTCCTTAGTGCATTAAGCTGTAAGTGCCAGGAAGACCCGCTGGCTCCTGTTAGAAATGAGAACTCCTGAGGAGTGACTCCTTTGAACGAGACTCTCACTAATATCCTACTCCTATACTTAGATAGTTCTTCAGATAGCTTCTCGCAAGCTCCAATAAGTATTCCATTTGTTTCAACTATGAATCTATAGCCTCTTGACGTAACGTAGTCTATTAACTTAACTAGGTGATCCCAAGCAATAGTTGGCTCACCGCCCGTTAATCTAACGTACTCATAGCCCCCCCTACTAGCTATTGAAACGAGTTTTTCGCCGGCCTCCACGTAGCTATGCCACGAGCCTTTCTTGGGGCTATCCTTGAAGTACCATGCCCAACAAAACTTGCAGGACAAGTTACAGCCTATTACATCAGCTGAGGCCACTCCTCCATACCATTTCCCGCCGCGGAACCTGAAGTAGAGCCTCTCCTCTAATCCGCCCTTAGTTCTTGCTACAACTCTATGTATCTCCTCAGCTCTCTTCAGTGGGTCGTAGTGCGTGGAGCTCACTTTAATTCAACAACTCTCAGCGCTTCCTCCTTGTCGAGTTTTACTACAGTAAAGTATTTGTTTGATACTTTCCTTAGGCTAGCGTTATCCCCTAAGACCATTACTGCTAAGAGCCTTGCATCAGCGGCCTTAAGCTCTCTGCGAATTCTCAGTTCATCAACTCTATCGACTCCATCAGTTATTAATACAACTTCGCTTAACCCCTTGTAAGCAGCCCTCCTTAGATCGCTTAAGGCTGCGAAAATGGCCTTAGTTATGTCAGTTCCACCACTGCTCCTAACTCTAGATAAGTAGTCTAATACTTTAATTGCTTCACTTGCTTTTCCACTGCCAGCCTTCATTAATTGATGTACTTCGCTGTCGAAGAACCTTGAGTAAAAACACCTAGTTTCTTTAACGGCCCTTAAGTAGAGGCCTATTGCTACAGCCTTAGCCCACGTGATCTTCATTCCATTCATGCTCCCCGACTTATCGATCAAGCAGTATATTGGGCCCAGCTCTCTGGCCAACCGCTTTTCGTAAAGCAGTAGCCTGCCTTCAATAAACTTGTGTAAAAACACTTCCGGGGGAAGGGCGTGCATTTTAGGAACCAGCCTCTCTACATCTCTGCCCAGCGAATACCCAGCTATCTCCCCCCTTCTACGCACGTATTTCTGTTTTTTTGCAGAAGTACTCCAGGGCTTCGTCTTCATTAATACTTCGAGCAGCCTCCTTACATCACTATTCCTAGCAAGTCTAATTACTTCCTCAGCATGCTCCTCTAAGCTAAGTGAACTGCCCTTACCAGCTGCTGCTTCCTCAACATATCTCCTAACTTTAGCTACTGATTCAATGTCTTCGCTTACCTTAAGGAGGCTTCTCCCAACTGCTTCTCCAATAGCTTTCCTCCAAGCGTTTCCACGGCTGTGTTGAGGCATGGAGTTCTTCCACGCATCGATTTTCTGCAAAAGCTCTCTACCGAGCTGTGATAACAGTATTCCAGACGCTATTGAGCTAGTGAAGCTATCTCCAACGGTTAAGCTCTTAACTCTATGTAGAGCGGGGTGAGCAAGCATTGCTGTAACTATTGTATAGCTGATCTCCGCGCCTTCTCCACGAACTTCATTAAAGGGCTTTAGCAGTGGGTATGGGAGGAAGAAAGTGTAGTATGAGTCTATGCCTACTGCAGGGTTTAATATTTGGGAGCTCGCTCCTTCAGCGAGAGCTCTACATATCTTGAGAACTCTTAAGCCACGGTACTTAGTCAACGCGCTGTCGTAGCTGACTCCCTTTAATGATCCTTCAATGCTAGCATCGTCCAACTCATGCACCAGCTCATCGACCTATAGCCCAATCCTCTTCCTCAGTAGAGCTATTACTTCACTTGCATTGTTTAACACATCAATGGCCTTCCTCCTCACAATATCGCTGCTAGTTGAATCAGCTATTGCTCTAACTCTCTCTCTCAATGCTTCAAAAGTCCTTAGGTAATCTATTAGCCTTGGCTCAAAGCCGCTCATGCCTATTATGAACTCCTTAGCGTCCCTCAAGTTGTTCTCGATCTCCGCTAGTTCCATTAAGTATTTCTCAGGAGTCTTTAATTCATCTATTAGAACTACGTTTACTTGCTCAAGCTCGTCTCTATCCCGCGGTATTACTGAAGACAGGATCATTATGTCTTGCTCAACTGCCTCAAGCCTTCCATTGAGAATGCTGTTGACTGCTATTGCTTTAAGGGACTTACCCTTCCTCCTATCAGTAACGTGGATCCCGTGGTCCTCTAGTACTGCGAATATCTTCACTAGCTTCTCCCTCACTCTACTCAAGTCGACGCTGAAGACGAGCTTGTTTAACTCCCTGACTTCACTCATTGTTAAGATGGGCTTCGGGGGCTCTAGAGGCTCAACCTCCATTCCCCAAACAGCGTTAAGCAATTGAATCCACTTATCTTCACTCACTGGTTTAACGAAGTGCCTGTAGAGGAATCTATCGTAGAGAGCCTGTAGCTCTGGTTCTTCAGGCACATTATTGCTCGTCGATACGAGAGTCCATAGAGGGACCTTTATTTCATTGTATCCATCGTAGATCACTCTTTCATTCATTATTGATAGGAGGGTGTTCAGTATAGCTGAGCTAGCATTGAATATTTCATCAATGAACGCTATTTCTGCTTCAGGCAGCTTATTCCTAGTCACCCTAACGTACTTCCCCTCCCTTAGTGCAACTATGTCAAGGGGGCCGAAGAGCTCGTCTGGCTCAGTGAACTTAGTTAGCAAGTACTTGAAGAACTTTGCGTTAATTAAGTCAGCAGCTCTTCTAGCAAGAGCTGACTTAGCAGTACCCGGTTCACCAATTAGTACTGCGTGCTCGCCGCTGACTATTGCTGCAGCTATAATTCTAGCCTCCTCCTCTCTTCCAACAAAAGGCTTAGATAACTCTTCAACGAACTCTTGAGCAGCGTTAAGCAATGCCTCTATAGAGCTACCGCTTTGATTAATCAAACCCAGCCCCTAGGTAGCTACATAAGCAATAACTACTATATATTTAGTGAAATTCTTTCAAAAAAACGGCGCTCCACGCCGTAGTTAGCAATTTCAGGACAAGCCGTAATTGTTGATGGCTTAGCAGTGAAGTGTGTGTAGACCCGCCTCCTCTACTCTAAGGCAGTGCTCCCCGTGGAGGCTGGGATGAAGGATTTATTGAGTCTTCATATGGGGGCCATGGGTTCGCTTTGAAAAGCTCCTCCGTGAAGCAAAGGGGGAGAACTAGCGTAGCAGAAGTTAAAGCTGGGTTAGAACAGTGCTTCATCACTGCGGTGCACTGAGCACCACTACTCACTAGCATTGCTTAAGGCTAAAAGCTTAGTTAAGCCGAGGCCTCATTGAGCGCTGCCCCCACAGCAAATTGAAGCCTGCGTCTATGCTGTAGTAGCAGGAGTCTACGTAATTACGTATTTCGCATACGCTATTGCCACGCCTTACTGAGGCTCTCTAGCAATGCCCTAAATGCTATGGAGGCAGCGCTCTCGGCTGTTGTATTGCTTTATCGAGCGCCTTTATATACTTTATTCAACTGATCAAGGACTTCTTTAAGAGCTGGGCACTGCTTTAAACACTGCAGCCTCTGTTGATAGGCTGTTTGAGCGGAGTGAGCTACAGTAGCTCCATCACTAAGGGAACTAGGATCGGTATTAGAAGCGTAAGTATGAAGCCATGCACTAGCGCTATTAACGCTGCCTCCCCACCTCCATACCTAGCTATTACTGGTAGAGTCGTGTCCATAGTTGTCGCCCCGCCAATGCTTATTGCCTCTATTGAAAAGTACTTAGCTAGCAGTGGGTAAACAATGAATGTTGCCGCCTCCCTAAGTATATTTGAAGTAAAGCCAAGCAGTCCCCAGTAGCTGTTAGTGATGCTTAAGAAGGGGCCTGTGAAAGTATACCACCCCATGCCTAGTGCTACAGCTAGATGGGGCTTCAACGATCCTTCAATTAGTGCTCCAACAATTGCTCCGCCTAAAGATGATCCAATGATTGTCGATGCAACAAGCCTTAGAGCCAGCCCCAGAGACGATGCAACTACTTCAATAGATCTTGTTTCAAGCACTGCTATCACTCCAATCATGAATATCAGTGAGTAGAGCAATGCATTTAAAGCAAAGCCTGCTACAGCTGTGGATTCACTAAAGAAGCCTGCGAGCGCTCCAATAGTGAATAGAGCAGCAATTACAGCTATGTGCTTCAAAGCCTTCCACCAAGCCTTAATACAACTATGGCTGTAAGCAAGCTTAACGCCATCGGCACTGCCACTAGGAGCGCTACATCAACTACTGCTCTATGGATGAATAGGGCTCCAAGAACTCCTAAGACTTCTCTAATCCCTGATCCAGTGCTTAACCCAACTAGCGCTACAAGCACGTATATGTTGATTGAGAGAAAGCGGTTCAATGATTTCTTCAAGCGATCAACGTCTTTACAGACTCTCTTCAATAAAAAGCCAGTCAATACCCCTAAAGCTAGCGCTAAATAAACGCCAAGCATTTTAAACGCCACTACAATATATATGGAGCCTCACTAAAAACTTAGTGATATCAACAGTGTGCAGAACCCCGGATGCCCAGGTAGCTAGAGTATTTCAGCTTGAATAGTTAGCTTTACCGTCTTCCTTACCCACTTATGTAGTGATGAGTGTGTGTTATTTGAAGAGTGCTCGATGTGTGGCGAAGTGGGTAAGCTGAATGGGCATGCTGTGACTGCAGATCTCTCGATGCATAGTGCTTCACTGCTGCCCTATGATGAGCAGTCGCTGTGATTGCCGACCTCCGGAGCTGAAGTAGCTGGGCGAGTTCTCTTAATGTACTCAGCTATTTTTTCAAAAGTCTCCCTACTTAAGTAGTGCTCCATTATGCATGAGTCTTTTTCAGCCGTCTCCTCGCTTACTCCGAGGGATACTAGGAATGATTTAATTAACTTGTGCTTCTCATAGATCTTCTCGGCTTCACTAAATCCTTTTTCAGTGAGTTTGACTTCGCGGCCTGGCTTATAGTCTATTAAGCCGTTGCTGCACATCCTCCTTAAGTATTCTACTACGCTGCTTGGCTTTACTGAGAGTTTTTCAGCTATATCCTTGATTCTAGCTCTCCCCAGCTTCTTCTCAAGTATGTATATTGCCTCTAAGTACTCTTCGCATCTTTTACTCAAGTTGACGCGCCTTGAATTAAGCTCAATCCTCATACTCGTGGTAGTGGGGCTTAATTCCCCTGGCCTTCTTTAAGTCTGAAGACTTCTTTTCTTCACGCTCTAACCCTTCTTCAACAACTCTCCCGCCCCTAAGCTTTACTTCAGCTCTCCTCAATAGCTTTGCATAGATCTCTGGGTAGGTGAATCCATCGACTCTCTCAACATCACTTATTACTACTGCTGGCACAGTGAGCACTCTGTATCTATCGGCTTCCCAGGGGAATTCTACTGCTTCTATTGCTTCAACAAGTATGTTGTCGTTAACTAACCCCATTTGATTAAATGAATCAACTACGTAGGGGCAGTATGGGCAGTCCGGTGTAACAAAGATCTTTACTTGCAGTGGAGTATCTATGGGCTCTACTAATTCAACTACTTCCTTCGATAAGTTGATTACGTTGTTAGCTATGTATTGATGCATGTATATGAATGGAGGAAACTCCTGTGACGTAGGTAGGCCGTAGTACCTTACGTTCCCCCTCTTAGTTCCATAGATCCAGGCTGGCGCATAAGCTGGCTTTAGTGCTCTAGCTACATCACTATTTTTATCAACTATCCTTACTTCAAGCATTCCACTTGAAATGCCCTCCAGCTCTTTAGCAAGCCTTACGGCATCGCTGCAAGTCTCACACTTAGTGTTTGGAGGAGCTGTAATTAAGTAATCAACTACTTTTCTCTTAAATGAGCCAAAGATATTTCTTAAAGCACTCTCCGTCTCTCGGTCGAATAAGCTACTCAACTAAATCCCACCTCTAGAGTTAGGTTAGCCTAATTTAAAGGATGCTTATAAACTCTTCTCTACAGAAACACTCCTTCAGCATTTAAAGAAGTTCATTGAATAGAGCCCAAAACCCCATCCACTGCAGTTGATTAATTGCATGGCTCACTGGAGACACTTTAATTAAGGCAGCCTTGAGGAGCTTAAGGATCCATCAATCATGTCTAACGCAGCATTGATGCAAATGCTGGGAATTGATGGATGCAGCATTGCTGTATACAGCGAATACATGGCTGAAATTGATGGAGTGAAGGATCTATGCTCTGCTCAGCTTGACGGATGCAACTCCACGTTGAATTAAGCATTTAACTTACAGGAGGGCTTCGTTTAACAAGCACATAAAGTTTGCTGAGCCCAAACATGCTTCTTAAAGCATTAGTGGCTAAAGATATTAGTGCCTTAGCTCCAATAAAGGATCGCGGGGAAGAGCTTTTCAACTAAGTAGGGGGATTTATGAGTGAGGGGAGCTTAAGTAGTAAAGTACTTGATTACATAAGTAGAAATCCAGGCGCTACAGTTAAGGAGATATGTAGAGAGCTTGGCTTAAGCCCTCAATTAGTTAGTAGAGTTATCCAAAGGCTTAAAGCAGTTGGATCTGTTGAGAAAGTTGGCTTAGGCTATAGAGCTTCAGGTAGGGGAGTGGAGCTAACGGACTTCAGTAGATCTGTGGAGAAAGCTAGCGGTGGAGAAGGAGCTAGAAGTGAGAGCATTGAAGTAGAGGGAGTTAAGAGGAGAGTTGAAGCTCTTGAGAGCAAAGTTAGTGAGTTATCGAGGCTAGTTAAGTCACTTCACTTAGAAGTAGAATCAATTAAAAAATACTTAGCTGTATGTAAGCAGTCTAGCAATAGCGGGGAGAGAATAAGAGTAATGGAGTATGTTGAAGCAAGCGCTCTCTATGGAGAGAGGCTCCAGTCACTAATATACTCAGGGAAGCTAATTAAAGTAGGGAACGTAGTCGTAGACCAAGAGTTCTATAAGCAATTCACAGAGAAATTCCCCATTAAGCTAAGGGAAGTCAGCGAATTAAGCGATGAGGAGAAAACCCTTCTCGAAGCACTAATAGAATCCGGAGAAATATATTTACACGCTGGAAAAGAATACAGATTAGTAGGCTTAAAGGAGTCCTAAACTCCATTCTCTACACACAAGAGATCTCCTTCAATACACTCAACCGCTATTTCTTACGACACTTTTAAGCAGTTCTAAAGGCTCGTCAGAGGTCAGCTGTTTACAACTCAATTCTTCGCCACGCCCTTGTCTAGACCAGTCTTTTCCACTGCTCACCCCGTTAATTAAAGAGCGGTGGAGAAACAGCGAGTTGCTATAAAGATTATTGAAGAGAGAACTATGCGGAAGAGCCATTGCACTGCTTACTGAGAGGTTTAACAACATCATTATTTAGGCCTGATGCGCAATGTCCAGCTTCTTCTACGTATGCAACGCTGGGTATTCCTGAGATCACTGGGATAGGTTCTCCTTCCTGAACTTCAGCCATCCAGCGACGACAGGGATCGCGATCCATGAAGAGATCGAAGCTGCAACTGCCCAAGGATGCAACACTTCCTCCATTACTTCGATCATTTGTACATGCCCTAACCCGATGCCGTAGCTTTTCTGTATGTAGAACCAAGCAATGTCAGATGCTCCCAGCGGGTTGAGGAGCCACGACATTGCAGTCAACCTACTGTACCTAGTGAATACATCAGTAGGCCCGCCTACAGTGAAGGCAACTATGGCTACAACAATGCTAGCTATAAGCGTGAACACTAAGTAAGATAAAATTGATAAGGCTAAATAAGTTCCCCCCTTCACTACTGTCGAGAGGAAGTAACATAGGCTGTAGAAGGCGATCAGCGAAAGCGCTGTGCCCACCAATATCAATCCCAGGGCGTAGCTTTCGAGCGTTGCCGAGAAGATCGCGTGAGTGGATAGCTGGAAAACTCCTGCAAACAGGAAAGTAGAGGTAGTGAGCACTAATACTCCTGCCGCATATCTAGTGAAGAATAGATCGAATCGACTGATGGGTCTCGCTAACACGAATTCAAGGGCTCCCCACGCCCTGGGCCTCGCGATGTATATGTATACTAAGTAGAGGGCCACTATTGGAAATAGTTGGCTGAAGAGCCCGAAGACGGAGTTCATGCTGGAGAGTATGATCGATTGCCTGAACTCCGCCTGCGGGGATGATACAGAGGATATCAATTGGCCTATAGCAGCTCCAGCCTCCCCCTTACTTAGGAGTGCTATGCTTAAAGTCCTAGCAGATTCATTAAGCAGATCGAAATCTAATGTGAAAAATCCCTCTCCAACTACGCCCACCTTTCTATAGCCAGCTTTCTCCAGCTCTTCTTCTGCGGGAGTTATTGATTCCTTGACGAAGGGTTCAAAGTAAGTGAGCTCCTTTACATAGATCGATGCTTCGAAGACCGATGGATTTACAAGGATGCCGTAGATCTCCACATTTCCATCTTTTTTAAAGGAAGCTAAGCTTACTCCACCAACGGATTTCCCTTCGGGGTCTGTGAGATACGCGCTGGAACCCCCGAGTCCAAACATAGTCCACAGAATATTGTTCTCCCCGCGGTTAAATATGATCCTGTGGTCGCTTCTTCCGTAAGGTGTTGTGAGGGATAATGTCATTGTGCAGAGAGACTCTGATCCAATCCATTGAGGCATGTAGCTCAACGATGTTTCTACAGTGAAGTTCCCTTCAATCGATGCAGAGCCGTCGATCCTCCACTCTTCACTGCCTGCAGTATGGGTACACGTCAACTCGTAGCTTAAGGTTCCTCTCACATCCTCCAGTGAGCGATCAATAAGGATTCCCACACTCCTCAGCTCTCGAGCATTAGGATCAATAGTGAAGTAAGCTAGTAGTATGCCCTGAAACATAGTTGCGGCTGTAAAGGAGTACGTTAAGTAAGTGATGCCCACTCCGCCGAGTATGAAGAGAGCCAGCAGCGTTACTACTGGTATTCGAAGTATCCCCCGCCTCAAGTCGTGTAGAACTGGGCCTAGCTTCACTTACCCCGCCCTCTCGATCAGCTCGAAGAAGAACTCCTCGAGGCTCCTCTCCACCCTCCTGATCTCCGAGACTCCCGCATCTATGGATGCAAGCGAGGAGATTATCTCAGAGATATCCGTGAAGTCGCCGTACAACAGCACGGTCTTCTCATTCTTCCGGGCCACTTCCCCGTACTTGCGTAGTTTATCCAGGGCTCTGTCGTCAACATTATTTGATAATACTATCTCGAGAGCTGGCTTCGTAGCAGACTTTATTTCATCCATTGAGTACTCCCCAATGATCTTTCCTTTGTGAATGAAGACTACTCTGTCGGCGATCCCCTCTACTTCAGACAGTATGTGCGATGAGAAGAGCACTGCCTTCCCCTCCTTCTTGAATTTCAGGGCTAGCTCCCTGAAGAACGCTATTCCCTGCGGGTCGAGGCCGTTGAGGACTTCGTCCATAATGAAGTTCGGCGGGTCATTTATCATTGAGACAGCTAGGGCAAACCTCTTCTTCATTCCCTGTGAGAACTCCGCCAGCTTCCTATTCATTGCGTCCCCCAGCCCGAGCTCGCTTAGGAGTTCCCGCCCCAGCCTCCTGGCCTCGCCCCGCGGTATGCCGTAGTATCCCGCGAGGTAAGTGAAGTAGTCGAGAGCCCTGAAGTCCTGCTCAAATATCGGTAGCTCAGGGACCCAGCCTACGAGCGCCGACGCCCTTCTCTTGTCTTTAGCCACAGAGTACCCATCTATTAATACATCGCCTTCAGTAGGTGGGAGAACTCCAACCGCTATGCGTATAGTAGTGGTCTTTCCAGCTCCGTTGAGCCCAACGTATCCAATTACTTCACTGTTCTCCACATTAAATGAAACTCTATCGAGCACCTTTAATTTGCCGAAGACCTTCGTTACAGAGCTGATCTCCATCATCTTGGGAGCCCAACACTTGTTAAATCCTATGCCACTGGGACTTATAGCTTCTCTATCAAGGTGGACGAATATATTACTTTCGCTTTTCTACCTTACCGAACCTTCTCCTACTGCATCAGAGGTGGTGGAAGTCGATGCGAGGAAGGCTGTGGAGACGCTGACGGCAGGCTTATACAACGATAACGTAAATATTGAGAGTGCGGGACTAATGACTTGCTTTGCGGCGGGACATCTCTCAGGCGGAGGCTGGGCAAACTAGGCTCTGCCTGGCTCCACATCCAGCTATTGAATCAAGGAATCCGCATGCAGGGCCAACACCGCTAACAGGGATAAAAGTCAGATATCGCTAGGTCTCGTTAGTGGAGAGACGCAAAAAATTAAGGATTAAAGTTATGTTATAGGGGTATGTTGAGTGGCGAAGAATTGGGGAACAATGAGAAAGGGAAAAGAAGGCGTTAAATGCTTGAGTGAATGGTGAATGGAGTGGGCTTACTTAAGAGACTAATTAATGGATTGAAGCAAGTGCCGCTGTTCATAGGCTTATTAGTCTTCTACTCCTATGGATTCCTATGGACTATTAAGCCTAGGAGGGTTAGGGATATGAAGGATGTATTGAAGCTCTTCTATTACGACTTCCTTAAGTTAAGGAAGGAGCATGTAGAAGTCGTTGAGCTATCTGATAAAGAGCTTGTAACTATTTCAAGAAATCCATGCCCAATACTTGACTTAACGCTAATGCTCGGCTTAGACACCAAGTATACGTGTAAATTAGTATCTGAAACAGTCTGTAAATTCGTCCTTAAACGCATGGATCCAAGGCTTGTCTTTGAAAGAAACTACGAGTACATAAGGCCATATAGAGACGGGTGCTTAGAGAAAATATACTTAAAAAGCGATTGAATGCCTTATCTAAGTAGAAGAATGTGAAGGAAAGCAATGTGGAGAAGAGCTTAATGCATGCAATAGGGACGCCGGCTCAGGGGGCTGTAAGCGGGATGAGCATTTATGAACTATAGCTATAGGAGAATCATATTAACCTTCACAATAATTGGTTTCGTATCGCTATTCGCCGACATAACTTATGAAGGCGCTAGATCTATTTCTGGAGACTACTTAGCTTACTTAAATTCTCCAGCTATAGTGGCTGGCGCTGTAGCAATTGGAGAATTCCTCGGCTACGCAATTAGACTGCCCAGCGGCTTAATTGCATCTAAGTACAGGTCTTCCAGAGTTGTGTGGCTTTTAACGATAATTGGATATGGGTTAAACATAGCCATACCGCTGCTAGCTTTAACGGGCAGCTGGACTTATGCTTTAGCAATATTGATTGTTGAAAGAGCGGGGAAGGGGTTGAGATCTCCTGCTAGAGACCTAATAGTATCTGATCTAACTGATAGAGCCATAGGCAGGGGGAAGGGCTTTGCAATACATGAAGTCCTAGATCAATTGGGAGCTATATCTGGCCCACTAATAGTCAGCTACGCCATTGCTTCAATGGGGGGCTATGGGGATGCATTCCTACTGCTCCTCCCGCCAGCTCTAGCGGCTCTAACGCTGATCGTAGTTGCTTACGCTACTTACCCAGAGCTCGAGAGCTTTAGGGAAACAGGAGTTGGGGGGTTGAAGAGCTATGCAGGTTCGATAAGAGCATACGCATTATTCACCTCCCTTCTATCAATAGGCTTCATACACTGGAGCATTGTATCATACCACTTAGGTAAGACAGGTACTGTAGCTACATACGTAATACCTCTGCTCTACGCAGTAGCTCAAGGAGTAGATGCCTTCATAGCTCTACCACTAGGCTGGCTCTACGACAGAGTGGGGCTGAGAACACTAATGGTGCTCCCTCTCATTTCAGCATCCATCCCCCTGCTGATCCTCTTAAGCAATAACTTGGCCTACTTAATAATTGCTTCAGGACTCTATGGAGTAGTCATGTGCAGCTATGAGACAGTCATTAGAGCTGCAGTAGCAGACCTCGTTGAGCCGCAGACTAGGGCAACTGTTTTCGGAGCAATAGGCTTCCTATGGGGTTTAGCGTGGATGATTGGAAACGTTGCTGGAGGAGCAATATACGATTCACTTGGGCCTAGAGCACTAGCCATAGCTCTCTCAGCAACATCTCTTTCATCGCTCGCAATTCTAAAAGCCATTGCTTCAAGAACTAAGGCGTAGTTAAGCTACCTGCGTCAATAGGCCTCACCCCAAGGAATTCCACTGCTTCATGGAAGTCCGCCAGG
Organism: uncultured Sulfolobales archaeon; assembly: GCA_938045475.1. Lineage (GTDB taxonomy): Archaea > Thermoproteota > Thermoprotei_A > Sulfolobales > Desulfurococcaceae > JANXDZ01. The sequence goes on from CALIML010000008.1 coordinate 122,064, forward strand.
AAGTTATTGAACTCCCCTATGCTCAACACGACTACGCAGCCCCCGTAAGTCCTTATGGAAGGAGTCGTTAACGTAACTATTACTGGGTAAGCACTTCTCACGCCAATAATTGAAGGCATTACCGACTTAAGCATATCCCTATACTTAAGTAATTGAATAACTCTCTCCAAGTGTCTCTCAGCTGCTTCAAAAAGCCTTGATGGAGAAGCACTGTGGCTCCAGTGCTTGCAGTCAATAACTAAGGATCTCCCGGACCCCGGGTCGACTCCAACGACGTCTACTTCAAGTCTCCTGGGCCTAGTTGTAGAGAGGTTGGTTGCAGTAACATATCCATGCTCCGAGAGAACTAGGGCTGAAAGCTTTTCAAAATCCCTCCAACTAATGTACCTAGAGATCCTTGCTATAGGCAGCCCAGTCCTCGCCCCATGACTTGCTAAGAGGAGCTTATTGGAGACTCTGAGGAAAGGCCCATCCAACACTACTCCTGGAAGCCCGCCTACAGCTTTAAATATGACTTCCCGCGCAGCCTTAATGCTCTTAGACAACTCGTCTATCGAAGCCTCTCCTTTAGCTAGCAAGTACTCAATGAGTCTTCGGGCAATGCTTACAGCCATGTATTTATACCCGGTGGAGTCTGGTGAGCTAGCTGCGTATTTATATAAGAGAATTAGTGGTAGTTAAGCCTCGCTTAAGAGAGGTGGCTGCCGTGGGAGAGATCTTTAACAAACTTACGCCAACGAGCCCTGGGCAGGAGGAGTTGAAGAAAGCTCTTGTAAACGCGAACTACGAAATAGTTGGAGTATTTGGGCCAACGGGTACGGGCAAGAGCTTGTTCTCAGTTCTTTACGGAATAGACTCAGTGCTCTCAGGCAGGAGCAAGAGGTTCATAATATCTAGGCCAGTCATAGATGTTGTATCAGGCAGGGAAATGACTGCAGTAGACCTTGGGGAAATGTACTACAGCATAGCTATAAGCTACTTGAGGGACATTCTCGCAGGATTCATTGATTGGAGCAGCGTTGAGAAGTTGATAAGTGAGGGCAAAGTAGTTTTTGCAGACACCCACTACTTAAGGGGGAGGACTTTCGATGAATCAGTCATATTCCTAGACGATGCTCAAAGCATTCCGCCGGAAAGCAGCATAGAAATGCTTATGAGGATTGGAAGCAACAGCAAGTTCATAGTTGCAGGAGACCCAGTCCTCCAAAAACCCCAGTTAGTGAGAGATGGAGCTTCAGTAGTTAGAGAAGTACTGTTGGGGGAGGAGAGGGCTAGAGTAATAGATCTTGGATTAAAGGACATAGTTAGGCCTGGAGCTAAGCGCGGCATAAAGCTACTGCTTGAGGCCAGAATGAGGAGCAGGTCTCTAAGCGATTCGGAGAGAAACATAGTTGATGCGGCTAGAGCTAGAGCACCTGATGCAGACATAGTTACTGTAACGGAATTCATTTATGAAAAGAGGAAGTTCGAAATAACTAGTGAAGCAGCTCCAGATGCATTAATGGTAGTTAAGGAGGGCTACATAGGCAGGCTTATAGGTAGAAGGGGTGAGAGGATAGGAGCTATTGAAGCCGATACGGGGCTAAAGCTTAGAGCAATAGAGCTCACCCTAGACTTAAGGCAGTTGATTAGAGCAATTCACCCAGTTAGCTGGATACACAAAAACATAGTTGACGTAGACTTCATGGGTCCAGATCTAGGTGTAAAAGTCCAGAGCAGTGCTTACGGAGCCTTCGTAGGTCAGAGGGGCTGCTACGTTAAGTTCATAGACTCAGTGCTGAGGAAACTCATGGGAGTTGGAGTGAGGGCCATAGAAGTCCCCGAGGAGTCTGTGGAAAGGGAGAGGAAGAGAGAGAAGTGAGTGCTTGTAGAAGGCTAACTCATCAATCATGCCCTACTGGAATGAATCTAACGGATAGCTTCAGGCTGCACAGCTTTTTATGGAGCTCGATCACTTTGCACGAGGGTCCCTGGACAACTATTATATTCATGCAGCCGCACCTCACGTGGCTGTGGCTGTAGTTAGCAACTAGATCCTTGAATTCATCAATGACTTTAGAAAACTCAGCGGGAGTCTCATCTCTTGAGAAAGCCACCAGTATTCCAGCGCAGTCGTGTTCAGTAGCTCTATGCTTATACAAGCTCACGTGTTCTTCGAGAGCACTCCTCACTACCATGGATCTATCGACGCCTAAGGCTTCAGATATTTTATCAACGTCTCTAGCTAGCTCCATCGGTATGGATATTCCAAATCTAACCTTTTGCAAAGCCCCGGCCTCCCCTACTTCTCATTATTGAGGATGCGATGTATATAAGCAGTAGTGCTAGCCCTATGGTGCCTGAGGGAGCTACGTTGACAGCAATTGATGCCATTAATCCAGCTATGCTTGCGAAAACTGATGAGGAGACAGCTAGCTTCAACGCCTCGCTAGAGCTGTGGGAATTAATGGCTATAGCTGCTGGAACTAGTAGAAGTATGTGCTCTAGGATGTAGCCAACTGCTCTAAGAAGCCCTATGGAAGTCAAGCCTATTACAATAAAAGCCGTTAAATCATAGAGCCACACCTTCATCCCCATTAGCTTAGAGTACTCTGGGTCTGCTCCCACCACTACGTTCCCCCTGTAAGTGGAGGAAGATAGAGCTATCACTACTACGGCTACAAGCAGTAGGTACGCGAGATCTCTATGAGTCATTAAGAGAGGATCTCCAACCATTAATGAAGCCATCTCTACAACCCTCGCAGCCCTAGCCATAACGAAGTACATCAATATGACGCTCAGCGATGCAGCAGCCGACACATATATGGCTGTGGCTACATCCTGATCCACTCCTCTATGAATGAAGTAACATGTGGAGCATACGAGGGCTAATCCAATCAAAGTCGCTGCAGCCAGCTCATTGAATCCAATTACTGTAGATAGAGCTATGGATGCCACTACTGCTAGTAAAGCTGAGTGAGGAGCAGCTTCTGCAAGAAAGTATAGCCTTCTAGCAGACACTAATGCACTTGCGAAACCATAGGTCAGCCCTATCAAGTACATAGATATTAGCCACTGAACTCTATACCCCATGAGTATGTAGGAAGCAGTTAGTAGAGGGATGAGAAAGATCATTATTGAAGAAAGCCTCATTTCCTGCCCACTCCTCTAGCTAAATACCGATCTAATGCAATTGCGGCCGCAGCTGCAACTACAGCAGTTACCAGTGCTACAGCAACTACATCCCTTAACTCATAGAGCCCTCCGTGTTGTTGAACAATAGTGCTGGTCAACTCACTTACTTCACTGACTTGCTCAACTACTTTAGCTAGCTTACTTAAAGTACTTCCTTCAGCTAAAGGACTCGGAATCCTTAAGACAGTCCTATTGTATTTTTCAGCTAGTTCGAGAAGATATGAATATGCTGCACTACTGCTTCCCTCAATTACTAGTATGTAGTCAATTACTCCTCCCTTAATGCTATCCTCAATATCCCTTAGAGCGCCTGGAGGAGACATCAACTCGTGCTCCATGAGCACGAAGTTCTCTACTTTTATGCCAAGCCACTCCACAGCGTATTGAACCAGTGGAGATTCTCCAACAGCTAGCCCGCTTTCTTTCCTAGCTGAACTAGTTAGTTCAACAAGCTTCGTTAATACTTGAGCTAGCTTTAAGTAGTAAACACTTCTACAGCTAGGCCTGTGGATAGACATTTCTTCAGCCAACTTAGTTAGGAAAACAGCGTAGTTATACGGATCGTAGGTTACAGCGTGAAGGTTCAGTGAGCCCGTGGATGGATTAACCAACTTTCTTATGCCATCTATGTAGGGCACTTCAATTAGTGAAGAATTCACCTCACCTAAGGCCACCAGCTCCCTTATCTTCAATTCAAAAGGTGCGTGAGCTGTGGAGATAACTAAGTCTGCATTCCTAAGCAGATCTACGTCTATTGGAGTCAGCTGGTATTCATGCGGGTCAACGCCGCTTGGGACGAGGGCTATTATTATATCGCCGCTGCAAACTAATTGCTCTACGTCAAGCCCTAGGTATGTGAAAGTAACGACTATGTCTAAGCCCTCCTCAACTACTGCCTGGCTTAAGGCTTGTTGAGCAATAGCTGCTAAGACTATTAGTGCTAAAACAATTGCATTAACCAATGCCTTCAACTCAACCACCGGTAAGCTTATTTTGTGCACAGCTATTTTAAAATTTTACATATAGTGTACACAAGGTGAGTCAAGCCTTGCCCAACATAAGTGTAGAGAATCTCACTGCAGGCTACCGCAGTGATGCAATTATATCAGGAGTGGCTTTCTCAGTGAATTCACCTTCATTAATACAAGTACTTGGGCCAAACGGAGCTGGTAAAACAACTCTACTTAAAGCAATAGCTGGATTAATCAAGCCCTTCAGTGGGAGAGTAGTTATTTCCGGAGTCAATGTAACTGGAGACCCTAGTAAAGCCGGGAGATACATTGGCTATGTTTCGCAAGTACATTCATTTAACTCCAGCTATAAACACCCAGTAACCCCCATGGAGCTCCTTGAATCAACGCTGTGCGTAAGCAATAGATCCCTTAGATCTATGGATAAGGCCGGCTTGCTTAAGAAAGTAGAGCATTCCCTAGAGTCCGTTGGGCTCCCGCGCGATCTATGGAATAAGCCTTTGTGGAGCCTTTCAGGCGGGCAAGTGCAGAGAGTTGTTATTGCTAGAGCTCTATTAAACAACCCCTCAGTGCTGCTGCTGGATGAGCCCTTAGCATCAATAGATCCCCGGGGTAGGTTTGATATAGCTAGGCTTATAGCTGAACTCAAGAGAGATAAAATAGTCTTAGTGGCCAGCCACGATCCATTAATACTTCAGCCCTACACAGACTACGTGCTCTTAATCAATAGATCTATGTATGTATTCGGTGGACGGAGGGAAGTCCTTAGGGAGGAGGTTTTAAGGAAGTTCTACTATAGTGAAGCCATAGTCTTGCTTAAGGACTACGTGCATATAAGTGACTACCATGCTTAAACGCTCCTCCTGCTGAAGAATGAGTTCTTAAGCTTCACTAATCCAAGCACTCTAAGCAACTCGTTGAGGAAGTACTTTAAGCCTGCGGCAAGACCTTTATCGCTATATACAGTCACTACATTCACCCAGTCTATGCTTATCACTACGTAGCTGAAGGCTAAAGTGATTGCCGCAAGTAGCGCCATCGACAAGTATGCGCTGCCTATGTATGGAGACTCGAATAGGAGCTCTTTGGCTAGGGCTCCAAAATAAACTATAGTTCCAGTAAGTACTAGCTTGCCAGTGAATACGGCTATCATGTAGGCAGTTGCATTATAGCTGCTTAAGCCCAATGGGATGTAGAGAACGTCGTCGGGGAGCGGTAGGGATGCAAAGAGGAGTACTGCAATGAATAAGCTTCTCCCAGCTATTTTGGAGAAGAGCTTAGTGGCTCTCTTAGCTTTATCACTTAACACAAATCTAGTGGCTCTCCCAACATAGTACACTGCGAGCTTACCTATAGCTGCTCCTAGAGCACTAGCTATAGCGATAACTAGCCTAGTGACTGGATCATTGACGGCTGCAGAGTAGTGTAGTACTAGGATTAAGTACGGCATGAATGCATAAGGTATTGAGTTGCTCAGCAATGAGACTAGGAATATCCCCAGCAATCCATAGGATGCTATGAGGTCCCTTAAGCAGCTAACTATGTCCAATGCAGAGCCCTCTCTAATTCAATGGGCTGGAATACTGAAAGTACATTATTTACTTTTCCCCAGCTTAGCGCTTCATCTACATATAAGTCAGCGGCTTACAGCTATACGTAGAGCTATGCAGAGCGCGGCGCAGCCATGAGCCTCACTTGGGAGCCTAAATGGGAAGCCATATCTATAGAGTATGAAGGAGTAAGAATTAGGACTTGCAGAGATAAAATAACTGGAATGATTGCATGCCCAGTCTGCATAAATGCTGCATCCACCTGCTTAAACGAAGGGGGGATGGGCTTTAGGAGCAGGAGTCAGCCGAGCTACGTATTCTTCTTTACGGCGAAGGACTTGATTCATCACTTGAAGAATCACCACGAGTCATCGAAGGTGAAGCCGTCCAGAGTCATTGTTGAAGAGGAGGAAGCTGAAGAAGGGTGATCGTTTCACGAGCGCTTAGTGATGTAGCAAGCAGTGGAGTTTCAATGCCCTGCCCTAACGTTAAATAGGTCCTTCCATCTAGGAACTCTGAATAGTGTGTGAAAGAAGTGCTTTAATGAATGGGTGAGTTAATTGAGGAAAGCTCGTGGTTTAGAAAAACGTGGGGTGAGTCGGCTAAAGTTAAAGCTGCTTACGCTTCCCTTAGCCTCTGCATTGATTGCTGTTGGCGTAATATATGTTTTAAACATAAGTATACCGCTAGGAAGATACAATGCCTTAATCAATGTAGTTGAGGAAGTATTTGTGAAGGAGATCAGGGTTAGAGTGTTAAACGCTACATTCACTGAACAAGCCTTCACCCTAAAGCAAGGAGATATAGTTGAACTAAAGCTCATAACAGACGGCGGAGAGCACGCTGTAGCGTGTGTTCAATACAGGCCCGGGTTTGTTCAAATAGGTTTAGAGACTACAGTGGAGTTCAGTGAGCCGAGAGCTCTAAGGGAAGTGGTTGCTCAAAGACTTAGTACAAATGTAACAGGCGGAGAACACGTTTTTCCATTACTTAGGGCTCCACTAAGTGAATTGAAGTGGATCTACGTATATAGCTTTTGGTTAATGAGCCATGCTTACATTGAAGTAGAGGTTTTAGAGTCAATTAAAGCTGTTGAATCAATTCACTTAGAGAACTATGGAGATCGAGAGCTAGTAGTAAGCTATAGAGCTTCATTAATTAATGGAACTTCAGTGGAGATAAGCCGCTTGATCAAGCCTTATTCAAGTGACAGCGTGCCCATAGGATTAAGGGGAGTCGTATCCAGCGAAGTCGTGGTTAGCTCAGAGACTGCTGGAATGAACATGAGAGTAATTGATGGAGTGCTAGTGCTTATTCCAAGAAATAGCCCGCTGCTAATAGTGCTGCTAGCTACATTAAGTGCTTTAACTGCTTTCTGCAGCCTCCTTGCTTTAAAAGATCGAGGCTAGCCAAGTTTGGTAAAGCTTTATATACTCCTTGGACATAGGTATCTAGAGGACTGCAAGGTGAGCAGTTGTGGGTAAAGCGCATCTAGTTGTAGTAGTTCTAGCTCTATTAGCTCTCTCAGCAATAGCTTTTACACCAGCTATAGTGGCAGCAGAGCAAACGGGCCCTAGGACCGACACCTTATACTACAAGAGAGTTGACTTAGATAAAGTAAAGGATGCCTTACTTAAGGGCGACATAGATGTATACATATTCGGTATTCCTCCAGCTTACGCAGTAGATATAGCTAAGGAGCCGGACTTAGTTGTATACACTGCTCCAGCAGGCTTAGTGGACTACATACTGAATCCAGCACCTGTATACATTTATGAAGTGAGTGGTAAACTAACCCTTGATGCAGCTTTAAGTAAAGTAAGGGCTGAGACAGGAAAGGAAGTTACCAGAGACATGGTGTCATCGTTTAGGTACGACGCTGAAGCGAACAAGACTATAGTTGAGTTCGGAGCATTCCCAGGCGTTGGGATAAATCCATTTGCTTTCAGAGATATAAGGTTTGCAATAAACTACGCCGTTGATAGAGGCGAAATAGTTTCAACAATATATAAGGGCTTTGCATCAGCTATGTACACATTCTTAAGCATCTACGACCCTGATTTCGCAATAATAGCTGATATAGTGGCTAAGTATAGGTTTGCATACGACTTATCTGCAGCTGAAAAAATAATTAATGACAAGCTCCTAGTATTGGGAGCCGAGAAAATAGGGACGTACTGGTACTTCGATGGCAGTAAAATAACTGTGAAATTCATCATTAGAGTTGAGGACGAGAGAAGGGATTTCGGAGACCACTTAGCATTAAACCTCGTTAGACTCGGCTTCTACGTAGAGAGACTGTACTTAACTTTTGCAGATGCAATAACGAAGGTATACTACAGCGATCCAAAGGACTTTGAGTGGCACATATATACCGAGGGATGGGGTAAGAGCGCTATAGATAAGTATGATTACGGCACAATAAACCAGTTCGGTGCTCCATGGTATACTTGGATGCCCGGGTGGCAGGAGCCAGGGTACTGGAACTACGCTAATGGGACAATAGATGAAGTAGGTAAAACAATATTCTTCGGCAAATTCAAGAGCGCTGAGGAAAGACACATGTTGTACAGGCAAATGACTGAAATGGTTATTCAGGAGTCCGTAAGGATATGGGGTATAGCGAGGCTAGACGTGCATCCAACACGTAAGGAAGTCAAGGGAGTCTCACTAGACTTAGGCACAGGCTTAAGGCCTCCATACGCTCTCCGCGAAATGTATAGTGAAGCACACCCAGACTACTTGCTCGTAGGACATAGGTATGTCTGGACTGCCACAAGCATATACAACCCATGGGGTGGATTCCTCGATGTGTACAGCGTCGACATAATGAGGCTTACAACTGACCCAGCCGTCTGGAGGCATCCATGGAATGGAATGCCCATTGCTTTCAGAATGCCTTATGAAGTTGAGACCGCTGGACCTGATGAAAAGCTGAATGTTCCCTCTACAGCTTTAGTGTGGGATGCCGTAAACGACAAGTGGGTTGCAGTTGGTGATGGAGTAAAAGCAGCAAGCAAAGTGGAGTTTGATGTAAGTAAGTACATTGGTGCAAAGTGGCATCACGGCATAACGATCACTTGGGCAGACATCATTGGAACATGGGGGTACTACTGGGAGCTAGCCCTTGACCCAGATAAGAGCTCTCTCGAAGCAGCTATAGCCGGCACTATGGCTGAGTGGATTAGCTTTGTTAAGGGAGTAGTGTTCGACAAGGAGAATAAGAAAGTAGTTGTCTACATAGACTACTGGCACTTCTCAGACGACTACATAGCGGACTACGCTGTACTTAGCCCCTCTGTGCCCGTAGAACTCCATGAAGCCATGTTCACGTTAGCCTTTGATAAACAAACCCATGCATTAAGTGGTACAAGAGCTCGTAGAGCAGGCATACCTCACCTCAGCTTAGTAGTGCCTGATCACGCTGGTGCAGTAGTAACGGTACTAGGCGATGCTAAGATAAACGCCACTATAATAAGTAGAGTAACGGCATTAACTAATGGAGAGATAAGTGAAGCAGAGTGGAGAGCGCGCTGCGATGCAGTAATTAACTGGGTTAATGCTCGCAGCCCACGCATAGCTTGGATTAGCCACGGCGCATACTACTTAGACTACTTCGATACAGCTAAGAATGAGGCAACACTGAAGGCATTTAGAGACCCAACGTATCCATTTAAGCCAGGCGACTGGCTCTTCGGCATCCCTGTAAAGCCGTCAATAACAGAAGTCTTAGTTGAGCCTCTAACATACGCTCCCGGAGATGAAGTAACTATTACTGTAAAAGCCGTGGGCCCAGAGCCGTTGACAGTGCTCTACATAGTCTTCGACCCTGTGAATAAAGTATCTATAACGTCTGGAGAGGCGGAATTAACGGAGCCGGGTACATGGGTTATAAAGCTTGAAAGCGCTGTAACTGAAGGCTTTGTTCCAGGAGTTAGATATGAGTTAACACTAATGGTGTTCTCAGAGCAAGTAGCCATACCGGGCATAGCGACTGAGTACTTAGAGCCCGTATCGAGAGGCATCGTATTGCAGCTCAAGGGAATAAGTGAAGCAGTAGCTAAATCCGTTGGCCAAGTACTTGCCAAAGTGAGCGATGTCTTAACAACATTGACTGAGCAAGGAACTGAAATAGTGAAGACGAAGGAGTCTGTAGGCAGTCTATCGGATAAAGTTGATGCATTAGCATCAACAGTAAACACTCTGCAGACGCTTGTAATAGTAACAGTAGTGCTAGTGCTAGTATCAATAGCTCTGCCGTTTGTTGTAAAACGTAAATAACAACTATTTTTCTAAACAAACCCTTTTCTCTAAACCCAGAGTAATGACTTAAGTCAATAGCCTCGAGTATTTAAGATACTGCGCCAATTCCCTTCACAACCCACTTACCTCTACTCTATTTAAAGACAATGTAATTCTTCTAGAACCAGAGACCTAGCTAAGCGCTCCTTTGCTTTACCTCAATTCATGAATCGATGCACGAACTCTTATTACTGCATGAACCTAGTGAGCATGAAAAGCTAGCATCTTCATCCATGCAGTGTTGGTTGTAGAACTCTTATCAGCATTGTGCTAGCGCATTCCTAAAAACTTTAAAACTTATATGTCTAAATGCTAAGAGAGCGGGGAGTGTAACGCTCGGTGTTCCTCAGTGGCTGGTGTAACAAGTGTATTAGCTAGGAGGGCCTTAATGCTAGCTGCAGCAGTTGTAATCATAGTGCTGCTCACTGCCTTAATACTTGAGGCAACAGGGTATTCTGCAAGAGTTTTAAAAGCTATAGTTGATAGCTATGTAAAGGCATACAGGCAAGATATTTCGAGAACCATTCGCAACGAAACTGTGGTTAATGAATTAACTGAAAAATATAGGATAGAGCTTGAGGAAATATATGGATTAAATAAGCCGTGGTATGTGAGAGCTTCAACACTCGTCAAAAACACTTTACTCATGGACTTCGGGATCACTGATAGAGAGGATATAGCCAGCGTTGTCGGTAGAGCTCCGCCACTAAAAGTATCTGACGTTATAGCAATAGTGATCCCTAGGACAGTCATAATGATTACTGTAGCAGAGATCATATGTATAGCAATAGCTCTCGCAATAGCTCCAAGGCTTGTATACAAGATTGGCTCTATAGCTGATAGAGCTGTTGTAGCTTATGCAGCTTTCACTAATGCTTTACCTGTATGGTGGCTTGCAATGTTATTCATACTAATGTTCTCATACCAGTTAAGGGTTTTTCCAACAGATTACCGTTATATAATTGCATTCATACGCGATTTAAGCATAGATCCGTTTGCAAACTTTATTCAAATAGTTTACTACGCTGCACTACCTATAATTACTGTCGTAGTTGCCCTCCTTGGTGGATGGCTCTACGGCATACGGGCGCAATTAATTAGAGTCATTAGAGAAGACTTCGTCTTTGTAGCTAAAGCTAAGGGGCTTCCCGACCAAATGATCACTAAGAGATACATTGTTAGAGTGGCTGCACCACCAATAATGACGAGCATAATACTTGCTTTAGCAGGTTCTATAGGTGGCTACATAATTACTGAATCAGTGTTTGAGTGGCCAGGCATGGGGACTCTATACTATTTGGCAATAAGTGGTGGCGAGGCATCGATTGTAATGGCGCTCACATACGTATTCACGCTCATATACGTAATAGCTAGGTTTATCCTTGAAGCACTGTACATAGTGCTGGATCCAAGGATTAGGATTACATGAGGGGTGAGTATCTTGAGTAAGCAAGTGAAGTCAAGTAGGCTTAAAGCGCTGGCAACTTCACTAAAGGATGCTTTGAGTGAAACGTGGAGACAGGGGGCGGGGAAGGCAAGCCTAATATTAATGGCTGTATTAGTTGCCGTAGCCATTTATGCTGCAGTCGCTATGCCCCCCAACTTCAGGGATGCTGTGTGGGACAACCTCGAGGTCCAGGGAGAGAATCCATCATTAGCTCCACCAGAGTGGGTTAAGTACCTTGGAGTACCCCATGCTCCACACGTTATAGCATCACTCGATAAATCCATTGACAGACTCGATCTAGAAAATCAGATCTATGAGTTCAACTACACTATAACATATAGCTTAGAACACGAGGTGTTTCCACAAGGAATAATCGCTAAAGGATATGAGTTACTCGTAGTAGCTGTAGGTAACTACACTATTGGACCACGATGCAGGATCTTCATTAGTAGACCCGATGGAGTAACGGGCTTATACACTGATACTAGCGTAACACTTGCAGCAGGCACTGAGTCGGCTTGGAGTAGAAGTAGCATTATAGTAAAGCTATCTGAGCCTGAAGCCATCAAGTCAGATCTATTGTACAAGATAATTATAAGATACGCTAATGAAAGCGGCCTGCTTTTACTAAAGGACAGAACTTACTACATTAAATTTAACACCACCAACGGCACGTTCCTAGAGCCAGTCGGAAACGTAGCTTCAATGCTCTTCGAGGACTTTACACTTAAGCCATCTAAGTACATTTTCGGTAAGGTGAGTAACATAAATGCATCATACGAGTTCATGAGGGGGCAGTGGTCTTTGCAGAGAGTTGCTGCATCAGTAGAGCCTTTAGTGGGCTCATACAATATAACGATAAGCTGCAGGTATACAGCCCTTCCACAAGCTACTTTATCGAGAATACAGGATCTTAAACCATTTAACTCCATAAAGTTGATTGTAAAAGGCTCAGTCTATGGATTCATGGGGACTGATGCTAACGGCAGAGATCTAGCTCTAGGGCTCCTCTACGGATTCCCATTAGCGATCGCTATTGGATTCTTCGTGGCAGGCCTTACGTCACTCATAGGGCTTATAGCCGGAGTCGTGAGTGGCTACTATGGAGGCATAGTTGATGAAATTATTCAAAGAATCGTGGACGTTATGGGCAATATACCCCTATTACCTATACTTATAATAATAGCGATGGCCCTTATGGTAACTTATGCTGAAGCACCGCTAGTAGTGCTAATGGGCATACTCACAGTCCTAATAGTCTTTGGATGGGGGGGATTGGCAATAATCGTGAGAGCGATGACTTTAAGCATAAAGGAGGAGCCATACATAGAGGCTGCAAAAGCCTTAGGCTCGTCAAATAGAAGGATAATATTTAAACACATTATTCCGCAAGTAATTCCATACGTTGTCGCCAGCTTAGTTTTCTCAGTGCCAGGAGCCATACTCACTGAAGCAGGCCTATCAGTGTTGGGAATAAGGCATGGATACCCCACTTGGGGTGCAATACTATCGGAAGCATATAGGTACATGAGAGTAGCTATGGAGGCACTGTGGTGGGTTCTGCCACCCGGCATACTAATCTCGATAACTTCGCTGACGTTTGTACTGCTTGGAATGGCTCTTGAGAAATTAGTTGAACCAAGGCTTAGAACGGCCTAAGCTTAAAATACGATCATTCGTTTTTAATGTACTTAACGACTTTACCTATGTAAATTCCATCCTCATCCCTAATGACTTTAGCCAGCACTTTAGTAGATCCTCATAACTTAGAAGAGTTATGAAAGCTCTCCACTCCTAAAAAATGTTTGCAGTTAGTGGTTGCCTACACTCAATGGGCTTCCCCCTCGAGGCCCATCCAATGATCGTGGGATCGCTGGGGTCTTCATCAACGATCACCATTGGAGCCTCCTCGTGGATATTGTAATAGAGTACTCTGTAATGCCCCGCCCCAGCCTCTTATAGCTGAGCCTTCATAGGAGTGAGTGTACCCCTAATCGTCTATAAGGGCTTAAACGACTTTAAAAATTCGCTCAGAGCACAGTCCATTAGTCCGACGTACTCTCCATGGAAAAACCCCTTAGTAACTCTGTAGATCATTACTCCTATTATTAAAGGAGCCTACGGCTTTAAACAACTCATCCACTGCTCACTGAGCTATTCATTAGTCATAACGTTTATTTAGAAATACGTTTTTATAGTAAAAGTAAGTTTATCTTACCGATACCGCTACTCTAGGTAAAGGTGGTAGTTTGTCTGAGAACTTGCTGGAGGTAAGGGATATCAAAACATTCTTCTATACTGCTAAGGGCATAGTGAGGGCTGTTGATGGAGTTTCCATAAGTATTGGAAAGGGGGAGACGCTGGGTATAGCTGGAGAATCTGGTTGCGGTAAAAGCACTTTGGCTTACAGCATAATAAGGCTTGTTCCACCTCCTGGAAAAATTGTTGGCGGAGAAGCGTTCTTCACGGGTAGAGATGTGTTAAAGCTTAGTGAAGAGGAGTTCCGAAGGGAAGTTAGATGGAAAGGTATATCAATGATATTTCAAGGAGCTATGAATGCCCTAAACCCTGTCTATAAAGTTGGAGACCAAATAGCTGAACCACTCGTTCTCCACAAGGGCCTCTCCAAGGCTGAAGCATATAAGAGAACTTATGAACTGCTTCAAATGGTTGGAATAGATCCTAGGAGAGCATACAACTACCCGCATGAGTTAAGCGGGGGAATGAAGCAGAGAGTGATGATAGCTATGGCTCTTTCCCTAAGCCCATCTCTAGTCATAGCTGATGAGCCTACTACAGCCCTCGACGTAGTAATCCAAGCGCAAATAATGAACTTACTGAAGAACCTTAAAAAAGAGCTCGGAATATCGATCATACTAATTACACACGATCTAGCGCTAATAGCTGAGATATCAGATAGGGTAGCAATAATGTATGCAGGGAAAATAGTTGAACACGGCTTATCTGAGCAAATATATTACAACCCGCTGCATCCATATACAAGGGGGTTAGTACTAAGTGTGCCGAAACTCCGCGGAGAGCTGAGAGAACTGGCCTGGATACCTGGAGCACCACCTGATCTAAGACAGCCTCCACCTGGCTGTAGATTTCACCCCAGATGTAATGTAATGATGCCTTCGTGCGCCAAGGAGGAGCCTCCTTTAATTGAAGTCGAGCCAGGCCACTACGTAGCATGCTGGCTTTACTCAAGTGGATCTAGGTGATTAGATTGAGTGAGGGCATGCCTGAGCACAGCCTTAAATTAGATAAAAAGTCCATTCTCTATGTGGAGAATTTAAAGACTTGGTTCCCAGTTAGGCGAAGCATAATTGATGTAGTGCGCAGGAAGCCAAGGCTGTACATAAGGGCGGTCGATGGAGTAAGCTTCGACATTAAAGAAGGCGAAGTATTTGCACTAGCGGGAGAATCAGGCTGCGGTAAAACAACTACTGGTAAAGCAATCCTTAGATTAGTTGAGTTAACCGATGGTAAAGTAATATATAGGCCGTCTAAGCACTTGTTTGAAGAACTGACTTCAACTAATCCATCAATACCGGTCGTAGATAAATACATGGGTATAGAGATCAGTAGAGTGCCCGCAAAGAACTTTAAGCCCCTTAGAACTGAGATGCAAATAATATTCCAGGATCCTTATGGAAGCCTTAACCCCAGGCTCACTATATACGAAGTATTAGAGGAGCCTCTCGTAATTCACGAAATTGGCTCGACAAAGGATGAAAGAGCGGAGCTTGTATCAAGAGCTCTAGAAATGGTTAAACTCACTCCGCCCGAGGAATTCCTATATAGGTATCCACATATGATTAGCGGAGGCCAGAGACAGAGGGTTGTAATAGCTAGAGCATTAATGTTGAGGCCGAGATTTATTGTAGCAGATGAACCTGTATCAATGCTTGACGTATCCATTAGGGCAGAGATCCTTAGCTTAATGATGGATCTTAAGAAGCAGCTTGGGTTAACGTATCTATTCATAACGCACGACTTGGCTTTAGCTAGGTACATAGCTGATAGGCTTGCAGTAATGTACTTAGGTAAAATAGTTGAATTAGGCGACACAATGAGGGTTATAGAGAACCCTCTACACCCATATACTAAAGCCCTCATAAGTGCTATACCTGAACCCGACCCTAGGAATAGGCTTAAAATAAGGGATGTGCCTATAAAAGGTGAAGTACCGAGCGCCCTAATGATACCGCCTGGTTGCAGGTTCCACACTAGGTGTGTGGCTCTAGAACGATCGCCCGAGTTAATGGAGTTATGCACTAAGAAGGAGCCTCCTTTAATTGAAGTCGAGCCAGGCCACTACGTAGCATGCTGGCTTTACTGCAAGAAGTGATGTTATAAACAAAAATTTTATTATTCTAGACCCATGTTTCCAACGTTTAGGTGGGCTGTATGAATTCTCCTGAGCTAAGCGTTGGAGTCACTGGTTGGGGAAGCTATATACCTATGTACAGGCTGTTGGTAAGCGAGGTCGTTAGGGTTTGGGGCTTCCCGCCTGAGACTCCTAGGAATTTAGGTATGGAGGAAAAAGCTGTTGCAGGCCCCGATGAAGACTCAGTAACAATGGGTTATGAAGCAGCGCTAAATGCTTTGAGGAGAGCTGAAGTAAGTCCAAGAGATATTGGGGCTGTATGGGTTGGCTCTGAGTCTAAGCCATATGCAGTGAAACCATCTGCATCAATTATAGCTGAGGCCCTTGGAATAACTCCAGCCACTATGGCTACTGACTTAGAGTTCGCCTGTAGAGCAGCTAGTGAAGCCCTCAGAATATCTATTGGAGCCGTCGCAAGCGGATTAGTGAAGTACGCTCTAGTCATAGGGACTGATACAGCTCAAGCAGAACCAGGGGACATACTTGAGTTTACTGCTTCATCAGGTGCATCAGCTTTCGTAGTGGGGCCTGCTGACAGTGCAGCAGCAGTATTTGAAGCCAGCTACACTTATGTAACTGATACACCAGACTTCTGGAGAAGAGATGGCGCCCTCTTCCCCCTTCACACTGAGGCTTTTACTGGCGAGCCAGCTTACTTCTCCCATATAGTTGGAGCAGTCAAAGGATTGCTTGAGAAAACAAGGTTAAGGCCCAGCGACTTCGACTATGCAGTGTTTCATCAACCTAATGCCACATTCCCACTTAGAGTAGCTGCTAAGCTAGGAATAGAGAAGGAGAAAGTGCTGCCCGGCCTAATAGTCTCTAAGATAGGCAATACCTATAATGCATCAGCTCTTACGGGGCTCTCAAGGATCTTGGATATAGCTAGGCCCGGGCAGAGGGTTCTCTTAGCACCATTCGGTAGTGGTGCTGGAAGCGATGCTTACAGCATTATAGTAACTGACGAAGCGTTAGAGAGAAGGGGGAAGGCTCCGACTGTCGATGACTATATTGCTAGAAGGAGAGTAATAGACTATGCTTCCTACGCTAAATACAGAAGCCTTATAGCTAGGTTGCCTAGGTGAGGTGGATGAAGTACTCTGTTCCAAGATACTGGAGGAGTAGGAGGAATCTATATAAGTTAGAAGCAGTGAAGTGCAGAAGCTGCGGCAGAGTAAACTATCCTCCGTCAGCTACATGTAGGTACTGTGGAAGCAGGAATATCGAGTACTTTGAAATAAAAGGCTTAGCCAAGCTCATTACGTGGACGGCTATATATAGTGAGCCAGAGGGCTTCGAAGTATTTAAGCCAATAATAGTTGGAGTAGTTGAATTCCCTCAATGTGGAGTAAGAGTTCTAGCTAGAATAACTGACGTCGATTTAAGTGAGTTGAGAGAGGGCTTAGTCCTTGAGCCAGTCCTCAGGAAAATGAGTGAAGACGGTGCAGCAGGGATAATAAGGTATTCGCTAGCATTTAGACCAAAGATGAATAGCAATTAAGTGAAGCTAGTGCATTAAACAATTTTAATCCAGTGTTTGGAAGCGTCTCTTAGTACAGCGCTTTCCCGCAACTTCTTTGAGAACTCTTCTGGAGTTAACGCTATAGCTTCTACGTAAGGCCTTATACGAGCCTTCCACTGCACTTCATTTATTAAATCAAGTCTTTTGAGATACGGCACTCCTTCAAAGTCTTGTGAAACTATGACTAAGTCGATGTCGCTGGACTTAAGCCAGGTACCTTTAACGTAGCTGCCGAACACGTATGCTTCATCGATCTTAATTCTAAACGATAACAGCTTTAAAAGCGTGCTTACAGCATTAATGGCTTTCTCTAATGAATTCCTCGACAAACTTCACCACCTCTCTAGCTAAACTATACGCTCTCAAAGCCTCAACTTTATCGACTGATTCGCTGGGGGGTCCGCTGGCTGCATCAGGATACTTTGTTATGGTGTAATATTTGTTCAATATAAAGAGCTGATCCTCAATATCCTTTGGCAAGGAGAACCCTGACTCCTTCAGCAACATGTATAGTTCAGTGACTATATGCATGTGCGGCTGTTCCTCCCTCCTTACTATGAAGAATAATGCTTTAAGAGCTTTCTCCACTGCTTGCTGTGAGAAGAAAGCTGTCCTAAACCACCTGCCTCTACTTAAGGCTATTTCAGCATCCTCTAGATCTTCATCGGCTGCCCTAATCCATAGCTCTATTTCCTTACGCATCTGCACTGCCCTAATTATTTGTAGCCCCCGTTTCCTTAATAATCTTCCTTAATGCAATATATTCGGCTTCAGCTACTTCTTCAACGCGCTCGCCAATAATGATGTCATCCCACGGCGTTTTTCCACCAAAGCTTCGCCCAGTGGTTACATAGGCTGCGGAGTAACTATGGCTGTCCAGGATTCTCCTCCAACTACGTATGCCTCCTCCACGCAGCCCCCACTCCACTATGAGTTTAGACAGGCGGCTGTCCCCAAGGGCTATTGACGTCTGTGCCCAGGCATGTTCAGCGTCATAAGGTCTGACATCGGCTATTCCGCCGAGTTCCCCCCTAACGTACTTGATTAACCTTTTCGCCTTCGCAACGTCAATCATTCCAATCCATTGAAACGGCGTTTTAGGCTTGGGGACGAGCGGGTTGATGCTTACGCTAACTTTCCTCCCAGATTTCCTAGCATAGCTGGAGATCCTCTTTATGAACTCTACGTTTTCTCTAACACTATCGAAACCCTCGCCTTTTATGCCTATTATGAAGTATAGCTTTAAGTCAAATCCTCTGTCTACAGCTTGTTTTAAAGCAGCCTCGTGATCTTTTCTCTTAAAGAACTTGCATAAAACTGCTTCTCCATAACTACTTATGCTTTCGGGAGCAGTCACCAGAGTTCTTTGGCCAACTCCATGCATTAACTCAAGCAGTTCATCGCTCACTAAGTCAAGCCTTATCGATGGAAGTGATGCTTTAATGCCGCGGTCACTGAAATATTTAAGTAGATGTAGCTCTCCATTAGAGCCTGGGAAGAAGAGAGAGTAGACGACTGCTCTATTAACTTCATTAATTCTAAGGCCTTCCTCAACTAAGTTCACTAGGGCTTGAGAGCTCCTAGCTCTATGAGGCTTAAACAACCTTCCCTCAATGCAGAACCTGCACCAACGCGGGCACCCTCTAGATGTTTCAATAATGAAGCCCTTTCCATAAATGGGCTCATTGCTTAAGCTCTGAATTTGCTTCACCGGATAAAACGCTGCATCAAGATCTCTGGTCCAGACCCTCTTCACCTCCTCCCCTGACTCCGGAAGGTAGAAGCCGTTTGATGGAAGAGAATCTAAAACCTTACTAGGCTCTCCGTGGTTTTCAACAATTGCTTCAATTAGTGTAGGCAAAAGAACTTCTGCTTCGCCGACTGCAACAGCATCAACAATATCAGTTAATGGGGCTGGATTACTCATGGGAGTGGGGCCTCCAACTATGAGTAAAGGTCTGCCGCGCCTAATACTCCTCAAGGCGCTTACACCCCCATTGCTTAGGATGGAGACAAGCTTCGGATAGTCCAGTTCGTAGTGGATGCTGCCAATTATGTAGTCAAAGTCTTTAAGAGGGGAACGGGTTTCCAAGCTCCTTGAATTGCCTAGCGTGAATCTCTCTGCATAGACCTCTGGGTATGAGTTAGCAATGTAGTATATGGAGTGAATGGCGAGACTTGAAAGAGACGCACTGTAGGTGCTTGGGTAGAGGATGGCTGCTCTGACCATGCCTTTGCGCAATTTCTTTACTACAGCGTTTACCTCCATGATCATATTGATTCTACCTTAATCTATATACTTATTAGACTACTCCACCCATATATCTCTGGGGACTCTGCGTGGATAGATTCGATCACTTGCTTAGTCATACAGTGAGGAAAATCAAGGCCTCTGAAATAAGGGAGTTGCTTAAGATCATTGTAAAGTCCAGGGAAGTAATTAGTTTCGCCGGCGGAATACCTGATCCAAAATACTTCCCTAAGAAGGAGCTAGCTGAAATAGCTAAAGAAGTTATTGAAGACTTCGGGGACCGCGCTCTACAGTATAGTGAAACTATGGGAGTGTATGAGTGTAGAAACGCTGTAGCAGAATTCATGTATAGAGCTAAGGGAATGAAAATAGATCCAGATAACGTTATAATTACTACTGGAAGCCAGCAGGCAATAGATATGATCACTAGAACATTCCTAGTGCCAGGCGACAAAGTTATCACTGAGTCTCCAACTTACTTAGCTTCACTCGGCTTATTTAGAGCTCAAGGAGCTGATGTAGTTGGCATAAAACTCGACGACCATGGGATGAAGACAGTTGCTCTAGAGGAGGAATTAAAGAAGCTTAAGTCGATAGATGCATCGCCGAAGTTCATATACGTCATTCCAACAGCTCAGAATCCAAGTGGAGTAACTATGAGTCTCGAAAGGAGAAAGCACTTAATAGAGTTAGCGAGCAAATACGATCTAATAGTTATAGAAGACGATCCCTATAGCTTCTTTCTATTTGACGATAGAGCTGAAGCAACCCCCCTTAAATACCTAGATGAGGAGGATAGAGTTATATACATAAGTACGGCGAGCAAAATTCTCGCCCCCGGGATCAGAATAGGGTGGATTATCCCGCCTAAGGAGCTTGTGAGAAGACTTGAGCTATTGAAGCAATACATGGACTTACATAGCCCGACGTTAAATCAATACATATTCGCCAGAGCATTAGATAAAGGCGTTGTAGATAGACACATTGAAGTAGTGAGAAAAGTCTATAAGGAAAAGAGAGATCACATGATTGCCGGGCTCGAAGAGCACTTCCCTAACTACACTTGGTTCAGTAAGCCTATAGGAGGTCTATTCATATTTACATACGTATTTAAGGAGGACTTTGATGCAGGGGCATTACTTGAAAAAGCTATCAATGAATATAAGGTAGCATATGTGCCTGGTAGAAGCTTCCACCCAGACGGTGGAGGAGCTAATAGCATGAGGCTCAACTTCAGTTATCCATCAATAAGTGAGATTCATGAGGGAGTGAGGAGGCTGGCTGAATTAATTAAGAATGCTTAAGGTTGAAACAGTACTATTGCCCCACTTCCGTTAACTGGAAGAAGGCCTAGAGCGCTTTTAACGCCATCTACCTTAATAACTTTGATGTAGCGGCTCAGCTTACTCCAAACTCCATGTATCTCCCCAATGTGCTTCTCCTCTGGATATACTTTTACTAAAGTAGCTTCACCTAAAGTCCTAAGCTTCATGGAGTTGATGAGGGGGTTTAAGTATATCAATGATCTTTGTGAAATTACTTTACTGAGAGCTCTAGCTGTGCTTAGTGAAAGAGTGTTGTAGAAGACTGCTTCAAAACAGCATTTAGCGCTAATTACATCACTAATTACTTCAAGCCCTAAGTCTTTAAACAATCTAGCGGATCTCTTTGAATGCGTGAGTATAGCTATGTTTGGAGAACTGTTGTTTGCCAATGAGGCTAGGGCTAGGGATGCTAGGCCGCCGCCAACTATGAGCAGGGTTTTCCCTACTATGAGTTCGTTGACTGCTTTAGCTAGGGCTAAGTGGAACCAAGCTGCATGGTATGCCTCAAACTTATTTAAGGAAAACGCTGTGGCTTCACTAGGTATTGAGGAGTATTTGGCTAAAAGGCCGTCCCTGGTGTAGCCAATGATCTTGTCTCCAGCTATTGGGGAGACAAGCACTATTCTTCCACTTAACTCTTCTCTAGCACCGTAGCCAGCTTCTATTACTCTAGCTACCCCAGTTGAGCCAACTATAGTTGGCTTAGTTACTGGCAGGTAGCCGTATGCAACAGCGTTATCGAATCCACATAGATGGACTCCGAGGGGTTTAACTAAGTACTCTCCACTGCCGTACTTCACTGGGACTTCCCTAACTTCAAGACTCCATCCAGTGGCTACGAGGGCTTCTCCACGCACTTCCCGCAGCCTCTCTAAGCATTAATACTCTTAGGGCATACTAGATTATAGGAGTTGCTGACTTATGATTGAAAAGCTTGTCCACTGGTTGAGTAAAGAGGCTAGGTATAGGATAGTTGAAGTACTGATGTCTACGCGTAGTGAGAGAGAGTTGGCAAAGGACCTTGGGGTAACTTCTACAGCCGTATATAAGTATTTAGAGAGAAAGACTCATCCAAGCGATACTATTGTTGCGAGAGCACTGAAAATACTTAATGAATATGAGAAGGAGCGCGTGTATAAGTTAGTAGCTGATGACATAATTTCAGCTATAGAAGAACTCTTAAACAATGCACCGCAGGACTTCCCTCAATTAAGAAGATATGTACTGGATAGGCTTGAATACATGTTGGAGAAATTTAAGGAAGAAGCTGACTTAGGCTACAAGGCATCTTAAACTACTAAGTCCTTTCTATACGCAATCACTCCTCCATTTCTATCAAGATTTCATAAGGTTTTCAAAGCAGCATCATGCACTCTACAATAAGTCACTAAAGAAGTTGCTCTAAGCGAGAAAGCTCAGTGACGGGGACTTTAATGAAGGGGGTCCCGGAGTTCGTGAATGCTTGAGGCTTCAAAGATATGACGGGCGACGCCAGACATCGCTACCTGCTGCAAAGTTCGAAGCCCCCCTTTAGTTAAGAGCTATTTAACGCCCTTCACGCAAACCATTGATATTTAGGGCTTTAAA
The DNA here is from genome assembly GCA_938045475.1 of uncultured Sulfolobales archaeon. Taxonomy (GTDB): domain Archaea; phylum Thermoproteota; class Thermoprotei_A; order Sulfolobales; family Desulfurococcaceae; genus JANXDZ01. The sequence continues at coordinate 144,586 of CALIML010000008.1, forward strand.
GCAGTGTTTAACAATAGGAGGTTTATGTTGAGGGCTGCTGTGTGACATGGGGGGCAAGCCTATATTAGCTGATGGAAGCTTAGTAGAGGACTACAGCTTATTAATAAATTACTGGAAGCTAGCTATGAAAAAAGGCAGGGCTCTTATGGAGAAAGCAACTATAAGGGCCGAGGATTTCAGAGCTCTTGAAAGAATAGTTGAGCTATATAGAGGAGAGTCTATAGCGACTTTAGCTGACTTCCTTAAACAAATGATGTTAGAGAGAATAGACCCCGGCTTAGCTACAGATGCTTATAGAGAAACCTTTGGAATAGAAGTAAGCGTTGATAAAGCTGTAAACGCCGTGGCTGAAGTGCTCGCTCTATGGCTTTTAGAGGCTGGGCGGCGGTTGAAAATCATTAGCTATAAGAGTTGGAGGAATAACAGTTAAGTGTAGGAAGTGCGTAGGATAAAGTGAGTAAGGTTCCAATGTATATGGGTAGGAGAATGATGGGGGGAATGCCTGAGAGATCTCGCTGAGTTCGAAGAGAGATGAAGTAAACCAGGCCCTCGCTTTAACAAGTCCTGGAGCACCTACGCTAGGCGTGATCAAAGGTGGTTACTAACCTGCCTGCTGAAGCGAGGGCGAAGTGGCTTAAAGTAATGGAAGCCCGCAGTATCGAGGAAAAAATAAAGGCATTAGAGGAGTTTCTCTCAAGCGTTCCAAAACATAAGGGCACTGAGAACCTTAGGGAATGGGCTACTAAAAGGTTGGCTGAGTTAAGGGAGGAGGCGGAGCTTAGAAAAAGGAAGAAAGTTAGTAGAAGGGCCTCTTTCTTCATTGAGAAGAGCGGCGATGTACAGGCAGCAGTAATAGGGCCCCCGAATGTTGGGAAAAGCATTATTGTAGCTGCATTGACTGGTGCAAAAACCAGGATCTCTGATTACCCTGGCTCTACTGCTGAGCCCGTACCAGGGATGCTGAAGCATAAGGACATGCTAATACAGCTAATTGACACCCCTCCAATAACTCCGGGTTCGACAAGCTCTATGAATAGCCGAGTTATAGGCCTCATTAGAAATGCTGATGCATTAGTACTGGTAGTAGATGTATTAGAGGATCCCGTTAATTCAGTACTCAGGCTTAAAGAGCACTTAGAGTCAAGGGGTATATTAATAACTAAACCCAGGGGGAGAGTCATTATTGAGAGGGAAAGAGCTGGGAGGAGTGGAGTAAGGTTTGCATTAATGGGCAAGTTAATTGACTGCACAATGGATGACGTAAGAAAGCTTTTGGAGAGCTATAGGATAAACAATGCCTTAGTCAAAGTATACGGTGAAGTAACTCTAGATGATGTTGAGAACGGCTTATTTGAAAATCGATCATATAAACCCACCGTAGTAGTTGTAAATAAAGCAGATGTAAGGCCGGATTATGCCGTTGAGAAAGCTAAAGAGATAGGCGATTTATTAATAGGTGTTCCAGTAATAGTGGCTTCAGCTATAAATAGGAAAGGCATTGATCGCTTGGGTGAAGAACTTATAAAAGTCCTTGAATTGATAAGGGTATATACCAAACAGCCAGGCATGGAGGTTTCTGAAAAACCGCTAGTACTAATGAAGAGTTCTACAGTGCGAGATGTTGCAGTAAAAGTGCATAGTAAGCTCTTAGAGGGATTCATGTATGCAAAGATATGGGGTCCATCAGCTAAATACCCCGGGGAAAAAGTGGGGCTCGGCCATATATTAATGGATGGAGACATCGTTGAGATACATTCAAGGAGTTAAAGCAGTTTCAACAAAGCTTCAGCGATCAAGCTTCATTGAGGCAATGTTAATAAGTGCGTCCACGAACTTCTATTACTGAAGCAGTGATGATGGTTGAAAGCGCGGCAACCTCAATAAAAGGTAATGCCGTAAGCCAGGCTTCTGAGCTCGTCTATAATCACTTCATATTCTGCATTCGTATTAATTAGACCATTTATTGAGCTCCTCGCTTTATAAAAGGACAATGTGTTCACCAAAAGGTGTGAGGGGATGTAATTGAGTGTGGCTGTAGATAAAGTGGAGAAATATCTTGGACAACCTATTAAGGATCCCTATGGGAGAGTTATAGGAACTTTGATAAGCTTTTACAGCGATAGTGATGGCAATGTAACTGAGCTTGAAGTGTGTTTCAATGACTCTACGTTTAAAAAACTAAACATCGACATGTTTAAACTCACTTCAGAAGCAGTACTTCTACTACCTGCCTGGAAGTATAATGCCGAAACCGTGTGTAGAAGGCTTGAGAAATTGAAGAAAAGAATGCATGCCATAGAAGACCTCTACTCAAAAAAGGAGGTTCCTAGACATGCATACGAAGTATTCAAGAAGAAGATTGATGAGGAGTTAAGTAAGGTAAAGGAGGATGCGAGAAAAGTAAGGGAGGAAATGAACAGAAGGCTGGCTGACTTAGAGGATGAGATGGTTGAATTAGAGAGAGCATTTACTGCAGTCAAGATTAACTACATAGCTGGTGAAGTCAGTGAAAAAGCGTATAAAGCTGCAGCCGATCAGATAAGGAAATACATGGAGATAGTTAGTGAGGAAAAGAATGATGTTAAGAAGTATGTTGAGAGAATAGATAGACTTGAGTCAGAACCTGTTGCGCCACCAATTAAGACTCCTGAGCCTGCTCAAAGCACGCAGCCTGTGCCAGTGGTAGTTGTAAGTGCTTAAGCTTAGTATTACCTAGCTCCGCTTTTTAAACACCCTGTCAATCAAAGGTTATTCACTGAGGGATATTGAATGAGTGCCGCTACATCAACGTTGCCTAGCTTCATTAATTGGTTTACAAAAGTCTTCGGTATTGGGAGAAGAGATAGGCCTGAAGAACTGGCTAAAATGATAGCAATCTTAGAAGGCATGATTAGCGAACTCGATGTTACGAGAAGGAAAGTGGAAGATAGGCAAAGCTACTTAGTGGGGAAGGCTCGAGACTCCGGCTTAAAGGGCGATAAGGAGAGTCAGCAGATATACATAGCTGAGCTTGAGGAAATAGGTAAGTTATTAAGCATCGTTCTCCAAGCCAAGAGGTTCCTGCTTCAAGTAAAGCTAAGGCTTGAGACTGTAGTAGAGATGAGCGACGTATTGAGGACTATACCTGAAGTACTATCAACTCTACAACCGCTTAAGCCCATGCTAGCTAGAATAGCTCCAGACATGGTTGAAAAGATATCTGAGTTAGAGAAAATAGCTATAAACATAGTCTCGTCAACGGGCTTGCCGAACATATATGGAAAGGCATTGGCCAAGGAGGAAGTGGATGCGGTTAAGAAAATGGAGTTAGAGGAGCTATCGCCGCCCACTAATGTACCAATGGAAGTCGTAAAAGCGTGGTTAATTGAAGAGGTAAAGAGCCTCAATGGAATCATAAACTTAGACATGGTTTCAAAGAAATATAATATCTCAAAAGAGCAAGTCATATTAGCTCTTAAGGAGTTAGAGCGTGAAGGAAAGATCTTAATTAGAACGTAAACATAGTCTTTTTAGGTGGCCAAACCTATGTACGATCCATTGGAGGAGAGAGCTAGATTATATGCTAAAAGAGCTGTTATGGCTGATAGAGCGGGCAACTATGATGAAGCTCTAGACAATTACAAGAGAGCCATAGAGCTCTTTCAACACATAGTCAGGCTTAGGGCTGACACACCGTTTAGAGGCGTTTACACAGATCTAATTAATAAGTACTCAGTGAGAATAAGGCAGTTAGAGAGGATGGCTCAAGCTCTTTCAAGCGCAGGAGGCCGCGAAGTGCAAGTTGTTCAAAGCAATGACGTTAATGTAGAAGTACTTGATTTAGATTCCCCAAATAGGCCTAAGGTAACCTTTAACGACGTCGTCGGCTTAAATGAAGTAAAGAGGAGCTTGAAGAGAAGCGTCATATATCCAATAAAAGCCCCCGACCTATATGCATTGGGATGGCCGAAGGGAGTAATGCTATACGGCCCCCCCGGCTGCGGCAAGACATTTATAGCTGCAGCACTAGCTAATGAAGCAGGCGCTGTTTTAATAAAAGTAAGTGGAGCAGACATTATGAGTAAATGGCTTGGCGAAGCAGAAAAGAATGTTGCTAGAATATTTAGAAAAGCCAGAGAAGTAGCGTCTGAAGGAAGGCCAGTGATAGTATTCATAGATGAAGTCGATGGACTGCTTAGAATCTATAGTAGTGAAGTAGGCGGTGAAGCTAGAGTTAAAAATCAGTTTCTCACAGAAATGGACGGTCTCTACGATAAGGGCGGGGGGAGGCAACTGCTGTTTATAGTTGGAGCAACTAATAAACCATGGCTACTGGATGTGGGTTTTATAAGGAGGTTTCAGAAAAGGATCTACGTCCCTCCTCCCGATAAAGAGCTGAGAACTGAGTTATTCAAACACTTCATTAAGAAAGTTGAGGAAGGCGGAGCTGTAAAAGCGGGAGGCAACATTAACTACGATAAGCTAGCTGAGCTAACCGAAAACTACTCCAGCCACGACATAGAAGTTGTAGTTATGGAAACTTTGAATAGAGTCATTGAAGAATATTTTGAAAGTAATAGAGTCAGAGAAATAACTATGGAGGATTTTGAAGAAACTCTTAAGGAAATAAAGCCAAGCATAGATGAGATCCTTATAAGCAAATATAGGGAGTGGGCAAAGAACTACGCTTCAGAATAACATGCCTTGACCTTATTACGCTTCATCTGCCGACAACTTCCTTATTAATGTGCACAGCAGTTATTCAATAAAGTATCGCAGGGTTGCCTCAAGCTTAAGTCTTCGTTAAACTACTTAAGCATTGCTTAAGAGCTTTTCTCACACCAAGAACAGCGATCTCGAGATATGGAGTCCCTATGGTTTGAAAGCTGCCTCTGTCTAGCGTTAAGTTTATGAGCTTCTGCAACTTCAAGACAGGTTGAAGAGGCTTTAAGCCCATGCCCGGTATGTAGTGGAGGACTAGCGCTGAATGGGTGTAGGCAGTGAAGCCCTCGACTCAGGATGGGGGGAGTGCCCGCTCACTCAGAAAACCTCCGCGAAGAGGAAGGCCTAGCGTAATGAAGGACGCTCCGTAAAATTAATAAGGGTTCCACTAAGATTGTGATTATAGCCAATGAGGAAAGTCGTGCCCACGCACCTGAATAATTCATGGTGAAGATTCCCGGGGTATCCGAGGGCTATTGCACTTCATTAGCTAGTCCTATAAGCTCCTAAATACTCTAAGTGATCGGCTTAGTAGTCCGAGCCTTTAATATTCTTTCCACACCAGTTCTTTAATAGAGGGTGAGTAGAAGTGGGTTTTGAGAACGTAGTTAAAGTGTTTGAAGCTCTAGCTAACTTATTTAGTGGTGTAGAGGGAGCTGGCGTATTTCTAGCCGCATTAGGGATAATAATGCTGTTAGCCACTATAGGTGGATTCGTAATGTGGGCACTCATAGGTTTTATAAAGAGAGTCCCAAAGATGACTCTAGGAGAGTTCTTAAAATTCATAGTGGTATTTTCGGGAATCTTGATAGTTTTAGGAATACTTGTTCCCTAAACACATTTTTACATTAATCATGCACTGCCTTTAAGCTCCTCCACTAACTTCCTCAACGCCTCGTCATACGGTATACCACTTACAACTAATGATGATAGGCGGAACTTAAATAGATCGTCGCCGGAGGAGCCATAGACCTTCCTATATTCCTTGATGACTTCGCAGCTTAAATTGTCTTGAGAAACCCTCTTTACAGTACTAACAATGGAGTGCTCCTCTACAGACTTTATTTTATTTAAGAAAGCGTTCACAATACCTATGGTTTTCTCAGATGTAGAGACCTTAACTAAACCTAAGTATAACATACTCGATATCATTGAGAGAGCCAGTAGAGCTGAAGTAAAAGCTTTTTCACTGAGGCTAAGTGAACTAGTTAGTATAGCGATGAGAAGTGTTAAGCTCCCCAGGCAATTCAACGTGTAAGATAACGTAAGGCTCTTAAACGATATAACGAATGAAGCTAAGGCCAATGGGGGGACGAGCCCAGCTACATTTACAGAGATCGCCGAGTTCTTCATAGCCTCTACGTATATTATTGTCAAAATGAGCATCAAGTGAGGCGCCAACGTGATGATCCTTGCCTTTAATCTTTCGCCTTTAATGATGTCTAAGTAGGCTTTTAGGAGCTCCTCGTTTCTCGCAATAGATTTATTAAGGTCTTCAATGCTTATGATGCCTTCCATGAATTCTTTAATTGCAGCATAAAGCTTAGCTAGAGAGAGTGCGAGGATCTCTGATGCATTGATCAAGCGTCTTGTAGGTATAACGGGTACTTCCAACTCCTTCAGGATTCTATGGTAAGTATCGAGCTTCTCAATAGCGCTCCTTAAGCCAATTAAGCTCCTTTCACTTCCAAGAGAGCTTGTAATTCTTTGAAGCATTTCAACTATTCCATCTCTAAGTAAAGCATTGACATTCCTCAACTTAGAGCACTCTCACTATATGGAGTTAAAAAGAGCACTATAAACTTAGCTTACTGCACTGCTCCTTTAAAGACCCATGATAAATCAGGCACTCTTCCTCTTTTAATACCTTCCTCAGCGAGTGCATGAGCTATCATTGGTAAAGCTATTGTTGCATCAACATACACAACTTTTTTCCTCGCCTTAGGAGATACCTTCCCCCAACTAACGGCTTCTTCAAGAGTTGCTCCAGAAAGCCCTCCCCATACAGGCTGATCGGTTGTAAACTGCACTACGTATTCAAGACCTTTATAGTATTCAAATATTCCTTCAGCTCCAGCCAATAATGTCTGGACTACGGTAACTAGGTTTATGTAGTCCTTGGGCACTCCTCCACCTATGTATATTGCGGATAGCTTACTTGACCTCCTGCCTATCTCAACTATTTGGTTAAAGTCGTTAACCATATCAATGACCACTGGATGTCCCTCTCTATGGGCAAGAACTGCTGCAACTCCGTAGCCGCTGTCAGTTAGTGCAGGGCTGAAAACAGGTACGCCTGCTCTATAGGCAGCGGAGACTATGCAGTCAATGCCCTTCTCATTTAAGTACTTGCCAAATAAATGAAGGAACTCCATTGATGAATGGACACTATTTACAGAAAGGGTCTTAATGAACTCCTTAATTAAGCCCTCCATTCGTCTATAGTCTAGTTCACTAGCGTAAACATCATAGAATCTATCGATCTTGTATTTCAAGAGCTCTGCATCGTCTACGCATGGAGTTCCCTTATAGTAGCTGAAGCCCATTGCTTCTAATATGTCCTCAGATATGTTTGCTCCAGTAGAGACCAATACGTCAATGAATCTCCTCTCAATAAGCCACTTAACTATTTTCCACATACCTGCAGTACTCATAGAGCCAGCTAATCCAAGGAATATCGTTGTCTCCTCGTCTTTAAGCATGTCGACAATGACTTCATAGGCTTCGCCCAGCGCTCTACCTTGATAAGCTGTATCGGCCATCGCTCTAAGTAGCTCATTTATCCTCCGCTTAGAGACATCGATAGTCTTGAGCTTCTCCTTTAAATACATGCCTTCACTCATAGAGATACACCAAGTCTGGGAACTATGCTTAGAGTTATATAATTAACTTCCATAAGAGGCATTAGGTGGGTAAGTGAGCTAATCACGTAAATGCTCTAAGCACTAATTGAGCTAGGTAGTCGAGTATAGTGTTTAAGCCCAGCTTGCTCTTACCGTGCATTCTAGCTCTAAATAAGTATGGTACATCACATACCTTGGCTTGCGGATTTGCATGCAGTATTTCGAGTAGTATTTTGAATCCCCTTGCTGCCCCTTTGACGACCACCGCCTCCTTTCTACAGCCAAAGAAACCACTCATAGGATCTGTGGTTCTCCTTGACTCCCGTATAAGCATGTACGCTAGCGATGTAGCCGCTCTGCTCTCGACAAGCCTCAGCTTACCCCAGCCTTCAACTCCTCCTCCTCTTGCATATCTTGATGCAACAACGATATCGCATCCCCTCAGCAGTGCATTGAAGATTCTTGGAACAACGTGTGGCGGATGTTGAAGATCAGCATCCATGACTACTACGTAGCTACATGAAGTCTCTTTAAAACCTCTAATCACTGCAGAAGCAAGTCCTCTCACTCCTCTTCTAACAATGACTTTAACGGGGTATTCTACAGATAGTGCTTTAGCTACTTCAGCAGTTCCATCGGGACTATCGTCGTCTACCACAACTATTTCATGGATGATCCCGCGGCTGCTCAAGATTTTTGAGAGAAGCGGGATCATGAGCTTTACGTTCGCAGCCTCATTGTATGTTGGAAGCACTATTGAAATACAATCGCTTCTACATAAAGGTGCTCTGATGGTCAAGCCGTCTTCCTCCAAGCTAGTGTTACGCCTAGTACGTAGTTGGCAATAAATCCTAGGGCTATACCTATGAGTGATGCGTAAGCTATGTAAAGTCCAAAGAAGTTAACTAATACGTATGTAACAATCAGCTGTGTAACAAAGCTTGTGAGACTTGATAAATGGTACTTGATTAGTCTTAAGAGCCTTTTAGAGAAACTGCTTAAAAGCTTCATGCCTCTGAAAGTCCATACTTCGTGGAGTGTAAAGTTAAATAGTAAGCTTAGTTCAAAACCAGTTAAAACTGCTAAAGGAAGTCCAAGCAGTGGGCTTATGCCCACTGCTTGAGGTAGAGTTAGTGTAACTATTGATGCGTTAACTATTGATCCGAAGAGCCCAACTAATCCGAACTTCACGACAACACTAGGTTCCTTGATTAGCATTGCTACAGCATACGGGAGCTTCCCATAAACAGCCATAGCTACTTCATGCATGGGTGCTTCATACGGTACTACGAGGACTCTTCTAGCATTATTTAAGACAACTTGTGCAATGCTTTTGCAATCAATGGATTCTTTAACTAACGCATTCTTAAATATTAGTGCAAAGCCGTTTGGATGACCAGTGATCTCCTCTAGTACGTTGAGTGAACCAACGTTAATTAAGAATGCCCCTAGAGGGCCTTTTGGCTTAGCAACTACTATAATTGCATCATAGTACTTGCCGTAGGCTGCCAGTACATCACTTATTATGGGCAGCGCTGTATACCCTAAATCAGGCACTAGAATGGAATAATCGCGGCCATTGTTCAAGATCTTCATTACTGCATCACAGCGATCAACAGCTTCAGGAATACTTACGCCAGCTTTCTCTAAGATACCAGTCCTCACTACTACAGTGTGTGAAGAGAGCTTTTTGGACAACCTACCTCTTACCTAGAATACTCCCATTGCAGCTTCATGTTTAATTAACTTAAAGGAATTTATAAGTCTTTTCAAATAATGGCGTGTATTAATGTAGTGCCCCCGTTTGTCTCTAGATGCTCATTTCGATTCAGTCCATGAGTTGTTTCCATGGGTTCGGGCTCACGAGTGATTGAAGTCCAGTAGTGGAACTCCATATAGCTGCAAATCCTGTACTCCTCAACGCACAGTGGATCGCGGGAAGTCTTAACGCAGTGCCTCCCTAAATTATTTAGGAGATACGGTTAGAAATACCTGTAAGCAGCAGCTCAATATAATGAATGCGTTAGAGGCGGGCTCTGTGTGTGAATGGGGAGAGCTCTTGAGTGAAATAAGTGTTTGCACTAAGTGCATTCTCCATAAGAGTAGGAGGAACCCTGTGCCTGGGGAAGGATCTAGGAGTGCTCAAATAATGTTTATTGGTGAAGCGCCTGGCGCAAGGGAGGATGAAACGGGCCGCCCATTCGTTGGTGCAGCTGGCCAACTCCTTACGCAACTAATGGAATTAATTGGATTGCGTAGAGACTCTACGTATATAACTAATGTTGTTAAATGCCGTCCCCCAAACAATAGAGATCCTAGTGATGATGAGATATCTGCTTGCCTCCCCTACCTCATTAAGCAAATAGTGCTCGTAAAGCCCAAACTGATAGTGGCTCTTGGAAGACACTCTTCTAGAACAATCTATGAGTTAGCTGGATTAAGGTGGGTTAGCATGGCTAAACAACATGGGGAACCAGTTGAAGTCTCGATAGCTGGCGTGAGGACTGCAGTTATAGCGACGTACCACCCGGCTTCAGCTCTCTATAATCCAAATCTCAGAAGGCTTATTGAAGATGACTTTAAAAACGCTATAGCTAGAGCTATTGGCAAGGAAAGAGAGCCTAAGAGAACCCTGCTCGACTACTTGTAACACGCACCTCGCTTTAACTCTGAGAATTCATTGAGTCATACTTGCCGGGTTGTCTTCATCGGTGCGGTGTATATAAATGTGTATAGTCTCCCTTAAATACAGTTCTAGCAATAGAAGTATGTTAAGCAGGGGTGTAGTGATTTGAGTTCGACGACTCAAAGTGATTTGCCTTTTAGCGCGCTAGTTGAAGCTCTGGAGAAAATATCCACGACTTCCTCAAGGATCCAGATGACTGCTCACTTAGTTGAGTTATTTAAGAAAACTCCTCCAGCAGTAGTAGATAAAGTAGTCTACTTCCTCCTAGGGGAGCTCTGGCCTAGCTGGACTGGACTCCCTGAACTAGGTGTTGCAGAGAAAATGTTGATTAAAGCCATCTCCCTATCGGTAAATGTGCCTGAGTCTAAAGTTGAGGAACAGCTAAAGGCTGCTGGAGACCTAGGGCTTGTTGCTGAGAAGCTTAAGTCAGAGAAAGAGCGTTTGGGCCGGGGATTACTGGGTTTTGTAAAGGCGGCAGGCGAGCAATTAACTGTTCTAAGAGTCTATAATTCATTGACTAGGATAGCTCATGCAACTGGTGAAGGAAGTAGAGATGTAAAGCTTAAGATACTCAGCGGACTTCTAACTGATGCTTCTCCAAGGGAGGCTAAGTACATCGTTAGATTCATAGAGGGAAAGCTGAGGGCGGGTATAGGGGAAGCGACAATAATGGATGCTCTATCAATAACTTATGGAGGAGGGGTTCAGAACAGGCCTGTTGTTGAGAGAACATTTAATCTACGGGCTGACTTAGGTGCAGTAGCTAAAGTACTTGCAGAACAAGGCATAGATGCTTTGAGGAAAACAAAGCCTCAGGTAGGCTACCCCATAAGACCTATGCTAGCTGAAAGACTAAGCGATCCAGAGGAAATACTAGATAAAGTCGGGGGAAAGGGCTTAGCTGAGTTCAAGTATGATGGAGAGCGGGCTCAAATACATAGGCTTGGTGATAAGGTATGGATATTCTCAAGAAGGCTTGAGAACATAACTCATCAATACCCCGAAGTAGTTAGCTATACACTGAAATGCATGAAGAGCCGGGAGGCCATTGCTGAGGGGGAGATAGTTGCATTCGATCCTGATACAATGGAGCTAAAGCCATTCCAGGAGCTAATGCATAGGAAGAGAAAGCACGACATACATGTAGCAATGAAGGAGTACCCAGTGAAAGTACTTCTATTCGACTTACTCTACGCTGACGGAGCTGACTACACTGATAAGCCCCTCATAGAGAGGAAGGAGAAGTTAAAGGAGATCATCGATGAGTCAGAGGCATTTAAGCTAACGGAATACTTGCTCATAGACAATCCGCGGGCACTGGAAGAGTTCTTCTTAAAGGCTATTGAAAGTGGATGCGAAGGCCTCGTAGTTAAGGCCGTTCATGGAAATGCCATTTATCAAGCTGGCGCAAGAGGCTGGCTCTGGATCAAGTACAAGAGGGACTATAAGAGCGAGATGATAGATACAGTGGATCTAGTGGTAGTAGGGGCCTTCCATGGAAGGGGGAGGCGTGGAGGGAAATACGGTGCCTTATTGATGGCTGCATACAATCCAGAGCTAGACGCATTCGAGTCAGTGTGTAAAGTTGGAAGCGGCTTCAGCGACGAAGACTTAGAAAAAATGCCTGAAGTACTAAGGCAACACGTGGTTCCCAATAAACCTCCGCGAGTAATTGTTGGCTCAATAGAGCCGGATGTATGGGTTGAGCCAGCTCTCGTAGCCGAAGTCATTGGAGCTGAAATAACTCTTTCCCCAAACCACGCTTGCGCTATGAACAAAGTGAGGCCTGGAGCTGGTTTATCAATAAGGTTCCCGAGGTTCATTAGGTGGAGGTCTGATAAGGGGCCTAGTGAAGCTACTACAAGCGATGAATTAATCGAGATGTACAAGAGGCAGTTGAAGGCTATTGCAAGTGAGAGAAGAGTTTTAGAGGAGGCTTAACTACTTCAAGCTATGCCGATGCTGTGTGAAGGTGCTTAATGATGGTAACTGCAGTAGTGTTCACAGGCCTAGCTGGTAGTGGCAAGACAAGCTTGACGGCCTCTTACGGCAATTGGCTTAGGGAAGAGTTGCTGCAGAAAGTAGCTCAAGTAAACCTAGATCCTGGGGCGGAAGTACTTCCATACAAGCCTGTATTCGATGTAAGGGATTTGTTTACACTGAGTGAAATCATGAGAACTTACGGGCTTGGGCCAAACGGGGGCTTCATTAAGGCTGGAGAACTAATAGCTGAAAGAAGCAACGAAATATTCGCTAGAGAGCCCTTCTCAAACTTAAGTGAATGGGATTACGTGCTAATAGATACCCCTGGTCAAATGGATGCATTTATCTTTAGGCCTGCGGGCAACGCCTTCTTAGAAGCACTCACTAGAGTCGTTAACGCCGTCAACATATACGTCATAGATTCTACGGCAATAAGGAGCTTAGCTGATGCATTAACCATATGGCTCCTAGGATTACTTACATACTTAAAGATAGGGCTTCAAACAGTGCCGGTGGTAAATAAAGTTGATGCTGTAGGCGACGGCGCCAAGTATGTAAGGCTCCTTGTAGAAGATCCTGAGAAACTCGTTGAGTTATCTAAAGAGGGCTTTAAAGAGGGGTTGCTAAGTGATATAACTATGGAGCTTGCTGAAGTAGCGTTCAAGTTGCAGAGGCCTCTTAGACCTATCGAAGTAAGCTCTAAGAGCCTCAGCGGAATAGAGCTCCTTCACAGCGTAATTCATGAAGTCTTCTGCTCCTGCGGGGATCTTACTTAAACACCATTAGCTCTAAGCAATAGTGTCTCTCTCTGGCTGCTTACATAGCTCTCTATATTCTCTCGCTAAATCCCTCTCCTCCACGCTTCCTTCAGGCTCTACTTCTCGGAAGCCTCTTCCTTCATATATCATTACTTCAGTTGAATCCTCTAGCCAGCAATCAGGCTCCATGCCTGCCTTTACGCATGTTTCAGCTAGAAAAGTTTCTTCATCCCAGCAATACTCTACTGGCACTTGAGGCAGTAGCGTTCCATGCAGCCACCCTCTCCTTATGTAAATTCCGTGCTTTCCAACGACTATGTTCTTTGGAAGACTCCATCTATCTTCAACTAATAGTGGTTCAGGTACAGATAACACTGTTACTTCAAATGCCACTTGTTTTAGCTCATTTCTCTCTAGAGGAGGGAACCTAGGGTCATTAAATGCAGCCTCTAGCGCTGAACTAATCACTGCCTCTATTAATGGGTATATGGGTTGTAGAAATCCTATGCAGCCTCTAAGGCTTCTCTCAGAATAACTGTGGTAAGTTTCTATTGTAGTAAACACCATTCCAGGCCTAGTAAAGATCTCTGGAAAAGCTTCTTCAGGCTTATACTTCTTACCACTTAGTAAGCGTTCTTCAACAGCTCTTCTAGCTACCTTAACTAATAGAACTCCATCACTTAAACTCAGCTCACTTGGATGAACTGGCTTCTTCAACTACGCCACCCCCACTACTTCTTTTGGAGTACGAGGATATTTCTCTAGCTCTCTTAAGGGTATCCTCTATCCTCCTCCAATGCCTCCCAATCCAATAGACTTTTCCGCAAGACCTACAGATCCAGAAGTCATTGTTTCTCTCGTAAACTCTTTGAGGAACCTTACCTACAACTGATTCCTTAGAAACCTTGGCTAGCTCTCCATTGCAGACTGGGCACCTGCTTTTCTCTAAGTCTATGTAAAGCCTTATTCCATACTTTCTAGAGATCTTGGCTAATCGGTTTTCAATGGATTCTTCCTCTAAAAGAAGGCACTTCAAGTTGCTCTTAACGCACTTTGCGTAGAGTCCGCGATCCCTAGTTATAACTACTCTATTGTTTCTTGCAGCTATGTTAATTATCCTCCAATCATCTAAGTCATTGTAGTACAGAGTGTCGTAGCCAAGCATTCTAAGCCATCTAGCAATACTGCCAAGCATTGTATCAACTATGAATGAGACTTCTACACTCACTGCCTCCACCACAGGTCTATGATTAGCTGTACTTTGGAATCGCTCACTCTACATTAATCCAAAAGCCTTCACGCTATTTAACTCTTAACGACTAACGTTACATGAATTCATCGATCGCCTCAGGAAACCATGGATCATTAATTATTATAAGCTTAAATATCCAATCCCCTTGCTCTTTAAAGGGTGGTCAAATGGTCTTGAGGGTGAGTGCTGCTAGAGCAGCAACTATAGCATCTGTTTATGCTGTACTAACAATAATTCTTTCGCCCATAAGCTATGGACCTATTCAAGTGAGAGTAGCTGACGCCCTCGGGCTACTGCCATACTCACTGGGCTTTAGCGCTGTAATTGGATTAACTGCGGGGTGTGCTATAGCTAATGCAATATCGCCGTACGGCATTTGGGATATAGCTCTAGGATCTCTTACAAACTTCATTGGAGGCTCCCTAGTCTGGGTTATAGGCAGGAAGTTCCCCAGAAAGCTGTGGTCACTGATCCTAGCTGCAGTTGTCGAGATCTCCATTACTACATTAATCATAGGATACGTGCTACTGCACTTGATGTACAATGAACCGGCATTCGTATCAATTCCATTCACCGCCATAGGAAGCACCATTAGCTACGGCATTCTGGGAGTCGGCTTAACGAAGGTTATAGAGAGGAGGCTTGAGGGCTCACCATAATGATTGTAGAGCTTAGAGATGTAGAAGTGGCCTACGCTCATAGGAAAGTGATTGCTGGGTTATCGAAGGAGTTTAAAGAGGGGGTTTACGTAATAATGGGGCATAATGGTGCTGGAAAGACTACACTGCTAAAGACTATTGCAGGCATAATTAAGCCGAGTAAGGGAATAGTGTTAGTGGATGGCGTGGATATAGCTAAAGCTTCTAGGAGGGAGGCAGCTAAACTCGTTGGCTACGTGTGGCAAAACCCATACTATGGATTTGTTGAGGCGAGAGTAATCGATGAACTCAGCCTAATACTAAGGCTAACTGGGCTAAGGGGGGATTGGAGCATAGTGGAGCTACTGGTAGGGCCGGAGCTTTATTACAGGAATCCATTTAATTTAAGCGGTGGTGAAGCAAAGAGAGTGTCTATAGCAAGCGTCTTAATAGCTGATCAGCCAGTGTGGCTACTCGACGAGCCATTCGACTACCTTGATGGAGAAGGAGTCAGAGCCGTAATGAAGCTCATAAACTACGGCAGACAGAGGAATAAAGTAATCATTATTGCTACAGTGAACACAGGCTTCATAAAAGCTCTAAGGCCTAGCTTAGTGATTATAATGAGGAGGGGCTCTATAGTTTATGAAGCTCTCTACCATGAGTTAAGCGAAGCAGTATTAAGCGATAACAACGTTCCTCCAAGGGATCTGCTCTGTGGCTAGCGTATTAATGGAAGTACTGGAGAGCCAGGAAAGGAGATACTTAATACATAGTGAAAAGCTGCTCATACCTAAGCTAGCATATGTGTTCACCACTATAGCAGCCGTATTGCTTTGGAGAATTGAAGTAGAAGTAGCTATCATTGCAGTAAATTCGTTATTGCACTTATATGCGAGAACAATTAGGCTTTTGCTATACACATCAGTTCTCTGGATTGCGACATCATCAGTAATCATTACTATAGATTACTTATTTACAACTCTTAGCTTAAGCACTTTGATTCTACTAATTCATGGCTACGCCTCATTTACATCAATGGCTATCTTCGTGTCTACAACTCCCCCGCATCAATTAAGTAAGCTAGTGGGTTTAAACACTTTTACACTCACCTACACTTTGCTTAGAAGCGCTCTGCAAGACTTGATTGAAGCAATAGATTCACTGAAGTCACGTGGCTGGAGGGGGTCGATTAACGTACTTTCATATATGAAGGTTATTTATGCTGCTTCAACAGTAATATTGATCAGGATGAAGGATCTTGAGGAATCCCTTATGGCCAGAGGTATTGAGAGATAGCTAGCACTTATTAAATTGAAGCCTACCCCCTTACGTTAGCCTCTACTCCTGGAATTATTCTCTTAGCTCTATATTCAACGTACCTCATGAAGATCTTTAACCCCAGTCTAACTGGCGCTAAGTACGGTTCCTTTAAGTAGAATCTATTCATAATGTCTCTAGCCCAGTATAAGGAGTGAGATAAGCACTTCTTCATGACTTCTACATGTTCTTGAGTCATCATGTTTTTCCTAAACCAATAGGTGTTCTTTAAGAAGCCCATTGGGACAAAGAACATTGGAACTATAATGCTCCTATAGGGCTTCAACCTATCCATGTACTCAGCTGTCTTAGCTACATCGTCTGGAGTTTCTTGAGGTAGCCCAAGTATTAGCGTTGCCGCTGGGACTATCTTATTTTCATGCATTGTATTGAAGGAGTCTTCAACTACTTCAGGCCACTTCTCCGCTGGATATGGGGCGCTCTTAGCTGGCATCACTATCTTAGCGAGCCTAGGGCTCAGCGTTTCTATACCTACTTCAACTCCTAAGTACTCCTGTTTTTGCAGCACAACTTCATGCATAAGCTTTGAAATTAACCCGTATTCATCCTCAGAGTATTTAAGTGTAGCTAAGCTGCAGTGGCTCCAGGCAATGTAGCCTGGGACGATGTTCGCAACCTCCTTGTGGAGCTTAATCAACTGCTCTGGCTCAGGCTTAATGCCCTTAGCGCCGTAAAGTAGTACGTCCTCGCTGTGCAGTATAGCGCTTTTAACTCCTTGAGCTACGTTTACTTTTACTTCTTTAAGTATTTTATCCAGCGGAATGTGCCTAAGAGGCCTTAGTGTAACGCTGCAGAACCTACATCCACGCGGGCATCCACGCATTATTTCAACTAATCCATTAATGCTTGCACCCTTTATAACAGGTATTTCGCTTACTGATGGAGCTTCATGCGGGCCCACGTAAATGTAGTCGGGTAAATCTTCTCCATTAATGGCTTTTTCAACTACTTCTGCCACCACTCCCTCGGCTTCTCCATCAATTACAGTGCTCACCCCCCACATCCTCCACTTATGCAGTTCATAGAGCCACTGCCATGCGGCCGGCCCGCCTACAATGATCTTCACTCCTCTTTTCCTAGCTCTCCTTACTGCAGGAGCCTCCATGAACTTTAAGAAGCTCCTCCTATTGAGAGGTTCAACGCCTGTTATAATCCACCACTCAACACTGGGAGATCCGTAGGCAAAGTAGTCGTGGTGCCCGATCATGAGAACTTTCATTGAATCAACGTACTTATCTAAGTAATCGGGATCTATTATTGCTGCATTAAAGCCTTCATCAATGAGCTTAGCTTCAACTTTCCTCAACCCATAAGGGGCTTCAATGGGTCTCCCATCATTGTCTACATTAAGCTTTGGAGCAGCAATCCACATCCATAGCCTCTCTGGAAGTGCTATTGGAGGCCCAGTGGCTACGAATCCTAGGAACTCCTTGCCGTGATGATTGCTCATCATTGTTCTATCGCTAGTTATGACTACTTCGTATCTATTACCCAAGGATCTTACACCTCAATAATTTCACAATTAGTGCAAGCGCTTCTTGCATTAAAGGCAAGGTCTTTTCCAACTATGACTACTGGCTCTAAATCCTTAAGCTTAGACACTAGCTTAAGGAAGTCTGCTTGGCTGGAGCCAGCGTACTGCAGTACGACTGAATAAACTATATTGTTCAACAGAAATTCCTTCAAATACTCTATATACTTTACACGACCTGTATCAGAAACCACCCACACGTAAAGCCCCTTCAACTTCCCCGAGCCCCACATAGACTTCATTACATCTACGATTAATTTAGATAAGTTTACTCCTCGTAGATCTTCATTGAAGAAAACGATGACGTGTCTAAGATCCTTTATCAAACGCTTCACCGCAGCGCTTGAAAATCATATGATGTCTTGAGTATATAAAAGTTATAGCGAGCTTAATCAATGGGATTACGGCGAGTTTACGAACTCTACTGAACATAGTTAAATACTCCGTATATTGATGAAATGCATATGTAATTAGGATGAGATCTATATAGATCTTTAAATTTAAGTATTCACCACCACTTCTTAGTGTAAACCTTTACTCCAAGAACTTCCTTCACAACTCTAGCCACTTCTTCAACTTCACTAACATCTGGGTTGCAATATTGCTCAGCCCACGCTGGATTCCTTGGGGAGAGCATTGGTGCTCCAATGAGTGGGTTGACGACTACGTAAACTCCCCATAAGTCACTTATGAAGTCGCCAACTTTATTTAAGTAGTCGCGCAAGTACTTTAGAGTTATGTTTTTTGCAACAGGGATCCTTAACTCAACTACAACTCTGTATTTCTTGAGGACGTTGAGTGACTGCATGAAGTGAGCCCATGGACGCTCGCTTAAGCTCCCTAAGCCGCTCATTTCTGGGAACGGTATTTTTAAATCAGTAGCTAAGTGCTCTATTAGGTTTTGTGAAAGCAGTGCTTCAAGCTGGGTTGGCATAGTTAGGTTAGTGTTAAGGCTGTTTAAAACACCAATGCTCTTGGATTTAACGTAAAGGTCAATTAATGGCTCTAGCTGAAGAAGCGGCTCGCCTCCAGTGATATGCAGATACTCTACTAGTGGCGAAGATACGCTGAGCATAGAGATAATTTCATCTACATCCTCCTCTCTACAGACCTCCGGGTCATTCATAGCTAGCCTCCAGTTATGGCAGAATGGGCACATCAAGTTGCATCCGCAAAACCACAGTGTGAACGAAGTATGTCCATGAACATCTATGAGTGAGAGCTCCTTAAAGCCAGCTATAGAGACCTTCAACTCCCTCCGTTCACCGCATTTTACTTTAGCCCTAAGGCACTATTTATATAATGACGAGTGAATACCATCTACTGGTGGGCTGCGTGGAGAAGTCCTCCAGAGTACAGGGGTTCTATAAAATGCCCTTTGAGGAGAGATTGAAGCTTGTCGCTGAATGGGCTGATCTATCACGTGATGAAGTCGAACTACTTAAGAACCTAGGCAATTTGAGTAAAGATGCAGCTATGTCAATGGTCGAAAACGTTGTTGGCGGAATGACGTACCCATTCTCAATTGCAACAAACTTTAGAATAAATAATAAAGACTACTTGATCCCAATGGTTATTGAGGAGCCGAGCGTTATTGCGGCTGCAAGCAATGCCGCCAGAATGATGAGAGAAGGCGCTGGGATAGTGGCTAAGGCTGGCGAACAACTTATGATAGGCCAAGTGCATTTAGTTAAGATATCAAATCCCTACGTAAAAGCAGGAATGATTATTGAAAGAAAAGACGAGATCTTGGAGTATGCCAATCAACAGGGTGTATTAGTTAAACACGGCGGTGGTGCAAGAGATTTATCAGTCAGAGTAATTGAAGGAACTCCCATAGGGAACGTCTTAATAGTTCACTTAATAATCGACGTAAGAGATGCTATGGGGGCCAATGCCGTTAACACTATTGCTGAAGCAGTTGCTCTACTGCTTGAGAAAATAACTGGTGGAGAAGCCAGGTTGAGAATACTCAGTAACTACGCTATACATAGGTTGGCCAGGGCTTGGGGAAAAGTGAGCACTGAGGAATTAGGTGGAGGAGAAGTAGCTAGAGGGATATATGAAGCGTCAGTACTGGCTGAACTAGATCCGTTTAGAGCAGTGACTCACAATAAAGGAATAATGAATGGCGTCATAGCAGTAGCTTTAGCTACTGCGCAGGACCATAGAGCTATCGAAGCTGGAGCACATGCATATGCCTCTAGGAGCGGCTCCTATAAGCCACTATCCATTTGGCGCCTTGACGAAAGTGGAGGACTCTACGGCTACTTGGAAATACCTCTTCAAGTAGGAGTAGTTGGTGGTGCTACAAGAGTTCACCCAGCGGCTAAAATTGCCTTGAAAATTCTTGGAGTGAAAACAGCTAAAGAACTTGCTGAAGTAATGGCGGCTGTTGGATTAGCGCAGAACTTAGCTGCCCTCAGGGCATTAGTAGCAGAGGGCATTCAAAAAGGACACATGAAGCTTCACGCAAAGAACCTGGCTATAATGGCTGGAGCCTCCGGTGACTTAATAGATAAAGTAGCTGATGAAATGATAAAAGCCGGGAAGATAAGGTTTGACTACGCTGTGAAGCTAGTGGAGGAAATGAAGATGCAGCAATAATTAGCGGAATGATGATTTTTCGGGGAGTATGACTACATAGGATGATGAAGCGCTTACCGACTGATGGAGTGCCATCCAAAATGCTTGGGTATAGTAGGGAATATTCGTAAGATCACTCGGCTTTTTCCACTATAAGTATTGGGCCTTCCTTGTCTATTACTATGATTTTTTCACCGGGTTTTACGTAAGATCTGCTTTTAGCCCTCCAATACTCTCCCTCAATCATTACAAAGCCCTCGGAATTGGGCCGTAATTCATCGAGGGCTCTACCAATGAGCCCCATGGGTTTTTCCATAACTATGTGCTTCTTCCTCCTAACCTTAATTATTTTATACAGCACTAGTGTTGTAAAACCACCCAGACCTAAGGCTATGGATACTGTGAGCAGTGTTATAGAGAAGTACGTCTCTGGAGTCACTAAGTACCCTGGGGTAGTTATAGGAGCTAGCATTAATCCAATGATTAAGAGAGCTATTCCAGTATAGCCTACGACTCCAAAGCCCGGTATGACTAATAATTCCATTGCTAGAAGAATCCCTCCAATCATCATTATGGCTAAGCTAATGTAATTAGCGTTATATCCGTAACCTACTAAGCTGAGCAATATTAAGGCTAGCCCTATGGGTATCAGTAAGTGATGCCCGGTGAAGAGACCTATGAAGAAAGTCATTACGCCGATCGAAGCTATTAGTCCATTAATTATTGGATCGGATAGTACGTGTATTACGAGAGGCCTCAGCCCCCCCTTATAGTATATTATTTCAGGTTTGTTAAGCTCGATCACTACTTTAATTCCTGTGTCGAGCTTAACCTCAAAGCCTTTCAGCTCCTCTATTAGCTCACTGAGGCTCGTGGGTGTAAGTTCCACTACTCCTAAGCTTTTTGCCTCGCTTGCCTCAAGATTCAAATTCTCTAAAACAAATCTTTCAGCTATAGAGACATTTCTATTTCGATCTCTTGCAAGGCTCCTTGCCTGCTCCACTACAACGTTAACTATCTTGCTTTCGTTAACTGGCTGATACCCTGTTGAAGTAAGCTCTACTGGCTGTAGTGAGCCTATGAAAGTCCCGGGCGCCATTGCTGCTACATGTGTTGATAAGAGTATTAGCGTTCCAGCACTCCAAGCTCCCTTACCCGGGGGATATACGTAGCCAATTATGGGAATACTGCTTCCCCTAACTAAAGAAATTATTTCAATAGTGGCATCAAGGAGCCCTCCCGGAGTATCTAGGACAAGTATTAGTGGACATTTTCTCTCAGCAGAGAAAGCTATTGCTTCTTTAATTAACTCGCTAGTTCCATAGGTAATTGTCCCAGTTACTTGAACTACTACTACGCAGTTCCCAGTAGTTTGCTCACCGTAAACAAGCCTACTTACTATTGCTATAGAGGCTATTAGTGTTAAAGCAATAGCTATGAGCCCTACTACTAACTTACTTTTCACTACGAGTTCCACCAGACTCCTTCTGCCTAGCTAGCGCAGTTATTAACCCTATGTCTGTAGTCGTTGCGCCCATAGATGTTGGAGCCACTATTATTAAGTTCTTCTCTCTAGCCACTTCTATGAGTGTCTGCAGCTCCCTCAGCCTTAAGGCAATTAAGTGCTCTTCATATCTCCTAGCAGCTTCAGCCATTATTTCAGCAGCCTCTCTTTCTCCTTCAGCCTCAATAACTCTACTCCTCCTCCACCTCTCGGCCTCAGCCTGCTTAGCCATGGCTCTAAGCATTGTTTCAGGAAGCCTAACCTGCTTCAGTGTAACTGCTGTAACTTTTATCCCCCAAGGATCGGTTACTTCGTCAAGTATTTGCTGAAGCCTCTTGTTTATCTCATCCCTCTTAGTGAGTAAGTCGTCTAACTCCACTTGGCCAATTACATCCCTGAGAGTCGTCTGAGCCAGCATCATTACTGCGTAGTGGAAGTTCTCGACTTTAGTTACGGAAAGTATTGGTTCAAAGACTCTGTAGTATATTACTGCATCAACTCCAACAGTTACATTATCTTTAGTTATTATTTGCTGTTCGGGGACATCTACTGCTCTAACCCTAAGGTCTATTTTAATGAAGTTGTCCACGAACGGTATTATAACGAAGAGGCCCGGCCCCTTCGATCCAAGTAGCCTGCCCAGCCTGAATATCACTGCTCTCTCATACTCTCTTACGACCTTAATGCTTGCTGAAAGAAACATCGCTAGCAATATCACGAGAAATATAATGGCCGGCAAGTAGGTGAGCAACTGCATTCCAATAGCTCCTGGATAAGCTAGATCCAATGTTAACGCAATTAAATTAAACACTTGTCTCACCTGAAGAACTACTTAGAGAACACTATAATAAAGGTATCTTAATAAAGGCGCTCCTACATCTACTCTCTTTGGAGATATAGTTGAGTGAGAGAAGAGCTGGGTTCAGCAGGGAGAGAGAGCTGGCGAGACTTCTTTGGAAAAAGGGATTCGCAGTAGTTAGAGCTCCAGCTAGCGGTGCTAAAGCTAAGAGAGTGAATTACCCAGACATTGTTGCATTGAGGAAGGGCTCGATATTCGTAATTGAAGTCAAGACGCGTGGGAAAGTAAAACCTATATACATAGATGAATGGAAGATCGAGAGGCTGCTAGAGTTCTGTAGAAGGAGCTTCGGCAGAGGGTACATAGCTGTTAAGTACGTTGAGTGGAATAAGTGGTTCTTCATACCGATTGAACTCCTTGAAAAAACCTCTGGGGGGAACTATAAAGTCTGTAGTGAAGCATTGGAGAAGGCGTTAACCATAGAGGATCTCGTAAATATAAGTGATGGAGTTAAGCCCCTCTCAAGCTATGTCTCCAAATAACTTAGCTCCTCAAGGAGCCATATGTGTGCACCAGCCTTTGAAGAACTGTGATCAGCGTGAGCAGTGTGAATAGGGCTAGCGCTATGATGCTTGCTTCACAACTTATAAATGTAACTAAGTATATTACTGCTAAATAAATAGCTCTCTCACCTCTTTCAATTAAGCCAACTCCCTCCATTCTCACTCCCTCTACTTCAACTCTAGCCCTGATGTAGCTGGTTAGGAACGACGTAAGTATAGCTGCGTAGACTAATAGCTCTGGTAAACCAATTATCTTTAGTGAAATTATTGACAGAAAGTCGTTGGCTCTATCTACTGTTGAGTCAAGCACTCCGCCGAACTTAGTTACTTTACCTGTATACCTAGCTAAAGAGCCGTCTAAAGAGTCAAGGATAAACGATGTTATTAGAGCTGGGAGAAACAGTACTTTGTCTCCAGTAATTATGAGAGTGGAGAACCCAGCAACCATTACTAGGAACGAGGCGATAGTTAAGCTATTGGGAGTTAAGCCTAGCTTAGCTAATAATCTCACTAAAGGCTCAATAGCTATGCTAGCTTTATCCCTCAGCTTAGTCAGCAACGCAGTTTACACCACATATCCTACTGCAAAGATCCTTCATTAACAAAGCGTCTTTCTCAAGTAGAGGGCTCTCACTAATGAATACTCCCTCTACCCCCACTTGCGTTAAGCCTTTACACACTAATTCAAAGCTAGGGCCATAGCTAGCTTCGCTTAATGCATGGTGCTCTCTCTCGCCTCCCCTACCATACTCTATCTTAGAGAAGTGCATGTGGAGAGGCTTTACAGGCCCGGAGCCTAATTCCCTCTCAACTTCTTCAACTACTTTAATCACGTGATCTATTGATGTAATTAAGCTTCCGCGAGTTCTTGCATAAATATGAGCCCAGTCTATTACAGGCCTGCAGCTACTTATTGCTCTACAGATCTCTATATTCTCCTCTAGTGAGCCTAATTGAGACGCTTTGCCAACAGTCTCAGGCCCAAGCCAGACGCTAGCTGCATTAATGCTGTTTCTAAACTCCTCGACTTTCTTAAGAGCGCTTATAGTTCTATTGAGAGCTTCTCTAGGAGTAGAGCCCCTATAGTAGCCTGGGTGGAATACAACTACGTATGCATTCATATGCATTGAAGCTCTCACTGATTCACAGAGCCTCTCAACGCTTGCCGTTAAAGTAGGCTCACTTAAGCTACTTAAGTTAATGAAGTATGGGGCGTGAAGGCTTACGAGAACTCCATTTTTAGAAGCTTCTAAGCCAAGCTCTCTAGCCTGCTCTTCACTTATTCTCACTCCTCTAACAGCCTGATATTCAAAGGCGTTGAGGCCGATCCCCCTGAGAAACCCAGGCACCCCATGCATACTGCCGCGGTAGCTCAAGGGTTTGCCTGCAGGGCCGAACTTGAACTTAGCCATAAATCCCCCTGAGTAAAGTAGTGAGTACAAATTTATAAAGAACTACCTTCTATCCTATTAAGAATGTAGTTTTTGAGGAGGCAGAAAGTTGGCTGAGGACTTAAGCATTGAGGAAGTCGAAGCTGAAATAGATAGGATATTGAGTGAAGCGAAGAGGCTGGCTGATAGAATTATTGAAGAAGCTAAGAGGAGGGCTGAAGAAATATTGGCTAGGCCTCTACCCATGAATGTATTGATGAGAGATTATGAGGAGGCATTAGCTAAAGCTAGGAGGGAAGCTGAAGAAATGCTGAGAAGAGCTGAAGAAGAAGCGAAGAGAATTGAAGACGCAGCTAAGAAAAAACTCAGGGATGCAGTTGAATTAATTATTAAAGCAGTAAGTGGTGTCTAAACTCCGTGAAGCCGATAGTAGTCAATAAGCCGGTTGAAATGCTTAAAATAACTATAGTGACACCAGTTCACTTAATAGATGAAGTTACTGCAATCCTTCAGGAAGCAGGAGTTCTACACGTAGAGAAGGGAGGTGGAGGAGTAAGGAAGTACATTGACGAGTTGACTAGGGCAAAAAAGCTGTTGGAGAAAATAGACTCTGTTTTAAGCAATGCAAAGGGTCTTGCAGTAGATGTATCTATAACTCAGCTAGAGTTAAGCACCATTACCCTAGACGACATTGAGAGAGACGTAGGCAAGGTTTTAAGCGAAATAAAGATCGTTGAAGGCTTAATTAATGAGAGAAGGGTCTTTATTGAGAAAGCCACACACATACTTACTCCACTAAAGGCTCTTCCAGGGAGCATTAAGGTAAAGCACTTGAACTACTATGGAAAGCACGTAGCTACAGTAACTTTATTCGGCAAGGCAAGCATAGTAAACGAGCTCTTGGCGGAGGAGGAAGTGACATTAATGAACCGCAACGTAGTTGACGAACTCTCCGTAGCAATACTTGTAACCAAGCCTAAACAAGCAGATCTATTGATTAAAAAAGCCCAGGAGAGGGGGGCTCATGTTCTCTCAATACCGGCTGGCTTAATTGATGCAACTAATGAAATGAGCATTGGTGAAGTCGTCAAATTAATTGAGGAAAAACTTAGGTCGGCCAGCGATGAGCTGGCGGCTCTTGAGGAGAAATTAAAGAACATAGTCCACTTATCGGCAAGGGACTTATTGAAGTACAAGCTAGTAGTTGAAAATACATTCGGCAAACTCGACGCCATCCTCGGCATACACGCGTTAAAGCACTTAACAATCATAACGGGGTGGACTCCTAAGGATGGTGTAAGAAGCCTCTTAGAGAGGCTGGAGAAGATGCCTGTATATGCCAGTGTTAGAGATCCTTTGCTTGGGGAAGAGCCTCCGACAATGCTTAAAAACCCAAGGGGTATTAATAGCTTTGAACCATTAATTAAGTTCATAGGGCTGCCGAGCTACTGGGAGTGGGATCCTACTCCAATTGTAGCTTACTCTTTTGCTGTATTCTATGGGATAATGCTTGGCGACATAGGTTACGGACTCGGCCTCATTGCTGCTGCGCTATTCATTCTCGATAAGTTCGTTGAAGATCCTTCGTCAAGGGATTACGTATTATTTAAGAAAGCCATAATTATATCAGCTGTATCAGGGATAGTCTTTGGAGGACTTGGAGGAGCTTTATTCGGCGACGTATCGTCCCTAATTGGTTTAAATGCCTTAGTAACGGCGTTCTCCGATCCAATGAAGTTCCTTGTGCTCTCCCTAATAATTGGGCTGATCCACGTCAATGTAGCTTATGCATTAACTTTAGCTAAAAGCTTTAAGAAAAGAAACATCGCTAATGCGCTCAATGTGATAGGACTTTACATAGCACAGTTATTCGGTATGCCGTATGTTCTGCCGAAATTCATTGGTGTAGAACTGGCAATATTTCCAACTTGGATGAATAATTACTTGCTTTACTTTGCTTTAATAGGTGTAGCTCTCGTGATAACTGGAACCATGATCTCTATGAAGGCAGTAGGCGTCATAATGTGGATATTCAACATAACTGGCTTACTAGGCGACGTATTGAGCTACAGTAGGCTTGCTGGAGTCGGAATGGCTACATTCTACTTGGCTACCAGCTTTAACTTCATGGCTAGAATGGTCTATGGAGCAGTTGCATCACTATTGCCCAGTGCAGCAGGATACGTTGCTGGAGTACTGGCTGGCGCATTAGTGGCTTTCCCAGGGCATTTGATAAACCTAGCCTTATCAGCTATTGGATGCTTCGCCCATTCATTAAGGCTTTGCTCCATAGAGTTCCTCTCGAAGTTCTATGAGGGAAACGGCTATCCATACACTCCACTTCAAGTTGTTTCAAGAAGAAAGTACGTAGTACTCTAAAGCACTCGCTTCTCCTACACAACTTAAAGGTAGCGAGCTTATCAGCATTTTAACTCTGGATCCTCTGGAGAGTAATGAGGTGAAGGACTTGGGCATGCAAAGCGCTAAAATGGCGTATATTGGTAAGAGAGTAAATGTATCGATAGAAAGACATAGGCTGCCCAACGGAGTGATCGCCGATCGTGAAATAGTTAGGTTTCCGCAAAGCGTTGCTGTAGTCCCCTTGCTAAACGATGAAGAGATTGTTTTAATAAAACAGTACAGGCCCGCCGTCAGAGGCTGGATATATGAAGTGCCTGCTGGAATAATTGAGGGAGAAGAGGATCCTGTTGAAGCAGCTAAGAGGGAGCTAGTTGAGGAAACGGGTTATGAAGCGGGTGCGGTGATGAAGATATTAGAGCTCTACTTAGCCCCAGGATATAGCACGGAAGTAATCCATGTTTTCCTAGCCCATAATTTAAGGTATGTAGGTGAAAAACCTGAATTACATGAAGTAATTGAAGTGAAGAGGCTGAAGTTAAGCGAAGTAGTCGATATGATTTATAGCGGGGAGTTAAACGATGCGAAGACTGTGGCATCAGTGCTATTCTTAGCTTATAGTAGAGGTGAATTGTTGGAAAAGCTTAAGTCAATAAACTATATTAGTCAATAGGCTAAGGTTTTTAAGCCTAAAGGTACTAACTTGAGCCGGGTGATGTATGTGGATGCACTAGCACTTGGTTTAGCTTACTCAGGTGCAGTATTAGCTGTTTTAGGAGGGGCTGTAGGATCCTCTCTGGGCTTAGGAGCTTCAACAAGGACTGGAGCAGCAGTAATTGGTGAAGACATTAAGCAGGTGAGGAACGTAATAATACTGGCTTCGCTGCCAATGACTCAGACTTTCTATGGCTTAATAGTGACTCTCTTAACTATCACTAGAGTAAACGCCCTCTACGGCTCAATGGAGATGGATAAGGGATTATTTACATTTACAGTGGGACTTATGGTTGGTTTAGCTGAACTGTTTTCAGCATGGTTTCAGGGACTCACTTGCGCCTCCGGCATAGCTGAATTGATTAGAACGCGCGGAGCCATAACATTTAACGCAATTATTTTAGCTGTATACCTCGAGCTCATAGGAATAATGGGCATGGTGTCAGGCATAATATTCAGCAGCTTGGTCCTCGGCTGAGGGATCTCGTTGAGTAAAGCATTTGAGAAAATAATTGAAGACGCCAAGAAGAGAGCTAGTGAAATTATTGCTGAAGCACATTCTAAAGCAGCTCAAATAACATCAAACGCTGAAAAGGAGTGGTTGGAGAAGTTGGAGAGCAAGAGACGTGAACTCTTAGAGAAGGCTCGGAGGGAGTCAGAGATAATTTTATCGGAGGCTAGGAGGAGGGCAAAGCTAGTAGTAGCTAGCGCTAGAAGTAGAGTTATAGAAGAAGCATTTAAAGAAGCTGAGAAAAGCCTAGCAGGCATAGATAGGTGGAAATCTATTGAGGCATTATTGAAGGAAGCCCTTAGCTATGCAACAAAGCCTGTAAGGATATATGTTTCGCCACGCGATGGATGGCTCGTTGAAGAAATAGCTAGAGCCCTCGGCTTAAGCAACGTAGTGGTAGTTGAAAGCGATGACATTGATGGAGGCATTATAGTGGAAGACGAGAATGGAGTGAGGATAGATAGCACCTATAGGACTAGAATGAAGAGATCTATGGAGGTCCTCGTAAGGGAGGTAGCGAAAATCCTCCAAATAGAGTGATCAAGCTTGCCGCTGATCGAAGTATTTCAACTGGCTTCAACGGCGGTCTTAACTAAAAAGGACTTCGATGTAATTACAAGCTATGCAAGCCCCGATGAATTCATTAAGTACCTTTCCTTAAACTCGTTTAGAGCTAAGTACTTTAGTGAATTAATTGAGGAGAAACGCTATGGAGTAAGTGACTTCAGCTCTTCTCTAGATAGTTACTTACGGAATGTTCAGGCGGAAATAATAAGATCTTCTAAGGCGTTCTTAAGGCCTAGGTCAGCATTAGCTGCTCTAGACGGGCTTTATGACGCCTTTAACTCTGCAGTAGTACTTAGTGAAGTCATGAATGGAGCTAAGCCCTCAGTACTTATTCATGCTGGGAGACTCTACAGGGATGCATATAGAGAATTAGGTGGGTTGACTAGCGTTAGCGAGTTGTCAAAGATCTTGAGTAACTTGGGCTATAGATTCCTCGCAGATCTACTAGTCAAGAAAAGCAACCCTATTGAGTATCTACTTGAAGCGCTGAGACTCAGTTGGTTTAGTGAAGAAGATTACTTAGTTGAGAGGCTTAAAGCATTTACATCAGATTACATTGCTACAGTTATATGTCTTGGGAAAGACCTATGTAGTGAAGTGAACATACATTCAAAGGGATTAATTCACGAAGATTTAAAGAGAGCCCTATCAGCTAAGTCCATAAGTGAGCTCGCTCAAGCCCTCTCGGGAACTCCATACAACTCGTTCTCACAAATGCTCAGGGACTCACTTAATTTAACTGACGCTATGGGCGCCCTCCAGTTAAGCTATGCAATGTATTGCGCTAACTTAGTGGTTGGCATGTATGATTACTTAGCTCCATTAAAGTACTATGTGCTAGTGCTTTCATCATCTACCATTCTAAGAACTCTCTATACTTCACTATTCAGTGGAGTCGGTTTAAGAGAATTAAAGGAGGTTGTCTTAAGGTGGTGGCCTCTTTAACTAGAGCTCCTGTTGAGAAAAGAATTCTCTTAATAGGAGATAAAGTCATGTGTTTAATGGGTGTTACTGCCGGCGTGGACTCCATAGAGTACTTGGGAAGTAATTGTAGGGAAATAGAGGAGTTCTTGAGGAGTGAGTGGAGCAAGTATGGAGTAATGATATTCGCTAAGAATGCTGTAGATGAGTGCAGTAATCTAAGAAAGTTCCTAAGCGAGCTGCCGGAAGAAGTCCTTGTAACTATAGTGGAGCACCCAAAGCTTATAGCTGAAGCCGATCCAAGGAAGTACTATGAGGAATCATTGAAGAAGTACATAGGTTTATTAGTGCAACTATAAGTTTAACTGCTCAGCCATAAATTATAGTGCCGGGTGCATTGAGTTGACTTCAAGTGGACGCATATATAGGATCTCTGGGCCGCTCGTGATCGCTGATGGAATGAGGGGGACGATGGTATATGAAGTAGTGGAAGTAGGTGAAGAAGGCCTTATAGGTGAAGTAATTGGAGTAGAGGGTGAAAAAGCAATAATCCAAGTCTATGAGGATACTGGCGGGCTGCGAGTTGGAGAACCTGTGAGAGGAACGGGGCAGCCTTTAGCTGCTGAACTGGGGCCGGGGCTTATTGGAGCAATATACGATGGCATTCAAAGACCTCTGCCAGTGCTTGAAGGCATAGTGGGCTTCTTCGTTAAAAGAGGAATAAAGGCTTCCCCGCTCCCCAGGGACAGGAAGTGGCACTTTAAGCCATTAGTAAAGGTGGGCGATAAAGTTGAGCCAGGTAGCTTTATTGGAGTAGTTGACGAAACTCTGGCGGTTAAACACTACATAATGGCTCCGCCGGATGTGCATGGCGTTGTAGAGGAAGTCGTTAGTGAAGGAGACTACTCTATAGTTGAGCCGATAGCTAAAGTTAATGGAAGAGACATAGCTATGCTGCAGAAATGGCCTGTTAGAAGGCCTAGACCTATTAGCGAAAAATACGAACCAAGCGAGCCGCTGATAACTGGGCAGAGGATAATAGACTTCTTATTCCCGCTAGCTAAGGGAGGTAAAGCAGCTATACCTGGTGGTTTTGGAACTGGTAAAACAGTGATGCTCCAAACCCTCACTAAGTGGAGTTGGATTGACATAGCTATATACGTCGGGTGTGGTGAGAGAGGAAATGAAATGGCTGATGCTTTACACAGCTTTAGGAGGCTCCTAGATCCAAGGACTGGTAAGCTCATTGCAGAGAGAAGCGTCTTCATAGCTAATACAAGCAACATGCCTGTTGCAGCTAGAGAAACTAGCGTTTTCCTTGGAACAACTATCGGGGAGTACTTCAGAGACATGGGTTACCACATACTGTTAGTAGCGGATTCAACTAGTAGGTGGGCTGAGGCAATGAGGGAGATCAGTGGTAGATTAGAGGAGCTTCCAGGCGAAGAGGGTTTTCCCGCATACCTTGGCTCAAGGCTTGCAAGCTTCTATGAGAGGAGCGGTTACGTAAAAGCACTAGGTAAGCCCGATAGATACGGGAGCCTTACAATAATGGGGGCTGTAAGTCCTCCTGGAGCAGACTTCAGTGAGCCAGTTACACAAGCTACTCTCAGGATCATAAGAGCTCTATATTTACTTGACGTAGCTTTAGCGTATAGAAGGCATTACCCAGCTATAAACTGGCTCGCTAGCTATAGCCTATACACCGAGAACGTTTCAGATTGGTGGTCTAAGAACGTTGGGCCAGAGTATAGGGAGCTGCGTGAGAGAGCTTTATCAGTTCTTCAGAGAGAGGCTGAACTTGAAGAGTTGGTGAGACTTGTTGGAGCTGAGGCATTACCCGAGGAGGATAAGCTTATTCTAGAAGTAGCGAGAATGATTAGGGAAGACTTCTTGCAGCAGAGCGCATTCCATGAAGCAGACATGTATTCTCAGCCTAAGAAGACTCTCCTAATGATGAAGGCAATCATGACTTTCTACGATTTAGCTCTAGATTCGTTGAAGAGGGGGATCACTGTTGAATCCATTAGAAAACTTCCATGTAGAATTAAAATAGGTAGAATGAAGGATGTAACTGGAGATCAAGTTGAAGAAGCTCTTTTAAGCCTCATTCAGGATATAAGGAGGGACTTCGAATCACTCATTGAAGAAGCAAAGGTGCTTGCCTATGCATAGCCTCTCCATACGGGAGTCATCGAAACTACTGAGGGCCCAGGGAAGCCTGCTCTTCATAGAATCAATACCTGGGGTAAAGTATGGTGAACTAGTTGAAGTAGTGCTTTCCAACAATGAAGTTAGACTTGGCCAAGTGATAGATGTAAGTAGAGAAGTGACTGTAGTACAAGTATTCGGAGGCGTTAGCGAAGTAGACTTAAAGGGATCTAAAGTAAGGTATAAGGGTGAAACACTGAAGATACCAGTTAGCGTAGACATGCTTGGAAGGATATTTGATGGACTTGGAAGGTCTATTGACGGCGGCCCTCGAGTAATGCCGGAAGAATACCTAGATATACATGGAGCACCGCTAAACCCAGCATCTAGGCTCCCTCCATCTGAGTTCATTGAAACTGGCTTAAGTGCTATAGATGGGCTTGCAAGCATCGTTAGAGGGCAGAAGCTACCTATATTCAGTGGCTCAGGTCTACCCCACAATAGGATAGTTGCCCAAGTAGTTAGGCAAGCCAGGGTATTAGGTAAGGAGGAGAGGTTTGCAGTAGTCTTTGGAGCAATGGGAGTGAGCTACGACGACGCCATGTTCTTCATAGATAACTTCAAGAGGTATGGCGCATTGGAAAACGCTGTAGCCTTCATTAATACAGCCGATTCACCAGTTATCGAGAGAATAGCTGTTCCTAGAGTGGCATTGACAACTGCAGAGCACTTGGCGTGGAATCACGACATGCATGTGCTAGTGATATTGAGCGACATGACTAACTACTGTGAAGCTCTTAGAGAACTCAGTGCCGCAAGAGAGGAAGTTCCGGGCAGGAGGGGTTACCCAGGGTACATGTACACAGATCTGGCCACTATATATGAAAGAGCTGGTAGAGTGTCCGGCAGGAGGGGGAGCATTACTCAAATGCCCGTGCTCACAATGCCGGATGACGACATCACTCATCCAATACCCGACCTCACGGGTTACATTACTGAAGGACAACTAGTGTTATCCAGGCCTTTGTGGAGCAAGGGAGTCTATCCGCCATTCGATGTATTAATGGATCTCTCAAGGCTTATGAAAGACGGAGTGGGTTCAGGGAAGACTAGAGAGGATCACTATGGAGTATTCATGCAGCTATATGCAGCATATGCAGAGGGAGTGAGGCTTAGGGAGCTCAGCGTAGTTGTAGGCACAGAAGCCCTCACTCCAAGGGATAAGAAGTACCTTGAGTTCGCCGATAGATTTGAGAAAGAGTTCATTGGCCAGGGGGAGTATGAGAGGAGATCCGTTGAGGAGACTCTAGATAAAGGCTGGGAGCTCCTATCAATAATTCCTGAAGAAGATCTTAAGCAAGTAAAAGTTGAGCATATAAAGAAGTATCATCCTAAGTATAGGAATGCCCTCCGCATCGAATGACGAGACCTTTTCTTGGATTTTACAAATAAGCGGTACTTTAACTCCATTGAAGGATGTCGAGCTTTAATCTCCGACACGACTATCAGTTAGCAAGATCATAGAGTTATTTGAGAGCCTGCTCCAGCCTTGATTATTAATGAAGGATTTGCCTTACTTAAGTATTCCAACAGCTCTCTTCCACTACAGTGTAGAGGCACACTCAGTATTTTCTTACCCAACAGGTATATTGCAGTTTTTTCAACAATACTTATTGGAGCTCTACTTAAGTGTAGGCCTCCAATAACTGCGCGTATCTTACCCACTTTTCTTTCAACTTCGCTCACAAAGGTCCCTAATCCCGGGTGGCAACAGCCAGTGAACAATATGTTTCCGGAAGGAGTCTCTACAATTAGTGACTGCTCCCATGGAGGGCCGTGGATAGATTTAGAGATATGTATGCCTGGATATATTTGGGTCCAGTCAAGGACTTCGACGGGGTTTAAGCCGTTTCTCTTAATGTACTGCGCGAAGTTGCATCCAGTTGCATAAGGTAGGTAGGACGTAGTTGATGGAGCTACCCAGCCTAGGTATGGGGCTCCGCCCACATGATCTGAGTGCAAGTGCGATATCACTAATGCATCGACGAGGCTTAAGTCAACGTTAAGCAGGTAAGCGTTATGTTGTAGGGCCTCAGATGACGGGCCTAAGTCAAAGAGTATGACTCTACCATATGCTTCAATCAATAGTGACAGCCCATGCACTGTTTTTAACTTAGGCTCCACAGATTCATCATTAACGATCACCGTGACTTCTACATCACTCAAATAAATACCACCTAGCTTAATCCATATACACTGAGGGGTCTATAAAGTGAGGGCAGCTGTATTGTACAGTGGAGGCAAGGACAGCACTATGGCTTTACATTGGGCTGTACTGCAGGGAATGGATGCCCCAGTACTAATTACTATATATCCTGAGAGAGGCTCAGAACTATTCCATTACCCGTGCATTGAGCTAACGAAGTTCCAAGCGGAATCCATGGGTTTAGAAATCATGGTTAGTGAAGCTAGAGGAGACGGGCTAAGCGTCTTGAGGAAGCTCATTAAAAATGCCTCCAAGGAATATGGCGTAAGTGCACTAGTAATAGGAGTCCTGGAAAGCGATTACCAAAGGATGAGGATGGCTCAATTAGCTGTAGAACTTGGGTTAAAGGTTTACACCCCTTTATGGAGAAGGAACCCCGTGGTCTATATGGAGGAGCTCTTGGAGCTAGGTATAGAGTACGCTATATCATCTATATCAACAATGGGCTTAAGCCCGAAGTACGTTGGAAGAATAGTTGATGAATGCTTACTCAAGGAGATACTGACCCTATCTAAGAGACATGGATTCCATCCATCATTTGAAGGAGGGGAGGCAGAGACAATAGTTCTTGAAGCGCCCTTATTTAAAAGCCCTATTTCGATCCACGGAATCATAAGGATCTACAGTGATTTAGAGGCAGAGCTAGTGCCCATTGAAGCAGGTTTCTCCAGCAAACCTGAGGTAGTCATTAAAGAAACTGTTCGCGTTAGTTGAAGAATCATCTATAGCTACTTGCCCTTAAAGTAGTTCACTAATGTAGTGGCTAGATGCTCCGGCTTGCTATACCATTTGTCGTATCTATATTCCCTTCCTCGAAGATTTATCACAATTACGTCTCCAGCATCCCTTATAGTGGCTACAGCGTTTCCGCCTTTAACTACATGAATAGTCTTTGGATCCTTGTCTACGACTTCATACTCACCTATGTTTCCAGAGAGCCTCCTCTTTAGTTCAGCTATGTATTCAGACACATAAATCACCCCAGTTCTAGGATTGAGTAAACTCTTTAAATATCTATATAGCACTAGATCTTAGTACGTAACTCCTAGGAGGGCCCACTTATTCGTAGAGCTATTACATACGCCTACCCGCCCTTCTGGTAGAGGCAGTGGGGATTCAATTATTGTTCCTAAGACCTGCCTATCGCTTAAAGCTTCTAGTTTATCAGCGCACTCACGGGATTCATCCCATGGAGTAACTATTAACCCTTTAAAGTTTACTGCTTTAGAAGGATCTTCAACTACTGTAGTGAGCTTCTTGAGCTGCTCAAGAGCTCTTGAGTACAGACCATCATTTATCTCAGCCCATATGTAGGCTAGTGATTCAACAGTCCTTTCAATTGGTGTAACGACTTTCTGTAAACCATCTCTTCTAGAAATAGTCACTGTATTGCTCTCGACTTCTTTCCTCCCAACTTCTATCCTTGTCGGCACTCCCTTCATTTCCCAGTAATAGTATTTCCAGCCGGGTGTGTGTTCAGGGTCGTCGTCTACAAAGCTTCTTATGCCTCTCTCTCTAAGGGTCTTGTTAATTCTATGAGCGTATTGCAGTATGTGCTCCTCTCCAGGCTTAGCTATTGGCACTATTACTACTTGTATTGGAGCTACTTCAAGGGGGAAGAATAGACCCCTTTGATCGCCGTGTACAGCTATTAATGCTCCAAGACTTCTCTCGGATATGCCGTAGCATGTTTGATACACATACTTATAAGATCCATCTTCATCCATGAACTTTATGTCGAATGCCTTTGAGAACCTCTGGCCTAAGTTTATAACTGAGCCGAGCTCTAGGCCTTTTCCATCAGGCATAACTGTTATGAAATCATAGTTATATTCAGCTCCGCTAAATGTATCCCATGGAGCTGTCTTAACTATGAAGTAAGGTATCCTAAGCCTATCGTAGAATTCCTTGTATATGCTTATTGCTTCAGCCATCTGTTTTTCAGCCTCTTCCCTCGTTGCATGAGCTGTGTGAGCTTCTATGAATGACACTATTTCTCTAACTCTAAGTATTGGGTGTGTGGCCTTAGTTTCATACCTAAATACGTTGACTAACTGGTACATCTTTATCGGCAGATCTTTCCTTCCTTTAACCCACATGCTCCACATATAGTACATGACTGTCTCACTAGTGGGCCTTACGTAGAGCTTTTCATTAAACTTCCTAGTGCCTGTACCCTCTACGACGAACGTATCTCCACTGAATCCCTCTAGGAATTCTTTCTCCTTAGCAAACACTGATTCAGGAATCATTGTTGGAAAACACGCCTCCTGATGCCCTGTTCCCTCCAGAAGTTCTATCATTATCCTTTGCGTAAGCCTCAGCGCCTTTAGTCCATAAGGCTTCCACACAACCATTCCTTTAGCAGGATACCTTACATCAATTAAATCACTTACCCAAAGTATTTCCTGATACCACTCAGCGAAGTTAGCGAACTTATCTAAGTTAAATATAGGTTTAATGCTGCTCAACCCGAGTCTACACCTGTAAATACGTTAGCTTTAAGGAGGGCTTAAAATAGATTTCAATGAATAAAGCTAGTGTTAACTATGTTGCTTAAGCAGTCTAAGTACTTCTTAGCGGCTGAAGCCATTGTTACATAAATTGATTTGAGTAATTCAAGTCTTGTGTGGTTACTTGCATAAGCGCTGAAAAACACTTCTTCAACCCCAATGATGCTCGCACCAACTTCCCCCACAACACCCTCCCCTACTTCCTTAATTAATTCACTCAGCAAGTATATTTCCGGCGCAATCGACGAGATCGTTCTTCCCCCAAGCCTGCGATCAGTGGATGCCTTAATGAAGTTCTTAGTGAATTCTCTTACAAATCTATTTACAGCAACCTTGCCCTCAAGGTGTTTAAGCTCCCTTAGCTTCATTAATAAGACCGCGGCCTCTACAGGCGCATCGCTCGGAAGATCGTTGATGAATGTGCTTACGTCGAGTCCATACAGTTCATTAATGTCGTAAGAGTTAACAGTTTTTAGCAGACTATCTATTGCTTCAACAACTTCTTCAACTAAGTTTGAAGGCCATTCACGTCCATCGTCTAGGTTTGTGTGGTAGTTCGGCTTTAATTCATTAAATGTATGTAGTGTGAGTGCTGGCACTCCAACAGTTGTGAATGAATAGCTATCGAATATCGGTTGATCTACGGTCACTCCATTAATTGATACATAGCCTAAGTCAACTAATTCTTTAACTACGCTCCATAGAAATGGATTTGTGGAGGCTCTTAGAGAAGTTGTAAATACTGCATCAATGTTTACTGCAAGCACCACCCTATCTAGATCTCTCTTTACAAGCCTGCCCTCTAGATACTTCCTACTACCCCATGACCAGTACCAGCTTGCGTAACCAGGTGCTCCTGACTCCTCTGCTGTAAAGGATATCAGTATGTACGTATGCCTTCTATCAATATTCTTTAGTTTCAGCGCTGTTCTAGCTAGGGATTCTAAGCCTATTAAATCATCTGAATACCCCTTAAGCCAGTGGTCGTGATGCGCTGACAATATTACTTCAGACTCCCGCGATCCATTGTAAACAGACACTACATTGTAACCCGTTGAACTATGCACTACTTTTGTCTTGATGTAGAGCCTCAACGCTTCTCCACTAATCGACTTAGTGAGCTTAAGCAATGACTCCTTAGATATAGCGACTGCCGGTATTGGGGGAGGTGAGCCATGCATGTATGAATACCCCTTACTGCCGCAAACAACTATTCTCCTAACTCTCCCCGGGTAATTGTCATAGAACACTGCTGCAGTTGCACCAGCTTTAGCGAGCTTTAATAACACGTACTTAGCTTCATCCGGTTCATCAGGGTATGGAGCAATGACTATTTTGTTGGCTGGATCATCGCTTAATGCAATGCTGCTACCGTAGTAATGGGCATGAATAGATCTAGCTTCAGCATCCATTGAAAGACTATATGGAAGCGCTAGACACTTAACCCTCAACCTAGGCGCTTCAATAAAGCATTCATCCTCGATCCAGGTCATAACTGGAAGAGGCTCTAAGTAAACGTCATCCCCCCCAAGATCTTCAAATACGTCCTTCAGAGCATGAACAGCACTCAGCTCAGCATCACTGCCAGCTATAACTTCTCTCTCAAAGACTTCTCTACCTATGATGAACCCATTCATAATAAACCCTCATTAATCGCCTGAAAACACTTAACGCTATCCAGTCTTTTATTACTGCTTTACAGTGATGTAGTTAAAAATATGCATGGAGGATAGAGTGGTGAAGTAAGTAAGCTCTGCAAACTTATTAAGGAGAGAGGCCGGCATCTCTTCACTAATGAAAT
Source organism: uncultured Sulfolobales archaeon (assembly GCA_938045475.1). Taxonomy (GTDB): domain Archaea; phylum Thermoproteota; class Thermoprotei_A; order Sulfolobales; family Desulfurococcaceae; genus JANXDZ01. The sequence continues at coordinate 182,964 of CALIML010000008.1, forward strand.
TAAAGTGCGGGGAAAAAAATCTGTTTATTACTTCGCAGGTTTGAATATGTATTCGTAGAGAGAAGCTCCTATTATGCCTCCTATTACAGGCCCTACCAAGTATATCCATATCTTGGATAAGGGAAGTATGTCGCCGGCCATGGCAGCAGCGATAGCTGATGATAGAGATCTTGCGAAGTTCATGCTGGCCCCTGTTAAGGGTCCCCCCATCCATATGTCGCAAGCTACTATCATTCCTATGCTAAACCCGGCCCAGCCCGGTGGAGCTCTCTTATCTACAGCTACACCCATGATTACGAACAGTAGCCACATTGTGAGAACTATTTCTATAGCTACAGCTGCAGCATCACTTACACCAGTGCCTGGGAGAGTGGCACCGAAACGTACGGCTTTACCTACATCTGGGTAGAATCCGTACAGACATAAGCCAGCTATTATAGAGCCAATGATTTGTGCAAATATGTAGGTTCCAACAAGCTTGATGGGAAGTCTACGGATTACTGAAAGAGCTATTGTTACAGATGGATTTATATGTGTTCCTGAAATGTGGCCCAAGGTATATATCATTATCATGACTATGAAGCCGAATGCTGCGCCTATGCCAAATAGTGCAGCAGGACCTCCGCCAAGTATGGATATTAGTGTTATAACTGAAGCAGGTCCAAACAGTGTTAAAGCCCATGTACCGAATACTTCTGCTATAAAAACCTGCCCTAATGTAGGCTGCATTTTCTGGCTACACGTATATACCCACCCATTCGCTACTTGAACTACGATACAATATGTATTTTTATATACTTTAATATACCTTTTACATCAATGTGTAAATAACTATAGTTCATGCAATTAGAGGCTCGTCCTTTAGGGCGGAATAACCTAAAGATCTTTAAGCGTTTATTCATTGATAATTAGTTCGTCAGACACTGCCTTGCAACTTCATAGCCCTTAAGAAGCTTGAGTCAAGGACTCTCTACACTTAGACTAGGGTTCTTAGTTATTAATGGACGTGCACAGCCCTTGGGCTACATCACTCTCGCCTGCAGTGAGCTCATAGGCTCAGCCCCCTTCGGGTGAACTCATGGCCCCCTACGTCCAAGGGCTTAAGACAACTTCATTCCCCGCCCCCATGGGGAACTATGCTCCCAGAGCAGGGGCGGGTCTCTCACTAATGCCTGTTATTTCGCCTATCTAAGTCTACGTAAGCTGGGGATGTAGTTCCGAGCCGTTGGAAGGAGAACTTTAACTTAGTGGTTGGGAGAAGATCTATGATGGCTTACAGCTTTTTCAGCATAGAATTTAGAGTGGGGAGAGACGGGTTTTCAGTCGCTGACGTAGTTTAGTGAACATGAATATTGTTGCAACAACTACTGCTATGACTATCGTTACAAGCAGTATCCATAGCTGCTCATACCAAGCTTTTTCTAGAATAATTAGTGAAAACTCCCTTACTTTAGTCATGTTTTCACTTACTGCTACAATTGTTAAAACATATGTCCCAGCTTGAGCCGCTGGAGTTGCCGTAATAGTTAGAGTAGTCCATATCGGTGGGAAATCCGACTCTACGTCCAAGCTATAGGAAACTCCTTGAGGCACTCCTGAAACAAAGAGCGTAATTCTCAAAGGAGGTTCTCCCACGGATTCAACGAAGATGCTTGCAGTCACTGAACTACCTTTATAGACATATAGAGTACTTGGATCAATGGAGACAGTGAAGTCGAAGGCCTGCGTAAAGTTGGCGACAAGGCTTATTGGACCACGGATCCATACAGTTGTAGGATTGTCAAACTTGCCGTAAGTTGAGCCCACTGCAAAGATCGCTGTCCACATTTTAAAGGCGTATCCCTTGTCTGGAATGGCCGTTATATTCACATAGGCCCCGTCATCAAACCAGTATGAGCCTGGGGGAGGATCAGTAGTGCCCTTGCCTGCTTCACCCCCTATGTGAAGTCTATACTCAATATGATATGATTCAATTAAAACGCCTGGGCTTAAAACCGTTAAGTTAACGCACTCTCGATCGTGGTTTGCATTTGCATACCTCACATCATCTACTGTAGAGTACACGAAGCCTTCATAACAACATACGTGAAGAGAGCCTTCATCCCACCAAAAGGAAGCTGGGAGCATTTCGAAGCCAAGTCTCCATCCATCAACTATAGCTACTACTCCAACAGCATCAGATCCTAATCCATCTGCTGAAATAACCCATAGGTATTGCACTTTATACTCCGCCGAAATAAAACCTCCGTCTGCTGGCACAATGATAAAACCAGTCCTCCCAAGCGAGATGCCGCTCGTTGAACTCCAGACATAGCGTTTTCCCTCAACAATAGATGGAATAACCTCCACCCATTCAAATACATGGAACGAACCAGTGGTCCAGTTGAAGCTTTTAGGTAGATCGCTGAAGCTGTAGCTAGCGTTGTCAACAACGAGGATGGCCGCGTCTGGAGGAACATCTTCTACATTAATGCCGCTAACAGAGAAAGTTATAGTGGCCACTGTTTGCTGACTCCCATACGGAACTCCACATATAGAGGATGCGGGGAATGTAAGGAGTAGGAGGTATACTATGGTTATTGAATATGGGGAGAGAGGCGTTGACAACTCATACCTCCACATGACTTTACTGGGCAATCCATTTTAAACTTTATTGGCACTCTACTTTAACTCTTGGTGCATGAAGAACAGCTCTAAGAGGAGAAGTGAGCTGCAGTGAAATAAACTCTCCAATAACTCCCTATATGCCTCTATAGCCGTGTTAATTCTATTCTGAGGTAGACACACATGTGGTATTCCTTTAAATAGATGCCCATACGTCCACCTTAGCTATATCGGCTAAACCCGAGTTGTTGGAATTATGCGTGAACACCCATTTATCGACGCTTAAATCCATCCGGGAGCCACTGGCTACGGCGTTGTTATGGGAGTAGTTGCTGGTATTGTTTCTAGGAGTAATTAGGCTCACGGGTAGTGAAGCAATCGTTAAGCTAAGGCGCAGCAATGGTTACTGTGGCTATAGTTACAACAGGGTATTTTTCAACATTTCACGTGAACTATAGCGTAGCTCAATATTTTTAAGTTCCTGCTATGGTAAACGTTGAGAGTTTCACAGAGAATCAGTTGAGGTATTGAAAGAGTATAATAGAGCTATAGCACTAACAGCTTAGTTGGGGGTGGAGTTGAGTAAACTGCTTCCTATACTATCACTGGCACTGTTGTTAATAGCTTCACTAGAAGCCATAGCGATCTTTAAGTTAGCTAGACTTGATCAAAGCCAGCTCTATGAAGTTTCTTCAGAGAACAGAGACTATGAAGAGCTACTCAGCGATTACACTAAGTTAATGAATGACTACGAGGCCTTGAAGAGGGCTTTAAAAGATCTCACGTATGAAAATGGATTGCTAAGAGATGAAAACACTAAGTTGAAGCAGAAGCTTACCTTCACCTTAGCTGAAAGCACAACATTAAAAATCATTTTAAATTC